>CAVOPS010000030.1:0-16236 GCA_963698155.1 uncultured Ignavibacteriaceae bacterium | reverse complement strand
TTCTTTATAATTGAGATATGCAATTTCTAAAAGATATATATTCAGAAGTCTATAAGAATTACTTTCACTTTTCAAATGAAAAAATCAACTAATTCAAACATTGAAGAAATCTTAGACAATTTTTCAGGAATGTTTTTCTGGAAAGGGGATTTTGATATCTCGTCTATTAAGTACTCTAAAAATGTTTTGAGTGTTACAGGCTTTACCAGTGCGGAAATTGAAAAACATAGAAACGGTTACCAGTCCATAATATTTAAAGAGGATTTGCCGTTGTATAGAAAAAAGCTGGATGAGTTTGAAAAAAATCCCGACTTGGAAATAATAAAGCTGGATTACAGAATCACAAAAAAAGATGGAAGTATTGTTCAATTATCCGAAAAAATCAAAGTTATCCGTGATAAAGATGGTAATATTTTAAGCAAGTTTGGATTCATTATCGACACATCAGATTACGTGGAAGAAATTGAAGCGCTAAAAATTAAAAATGATCAACTCGAACTGCTTAATTCATCCAAAGATAACTTCATATCAATTCTTTCGCACGATCTGCGTGCACCTTTTACAAGCATCTTGGGTTTTTCTGAAATTATCTTGAATGAAACTATGCTGCCGGAAAAAGATAAGGCAGAATACGTTAAGTTCATTTATGACTCATCGAACAACCAACTTCAGCTTGTTAATCATCTATTTGACTGGTCACAGATACAGACAGGGCGAGTAAAAACCGAAATGCAGAGGTTGCACGGTCAGAGCATTGCATACAACTGTGTATCGTACCTTACCGGTCTGGCAATGCGGAAGAACATCAATATAAACGTTAAGATACCCGATTCATTTTATATTGATGCAGACGAGAGGTTAATAATCAAAGTTTTTATGAATCTTATAAGCAATGCTATAAAATATTCTTTTGAAAATGAATCAGTGGAAGTGACATCGAATATCTATAATAATAAATTCATTGAATTTGTTGTAAAAGATAAAGGTGTTGGAATTTCTGAAGTTAACCATGAAAGGATTTTCAATATTGCCAAACTTTTCTCTACTGAAGGAACAAAAGGAGAAAAAGGAAGCGGACTTGGACTTATGCTGGCAAAGCAAATTGTTGAAAAGCACGGCGGAGAGATGTGGTTTTTTTCTGTTGAGGGAAAGGGAAGTGAGTTTCATTTTACTCTTCCGGCTTCAACAAGTTATATCCTGCTGGTATTAGAAGACACAAAGAAATTGAATGAACTGGAAAGTGGAATTCAGCAAAATTATCCTAATCTTCAAATACTCAAAGCAGAAAACGCATTTGAGGCATTAGAAATAATATCTGCTAAATATCCCTCAATAATTATTATTGAACACAATCTGCCTTTGATGGATGGCTTGCAGCTAATTGTAGCAGTTAGAGAGAAGCATAAATATTTAAGAATACCTTTCATAGTTTTTCTCGATTCAGTATCTGAGGCGTTAATAAGATCATATCAGGACATAAACGTCAAAATATTGAAACAGAAACCATCATTCACTGAACAGCTGAATGATAAAATAGAATCGTTACTTTATAATTGATTGTATATTTTTGGTAATGAATATTTATAAAAGTTAAGAGTAACTAATCAAACTTTGAAAAAACTTTACACTTGATAAAACAATCGGAATTAAATACTCTTTCAAAAAATGATAAAATAGATCATTTCTTACTTATCAGAAGGATTGAATTACGCAGCACAAGAAGCGGAAGTGACTTCCTTTCTACAGAACTTGGGGACAAAACAGCATCTCTAAATGCAAATGTCTGGGAAGGGTTTACTGAGCTTGCTGCCAGAGGTAAAGTTGGCGACGTTGTAAAAGTTGCAGGCACAGTTGAAGAGTATCAGGGATCATTACAAATCAGAATTTCGTCTGCAAGACTTGCTTTAGCATCTGACCGAGTAAGTCCGAGAGATTTTTTACCTGAATCGAAGCGTGACCTTGATGAAATGAAAAATGAGTTCAATCAAAGAATAAAAGGAGTATCAAATAAATTTCTCAAAAAACTTCTGACTCAGATTTTTACAGATGAAAGATTTGAACAGTTTTGTCTTGCCCCCGCGGGTAAATCCTGGCATCATGCATATATTCACGGCTTACTGGAACATACACTTGAGATAATAAAAATTTGTGAGCTGATGTGTGAGTTTCATTCTGAGTTGAACAAAGATCTTCTATTAACAGGAGCGATGCTGCACGACATTGGCAAGATTGAAGAGTTAGCATACGACTCAGCTTTTGAGTACACCGATAAAGGTAAGCTCGTTGGACATATAATTATCGCATCAAATTTAGTTTGGGATGAAATAAAAAAAATTCCTGACTTTCCTGTGGAATTGGAAAACAATCTTATACATTTGATTCTAAGTCATCAGGGAAAATTAGAACATGCTTCACCTGTAGTTCCCAAAACGGCAGAAGCAATTACACTATATCAGGCAGATGAGCTTAGTGCAAAAGTTAATGCTTACAAAACTTCCATTGAATCTGAATTGAAAACGGATTCAAACTGGACTAAGTTTATTCACCTGGCAGACACAGATCTTCATAAATTTAATTTTACAGATAATTCCGAAGATAAATCTAAAAAATCTTTATTCGATTAAACGAAGGAGAGACATGAAAATATTTACTTTTTTACTTGCACTACTTTTTTCTGTTTTACTCAACTGCAATATTTTTTCTCAGACAGTTGAAGATTTAATTCAGGAAGGAGATAAATACAACACTGAGTTTAATCATCAAAAATCTTTGGAGACATATAAGAAGGCTGATAAGCTTTCACCTGCAAACTGGGACATACTCTGGAGAATAAGCAGAGCTTTGGTTGATATCGCTAACAAAATGCCTGAAGGAAACGATCAACAGAAAGAAGTAAAATTCAATAAATATAATGAGTCGTTTGTCTATGCAGACAGCGCTGTTAAACTTGCATCCAGATCAATCAGTCACATATGTAAGAAGAGCCATCGTAAACGGGAGAATAGCTCTATTCCAGGGCGTCTTCTCTGCAATCGGAACTGTGAATGATGTTAAAGATGATTGTGAAAGAGCAATCCAGCTAAATAATGGCGGGAATTATATTCAGGCACTTTCTCATTATGTGTTGGGAAGAGCTCATTTAAAAGTTTGTGAGAAAGCTTATCTGCTTAGACTTCCGCTTGGTTTGGGTTGGGGTGATATGGAAGTTGCTATACGAGAATTTCAAAATGCCATCAAGCTGAAACCAAATTACAGAATGTTTTACCTCGATCTTGCAAAAGCTTATATCGAAGAAGATGAATATGAGCTTGCTAAACAAAATCTTTTGTTGGTTGAAAAAGCTCCTTTCGTATTGGAAGATGATGAAGAATATTTGAAAGAAGCAAAACAGCTTCTGAAAGAAGTAAATAAAGAACTTGAGTGATTCAGATATGATAAGAATCTGATTGAAAAACTATCAGATTCGGATTCAATCGTTTTTTTTACTGGTGCAGGAATTTCCTCGGAGAGTGGAATACCAACCTTCAGAGGCAAAGAAGGATTGTGGAATAAGTTCAAACCTGAAGAGCTTGCAAACTTCAATGCATTTATGAGAAATCCCGAACTTGTTTGGGAATGGTATAATTACAGGAGAAAAATTGTTCACGAAGCAAAACCAAACGCAGCCCACCTTACAATTGCAGAAATGCAAAACCACTTCAAAGATGTAACCGTTGTAACTCAAAATGTCGATAACCTTCATCGCAGAGCAGGCAGCAAAAAAATATTTGAACTTCACGGGAACATCGAAAAGAATTTTTGTATTAGCTGTAAGAAAATATCACGACGAAGATTTAGATTTCTCTCACGGTGTTCCTAAATGTGACTGCGGTGGTCTGATCCGTCCTGGTGTTGTCTGGTTCGGCGAGTATCTTCCTGAAGATCAGTTTCTCGGGAGGAGAAAAAGCAGCAATTAACTCAGATGTTTTTTTTGTTGTTGGAACTTCTGCTGTTGTTTATCCTGCAGCCGGTTTGGTTTACACAGCTAAAGCCAGTGGTGCAACAATTGTTGAAATTAATATTGAAGAGACAGAAATTTCTTCATCGGTTAACTATTCTTATTTCGGCAAGGCGGGAGAAATACTTCCCCGAATTTTTGAGGAATATAAATTAAGAGCAGGTTCCTAGTCTAATTTCGTAGTTGAAGTCCCACAATTTTGCACAACCGCTGCAATTCCTTTTGCTCTTCCTCGCTCAATATCTCAAAATGCTTTTTGATTGATTTAGATATATGAGGCAGTGTTTCCAGAATTTTTTTCTTTCCTTTTGATGTAAGATGAATAATGAATTGACGTTTGTCTTTTTCTCCTCTTTTTCTCTGAACCAACTCACGTCTCTCAAGATTGTTAATCACCATTGTGATATTGCCGCCGCTCTTCAGAATTTTTTTCCCTATCTCCTTGTGTTTCATTGGTCCAAGATGAAAGAGAGCATCGAGAACACCAAACTGACTTTCTGTCAATCCATATTTACTAAGCTCTAAATTAATTTTGGAACTCAGCGACTCGGCGGAACGGATTAATTTTATGTAGCTGTTTAATGCTTCTGTTGTTTTTTTTGATCCTTTGAACTGAGTTCCCACTTGAGATGTTCTACTTCTTTTTATCTGGTGTAATCAGACTTAGTGCAGCCGTAAAAATAACCGCACCGATTATAGTCCATAAAATGTTGTAACTAGTTCCTCTTATTACGATCACAAAAGGATCGGGTAGTTGTAATTCACGTGCAAGCCAGGTTCCGATAATTGCTCCAATAAACCCTACCACGATTGAAATTATGCATCCCCCTCGGCTGAAACCTGACAAAGAACGTCCGATTGAACCTGCAATTCCAGCAATAATCAGAGAAATAAGAATGTCTATCATTTTAACCTATTATTTATTAAATAATGACCAGCGCAAACTAAATTTTATCAATCTCAGAGTCAATTTAATTTTCTAATAAATTTTTTTTTGAACCCTGAATTGATTAACAGCATCCTAACCTGACAGAAAGATATTAGATTATTAAATGGATAGAAGAAAATTTATAAAAAGCAGTGCAATCGTAACAGCAGGGTCACTAATTCTGCCGCCTAAGCTGGTTAAAGGATTTAACAAGTCCTTTTCCGGCAGCAATATGATTGAACCTTCTTCAAGACCGAATTTGAATAGATGGAAAGATGATGAAATTAATGTTGCATGGATTGGTCACGCCACAGTTCTCATTAATTTCTTTGGTAAATATATTCTTACAGATCCAGTCTTCTTTGAAGCGGTTGGAGTTTATATTGAAGGATATATTCTTGGACCGAGAAGAGCCAGTCTTCCTGCTTTAATGCTTGAAGATATTCCAAAGCCCGATATCGTTTTGCTTTCACACGCTCATATGGATCATATGGATTATAAAACATTAAAAGCATTAACAGAAAAATATCCCGGTGAACTTGATTGCATCGTCGCTTATAACACTAAAGATGTTGTCGAAGACCTACAGTGGAAATCTCTTCAGGAAGTTGATTGGGATGAAAGAATAAGTTTAAACGGAATCAACTTTAAAGGAATCGAAACACAACATTTTGGCTGGCGTTATCCCGGTGAAAAAGATCGATCCGGCGGACATATGAAAGATGGAAGAAGCTTTAATGGTTTTATAATGGAAAGACACGGCAAAAAGGTTCTGTTCGGAGGAGATACAACTTTTACTGACAAGTTTAAAAAGCATCGAGATGAAAATGTTGATATTGCAATTATGCCGATCGGTGCTTACAAACCGTGGAGAAAATACCATTGCACACCTGAAGAAGCTCTTGTGATGGCTGAATATCATCTCGGTGCAAAATATTTTATTCCAATACACACCAAAACATTCGACAGCGGGGAAATGATTTATGAGCCGTTAGAATGGCTAAATAAATCAAGCAAGAACTATGAAATAAAAGTTGGATTGAGAGATATAGGAGAGACTTTCACTTTAAAGACTTAATGGCAGCTCTAAGTTTCACAACATAAAAAAATATCTTCACTTCTTAAATTATTACAATCTTGTTTTTTTATTATGTTCTTGAAATTTGTTTCACCTAATTATTTTCTATTCATTACAAAATGATTTTTAATTATGAATAAACTTGAACAAGGTTTCGTTCAAATTTATACCGGCAACGGAAAAGGAAAATCCACTGCAGCTATCGGGCAAGCTGTTCGTGCGGCAGGTTTTGGTTTGAAGACCTACATTGCTCAGTTTATGAAAGAATTTCCTTACAACGAATTAAACAGCCTTAAACATCTTTCCGAATGGATAACAATTGAGCAATTCGGTGGCGATGATTTTGTTTATAAAAAGGAACTTCCAGGTGAAGAGGAATTAGCCAAAGCACAAAAAGGATTGCAAACAGCCAGAGAAAAAATGTTAAGCGGTGAATATGATTTAATTATTCTTGATGAAGCTATAGTTGCAATTTACTTTAAACTCATTCGATACAGAAGAACTAATTGAGTTCATCAAAATAAAACCAGTGAAATGTTGAACTTATTCTGACTGGAAGATACTGTCCCGAAGAATTAATTGAATTAGCTGACCTTGTAACTGAGATGAAAGAAGTAAAACATTATTATCAAAAAGGAATCACTTCAAGAAGAGGAATCGAAAGCTGAAAACTTTTCTTAAACAGAATTACTAAAATCAAATCTTCACCAAAATTGCGTGCGACAATAAAATCTCTCAAAAAAATAATCAACTCAATATTTTCAAATTTAATTAGTACTAAAAAGCTCCCTTTTCTTTTCAAATTCCCCGATAGGTAAAATAAAGATATTCAATTACCCTTGACTTTAATTTTAAGCTTACTTAAATTTGAGTCAATAATTAACTTAACTATGAAAAATATATCAAAAGAAGACTATTTAAGCGTTATTTACAAAACGGCGGATAGCAAAGGTGAGATAAAAGCCAACCAAATCGCTGAGCAACTAAACATTTCCGGTGCTGCGGTTACAGATATGCTGCGAAAACTTTCTAATGAAGGTTACGTTGAATACAAACGATATAAAGGAACAAAGCTCACAAAGAGCGGCGAAGATTACGCAAGGAATATGGTGAGACGCCACCGAATATGGGAATTGTTCTTACATCAGGTTGTTGGTCTGCCCTGGGATAAAGTCCACAATGAAGCGCATAATCTTGAGCATAGTGCATCAGATGAATTGATCAATAAGATGGAAGAAATGCTGGACTATCCTGAATATGATCCGCACGGTGATCCGATTCCGGATAAAAATGGAAAATTGCCCAAAGGAAATTCGGGTGTACCATTAAGTACTATTAATCCCGGAAAGAAAGTTAAAGTAAATCGTGTTCATGACTTTGATAGCAGCTTCCTGCAGTACGTTTCAAAAATTGGTATTGAGCTGAACAAGGAAGTTACGGTTGTTGAAGCCATGGGATTTGATCATTCACTATTAGTTGAGATCGATAAAAAAGAAACGAGCATCAGCAGCAAAGTAGCTGCAAACATTTTTGTAACAGAGGTTAAATAAAAGAAAACTATGACTGATCCCTTAATAACTTTATTGATTGGCTCCGGTATTATCCTGCTAGCTGTAGTTTCATTCTTTCCGGAAAAAGGATTGATAGCAAGGATGAAACGAAGCAAGACAATATCTAAAAGAGTATTAATTGAAGATGCTTTGAAACATCTTTACAACTGTGAATATAGTGGAGTAAGCTGCACTTTAAATAGTGTTGCCGGAAAGCTCTCAATCTCTGAAGATGAAGCAGCAGGATTAATTACTAAGCTTGAGGAATATGGGAATGCTAAGCACGCATCAGGAAACACTTCAGCTCTCGAGTGAAGGCAGATCATATGCACTTAGGATAATAAGATTCCACAGATTATGGGAAAAATATCTTGCAGATGAAACAGGTTTGATGAATTGCAGTGGCATCATTCCGCTGAAGAGTTCGAGCACAAATTAACTCTTTCTGATGCAGATGCACTCGCTGCACAAATTGGCAATCCTGTTTTTGATCCACACGGAGATCCTATTCCATCAACTGATGGTATCCTTCCAGATAAAAAAGGAAGACCGCTGACCGATTTACAATTCGGAGAGTTTGCAAGCATCATTCACATTGAGGATGAACCGGATGCAATATATCAGCAGCTTGTTGCCGAAGGATTATATCCGGGTATGCAGGTAAGGATGCTGGAATCTACAAAGGAAAGAGTGAGGTTTACGGCAAACGGTGAGGAATGTTTATTGGCTCCGTTGTTTGCTAAAAATATTACAGTTTTCACAATCAATTTTGAAAAAACTGTTGAAGGAAAATTCAAAAGTTTGTCTTCATTAAAAATTGGCCAGAAGGGAAAAGTGCTCGGAATATCAAAAGCTTTGAGAGGACAACAGAGAAGAAGGTTGATGGATCTGGGAGTTGTTCCAGGGACGGAAATTATTGCAGAGCTGAAAAGCGCTTTCGGCGATCCGACTGCTTACAAAATTAAAGGAGCTTCAATTGCTCTTCGGAAAAAACTTGCTGACCGTATCTATCTGGTTTCAGAAAATGAAGGTATGAATTAATTATGAATCTGAATGCAAATAACTGTGAGACTTGCCCGGTTCATAATGCAGGGAATCTAAAAAGACTCGGCATTGATATGAGCAGTTTTGATTTTGTGATTGCTCTGGCAGGAAATCCAAATACAGGGAAAAGCACTGTATTCAATAATCTAACCGGACTTAAACAGCACACAGGCAATTGGCCCGGAAAAACTGTTACTCGTGCTGAAGGTGGATTTGAATTTAACGGCAGCAAATATAAACTGGTTGATCTCCCTGGTACCTATTCGCTTCTCTCAACAAGCACTGATGAAGAAGTTGCAAGAGATTTTATTCTCTTCGGCCAGCCTGATGTTACTGTTGTAGTTGTTGATGCAACTCGTCTTGAAAGAAATCTGAATCTTGTACTTCAGATTTTAGAAATTACAGATAGAGTAGTTCTTTGTTTAAATCTTATGGATGAAGCAGAAAGACATCAGATTAAAATTGATGAGAGAATGCTTTCAAAAGATTTAGGTATTCCTGTTATTCCGGCTGTTGCTCGTTACAATAAAGGAATGAATGAATTACTTAATTCAATTTATGAAGTTGCAACAGGAAAGTATGTTTGCAAACCATATAGATTGAAAAGTAAATCAAAGGAATTAAATTTTGCAGTAGAGAAGCTAAGTAAAATGCTGCTTGAAGAATTTCCAAATCTTCCAAATGTCAAATGGGTGGCTTTAAGATTGCTCGAGGGTGATCAAAGTATAATTGATTCAATCAGGAATGGTGAATTAGGCAAAATCTATTCAAGTGATCAAAAGAAAATCGAGTTAGAGACGGTTGTTTAATTAATATGAATAATGAACAGAAAAACAAAGAAGCGATTTTATCCACAGCGAATAATTTACGCTGGGAGATTGGCGAACATTTCCACGACACTTTAATGGAATCAATTTATTTAAATGCTTCTGATATTTCAAAAAGTGCTGTTACTCTTCCTTCAGAAAAAACAACTGTTAGTTGGGAAAAAACCATCGACAAAATTTTAACCAGCCGATACACAGGTTTCCCGATAATGTTCCTTATTCTTGGTGTGGTATTCTGGTTAACAATAGAAGGTGCAAATGTACCATCAGGATTAATTGCTTCTTTCCTGCTTGATACTATTCATCCAATATTAAAAAGTATTTCCGCAAGCATTGGATTACCATTTTGGCTCGATGGTGTTTTAATTGATGGTGCATACCTTGCAATGGCCTGGGTTGTAAGTGTTATGCTTCCACCGATGATGATATTCTTTCCGCTGTTTACGTTGCTTGAAGACTTTGGTTACCTGCCGCGCGTATCTTTTAATATGGACAATCTTTACAGAAGAGTTGGTGCTCACGGCAAACAGGCATTAACTATGGCGATGGGATTTGGATGTAATGCAGCCGGTGTGGTTGCAACAAGGGTTATCGATAGTCCGCGTGAAAGATTGCTTGCGATTATCACAAATAATTTTTCATTGTGTAATGGAAGATGGCCAACTCAGATTCTTATCGCAACTATTTTTATTGGTGCAGCAGCTCCAGCTTATCTTGCCGGAATAGTATCCGCTGCTGCTGTTGTTTTTATTGCTGTGCTTGGAATAGTTTTTAGCTTGGTTGTTTCATGGGGATTATCAAAATCTGTTTTGAAAGGAGAAGCTTCAGCTTTTAGTCTTGAATTACCACCATACAGACCTCCAAGAATTTTACGAACGCTATATACATCTTTAATTGACAGAACAATTTTTGTTCTTTGGCGTGCGATTGTATTTGCTATACCAGCAGGTGTTGTCATCTGGCTTGTTGGAAACGTAACAATAGGAGGTGAGTCTATTGCCAACATTTTTATAAATTGGATAAATCCGTTTGCATTTATTTTGGGGCTGAATGGCGTAATTTTTCTTGCATACATAATTGCAATCCCGGCAAATGAAATTGTTATACCGTCTATTTTGATGTTAACAGTAGCGAATCTTGGTCTTGCTGGAGTTGGTGCAGGCAGCGGCGTAATGTTTGAACTCGATTCCGTTGCAGACACTGCAAATATTCTTAACGCCGGCGGATGGACTTTATTAACCGGAATAAACTTGATGATATTTAGTTTGCTTCATAATCCTTGTTCAACAACTATTTATACAATCTATAAAGAAACAAAAAGTTTAAAGTGGACTCTGGTCTCTACCTTTCTGCCGATAGTGATGGGATTGGTTGTTACTTTTTTTGTTGCTCAGATTTGGAGATTGATTGTTCGTTAATTTTATTAGTCAAATTAATAAATGAGTTATTATGCCCAATAAAAAATATCGTCTTCTCTCCTGGAACGTTAACGGAATCCGTGCAATTTATAAAAAAGGATTTCTTGATTGGCTAAAAAATGAAAATCCTGATATTCTTTGTCTTCAGGAAACAAAAGCCCATCCCGACCAGCTTACAGAAGAATTGAAAAACGTTGATGAGCACAAATCTTATTTTTCATCTGCTGAAAAGAAAGGTTATAGCGGAGTAGTTACATATTCGAAGCTCAATCCTGTTAAAGTTCAGCAAGGAATTGGGATTAAAAAGTTTGACAGCGAAGGAAGATTCATTATCACAGAGTTCGATGAATTCATCCTGTTTAATATTTATTTCCCGAATGGCAAAGCATCAGATGAAAGACTTAAGTACAAGATGGAATTCTATGAAACATTTCTCAAGCACTGCAAGAAACTTCTTAAAGAAGGCAAGAAAATTGTTGTCTGCGGTGATGTGAACACAGCTCATAGAGAAATTGATCTTGCCAGACCAAAAGAGAACTCTGTCATATCGGGATTCCTTCCTCAAGAAAGAGAATGGATAGATAAATTTCTTGCCGCTGGATTTATAGACACATTCAGATTGTTTAATCAAGAGCCTGAACAATATACATGGTGGGATATGGTAACAAGAGCCCGTGAGAGAAACGTTGGCTGGCGGATAGATTATTTTTATATCAGTGAGAACTTAAAAGACAATATCATTTCTGCTTCAATACATTCTTCCGTTATGGGCTCCGATCACTGTCCCATTGAGATTGAACTTAAATTCTGATTAGTCGTTTTTAGTTGAAGCAAGTCATCTCTTTTGATTTTTATTCCCTATAATAATTTTTAATTAACTAATATGATGTTCAAAAATAAATTAGCAAACGAAACGAGTCCCTATCTTCTTCAGCACGCGAATAATCCCGTTGATTGGTTTCCCTGGGGAAATGAAGCACTTGACAAAGCAAAATCAGAAAAAAAACTTTTAATTATTAGTATTGGCTATGCAGCCTGTCACTGGTGCCATGTGATGGAACACGAATCGTTTGAGGATACATCCGTCGCTCAGGTAATGAATGACTTTTATGTTTCAATAAAAGTTGACAGAGAGGAACGACCTGATGTCGATCAGATTTATATGGATGCTGCTCATCTCATAACTGGAAGAGGCGGCTGGCCGTTAAATGTAATTGCTCTTCCAGATGGTAGACCTGTTTTTGCCGGCACATACTTCAGAAAAAATGATTGGACAAAAATACTTCTATACTTTAAAGACCTCTATCAAAAAGAACCTGAAACTTTCGATCAGGAAGCTGGAAAATTGACACAAGCTATAAAGGGAATGAAGTTGCCTGGTATTGGGGAGAATACTTCTTCGTTTACAAAAGAAGAACTGGAAGAGTCAGTTAGAAAAATAATTTCATACATAGATTTCACTAATGGAGGAACAAAAGGCGCTCCTAAATTTCCGATGCCGAATATTTATCAATTCTTAATGAATTATCATTTTCACACTAAAGATCCAAAAGCAATTGAGGCTATAAAAGTAACTCTTGATAATATGGCAAACGGTGGAATTTATGATCACTTAGGTGGGGGCTTTGCCCGCTACTCAACTGATGATATCTGGAAGGTTCCTCATTTTGAAAAAATGCTTTACGATAATGCTGAGCTTGTTAGTCTTTATTCAAACGCTTACAAGGTAACAGGGAATGAACTCTACAAAAAAATTGTGTATGAAACTCTGGAATTTATAGAGAGAGAAATGACTGACGAATCAGGCGGATTTTATTCTTCACTTGATGCTGATTCAGAAGGTAAGGAAGGGAAATATTATGTCTGGACAAAAAACGAAATCGACAACTTACTTGGCGAAAAATCCGAACTTTTCTGCGATTACTATTCTGTTACTCAAATTGGTAACTGGGAAGGAAATAATATTTTATTTATCAATCAGAAAAAAGAAGACCTGTTAAAGAAATATCAAATAATGAAAAGTTATTTGACCAAATAATAAATGAAACAAAACAAATACTGTTTAAGGAAAGAAATAAAAGAGTAAGACCCGGACTTGATGATAAAATCCTTACTTCCTGGAATGCTTTGATGTTGAGAGGTTATGTTGATGCATATTCAACTTTTGGTGAAAAGAAATTTCTTGACGCTGCATTTAAGAATGGCGAATTCATTTTGAACAATATGATGAATGAAGATGGAAGATTAAACAGGAACTATAAAAATGGTAAAAGCAATATCAATGCTTTCCTGGATGATTATTCGTACACTATCGAAGCGTTTATTTCTTTGTATGAAGCTACGTTTGATGAAAAATGGATTTACGCTGCTAAAAAATTAGCAGATTATGTTATTGCTCACTTTAAAGAAAATGAATCTGATTTTTTCTTCTACACTTCTGATCTTGATGAACCTTTAATCGCCCGTAAAATAGATTTTTCTGATAATGTTACTCCTTCATCAAATTCATCTCTGGCTTTGGGACTCTTCAAACTATCGCGATTTTTTTTCAATGAAAGCTATGAGGAATTGGCAAATAATTTGGTGAAAGCAATAAAAAAATCTGCACTAAGGAATCCCACTTTTCATTCATACTGGTTAACTGCTGCGGTAAATCTTGCTTTCCCATTTTATGAAGTTGGCATCGTCGGGGATAACTTTGAAAGTGAAAGAAATGAAATCGGCAAAATGTTTTTACCTAATATCATTCTGTTTGGTGGAGAGAACGAAGGTTCTCTTGAGATTCTTAAAAACAGATATATATCGGGCAAAACCTTAATTTATATTTGCGAAAACCATGTCTGCCAGCTTCCTCTGGAAAATCAGGAAAAGGCACTTAAGCAAATTTTAAGCTAAAAGCCTTTTGGGAAAAAATGAGTGTTTGACTCCCATCAATTTTCTTTCTTTATTCCATTGCCGATAATAAAAAATCAGGGTAAATCTGTTGACCAGAGTTAAACCAAATTATTTTTTCATTCCGCTGTTTGTAATAATTACCGCATCTGCAGCTTCCTATTTTGCTGAAACAGGCAGGTCATGGTATAAAACAATTAATCTTCCCGATTGGACACCTTCTGGTTCAGTAATGGTTTTAGCGTGGACGATAATATTTATTCTTAGTTCTTTGTCTCTTCTCATACTCTGGAACAAACATTCATCCGAAAAGAATTTTGGAGTTATAATTGCTCTGTTCATTTTGAATGCATTATTAATTGTTGGCTGGAATATTCTTTTTTTCTCTCATCAGCAGATAGGTTTAGCTTTCTTTCAGGCTATGTTATTGGTTGCAAATTTAATCCTTCTCATTTTTCTAATCTGGCGTTTATCTCCATTAGCCGCATATTTACTTGTTCCTTACTCTCTCTACGTTCTATTCTCCACTGTGCTTACTTTTAATGTGTGGATGATAAATTAACATAAAAAAGGGCACATTTTGGTGTGCCCTTCAATTAAGACTTTGATGAAATTATTATTTCACTAAAATCATCTTCTTAACATCTGTGAACTCATTTCCGTTTACACCAGTAGCTTCTAACTTGTAGAAGTAAACACCGCTGTTAATGCCTGCTGCATTAAACTCATAAGTGTGAACTCCCTGTGTAAGATTCTGATTAACCAATGAAGAAACTTCCTGACCAAGAACATCAAATATTTTCAGGCTAACTTTTGAATCAACAGCAAGTGAGAAAGTAATTCTTGTGGTTGGGTTAAATGGGTTCGGATAGTTTTGATCAAGACTGAATAACGCTGGTGCGATTACTTCAACTTCAACTTCGTCGGAATACGTAAAGGTTCCGTCGAAATCGATTTGTTTCAATCTGTAAGAATAAACACCGCTGCGCAAGTTATTGTCAGTGAATGAATATGACTTTGGTTGTGATGTTGTTCCGAAGCCGGGAACAAAACCTACTTCTGAAAATTCAGTATTGGAATATTTTCTTTCGATGCTGAATCCGCTATTATTAAGTTCTGTAGCAGTTGTCCATAAAAGTTTTACATTGTTTCTGTCGACCGAAGCAGTGAATGAAGTAAGCTCAACAGGAACAATTGATATATTCCAGGTATTGGCAACCTCAGCTGAATCAAGTGCACGGCTGTAAAATCTGAATTCATCGATTAAGCCACCAGCTTCATAGCCAGCTAATGTGCTGTAACCGGCAACCTTGAAGGGTCCGGCGCCATTGATATTTAACGCAGCAGCCTGAGGGACTGTAACAGCAAGGACCCCATTGACATAAGCTTTAATGTAAGGTATCGTAGCATCATAAACAAAGTGAACGACGCTTGGACCAGGTTTAACTCCGGTAACACCTACATCAGTTATACCTGTCCCTCTAAGAATAATTCCGCCAGCGGGAGCTACACCGTTATAAAAGCAACGGAAAGATCCTGCTGTATTATCTCCGAACAGATAACGCAATGTTGCGTTATCTAACAAATTATTTAACCATAAGCTAATTGTCCAACTGCTCGCTCCAATGTCTGTTGCCCAACCGGTATTTACATAGTCAGTAGATCCAGTAGCACCTGAACCAATTACTGCACTACCAAACTGCCCGGTAGATCCCATTGTTAAATCACCTAATACTGGTGCAATTGGAAAGCCTCTTCCAGGCACAGCGTAGTTAGTGGTTTGGTTGCCACCAGTTTCGTCAAATATGTAATATAATATTTCAGGTAATCCATAGCTGCCGCCAGTTTCGTAAATCCAGGTGCCGCTGCTAAAGACTTCGGACGAAGTCCATGGATTGTTCAACGGTGTGAGGTAGGTGTTGCTGCCAAGATCATAGACATAGACAAATCCTGGCTCATCTGTGATCAGGTAAGCAATTCCTGTATTGCTGACAGCCAAACCATCTATGTCGGTCTGACCAGCAGGGTATGCTGCGATTAGCGTTCCAGTTGCATCAGTGTTAATGCGGAACAATCCTGAGCCGAATGGTGAAGTGTCATCATTTGTCGCATAGATAATTCCTGTGTTCGGGTCGATTGCTAAGCCACCCAAATCAAAGTCAGCATCTACGTAATCAATATAAACCCTGGCAACCAGAGTTGAAGTGTTAATCTTATAAACCGCTTCATTAGATATATTCTTTGTACAGTAAAGTTCGCCATTGTAAAATGCGAGACTAACAACTGATTGTGTTGCGCCGAGGGTATCTACGATTGTTCCTAATTGTGTTACAGTACCTCCAACCGGCCATTCGTATAGTGTTGATCCGTTATTAAAGTAAACCTTGTTATTAGCTACATCAAATGCCGCACCCCAAAATTGGTAACCAATCAGAGCTTGCAGCCACTCATTTGTCGCAGGCTTACCAACATAAGCTGGAACTGTTATATCATCAACAGCAA
>CAVOPS010000029.1:0-51153 GCA_963698155.1 uncultured Ignavibacteriaceae bacterium | reverse complement strand
CTTATAAAAAATAGAATATTGGGAGGCAGTTCTAGAGCTGTTTTCTTTAAAGCTAATTTCATAAATCGTCGAATCATTCAAAATGTGAAATACTTCAACGGAATCTAAAAATAGTTCACTTTTAAAATTGTTTGACCTTATAAAATCAGTGGCAACATTGATAGCTTCTTTTTCGTTTGAAATGAAATGGCCTGCACTCCAAGTACATTTCTGAAATAAATCTATTTAGGAAGTGTAACAAGAAGTTAATAATAAAAATGTAAGGAGAACTAAAATTAATTTCATTTTATTTACGACCTAACTATTAATTAACCAGAAACTTTCTTCAATTCACTATCAATTTTTTCTGCAAGATCATCGATAGAGATTCCAACTACTTTAATTTTTGCACTTCGTAATGATACTTTCGGAGGATCTCCTTCTCCCTTCATAAACTTAAACAAACAATATCCGAGTCTGTTTTTATCATTGGTGATCGGTATATACTCACCAAAGCTTTCAACAATAGTATATACTTTTTTCTCAAGTGAAGACTGAGGAAATTCAATTGTTCCGGGAGGTGTTAATGTTGTCATATCAATACTTTCAAATTTTAGATGCTAAATTAATTCCAAATACACTAAACTTCAATAATTGTTTTATGTGTAGTCAATAAATGTTTATATTTTACAGTAAATTTTACTACAAAAATGGTAATTGACTTTTCTAAATTAACAAAAATACTCATCATAAGGTTGAGCTCTATTGGCGATATACTGCTGACTACTCCATTAATCCGCTCAATAAAGAAAAAAAATCCGGCTCTTCAAATTGATTTTGTATTGAAAGAAGAATTTTTTGAATTGATGCAGAATAATCCATATCTCACCAATATTCATAAATACACAAAACATAGCTTTGAAAAGCAGATACTTATCAATGCGCTGATTGCTGCTAAGTATGAAATTGTAATTGACTTGCAGAATAATTTAAGATCGCGTGAAATCATCAGACCACTACATTGTAAGACTCTTCGATTTAAGAAAAATAATTTCAAAAAATTTCTCCTCGTTCATTTTAAAATAAATAAGCTAAAAGATTTTCCTCAAATTCCAGTGAGATATGCTGAAGCTGCAGGTGTTGAATTAGATTCTGAAGGACTTGACTTTTTCACTACAAATGAAGCAGATCCAAAATTAAAAGCTGGTGAAAAGTATATCGGCTTATGCCCGGGTTCAAAACATTTTACTAAGCGCTGGCCGAAAGAATATTTTATTGAACTGGGAACTCGATTAGAATCCGCCGGTTACAAGGTTGTACTTTTCGGAGGATTAGAAGAAGTAGAACTTTGTTTTGAAATGGAAAAACAAATTAAAAATGCCGTAAATCTCTGCAACACAAGTATTTCACAAGTTGCTTCGGATATGAAAATGTGCAGAGCTATTTATTCAAATGACTCAGGATTAATGCATCTCGCATCTGCTGTGAAAGTTCCTGTGATTGCATTCTTTGGATCAACTGTAAAGGAATTTGGATTTTATCCTTACAAAGCAAAAAGCATTCAACTTGAGATAGAGAATCTTTCCTGCCGGCCCTGCACTCACATTGGAAGAAATTCCTGTCCGAAGATTCACTTCAAATGTATGAAGGAAATAAAGCCGGAGCTGGCATTTAATACTTTACAAAATATGCATGGCTACGTGATGAAAAAGTTCTGGCAGATTATTTATAATATATTTTTTGTTCCTCTTCTTTATCTCTCATTAATGTTCATATCTCTGTTTAAGAAAAAAATCCGAACCGGAATATCGGGTCGGAAAAGAATATTTGAAGATTTAATACTCAGCCGTCTGACACTTGACTTATCCAAAAAAATTATCTGGTTTCATTCGTCATCTCTGGGTGAATTTGAACAGGCAAAACCAATTATTGAGAAGCTTAAAAAAGAAACAGATGTAAAGATTGTAGTGAGTTTCTTTTCAGCCATCAGGATATGAAAATTCAAAAAAATATCCTTATGCCGATATTATCACTTACCTTCCTTTTGATTCAAGATGGAGAGCAAAAAGATTTATCGAGATTATATCACCGAATATGGCTGTATTTATGCGTTATGATATCTGGCCGAACCATATCTGGGCGTTGAAGAAAAAAAGGATTCCCTGTCTTTTAGTGGATGCGACGATGAAAAAAAATTCTCCACGCAAGCTTCCGGTAATAAGATCATTCCATAAATACCTTTACGAAGATTTTTCAAAAATACTCACTGTCTCTGAAGAAGATGCAAAAGGTTTCAGGTCGTTCAAATGCCGAAATGTTCAAATTAAAGTAGTTGGTGATACACGATTTGACAGGGTTTATAGCAGAAGCCTTGCTTCGAAAAAAAGCAGGATAATTAATACGAATGTCCTTGAAGGGAAAAAAGTTTTGGTTGCCGGCAGCACCTGGCAGCAGGATGAGGATGTAATCATTCCATCATTTCAGAAATTATTAAAGTTTGAGAAGAATGCTTTGATAATAATCGCTCCGCACGAACCAACACTTATGCATCTGGAAAAATTAGAACAGGAATTTTCAGGTGAAGTTTCTTCCATCAGATTGTCCGATATAAATAACTACAATAATCAGAATATAATTATTGTTGATTCGATCGGAGTGTTATCTATTCTTTACAGCTATGCTAATGTGGCTTTTATTGGCGGAAGCTTTAAGATCAATGTTCACAATGTACTTGAAGCAGCAGTTTACGGAGTGCCTGTTCTATTTGGACCCAAAATCGAAAACTCGCAGGAAGCAAAAAAATTGGTAGAAGCTGGCGGCGGAATCATGATAAAAGATAAAAAAGAATTTTACAGACTTATTAGAAAATTATTTTCGGATGATAAACTGATGAATGAATGCGGTAAAAAATCTTATGATTTCGTTCACAAAAACGTTGGCACAACTGATCGAATTATAAAAGAAATTTTTAGCGATATAATTTCTTTTACATATACTTCTCCCGCAGAAAATTCATATGATGATTTCTCGTGACCTGCAATCATATACAGAATTGCTAACACCGTTACTGATGTCTCATTTGCAAAGCCTCTTTCTATTCAACATTTCTGGAGTAAAGCTTCTGAACATAAGAATATTTGATTCACGCAGTAATCGGAAATCATAATTCAATTCGAAGAGTTCACGGCTGTTAAAATTTCCTTCCTTTACATAGTCATCCTGATCAAAACCTGGAAGTGATTTCTTCTCTCCTCTTGCAATGCACAATGCACGATATGCAAAAACTCTTTCTGTATCGAGCAGATGACCAACAACTTCTTTGACAGTCCATTTACCATCAGCGTAACGGTAATTACCTTTATGTTCTGAAAATGAATTCAGAACATCCTGAGTTTTTTTACTTTGCTCATTGAGAATCTTTAAAATATCATCGCCTTCAATAAGCTTGATATAATTTTCGTAATAAGGAGCGTAATCGCCCGGTTCTGGTCTCATTTTTCCTCCAGTAATTTAGATTTATTTCCAGATTTTTACTTCAAATACTCCATCCGATGTAGCAACACCGCGCATCATACTGGAAGTATTAAAAGGAAATTCAAAATTATAATTTTTATCAACTGCAATAATGCCTCCTGAACCTTCGGGCAGAATATTAAAGATAACTTCTTCTGTAGCTTGCTTCAGGGAATAGCTTTTAAATTCCATCAATGCGGAAATTTTGTAAGCAATAGTATTTTTGATAAACAGCTCACCAATTCCTGTTGCTGATACGCCGCAGGTTTTATTGTTAGCATAGGTTCCTGCATTTATCAACGGTGAATCGCCAACTCTTCCCGGCATTTTACCTGTTCTTCCTCCGGTTGAAGTTACCGGCTGAAATATTTCCAAACTGATCAATCGCAACACATCCTACTGTTCCTTTTGCTTTCTTCTTCATCAATATTAATTCTTGATAGCTTTCATAAACAAAGAAATAAGATGGATCAACTATTTCAACTCCTAGTTGTTTGCCAAGTTCATCAGCACCTGTCCCTGCGAAAAGTACGTGCGGAGTTTTTTCCATCACAAGCCTTGCGAGTGAAATTGGATTTTTAATAATAGTTACTCCTGCAACTGCACCTGTTGATAAATCCCTTCCATCCATAATTGATGCATCCAGTTCATTCTTTCCTTCTGAAGTAAATACAGCTCCCCTTCCCGCATTGAAAAGTGAGTCGTCTTCTAAAAATCTTATAACCTGTTCAACAGCATCAAGACTGCTTCCACCTTTTTCAAGAATTTCTTTCCCAATATTAAGTGCTGCGGTTAAAGACTTTTGATAAGTTTGCTTTGAAGACTCCTCCATATTATGATCCATTGATCCTGCCCCACCATGAATAACGATAGTGTATTTTCCATTTGGTTCCTGGGCAAAGAAATTATCAGCGAGTAAGAGTAAGATAAAGAGTAAGATAAATTATTGATCTACTTTTTGCAAGGATTTTCATAGATTTTTATTTTATGTTTAGGATTAAGGAGAATTTTAAAAATTTACATGAACAACATAACAATCTTTCCGATAATTTTCTTTTTTCTGCATACTTCGCCTGCTCTTCAGGTGACGCCGATAGATTGGGAGTGTTGTGGTTTTTCAAAAGAAGCTGAAAAAGTTTTTTTTCAGGATGATTCTTTTAAAGACAATCTATCTGATAAAGCAAAGATGGCATACTGCTGTTGTTTTTCATACTGAAGATGTTGATACAATTATTTTCCCTGAGATTAAATATTTTCAGAAAGCTGAACTTGTTGACATTGGCTGGGGCGATGAAGCCTTTTATCAACACCCTGACTTCGATTGGGATTTAGCTTACCAGGCACTTTTTCAATCAACTCCAAGCACTTTGAGAGTTGAAGGAATATTTATTTCTAAACAACAGTATTTTGATATATCCGAGATTGTTGTCGAATTAAAAATTAACAATGAACAATTAAAAGTTTTACAGAAATACATTTCTGATACAATCTGGAGAGATGAACTCGGTAAGTATCAAATTTTAAGCACTCAATATTTAAACCGGATTTATTTCTTCAAAGCAAATGGAAGTTATCATCTCTTCAATACCTGCAATACCTGGCTTGCCAGAGGATTAAAGCAATCAGGATTAGAAATTAAAGATGATATCATTCTCACCGAACAGCTTTTCAATGAGGCTGCAAAAATTGGGAAAGTTTTAAAAGCTGAATGAGTTTACTGCGATTTTTTATCTGCCCAAGGATAATTAATTAGCTTACTCAATTTTTCCATTCAATATTTCATCAGCTAATCGTTCTGCCTTGTAAAGATCCCTGATTGCTTCAATTATTCCTTCAGCAGTAACACTAACAGTTCTGTTTATTTCTGTAGTATAAATAAATCTTCCTGAATGGCTTTCCATATTTCCGTCGAATGCAAGGCCAACAACTTCAGCATCAATATTAAGTGTTGGGCTTCCGGAGTTTCCTCCAATTATATCGCACGTGCTCACAAAATTCAGTGGTGTGGAAGGATCAAACTCTTCCGGTAAGGTTTCCCAGTAATCAGGCAGATTAAAAGGAAATTTTTTATTAAATGAATAATACCTGTCAAGCGAACCATAAAAAGTGGTTTTGTATGGTGCACGGGTTCCGTTATAATCATAACCTGTTAACACTCCATCTGAAATTCGCAGTGTACCAGTGGCATCAGGTGGAATTGCATCACCATAAACTTTGTATAATGCCTCACCAAGCAGTTGGTTGTTTATTACATCAGCATCTTCGAGCTCTTTATTTTTATTCTCCATTTCTGCCAGCCTCTCTCTCGAGCTTAAAACAAACTTAATAAAGGGATCATCTGAATTAAGAATTGCATCTGCACCTGATTTAGCAAGAGCAATTACGTCTTCCTTTGTTGTGATTTTTGATTTAGCCAGAAGATTATTAACCGCTTCGATTCCGTTTTTTCCTTCAGTCATGATTTGTAATGATTCATTACCAGGAGGCAAATTATTTACAAGCACATTTACCTGAAGAAATAGTTTTTTATCCTCCAGATTTTTATCGAAGACTTTTGGAAAAATATTTTGAATTAAGCTGTCCGAGCTTATCGTTCTTATATGCAGCTTCCCTTTTTTCTTCTGCCAGCTTAAGCTGCTCTGCGAGTTTTACCAAATCCTTTGCAATAAATAAATACTTCGGTGAATATGAAGAACTTATGGTTAATGCAAAAATTTCTTTTGCATAATTCGAAGCTTCAGCTCTGTTCTCAGCTATCTTATCCCAGATGTTTCCGTAGGTTTTATTCAACTCGGAATTTGATTGGACAGCTTCTTTAAACTTTTTTTCAAAATCTTTTTTTCTTGCGAGGAAAAATGGATCTTTAAGCGATTGATAAGTTGCATCATACACTTTCAACCCATTGCCAACATTAAATAAAGTCACTACCAGCTTCATATCTTCTGCATTAGTCTGCTCAACCAACTCTTCATAAATTGCATAAAGTTCTTTCCGCATCGGAGTCTGAAGCCCATATCGGTAATCACGTAAATACTCAAGCTGGGCCATCGTATATAATCTGTTTGTGCTTCCCGGATTTCCAACAACAAAAACCGGTTGATCTTCGAATATTGGTTCAGTACTCCAGTTAAAATAATATTCAGTTTTTATCGGCTTGTCATTCTCATAAGCACGAAGGAAAGCACAATCAAATCCATACCTGGGATAAGTAAAGTTATCATAATCCCCTCCTAGCTTGGAAACAATAAGTTCAGGAGCAAAAACCAGTCTTATATCATTATACTTTTTATATCCATACAAAGAATATTTCCCACCATAATACAAGGAAATGATTTCATAATTTAATTCGGAGTTCTTCTCTAAATATTTTGTTTTAATCTCCAAAATCTTTTCATTTTTTCTTACAACTTTTTCAGAGTCAGTTTCTGCTGCATTCATAGCTGTTTGTATTTCTTCGGTAACATCTTCAATTATCATTAATTGGCTTACAAATAATCCCGGTATTTTCATTTCCTCTTCCTGAGTCTCTGCATAGAATTTGTATTTCAGTAAATCCAATTCATCAGTACTTAAATCTCTTAACAAACCTCTGATGCAATGATGGTTTGTCATTATCAATCCGTCTTCGGATATAAATGATGCCGAGCAGCCACTACCAAACTTCAAAGCAGATTTCTGAACTTTATCCAACCACTCCTTTGTCGGTCTGAAATCATAATTTTCTTCAAAGTAATCGAGAGGAGGATTCTCAAACGTCCACATCTTGCCCATATCAAATTTCTGAGCTTTAACTGTATCGAAATCAACTCCATAATAATAAGATTGTGCGGTGAGGCTTAATTGAAGTATGAGTAAAAGACTGGCAGTGATCAGAGTTTTATTTTTCATTTTATTCTTTTGGTTTTGAGAAATTAAGTTGCCAAGTAATTTTATATTGCCTATGTAAAATTATCAAAAACTTTAACCTATAGCATTATGAAAAGAAAAGTTTATAGAATGAACAAAGCTGGTTCAATCAATAGTTTGAAATTGATAGAAGAAAATCTTCCGGAACCAAATGAGAATGAAGTTACAGTTGAAGTTAAAGCCATTGGACTAAACTTCGCCGATCTGTTTGCAATTCAGGGATTATACAGCGCAACTCCGAAAGGAAGTTTTATTCCGGGACTTGAATATTCGGGAATAGTTTCAAATGCAGGCAGCAAAGTTAAAGAGTTCAAAGCTGGTGATAAGGTTATGGGAGCAATCAGATTCGGAGCTTACGCAACTCATCTGAATATAGATTATCGTTACATACTGAAGTTACCAGAAAACTGGAGTTTTGAAGAAGGTGCATCATTCATTGTTCAGTCACTCACAGCTTATTATTCTCTGGTTGAACTCGGAAATATCAAAGCAAACTATACAGTTCTGATTCATAGTGCTGCTGGTGGTGTTGGCATCTGTGCAAACAGAATTGCGAAAAAATTTAACGCATATACAATAGGGACAATCGGGTCAGAATCAAAAAGGAACTTCTTAATAAATGAAGGTTACGATGAGGTTATCTGTCAGAGAAAATAATTTTAAAGAACAATTGAGAAAGGCTCTTGGAGAAAGAAAGCTGAATCTTGTTCTTGAATCGATCGGAGGAAAAATTTTTGAAGAAAGTTTCAAAGCGCTTGCACCATCGGGCAGAATAATTATTTATGGCGGTGCTCAGTTTATGTCGCACTTCATCCAGACCAAACATTTTTCAAAGTAATCCTATAAATTTTTATTTCGTCCAAAAGTTGACCCACTTTCACTTTCAAATGAAAACAAATCAATTATGGGTTTCAATCTTATTTATTTATGGGACAGACCTGATGCGTTAAAGAGTATGGCAGAAGAAATTTTGAAGATGAACCTCAAGCATCCATATATCGGGAAGGTATTTTCATTTAAACATTTAATTGAGGCTTTGAAATATTTCCAAACAGGTAAGAGCATTGGGAAGGTTGTTGTGAAAGTGTAGATGACAATGCTTTATAAAAGTAAATATCGAATTGAATCGAATCGATTAAATGAATGGAATTATTCAATTCCTTGGTGGTATTATGTTACGATATGCACAAAGAATTTTAAATGTTGGTTTGGTGAAATTAGAAATGGGAAAGTAATATTGAATGATATTGGTAAAATCGTTGAAGAAGAATGGTTGAAGACAAAAGAAATCAGAGTCAAATGTAGATTTAGATTATTACGTTATTATGCCAAATCATTTTCACGGAATTCTAATTATCAAAGATGTAGAGACGTCCCGTCGGGACGTCTCAAAGTCAAGTGAGACGGGTCAACGACCCGTCTCTACAAATTCAAACCAAATTCATCTTGGTTCTATTATAGGACAATTTAAATCAGTCTGTCACAAAACGAATTCATAAAATTGGATTTGATCAATTTTCAATGGCAACCACGATTTTATGATCATATTATTCGTAATGAAGCTGACTTGAGGAGAATCAGGAATTACATCCAGAATAATCCCCTTAAATGGAATTTGGATGAATATTTTAGTGCGAAAGAATTAATTCAAATAATCTTTCAAATACTTCCCTGTCCAGGAATTTTCTACTTCAACAATTTCTTCCGGTGTGCCAGTTGCAACAACTTCTCCGCCCTTTTCTCCGGCTTCGGGACCAAGATCAATCACATAATCAGCACATTTAATTACATCGAGGTTATGTTCAATAATTACAACTGAGTTGTTGCGTTCAACCAGCATATTGAAACAATTAAGAAGCTTTGAAATATCATCGAAGTGAAGTCCCGTTGTCGGTTCATCAAAAATGAAAAGTGTATGCCTGTTCTCCCTGCTTGCAGCAAGATGCGAAGCTAGCTTTACTCTTTGTGCTTCACCACCGGAAATGTATTTGACGGCTGACCTAATTTTATATACCCTAATCCAACATCAGATAAAACCTGGAGAATATTTTCAATTTTTCTGTGTCCCTGGAAAAACGGCAATGCTTCATCAACCGTCATTTCAAGAACATCAACAAGATTTTTTCCGTGATAGGTAATTTCCCTTGTTTCTTTTTTGTATCTAGTTCCTTCGCAATCGTCGCAGGTTAAATAAAGATCGGCAAGGAACTGCATTTCAACTTTAATAAAACCATCACCCTGGCAGGTTTCGCATCTTCCGCCCGGAACATTGAATGAAAAATATCCTGGTTTATATCCTCTTGCTTTTGCCTGATGCGTTGAAGCAAAAAGTTCTCTGATATGCTCAAAAGCTTTTACATAACTGATTGGATTCGACCTCGGAGATTTTCCAATAGGAGATTGATCAACTATTTCAATCCCATCAATATATTTTGCACCAATTATGTCATCAAACTTTCCAACGTGAGATGGCGCCATTCCAAAATATTTTGCAACTCCCGCATAAAGGACATCATGAATGAGAGTACTCTTTCCAGAACCGCTCACTCCCGTTATCACAACAAATCTATTTAAAGGAATTTCGATGGTAATATTTTTAAGGTTGTTTTCTTTTGCGCCGATGATTTCAATGCTCTTAGTTTTTTTATTTATTCTTTTTTTAGGAAGAGGAATTTTCATCTTTCCAGATAGATATTTCCCGGTAAGTGAATTATTATTCTTAATAATATCTTCAATTGTTCCTTGTGCAACAATTTCTCCACCATTAACTCCGGCTCTTGGACCCATATCAAAAATTAAGATCAGCGTTGCGCATCATTTCAGGATCGTGCTCAACTATTAATACAGTATTTCCAATATCACGAAGATTTTTTAATAAACTTATCAATCTGTTGTTGTCTCTTGGATGAAGACCGATTGTTGGCTCATCCAAAACATAAAGAGTTCCAACAAGTGATGAACCAAGTGAAGTTGCAAGATTGATTCTTTGTGTTTCTCCACCTGAGAGTGTGCTGCTCAAACGATCCATTGTTAAGTAGCCAATGCCGATATCATTCAGAAATTTCAATCTCTTTATTATTTCTTTAAGGATTCTTTCACCGACCAGTAAATCATACTCAGAAAGCTGAAGCTCTTGAAAAAATTTTAATGAGTGTTCAATGGGAAGAGCGACAACATCATAAATTGATTTGCCTGCAATCTTAACCTGCAAAGCTTCTCTTCTTAATCGCGAACCTTTACAGGCGCTGCAAATTGTATATCCTCTGAAACGGCTAAGCATAACACGGACGTGCATCTTGTATGTTTTATGTTCCAGCTTTTCGAAGAAGCCATCAATTCCGTGATAAGTGCCGAATCCTTTTTTAACCAAATCTAACTGGTTTTCAGATAATTGTTTAAAGGGAATGTTGACGGGAATTTTAAACATTTTTGCATTCTGAACTAAATCTCTTAAGAACGAACTGTACTTTACGCCGCGGAAAGGTGCAATTGCTCCATCCATTATACTGAGGTTTGGATCAGGAATTACAAGATTCATATCAATGCCAATTGTCTTGCTGAAACCCTGGCAAACGGGGCAAGCACCGAATGGATTATTGAAAGAAAAAAATCTTGGCTCTGGTTCTTCGTATCTTATTCCGCAGCATTCATAGTACTTGTTAAATTCTTTTTCCTCACCAGTTTCCGCATTGATTACAACGAGTCTGTTCTCACCTTCTTTGAATGTAACCTCGATCGAATCGGAAAGCTTTTCCCTGATTTTTGTTTCGCCTCCGGCGGATTCAACTTTAAATCTTTCTATAATCACCCGGATATCTTTTAATTTCTTAGCCGGGAATTTTTCTTCATTCAGATCAATTAAATTTTTTACCTGAATAGATTCTAAAGAAACCGCGCTTCCGTAAAAGATCAACTTCCTCTTTTGCAGAATGACCTTTGTGTTCGTGAAGTGGAAAGCCAAGATAGAACTTTGTTCCATCGGTTTGGTTCTCAAGCCACTCGACAACTGTGGTTGTGGTTGCTCTTGTTACTTCTTTACCACATTGAAAGCAAATTGTTTTTCCGATCCTTGCAAAAAGAAGTCGAAGATAATCGTAAACTTCTGTGGTTGTCCCAACAGTTGAACGTGAGTTACGTGCTACTGTTTTCTGTTCAATTGCAACTGCGGGAGAAATTCCCTGGATGAAATCAACATCGGGCTTGTTCATTCTTTCTAAAAACTGTCGTGCGTACGAAGAAAGACTTTCAACATATCTTCTCTGCCCTTCTGCATAAATTGTATCGAAGACAAGTGAAGATTTGCCGCTGCCGCTTACACCTGTAAACACAACCAGCTTGTTCCTCGGAATCTCAAAGCTGAGGTTTTTCAGGTTGTGCTCACGTGCACCTTTAACGATTATCCGTTTATTATCTGCTGATGATTTATTGTTTTTCATTTTAGAAAACCGGAATGGTAGCCGCAACTGTCAAGTTGCGATTATAGTTAATCCCCGCAAGCTAAAGCTTGCGACTACCTAGAAAATTTAGTTATCAATTAACTTTCAAGATTTATTAATCCAGACTGTTAATTTAAGAATTTATTGGATACGTGAGAGGGAAATATGATGGTACTGCTATTCCTTTGTGCTTAAAAATTTAAGGTCACGAAATGTTCCGTGACCTTTTTATTTAAACTTTAGTCAGTGGTAAGATTTTACTTCGGTGATTTATTGTATTCCTCAATTGCCATCTTCTCAAGCTCGCTTTTCATTTCCTTTGGTAACGTAACGGTTTCATAATATTTACCGTCTTTACCTTTTTGATCCGGTGAGGAAAGAAACAGTCCGTTCGCTCCATTGATGAGTCGAAATCCTTTGATGATAATTCCATCGTTAGTTTGAATGTCGAAGAATGCAGCGGTCTTTCCGCTTCCATCGGACTTTAAAGGATTCATTCTGATTATTTTCATTGCGGCCTCCTTTTATTTTTAGGGAAAAATTTTAAATTCAATTTATAATTTTCGGCGCTCGATGTCAAATACCCCTAAATCAATGCCAAAAAAAAATAAAGGAAAAACTATTTATTTGATGATTCCAGAGACTTCAGCTCATCAATTTTTCTGTTGAGCAGCTCTATTTTCTCATCCAATTCTTTGGTTTTACGGTCTATCTCCTTTTCGTATTCAGCAGCATCCCAGTAACCACGCTCTTCAAAATAACTCTTGAATAACCAATTGTATTTAAGTGCTTCCATATTTTCAGAGAGACGAGTTGCCGCTGTTTTAGATTGCTCGGATATTTCTTTGAGGTTTACAACTAAAGATTGAAAGTTTGAATCTGCACTGGTTCCTTCAACCAGAAGCGAACCGAGAACACCCTGGCCTTTAGAAGCATTGTAAATGAGTGTATCTACTCCAATAACTACCCTGTTAATATTTTCGACAGCCGATGCGACAGAAACACCTAATGATTTGTACTGCTGTGTAATAATATTTAACTCAGCAGTAATAGACGTAAGACTTCGATCTGCTGACTTTGTCAAATCTGTAGCTGCATAATAAAGAGCATCATCAGTAAATATTTTTCCGACAGTTCCTTCTCCGGCATTAATCCTGTTAATTATATCAGCGAGATCTTTTGTCATCTCTTTTGTATAACCCATTATACCTTGTGTTTCTTCAATGATATCGGCAAAGCTTACAGGCTCCTTCGCACGTATAACTCCGCCATCTTTAACGAGCTCTGATCTGCTATCGCCTATTTTGAGTGAAACAAATTTATTTCCAACCAAGCCTTCAGTTTGAATTTCTGCCTGGGTATCTACTCTTATAAAATGTTCAATTTCTTTCAGTAGCCGCATGGTAACTTCTATCGAACTCACCGTATCACCTACAACTTTTATATTCTGAACAGCACCGGCATCGATACCGCTTAGCTTAACCGGAGCACCATTTCTCAGTCCTTCAATATTCCGAAAGTAAGCCTTCACTATAAATGTTGGTTTGAAAAGAGCTTCCTTGTTACCGAGCATAAAAATCCCAAGAACAAGAAGCGTACTTCCAATAAAAATAAAGATGCCAAGCTTGGCGCCTGATAATCCACCTTTCATTTCAAACTCCCGTTAGTTTCAATTATTTCATCGCTGAAAAAGTTTTTAAGTAATGGATCTTCTGATGTGATAAGATCGTTAATGCTTCCTTCTTTTACAATCTTTCCACCATCCAGAATAATTGCTCTGTCCGCAATAATTTTTGCACAAAGCAGATCGTGCGTTACAACAATCGATGTCATTTTCAATGCATGCTGTAAGTCTGTTATCAAAGCACTGATTTCTTTAGCTGTTATCGGATCGAGCCCAGTAGTTGGTTCATCGTAAAGCATAAGCTTTGGCTTTGTAATTATAGACCTCGCAAGACCGATTCTTTTTTTCATTCCACCTGAAAGCTCAGAAGGCATTTTATCAATTGCTTCAAGAAGAGAAACAGCCTCAAGCACAAAATGAACTCGATCATCGATCTCCTTTTTATCCAGATCAAAATTTCTGATTAATGGAAATTCAAGATTTTCTCTCACGCTCATTGAATCATATAAAGCAGCACCCTGAAAAAGAAACCCGATGTCTTTTCTTAGCTCGTTAAGATCTTTAAGATCAAGCTTAAGCACATCCTTCCCCTGAATAAAAACACTGCCGGCATCAGGCTCCATTAATCTTATCATACATTTAAGAAGCACACTCTTGCCTGTTCCGCTTCTTCCAAATACAATCATATTCTCTGCTTCGGTGACATTGAAAGAAACGCCATCGAGTACGGTATTGCTGTTAAATGATTTGTATAAATCTTTAATCTCAACCATCACTTCACCGTCGGCCAGATCCAGAGAGTTAATTTTACAAGAACCATATCAAAGATTAAAATCAGTAAAGAAGAAACGACCACTGCACTCGTAGAAGCTTTTCCAACTCCTTCAGTTCCATTTTCAGCAGTATATCCCTTATAAGAACCAACCAGTCCAACAATAAAACCAAAGACAAAAGTTTTGCTAACACCTGGAATTGCGTCACCGAATTCAACAGCAAAAATCACTCGATCCATGTAGTAAGCCCAGGTCATATTCTGAACCAGCACGACTGCAATGTATGCACCGATTAGTGATATAAAGATTACATACACAGTTAAAATTGGAAGGATGAAAGTTGTTGCAAATATTCTGGTAACAACTAAATATCTGAAAGGATTTACACCAGAAACCTCCATTGCATCAATTTGTTCTGTAACACGCATTGAACCAAGCTCAGCACCAATTCCAGAACTAACTCTCCCTGCAAAAATAAGTGCACAAATTACCGGACCAAGTTCACGCACAATAGAAATTCCCACTGAACCGGGAAGAAAAGCTTCAGCGCCAAAGCGTTTGAGTACCGGGCTGAGTTGCATCGCTATAACCAAACCAATTATAAAACCAGTAACTCCAACAATCGGCAAGGTTTTCATCCCAAGCTCAATCATATGTTTTCTTATTTGTTCAATTTCGTATGGGGGAATGAAAACTTCCTTTAAAAATCTTACCGAAAAAGAAGATAAGCCCCCGATCATTGAAAAGAATTCGGTTAATCTTTTTTCCGTTGTGTTGAAAAGTTTGCCGGGTTTTATGAAGTTATTCAATTTTTCTACATCATATAAAGTTTGGTGACAGGTAAAAATATAGAAAATGATTGTTAATATAAATTCAGAACTATTCTATATCACAACAACAAAAGTTCAGAACTTATTGATTACCTTTAAACGATTTAAATAATCCTTAAAATGCATTTTCATAATGATTAACCTCGGGATTATTCAAATCCTCAAACAAAATTGCAAACACATCAAACCGGCAATCAAGCTCTCTTATTTCCTTATCATACAAGTAAAGTTCAGCCATCTTTCTGATTTGTTTCTGCTTATTTTTTGTAATCGCGTATTCAGGTTCACCATATTCAAGATTTTGTCTGGATTTCACCTCAACAAAAACAGTGCATTTATCTTTTGGATCAATTGCAATAATATCAATTTCACCATGACTGAATCTGTAATTGCGTTCAATAATTTCATAACCTTTTTCCGCGAGGATTTTAGCTGCAAGGTCCTCACCTCTTTTTGCCAGTTCTTTTTTATCGAGATTCATATTACTTCATTTTAATTTCTTGAGTATCAAAATTCAAGTACTTGCTGCTCTGTTAAAATTTTTTTTAGAAATGTTTTTCGATGAAGAGGACTTGGACCAAGTTTGCGGATTATTTCTCTGTGCTGCCTGGTTGGATATCCCTTATTCTGTTCCCACAAATAAACAGGATATTGAACAGCAAGCTTTTTCATCAATCTGTCTCTTGTTACTTTTGCAAGAATAGAGGCAGCAGCAATTGAAAAAGATTTTGAGTCCCCTTTTACTATCGGAATTACCGGAATATCTGACTGAAATTTTCTGTTGCCATCCACTAAAACCAAGTCAGGTTTAATTTTTAGATCATCAACACACTTGTTTCATGGCACGCAGAGTTGCATTGAGAATATTTACTTCATCTATTACATCAGGTTCAATTATGAAACAGAATAAGATAGTGCTGAAGAAATAATTTTATCATACAAAAATTCTCTTTGTTTTTCAGTTAGCAGTTTTGAGTCATTCACACCTTTAATATTTAGTGTTTTTATTAAATATAACCGCAGCAGCTACAACCGGACCAGCGAGCGGTCCCCTGCCAGCTTCGTCAACACCAGCAAGGTATTTTATTGTTTTACTTAAATATTTCTTATCAAATTCTTTCATCATAAGCATTCTCAATTACACACCCAGATAAATTGCAAGGAGTCCAAATACCATATCCAATTTTAAAAGATTGCTTATCTTCTTCAAATTTTTAACTGATTGATTCTCAAATAAAATTTTCAAGCAATAAACAAGAATAGGATTTACTACAACCATCACAATTATAAAAAAATCGATCTTATAAATTTTAGTAAAGAAAGGAAATTACGTAAAAAGAATCAGAAGCAAAGTTAAAATAAGGATGAACATTCTGCGCTTTTAAATCCAAACTGAATTGGAAATGTTTTTACTCCTGCTTTCGAATCCCCCTCAACATCCTGCATATCTTTTACAATTTCTCTTATAAAGTTAATAAGGAATGCAAATGCTGCAGGAATAATTGCAACCATAGGATGTTTAACTGAAACTCCGCCAAATATGAAGACAAGTCCAGTTAAAAAAGCTACTGTTATGTTTCCAATTAGTGGAACTTTTTTAAGATATTTTGAATAAAGGAATAAAATAAGGTGAGAGATTAAAACTATAGTAAATGCTAGTAAGCTGACCAGCAGAGATATAACAAGAGAGATTAAAACCAGAATAAAATAAAAAGTAGCTGCGGATTTAATTTTGATTAAACCCGATGGTAATGGTCGAGATGGGCGGTTAATCCTGTCAATTTCAATATCATAAATATCGTTGATTATATTACCCGCTGCTGCTGTTAAACCTGCTGCTAAAGCTGCTGACAGAATTTTAACTAAACTGAATTCTAACGGATGACAGATTACTGCTGCAACAATTACAGAAATAAAGGTGATAAGAAAGTTTATCGGTCGGATAATTTTATTATTGCTGTCAGTTTTTCTTCAATTGTTTAAAATTTTAATTAGAAATTCACCGAAACTTACTAAAAGAAAAAGAAATGATTTCAATGTATCATTCCGAACTTGTTTCGGAATCTTTGTCACTAATCGTGAAAAAAGACAGAAGCTGAAACGAATTCAGCTTGACGACTTATACTTAAACTCAACCCTGATCAAAACTGATTTTACGATGCGCTCCATCGCAGAAAGGTTTGTTATTAGATGCACCGCAACGACAAAGTGCTATTGAGCCTTCTTTTGTTTCTTCTTTTCCATCAGTTCCAACAAAAACAAATTTTCCTTTAACAAGGTATGGTCCGCCTTTGTTAACCTGAACGGTAGTTTGTGATTGCTGAGATTGTGCTGGCTGTGCTTTTTGTTCGCTCATTTTATTATTCCTTTCATATGATAATGCCCCTGAAGGACAGTTGTCAACTATTTTTATTATTTCTTCTGTTGTTCCGGCTGACATATCGATCCACGGTCTTCGTTTTGGATTGAAAATTGCCAGAGATGCTTTCCAGCATTTGGTTGAATGAATACAGAGATCCGGTTTCCAGATGACTGATATTTCACTGTTTGAATATGATTTTTTTGTCACAATTATATTAACAACTAAAACTCATTAATAATTCCAAAATGTATTTTTCCTTCACTGAATGAATCACCTTGAGCGAGAGCGAAACTCACGCCAAGAAGACCGATTGCAGTTTCAACAGTTATACCAAGTCCATAACCAAAAATATAATCCTCTGATTTTGCAATTCCTTTTTCGGGGTTGGCTTCAAGGAAATAATATCCAGCATCAAAAAATAGAAACGCATACGATCTTTGTGTGAGCATTAAACGATATTCCAGATTTGCCCAAGCAATTCGTGAAGCTAAAAACTGCTCTTCCCTGTAACCTCTCACTGTTCTTGTTCCGCCAAAACGCCAGAGGTCACTCTGCTCAAAAAACGGTCCTGTAAGCTCTTTACCATTCACACTAATAGCTATTACGTTACGAACAAAGATTTCATAGAAAGCACCAAAGCCAACTGTAATTCTTTGAAGATTAGGATCAGTTTCTAGACCGGGAGTTATGTATTCGGCGGGACCATTAATTTTTTTTCTGCTGAAGGAGTAAACAGTTTCGAAAAGAAATCCACCTGTTGATGCTATCGGATCATCTCTTAAATCTATCTTTAAACCAAGTCCTGTAGTAAGAGATGAAGAATTGTAAACAGTAAAAACCGGAATTGTTCTTTCGGTCGGAATTATTTCTTCCGTTGAAACAAAAGCAGAAGCAGAGATATCTTCGGTAGCAAGAAATTCAAGTGCACCGCCCAATCTTCTCTGGACATAAGTTGTATCCTGTATCCGCTGAAAAAGATCTGCGTTTAAATTGAAAGGATAGCCAAATAACCACGGCTCTAAATATTTAAGTTCAAGCTCCTGGGATTCGCGGGTAAGTTTTTGCCATCTCACTGCGGCTGCCCTTCCGGTTCCGAAAATATTTCTGAGAGTTACATTTACTAATCCCGTTACATAACCTGATTCATTATCTTTTGCGGGGGGAATATATCCGATTATTCCATCAAAGTTATTTGTGTTTCTTTCCTTTACATTTATTAGTAAAACACCATTATTCTGCGAATCAATATAAAACTGGGGAACAGGAACCGGATCAAAGTAACGAAGCTTATTTAATCGTCGCGGCAGACTTACAATTTTTTGCTGAGAGTATTCTTCCCCTGAATCTATCCTCAATTCCCGTGTAATCACATAATCTTTAGTGGAAGTGTTTCCATTTACTTCAATTTTATCAATACGACTTTGCCTACCTTCTTCAAGCGCAAGATAAATATCAGCATAATGATCCTCACTAACTGAATCATTATAAAAATGTACTGACTGAATTTTAACAGCCGCAAAAGGAAATCCTCTGTTTTCAAAATCGGTTAACAGGCTGCTTATGCTGGTTTCAATTTCATAGCGATTGAATATCTCCCCTTTCAAATAATTCAAAGATGAAATGAAATCGTCGATGTTAATTGAATCAGATGCTTTAAAAAATAGTTCCTTTACAAATGTAGGCTGACCTTCATCGATATTTAGAATTAAGTTAACTTTTTGAGAATCACTTGATAATTCAAACTGCGAACCTTCAAATATGAAATTAAAATAACCGTTGGATATTAGATTAGTTGAGATTCGTGAGAGTGATGTATCAAGTATTCCAGAAAAAAAATTCTGTCCCTCGTTCAACCCGGCCCATTTTATTATTTCATCATCACTGAAGAAACTGTTTTTGTTAATCTCTATCCTGTCAACTTTTTGCGCAAAAGCTGCTGCAGAAAGAGTTATCAGTAATATCAGTGTATTTTTACCCGGGATGGTCATTAATTTCTTTAGGTTTTTTTCCTATTGATTCAATCTTAATTTTTTGAACGAGTGATTCCGCATCTTTCATTTCAACATCACAAACTTCGAAAGATTTTGCATTAAAAGCACCAAGAGCAGTTGCAAAGCGTAATTGCTGTTCAAAAGTAAATTTATTATGCCAGCCATAAACTATCCCGGAAACAAATGCATCACCACTTCCGGTTGAATCGACAGCGCTTAATTTCGGGAGGAGTTACTTTATAATGAAAGTCAAAATTAGAAGCATAGAAAGGATTCCCACTATCTGTAATATAAGCCTGTTTAACACCTTTTTCGTAAAGCAAATTCAAGAAATTGAGGTGGTCAGTTTCACTTTCCAAGCTTAATCCCAGTGATGCTTTTATCTCATCAACATTATTATGAATAATTGTTGGAGAAGAATCGTAGCAATCCTGAAGATGTATGCCATAAGTATCACACATAGAAATTTTATCAAGTTTGTTTGCAATTTTAATTCCCTCAACAAAAATTGAATCGGCTTCTTTACTGGGAGAGCTTCCTGAAAAGACTACTATCTCACAGGTGGAGATTGCTTTTTCCAATTTTGAAATGAATTCGTTGACTTCGTTCGAAGTAATTAATGAATCTGTTCCGAAGAACGAATAAACTTTTTTAGCAGACTGATCAAGAATGATGGCGGAATCTCTTGATTCATCCTTAATAATAATTTCTGAGAAGTTGATTTGTTCCTTCCGGAGAGCTTCACGAATCGATTTTCCATTTGTTCCGCCGGTAAACAGCATAGCAATGTTCTTAATCCCTAACTTATTTAATTGCCGATTTATATTTATCCCTTTGCCACCGGCTTTAATAATTAGCTTTGCATTTCTGTTCACTGATGATAGATCGATGCTTTGATAATAGTATCGTCGTTCCAGAAGAGGGTTTATTGTCACGGTTAGTATCATTGATAAAAATTGTTAAATTGCTTAATTGCTATATTGTACAATTAACTATACCATTTGCCAACAATTCAGCAAAAACAATTAAACATATTCCTTTTAAGAATAATGCCTCAGTTAAATAGAGAAAGTTGAAAGTTCATAACGAATTTTAATATCTAAACCTGTATAAATCCCCATATAGCGGAGTACTGGGATCTAACCTATAATCTCCGAATCCTGTATAATCAACAAATATAAATTGTTTGTTCAGGTTATAGTATTGCCACACTTCATAAGGCTTTGAATAATATTCAAACGGATGCCGATCAATATTATCGGGCGCACCAAGAATTATCAGCACCATTCCTCTGTCAGATCTCCAACCTTCAAGAGAATAAGATGTGAAGTTTTGATTCACGTATGCTACTCTGTTATAATACTCATTGAAAACAGGGTTATATTCATCAGCGGGATTGGGATCTTGCTTCCTCCAGAATGCAACAAATCTTTTAGCTTTCTCCATCCGACTATCTGTATCCTTAATAAAAGTTAGATCTTCCGGGGCTGCTAAATAAACCATCTGCTCAATTGCTTTATCAAGATCAGTAACTGTGATCGGAACTCCAACCCAACGTGAATTAAAAGATTTTATTGAAGAATCAAAGACTTTGCCGGTTGAATCTTTTAAAGTGATCTTCAGAAGATTTTTTCCGAGGTCAAGATTTAGTGAATCTATATTATTGATGATCTGGTTGTTTCCCTCATTGACCCTAATTTCCTTTGTTATTTTATATACCGAGGTTTCTTTCTCATCAAAAATTTCATAATCTACAAAGAAATTAGAAACAGTATCTGAAGAAATTTCAAAAAATGTTGATAAGGGATCTCTATCTGTAACAATACTTCTGGAAACATTTGGAATAATTTTCGAACTTCCTTCAATCATTGTTCTTTTTGCAATTAACATTATATCACTCATTGCTGGAACAGGAGTAAATTGTTTAACGATAACTTTGTTTTCAGAACTATACTCATTCCTAGAATCTTTATCGAGCAAGGAAGTTTTTATTGAATAGACTCCGGCAGCTAATTCAAATGAACGGTGACCAAGATTATAATTCTCGGGGGAGGTAGTTAATTCAAAACTTATTGCAACAATTTTTTCATTCCAAATTTTTTCTGTAATAAGATTTTTCTTTTCTTCATCGAAAACAGATACTGTAACTGTATAAGCAGCTTCGAACCCCTGCCCAGTTTTTACGAATTGTACAGCATTATAAGGCACATGAATAAAAAAATCCAGCCTGGCTTTATCATTATCTCCTTTGAAGGAAATAAAATCCTGGTAGTATTTTACTCTGTTATCAGGTATCCGAGAAAAGTTATCATCCTGAGCAAAGGAAATTACCGAATAGAGAATTGTACAAATAAAAAATAGTTTTTTCATTTTATTAGGTCCTTATTTTTACTTTAATCTTGCAAAAAGATCGTACTCATCTGAATCATACACTTTAGCAATATAAAAATTGCCGGGAATAATCCTATCATCATTTGAAGGAATCAAAACTTCACCATCTACTTCGGGTGCATCCCGATAGCTGCGTCCAACATAAAAATCTCCCTCGAGAGATTCAACTAATATTTTCAGTTCACTCCCGATTAATTTCCTGTTTTTCTCAGCTGATATTTCTCTCTGAATTTCCATTAACCTGCTCTGCCTGTGACTTCTTTACCTCATCAGGGACAGGATCACCCAGGCTGTAGCTCTCTGTATTTTCTTCCTGCGAATAGGTAAACGTTCCCATCTTCTCAAATTTGAATTCTTCAACAAAATCACAAAGCTCCTGAAATTCTTTGTCCGTTTCACCCGGGTATCCAACAATAAAAGTTGTTCTGAGAACTAATTCAGGAATTTCTTCTCTTAACCGGGACAACAACTCTTTCGTTTGTCTGCTCGTAATCCCTCTTCGCATAGATTTAAGAATGTTATCAGAAATATGCTGTAAGGGGATATCGATATATTTACAAACTTTCTCGTTGTTTTTAATTTCATCAATCAAGTCTTCCGGAAATCTCGAAGGGTAAGCATACATCATCCGGATCCACTCGATTCCATTAACTTCACTTAATCTGGCTACAAGTTCCGAAATATTTCTTTTATTGTAAAGGTCTTTTCCATAATCGGTTGTATCCTGTGCTATAAGCACCAATTCCTTTGTGTTGTTACGTACCAGGAATTCAGTTTCTGCCACTAATTCTTCAATAGATTTTGATTTATGCAATCCTCGCATTATTGGTATTGCACAAAATGAGCAGGGATGATCGCAGCCTTCGGATATTTTTAGATACGCTGTGTGCGAGGGAACTGAGACTACTCTTTCACCTAAAAGATTTTTCTTTAACTCTCCACCAAGTTCCTTAACTATTTTCTCGTAGTCTTCCGTTCCAAAAAATAAATCTACTTCAGGAATTTCTTGTTGAAGATCATCCTTATAACGCTGAGAGAGGCAGCCAGCTACAAAAATTCTTTTTGTGATACCTGATTTTTTACTTGCGACAGAATTCATTATTGTATTGATTGATTCTTCCTTCGCTGCTTCAATAAAACCACAAGTGTTGATAATCACGGTATCTGCTTCCGAAGGGTCTGCGCGAAGATCAAGATTATTAAGCTGCAACTGACGGAGAAGCCTTTCTGAATCGACTGTATTCTTTGCACAACCTAATGTTATTAAACTAACCTTTTCTCTTGTTTTCATATTTCGGGATCAATAACAGATAAAATATTTCAAATAAATCCATATTGCTGGTGCACTAAAGAGTAAAGAGTCGAACCTGTCAAAAAAACCACCGTGTCCGGGAATTAGTGAAGAGGAATCTTTCACTTCAGAATCTCTCTTCAATAATGATTCAACTAAGTCACCGATTTGTCCTACAGTGCCGATGATAACTCCAATAACTAAAACATTTGTCCAGCTTAGAGAATCCAACACCAATACCTTTGCTAAAATCATTGTGCTTAAAGAAAAAATAAAACCAAAAATTGCTCCTTCCCAGCTTTTCTTTGGACTAACGCGAGGGAATAATTTATGCCTGCCAAAAGTAATCCCTCCATAGTATGCAGCTGAATCACCAATCCAAATCGAAGCAAGTATCGAAATGATCAAATAGGCACCGGAGCTATTTTCAGTAATGTCATTCGAATAAAACTCCCGAAGCGAAATAAGCGCAGCCGAAAAAATTCCAATGTAAAATATTCCAAGAAAAGTTGAGCCAAGATTAAATATTGCTGAACCCTTATTCCGAAAAAGTTCAATAGTTAAAAGTGATAAAGAGGATAGAAGAATGATAGCAACAAGATCAAAAAAGCCAATAAATTGATTGAGCAGAAGAATTAAAATAATTAATCCACCCAGTAACAAATTTACATTCGCACCTTTATGCTTAACAAGTAAGACTAAACTCGTAAAACGAAATCAGACTAATCAGGGCAACGAATGAAAAAAAATAGTATCCACCCAGATAAGCTGCAATTAAAATAAACGGGATTGCAGCAATGGAAACTAAAACCCTCTTTAGATTTTCACTCGTCTGCATCTTCTTCTGAGTCTAATGGTTTCCTTTTTACTTCCTCAATAAACTCGAGAGCTTCCGGAACATCAGCTTTCTTGACAAATAATTTTATTGTTGAAAGATCACCAGGGATTGGGAAATTTGAATCTTTTTGTGAAAGGATCGAAACAGCAATTCCAGCACTTTCAAGATTTTCTTTCAGCATATCAGCATCAATTTCACTAAAAGAAGTATAAACAAGCCCCCAATCTTCTTCGGAGAGATCAGAATAATTGTTCAGCTCAATTGCATCAACAAGTGGAGTATTGCAATCAGGGCAGATTGCTATTCCTGGTACGTATTCGTAGTTACAATTTGGACATACTGGCATTTCAACCTCCTATACAGTTTTTCTTTTCTTATAATAATTTCTTATAAAAAACATTAATGCAACGAACATAAATAGTAATAAAACAAAATAAAATACATTTGAATCCAAAGATGCAGCATCTGAAACATTACTTTTAAATAACTCATCATCGCCAATAATAAAGTAAAGCAACACCGCAAAAAAGTTATTCAGGAAATGAATAACCATTGGAATGACAAGCGATTGGCTGGTGTAAGCTGCAAATCCCAAATAAAATCCTATGATTGCCAAGGGTATTAACCCGTACGGATTAAAATGGTACAAAGCAAAAAATAAAGCCGTAATAATTGCCGCTATGTGTGGTTTAAACTTAAAACCGAAACTGCGTTGTATATAACCTCTGAACATCACTTCTTCGCAAATTGCAGGCACAATAGAAATGGTGATTATGACCAAAAGCATTTCAGCATATATTATCAGCCCGAATGAGATTTCCGAAAGTTTTTTCAATTAATTCATTTAACGAGTCAAGTAAAAATTTTATTGAGTTGATGAACTGTGAAGATTCCGCCCATTGTTCGATAATGTAATTTTGAATATAGAGATAGCTCTGCAGAAGTGGAGTAAGTATTATTATTCCTAAAACGAACAACAGCAACTCTTTCCACTTTGGTAATTTAAGCGAAATGATTTTTGATACGTCTCCATAAATCCATTTGCTGAAAAATAGTGCAGGCAAAAAGATGAATAAAATTTGTCCGAGAATCGTCATAAATCTTAAACCGTTTACCGGGGCAGCTTCAAGATCAAATCCGAAAATTAGCAGAGTTAATAATCCGCCTACAAACTGATATAGAATAAAGCCGCCGATTAATCCAAGAAACGCCGCTGCAACAGGTGAAATAAGCGGATATGGTGAGAAAGTTTCAGCTAATGCAGTTTGCTCCCCTGATCTTTCGGGTTCAATCTGTTCTTGTCGATCGTTTAATTCTTCCAATTTAATCTTTTAGTTTTCTGTATTTATTGCCTTAAACAAAGTTAACAAATTATGGAGTGATTTATAAAAAAAGAGGAAGCAAATGCCTCCTCATTTTAATCATCATAATAAACAATTAGCGTTTTGAAGTAAGCTTTCCTGCAAGTCCTTCAAAGCTGGTAAGTTTTGCTTCGACGTATCCAATAATGATTTTAGTTCTAACCTTTACAGGCATTTTCAACATATCATCTGTAAGCCAGACTATTATATTTCCTTCGTGCTTAAAGAGTCCACCCTCTTTAACTAAGGGTTCAACAATGACACATTCAAATTTTCCAGCTGGCACTTCAATAGTTTCTTTACCCAAAAATTTTACATCGAGATCGTATACTTTATCTTTATAAAAATTTTTCAAATTAATTAAGTCATTCACCTTCATAGTCTGAGTAATCAAGTGTTCTCGCATAATAGAATGCAGATATTATATCATTTACGTAGAGAGGAATTTCATATTCACCTTCGCTTGTTTTTGCTTTACCCTTCCTATGATCAAAGAAGGCTGAAAAGTCGCGCGTGTAGCCGCCTTCCCTTATGTGCTGTTCAAATCTCCACGGAAATAATCCTTCAACATCAAGATAGCTTTCATAACGGTCCCTGACTTTGTAGAACATATCGAAGCTCGGAACAGAATTAACTTCAAAGTTAACGTGATATGCATTTCTGCCAGATATTTTTTTAATTCTGGGAATTTCCATTACAGCAACTCCAGCAGTAACAAATCCATAATCAAGATCAAAGATTAGCTTTCTCACCTTCCTTAAATGCTTTATTTTCTAAAATTCTGAATTCATCCTTAGATTGTGGAGCAATCAGGAAATTGCCCAATAGAATGAACAAAACAACATACATCCATTTACGCAAATACATTTAAAGTCTCCAGATAATTATAGAATTTTCAATACAGTCTTAGTCTCGTCAAATACTTTGCCAATATCAATACTATTCATACAGTCGAGTTTTTCGCACTGTTCGCGGTTACAATTGCTACAATCAATTGTTGGGATAAAAATTGTTCTCTTTTTTGTATACGGTCCCCACCTCTTTTGTGAACAGGATAAAATTTTAGGGAAAAAGCCTATTACGTATACTCCCAATGCTGCAGCTATATGCATTGGACCAGTAGAATTCGAAATGAATAGATCTGCTTTGTTTATTAGTGCTACTAATAAACTTAAATCAATCTGGCCCGAAAAGTTCAAAACAGAATCACTTATTTCAAATTCCTTGCAAAGAGCAGATTCACTTTTACTTCCAGTAATAATTATACTAACATTATTAAGACTACCGATCATCTTAGTAAGTTCAATTAATTTTTCTTTTGGGAGGTCAACTGAACTGCCTCCGCTTCCGGGATGAATGATTACAATTTTATTCCCTGACTTAAATCCTCTTTCAAATAAAATAGAATTTATTTTTTCAGAACTTTTCTCATCTACTTTCAGATGAAATTTAATCTCGTTCGAAAAGTCATTAAAGCCAATATCAATTTTGTTAAGAAGATTAACATTGTATTCGAGTTCGTGTTTCTCAGCATACTTTCTATGCTCAAAAACTTTTTTATTGAACAAAAAGGAATACCATCTGTAGCCGGTTCCTATCCGGTTTTTAATTCCTGCAAAAAACAGCATCAACGAAATCTTTAAAGTTGGGTTAACTACTACGCAGGTATCAAAATTTTTCGATTTTATTTTTTCCAAATTTTTCTTGAAAAGAATTTCTCCACCTAACTCCTCTGCAATAACCACCTCATCAATAAACGGATTACCATCAATAAGAGGGCTTGTATAATCCCTGATGAAGTACGCGACCTTACAATCAGGATATTTCTTCTTAACAAGCTCAGCCATCGGTAAAGATAAAACCACATCTCCGATTCTATCAGTACTAACAATGAGTATTTTTTTAGGTGAATTCATTTACGTGATAAATATGGATTATTCTTAATAAAAAATCTCCACGGCAAATCTACTGATCTTGTAATTCCAATTCTTTTTGAAACACCAATGTCTTTACTTTTGATTTTTTTACCATCTAAAATAAAAATTTCTTTCCCTGTAAGGTCTGTCCCTGAATTCGTCTCTATCAAAACTAAAAGCTTTGCAAACTTTACCAGGTCCGCTGGTTAAATTGAAAATCTCTTTATCATTTTTAAGTTTTCTGCCAAAACGGTTTTGAATCATTTTATCAATACCGGTTATTGGTTCAACGGCACGAATTAAAACAGCAGTTCCCTGTCCCTTCTTCCCGGTTACAACATTACAACAGTGATGAGCACCGTAAGTAAAATAAACATATAAATAACCTCCTGCTTCAAACATAATTTCATTTCGTTTAGTGAGACCGCCAAAAGAGTGTGCAGCTTCATCTGTGTCACCGTGATAAGCCTCAACCTCAACAATTTTTCCGGCAAGCATTTCATTGCCATTAGATTTAACAAGTGTTTTACCCAGTAATTCCCGTGCTACAATCAAGACTTCTCTTCGATAAAAACTCTTCTTTAATTTTTTGGTTGAAAGATTAACCGCCATAAGGGATGAAAGTATTCAGGACAAGTTTAATAAATTGGGAAATTTACTTCGATTGTATTTGCCGTATTTTTTCAAGGTAATATTCTTTCTTTTCGGGATTACGATTAACAAGCAATTCATAAATTTTTATTGCTTCATTTTTCTGCCCCTGAGTGAGATAAATATTTGCTAAAGTTTCCGTTGCAAGCTTGCTCTTATCTGGCGAATATTGCTGCTGATCCGCATTCCCTGAAAGGAAAATTATCCGTTCGCTCAAGCCTTCTATTCATTAGTTCATTTGCAATTTGCGAAAGTCTTTCTTCAACAGGTTGTGATTTATCAGGTATTAAATCCTCAACTCTTCGTATTTCCTCTTCTGATGAATTGACGAAGACACTTCCTCTTGAAGAATCAAATGGCGAAAGCTGCTTATCTGGAAGATTATATTCCTTTTTATAGTAAATATAAGTTCGGTTGGTATTTAAAAGTTCGCCTGATTTTTTGAAAAAGAATTCAGCCATTTCAATTTCATTAAGCATAACATTTGCTCTGCCCATCAAAATAAGAGCAAGCGGATGATCAGGAAAATTCTTTATCCCGTCTTCAAGAATTGAAATAGCATTTGCAGGATTGTTGCTTTGGAGGTAAGTATCAGCTACTCTTAAAAATAATGGGGAATTATTATCCCGTTCATAAATTAATTTAGCTCTTGCAGTTAATTTTTCATCCACGATTCACACGCAATCATTAAGCAGTATTTTTCGCGAAAGCATGTTTTATGGAAGTGATCGAGACAAAAGAAAATCCAATAAAAAATAATAACTGAAAAGGAAGACTGGCTATTTCCATAAAATAGATACTCGATACAACACCGATTAAGCAGTAGAATGCAAGAACTAACTCGACATATAACCGCAAATCCAATTTTATTTTTTGAATATTTTTTGCCTACCCAGGTATCTTTTTCAGAAACTAATTTGAATTTTGGTGTTCTTACAAACTCACTCTTACGGTTGAGAAGACCTTCAAATACTGCACGGGAATTATTTAAGGCAAAACCCATGCTTCCAGCCATAAATATTGGAAAGAGCACAATTCTTTTTCGCCAGTCAGGATGAATATCTTTTTGTGAGTAAAGATAAAACATGAACGAGCTGATAAATGCTAAAACAAAAACTGACATAAAAGCAAAATAGACTTCATGACCACCGCTGTTCTTTACAAAGATGAGCGGCACATTCAATATTGCAGCAAGCAGAATAAATGGAAAAACGATGTTGTTAGTAAGATGAAATGTGCTGTAAAGTTTTATCCTTAAAGGAACGTCAGAATTCCAAACTAGAGGAAGAATTTTTTTTGCTGTTTCAATTGCACCTTTCGTCCATCTGAATTGCTGTGACTTCAAAGCATTAATTTCTTGTGGCAGTTCTGCAGGTGAAGTAAAATCTTTCAGGAAGACAAACTTCCATCCATTAAGTTGAGCTCTGTAACTAAGGTCAAGATCTTCAGTTAAAGTATCTGCATGCCAGTTTCCTGCATCTTCTATACAAGACTTTCTCCAGATTCCTCCTGTGCCATTGAAGTTGATAAAGAATCCAGCTTTATTACGAACGGATTGTTCAATCACAAAATGACCATCGAGAGCGAGTGCTTGTGCTCTTGTAATAAGTGAATGATCTCCATTCAGATGTTCCCATCGTGTTTGAACCATTCCGACTTTTTCATCAGTAAAGAACTTTAAAGTTTTGTTAAGAAAATCTGAATTAGGAATAAAATCAGCATCAAATATTGCAACAAATTCACCATTGGCAATTTTCAAACCTTCTTTTAAAGCACCTGCTTTAAATCCTTCCCTGTTACTTCGTCTGACATGCTCAATGTTAAAACCTTCTTTTTTCTTTGCTTCAACCGCTTTAGCAACTACATCGACAGTTTCATCAGTTGAATCATCAAGCACCTGTATTTCCAATTTTTCTTTTGGGTATTCAATTTCACAAACTTTATCAATCAATCTTTCAATAACGTAAAGCTCATTATAAAACGGCAATTGAATTGTAACTAAAGGTGCTTTTTCAAAATCTTTTAGTGGAATTGAAATTTACATCCTTATACTTTCGGTGATAGTAAAGAAGTACGAATCCGTGAAGTCCGAATATGAAAAGAATAGACAGTGAAACAAAGTAACCTATTAAAACTATATTATCCATAAAACTTTCCTTTTTTTACCAGCCTGAAACTACTGCAAGAAGAATATCTTCTGATATTTTATCTACAGCAACAGCTATAGCATCCTCCCTTTGATTTGTTGCTTCACCGGGGACATAATCGCCATAATTGGTGAAGTTATTTTCAAAAATTGTTTTTTTCTGAACAAGGTCTTTATAAATAACCTTGACGATATATTGTTAATCTTCTCGATGAAATCTGCTCACCGGCACTTACAATTGCAGGTGCATCGGTTACTGAAGTAATTACACATTCCAAAGTTGCATTTGCTGTTGATCGTTCAGTTACCTGAAGTGAATTGTCGCTGATAAACTTCTGAATCAGATTTTCAGTTAACAATTCTCTTAACCCTGGAATGGCAGCCGGGCTTTTGTCATCCGCAATAGGAATAGCAATTGTTTTCAAATGTGCTGGTACAGATGCACCCGTAAAAGAATATGAGCCGCATCCAAAATTAATCACGGCGCTTGTCCCGAACAACAAAGTAATAATCAACAATTTCAATCGATTCGGTTTATTTTGCCTTTTCAATATCATTCTTGTATCAAATCGTATTGTTTTATTTTCCTGTAAAGAGTACGCTCACTAATATTGAGCAATTTGGAGGCTTTTCTTTTATTTCCTCTTGTTTTATCAAGAGCTGCTTTGATTGTGTCTCGTTCGATGACATCGAGAGCAAAAAGATTCTTTTTTGGTTCTTCACCTTTTACGACTGCTTCTCTGCCTGTTAGCAGCACAATATCTTTTAATTCGATTAAATCTTTTTTTATTTCAAAAAGTGCTCTGTAAAGAATTTCTCTATCCGCATCTTCAGGAGTTTTCCTTAAAAAGACTGGCAGATTTCTCGAAGAGTAATTTTCTTCTCTATGAACAACCAGGTCTGAAAATGAATCAATATCCAATACTCCGTTTCTGTTAAGGGCTATAGCAGTTTCGATGGCATTTTTTAATTCACGCACATTTCCGGGCCAGTTATATTCCAAAAGTATTGCCATTGCATCCTGTGTAATTTTTGGGGAAGTAATTTTATTTGCAGATGCATACCCTTCAAGAAAGTAATTGGCAAGTAATTCAATATCTTCTTTCCTCTTTCTTAACGGAGGGATGCTCAAACTTACTGCTTTTAATCTGAAGAAGAGATCTTCCCTGAATCTCCTGGTATTGACTTCCTCCTGCAAGTCCTTATTAGTAGCTGCAATTATTCTCACATCAACTTTAGTAACGGTCTCAGCACCTATCCTCATAAATTCTTTAAATTCAATTGCTCGTAAAACTTTAACCTGGGTAGTAAGAGGCATTTCAGCGATCTCGTCGAGAAACAAAGTTCCGCCGTCAGCAATTTCAAAGTATCCTTTCCTGCCTTCAAACGCACCTGTGAATGCACCTTTCTTGTGACCGAAAAGTTCACTATCCAAAATTCCTTCTGGTATAGCGCCGCAATTCACACTAATTAGTTCTTTTCCTGTTCTCTTGCTTGAGTTGTGAATTGCTCTGGCAAAAACTTCCTTACCAACTCCGCTTTCACCATAAATTAAAATTGTGATATCGGAGGAAGACACCTGCATCACTACATCAACCAGATCATTTATTTCACTGGAATGACCGATAATCCCATGTTTCTTTTAAATTCTTCTCTGTTCACTGAAATGTATATAAGATTAGAATGACAAACTGTCGCAACAGTAAAAATAACTAATATGAAGTTGATTTGAAATAGAACATTTTAAGGACTGATGGCTCATAATTCTTCAAATTTCAAAGAATAAGCCGTCTTTAGCCAATTTTACTTTTCCCTTTAACTGCTTAGGCAGGTTTGCCAAAATTTCACTGACTTCTGGAATAGCGTCATCGGAGTAATGAGTTAAATAGACTTTGGCAGGATTAATTTTGATGATTTTTTCAATGACAGCCGAAAGCGAAATGTGGGTTGTTTCGCTGATTAAAATGTCCGGAACAAAGTCTCTAAATAATAAAAGGTCTACTTCTGAACCGATATCAGAAGTGTAAATGACTTTTTTATTTCCCTCTTCAAAAAGAAAGCTTGCACTATACAAACTAAGAGAAGAATATTTATCCTTGAACTTTTCTAGATCAGTTATGTGAGAATTCTTTTTGGCTATGAAAGTAAAGTTTTCTGAAATGTTGAAGCGCTCATCATCTCTAAAAGTTTTGTAGCGAATTTTATATCCTATTCTTTCAGGAAGTAGATAAGATCTCACTAAAAATTCTTCAACTTCAGTTTTAAGACTTTCATGAATAAAAATATCCAGTGGTTCATTTCTATTCGTCATCTTCATTTGAACAATCAATGCAGGCAAACCGGAGAAATGATCAGGATGGAGATGAGTAAAAAGGATACCATTTAGCAAGTTAAAATTAATTCCACTGCTAATTAATGCGCGTGAAATTCCATCACCAGCATCAATTAGTAAATTGTAACCATCTGATGAAAATAATAAAGAAGAGTGGAATCGATTTAAAGAAACTTTTCCTGAGCTTGTGCCAATGAATGTAATCTTCACAACTATTTAGGAGGAATTGAAACTATGCTTCCGTTTACTTTATAGCGCGAATTAACAACCTGCAGAAAATTTTCGGCATCTTCATATTTTTCAAACTTACCTGCATAAACTACGTGAAAAGTTGTTCCGCCAACAATTTTTTGACCTAAGTTGCTGTAAATGCCTGCACTTTCAAATTCGCCAATAAGTTTTTTTGCATTATCAAGATTTGTAAACGCACCTGCCTGAATAGTGAACTTATAATTTTCTTCAACCTTTGGTTTAGTTTCCTCAACTTTAGTTTCAGTTTCTTTTACTTCGGTTTTTTCCATTGCTGATAGATTTTGTTCGGCAACCTGAATATAAGGTGATGTCGGGTAGGATGTTTTAAGCTGCTTCAGTTTTTCCTGCGATGCTTCATAAAGACCGAGAGCATAGTAGTAAGAAAATATTCTATAAAGAGCAGCATCAGCGTATTTACTTTTAGGATGATTATCGACTATATCCTGGTAGATAACAACTGCTTCCTGTCCATTCTCTTTTAACACAGCATCAAGAAACATTACTGAAGGATCAGCAGCATTCTTTTCTTTTAAATCAACAAGTGCTTCTTTTGCCTGTCCGATATTTCCATTCTCTATTGATTTGAGGTATGGCACGATATCAATTTCCTGAGAGTATAATTTTCCTGCGAATGAAATAAGGCTGAGATAAATCAGAAGAGAAAAGAAATTTAATTTAAGCTTTAGCATTTTTTTACCGTCATTAAACGGAATGATTTATTGTTTCAAATTCAACCGGTTAAAGATAGGCTTTCTTCAACCAAGTTTACGAAAACTTTAAAATCACCAAATAATGTAGCTGAAGTTGCCCTAACAATTTTAACTTTTATATAGTCACCAACTTTAATTTTATTATCAACAGGAATAATAGCAACTTTATTTGTGTCCGTTCTTCCGGATAAGAACTTGTCTGATTTTTTACTGAAACCTTCCACTAAAACAATTTCCTCTTTTCCAATCAAATCCTGGTTTAATTCAAAAGATATCTGCTGCTGGAGGTTAATTATTTCCTGGAGTCTTTTAGTTTTGGTTTCTTCCGGAACATCATCCTCCATTCTGAATGCTTTTGTGCCATCTCTGGGAGAATATTTAAACATAAAAGCTCCATCGTATCTTACTGCTCTCATAACATCAAGAGTCATTACGTGATCTTCAAAAGTCTCTGTTGGAAAACCTGAAATGATATCTGTTGAGAAGCTGACTCCCGGAATTATTTTTCTTGCTTTCTCCACCAGGTGAAGATAATGCTCTATCGTGTATGTGCGGTTCATCAATTCAAGAATTCTGTTTGAACCAGATTGAACAGGCAAGTGAATATAATTGCAAATGTTTGAATGCTCAGCAATTGTGTAAAGGAGCTTATCAGAAAGATCTTGAGGATGAGATGTAGTAAACCGAATTCTCATTGAACGATCGACGCTTGCACACGCAGCAAGCAAGTCGGCAAAATCTCCACCATTTGCAGATTCATCATCTCTGTAGGAATTAACATTCTGACCAAGCAAAGTAACTTCTTTAAATCCTCTGGCTGATAATTGTTTTACTTCTTCAACAACCGAATCAAGTGAGCGGCTTCGTTCCCTGCCGCGAGTAAATGGTACGACACAAAACGTGCAGAACTTATCGCATCCCCGCATTACAGATAACCACGCCTGCAAGCCATCTTCTCTGTGGGGAATAATGTCGTCATAGGTTTCGGTTTTGGAAAGCTTAACTCCAATTCCTTTATCACCGTTGAAAGCAACATCAATCAATTCAGGTAATCTTCGATACTCATCAGGTCCAACAACAACATCAACAATTTTTTTCTTATCAACGAGGTCTGTGCGTAAACGTTCTGCCATACAGCCGAGAACACCAATAATTAAATCAGGCTTATGATCTTTTATCGCTTTAAAATTTCCAAGTCTGCCATAAATCCTTTGCTCTGCATTTTCTCTAATACTGCAGGTATTAACTAAAATTATATCAGCATCATCCGAATGTTTGGTTACACTGTAGCCATTATTCTGGAGAATTCCGAGCACAATCTCGGTATCAGCCAGATTCATTTGACAGCCGTATGTTTCTATATATACTTTGTTTTTATTCATATGATGGTGAAAAAGACGGACTAATATAAATTATTACCGCCTGCGGTTCAATCTAAATTCTGATAAAAAAATGGTTTAATGGAGTGACTAATTTGATGAAAGAGCGTAAAGAATGAAGTTCAGCAGCAGAAAGCCTATCGTTCCGTATATAACGTTGAAGAGAATCCTTTTAATTTTATGATCACGACGGATGTTTCGTTCTAACTTGTTCCGACCATTTAATTTTACAAATCCTAATATCATCTTTCTATTTCAATTCTGTTTTTATTTACTGTTAAAATACTTAAATATTGACTTAAATTCAGTTACAATCTACGTGCCTGTTTTTAAGTCTATAATGTCGGGAAGAGCAGCTAAAAATTGGAAATTATATATGATTGATACAATTATTTAATTCAATTTTACCTATTAATTGCAGTAAAGTAAAATGCACTTCCAATAAAGAAACCCTCCTCCAATCAGTCTCACAATCTCGAGCCTTAGATGAAAGAGGGGTTTATAATGACGGTTTTGTCTTTATTATTTGATTAAAGTCATTTTCCTTACTTCGCTGAATGATCCAGCATCAAGTCTGTAGAAATATACTCCGCTGTTCAATTTGCTTGCATCAAAATTAATTGTATGCACACCTGATTCCATATTCTGATTAAGAAGAGTTTTCAATTCCTGTCCCAGCGTATTGAATATCTTCAAAGTTACATTTGAACTCTGTGGAATCGAGAATTTAATTGTTGTGCTTGGGTTAAAAGGATTCGGATAATTCTGAGAAAGTTCAAATTGAACCGGAGAAGTAACTTCAGCATTAACTTCATCAGAGTAAGCAAATGTGCCGTTGAAGTCAATTTGTTTTAATCTGTAAGTATAACTTCCGGCTAAAAGATTAGCATCGATAAATCTGTAAGTCTTAGCTTCAGTAGTTGTACCATAACCAGGAACAAAACCGATAGTTGTAAATTCATTTCCTGCTATTGATCTCTGTACATTAAAACCGGCGTTGTTCAACTCGGAAGCTGTTGACCAGTTAAGTAAAACATTGCTGCCATTAGACACTGCTGTTAATGAAGTTAATTCAACCGGGACGAGCTCATCCCAAATTGTTGAAACTCTTATACCATCAATCGCTGCTGAATAGGATGTGGATCCCTGACGAAGTGCAATCGCATCAATTACATCCTGTCCACTCGTTGATGTATTCGTTACTTCGGGAGTGCCGGCAGCAACTTCAGAAAGCGGAACTCCTGTGCTGAACACCCAGAGCTTACATTCATCAGCACCGCCTGTGTTTATTGTATATTTAACGAAGACGAGATATGTTATCCCATAACTAAAATTCGTTGTTCCCATGGTCGCAGTTGTAGAATTGCTAAGTCCAAACTTAAGATTTCCTGATTCATTCTGTATGAAGACACGTGCAGAAAAAAGTGCAAACGAAGTCGGAGAAGATCTATCACCGATATGGATGATATAATCGGCGGTGTTACTTGCAGATACAACATTTATAAGGAAAGAATAGTAAACGCTTGCACCATTCGTATTTTGCTCAGTAATTCCTGTGTTTACATCTTCCCTTGAACCTGACCCGCCTGCAAGAACAACTTGATTGCCAATTCCAGAAGATAGATACTCATAATAATATAAACTGCCAGTAGATATAGTAATGAAATTGCCCGTACCGCTGTGATTCGACCAGTCGTGATTAGTTAGTGTATCACCTTCCGGGTAATCGAATTCTTCGACCAATAACTGGCTGTACGATAGACTCAACGGAAGCATAAGCAATAAAACCATTATAAATAGATATGTCTTTTTCATATTTGCCCTCGGAAATGATATTATTAAAATTTTTAACTGGATAACTATCTAAAAATAATAAAAAAAAGTAAATGAAAAGTTCTGGGAAAGTATTTTGGTTGAATTTAAACGAAAATTGAAGGTGTTAACAACAGCATAACATTTTTGCATCATTCAAATTTCTAAATCTTTGAACTCAGGTCAGTGAACTTTTAATTTAAAATCAAATTGAAGAAATCTCTGCTTTTCAATCAGCTTTTCTTACCCATCCATATTTACCGTTCGGGATAGGATTAGGAATGTATTCAATATGAGCATTAGTAACTTCCAGTCTGCCTGTTAACGTATCAACAACAGCGTCATCATAGTATACATCTATAAACTTATCGATACCATTACCATAAACAAAATCCATTTCCGATAGATTTACACCTGACAGATCAATACCGCAGTAGGTTAAAGTTAGCTTTAAAGGTTTTGTGAAATTGCTATCGACAGGAGAAACAGAAACCAGGGCATTTTGTGCATCCACTGAAAGTGTGAAATCAATTGTATCGCTGCAGGCAAATGTTCCTGATAAAACTCTCAGTTTTGCAGATATACAATACTGGCCGTAAGGACCACCTAAAAAATCTTTTGTGAATTCGATAGTTCCTCCATCAGCCCCAACAATTTTTGAAGTAACATCAAATTTTGTTGTGTCTCCTAAAGCCGGATTAACAGGAAGATCAATCCAATTATCCTTTTCAGGTTCTGGTGAATTAAGAATTTCATCACCGCAGCTAATTATAATAGCTATTGCTACTAACATTGAGGAGAAAATTATTTTTTTCATAATTGCTTCCTGATGGTAATTGTTATAATTCTTGCTTTAAAGATTTCAACATTCAGAAATGTCAAAAATATTGCCACAAAAAAAATAATATTAGCAAAAGAATTATTACTTTTATTAGAATTCATGGGGAGATTTTAGGCCTTTTTTGAGCAAAAAAAGGAAGAAATTACCTATGAAAGGTTGGGCATAAATAAAAAAGCCCCAACATTGTCAGGGCTAGTCAAATAAATGAAATCTCGGGATTATTTTAAAAGAACCATTTTCTTTAACTGAGTATAACTTTTTGAATCCTTCATACTCACCGCTGTCATCCTGTAAATGTAAACACCACTCGATAAACGAAATTGGGCACTGTTTACCTCAACTGAGTAATAGCCCGGTGCTTGTTCCTGGTTAAGAAGTGTGGCTACTCTTTCGCCGGCTATGTTGTACAGCTCTATCGTTACATTCGATTCAGATGGAAGCTGATAATCTATTTTTGTTGTCGGATTAAAAGGGTTTGGATAGTTCTGAGTTAGTAAATATTCTTTCGGCACATCTATTTCCGATTCTACCTCTGGACTATATTCGTACGAACCATCGTTGTCAACCATCTTCAAACGATAAATATATTTTCCTGAATTTAGATTTTTATCTGTAAAGCTATAATGTTTAGGTGAATTACTGTTGCCGCTTGCCTCAACTGAACCTATTATCTCCCAGCCCTGGAGGGGCGTAGTCGAAGACGAAGCCCTCTCTACTTCGAATGCGTATGAACTAACTTCTGTCTTTGTCTCCCATTTTAAAACTACATCTCTTCCACTTACAGCAGCAACGAATGAATTAAGCTCAACCGGCAAAGCACCATCCACATCAGTTAAAGCAAATAAAGAGAAGGAACTTAATCCGTGCACTTTAATTGTGTTATCTGTTGTATTTAATTGATATTGATTTGGATCTGTTCCCGGGTCAAGGAATGGTGTCCAGCTTGAACCATTATCAGTCGATTTAGCAAGACGGATATCATCCTCACTTGTAATTGCTCCGATTTGTGCTTCGTCGTAATTGAAAGTAATATCATAACTAAAACCGCTGCCGCCGGTTTGCGTGATATCCCAATAACACTTGCTCGTATTATTATCAGCACCCGGAGGTTCAATACCTGAATAATATCTAAAGGTAATTCCGGATGGAAGTACACTTGAACCCCAGTGATGCTGGCAGATTCAAACTCAAAGACATTATATGTGCTGGTTTCATTATTTCCAATTATACCGCCTTGAATTGCCGCCGGAGGAGTAGTGGCTGTAGAAAATTCATAAGCACCGATATCAACAGGTCCGCCGGCTACTGTTGTGCTTCGCGGATTGCCGTTAAAATCTGTAGATACATCTGCAAGAGGCATTCCTTTATTATTAACTGCCCAGCAGTTTGGATTTGTATTATCCGGCAGCAGGTTTGTGTTTGAAGTAAACGCCGGATCTCCGCTGAAAGAATATTTATCCTTGCCGTGTAATTGTCCGCCATGCCTGTATCGTTAAATATCCGGTAGCATTTATTTGTCCTATATATTTTACTCCTGAGCCTGACGGGTTTACAAAAATTAAATTGTTGCTGCTTGCTTCAAGCTGACTCAGTTCCGCTTTCCAAAAATATTCCAACACTGCCGTACCCGGTACTGCTTTGCAAGCCAAGATTATTAACTATAATATTATTTTTTATATCTGCTACTGCTAAGCTTCCGAATACCTATCCCAATACCGGTTGATATCGCATTTTCATAATTGAGAGTATTTCCATAAAGATTTATTGAGTTATTATATATTTTTATTCCGCTCTGATTGCTGGACAAAAATATTCCATGTGGGTTTCTCCATAGATCAGTATCGAAATAATATCCATCCCCAGATATATCATAAATCAGATTATTTTTTACAAGAATATTGGCATTACTTATGCCTGTCGTAATTCCTATTCCAATTCCCCCCCATCCACTAGTCCCTGAGTATTTGACTGAGTGAATCCTATTTCCTGAAATTATTGAATTTGTAACTCCTGTCCACAGCGCAATTCCATAAGAATTGTCGTTAGTGCTTGAATTAATAATATTAAATATAGTGTTGCCTGTTATATTTACTCCATTTGCCTGAATAATGCTAATGCCATTTTTTCCCACATATTCACCAGGTGTTTCTGAACCTATAATATTGCCGGTTATCGAAATGTTGTTAGTAACACCCGACAAGGTTGCCTTAATATTAATTCCGTGGTGAGCGTTTGTTATAACATTATTAACTATTGTAAGATTGTCGTTGTCATTACCCTCACTACTGATACTGCTTCCGCCGGAAGTAATTGCATACGATCCGAGACTATTATTATAACCAGTACTTATATTACAATTTCTTATCGTTATATCCGTAGCGCCGGCATTTGTACCAAGACTGATAATCTGGAATGCGGCTATTACACCGGAGACAGCATCATTTGAAAAAGATAGATACCTGCCGTTTCCTGCAAACCTGCCATCGATAGTAACGCGGTCGGCACCGTTTAATCTGATTAACCCGCCGGTGTAATTGCCTGAAATAGTTTTTGTTGAGGCATCATCCGGTTGAATTGTGATTGAGTAATTCGCTTCCTCGGTTGTCTGGTTTAATGCTACCGCTCCCGTTTCAGTTAAGTCTGAAGTTATTCTTATAGTAATATTTCCGGCTATAATACTTTCATTTATTTTTTTGAATAAGCCCTGCGGGGAATCTGCAGTTAATGAAGTATAAGTTTGACCTGTTCCAACGTAAAACGTCCCGATGAGTCCACCCAGAATTGAATAGCTATTTATTGTGCCTAGAATAGGGAAGTTGCCTGCAATTAAATTTACACTTGCAGGCTGCGTCTTCAAACGTACCTGAATTAATAGCAACATTTGGCAGAGAATATAAATCCTGAGCAACGACAAAATACTGAATTATATCACCTACAGACTACTGATACCAGCATTGAGGAGAGAGTAATCTATCAGAAAACTAAATGGACCTGTGCCGGTTGCTTCTACCCACTTCCAGCCGTCTGTAGCACTGGTATTATCATTAAAAGTATTTGCATCTGCCGATTTTTTAAAATAAACTCTTGGAGCTGTACCCGAAGTAGTATTTACTCCACTGGCATCTGTAATTGATACTCCCGGAAAATTTCTGGAAGAAGCAACACCGCCACCACCAAGCGGGGTATAAGTAATTACAGGTGGTACCGGATCAGTATTTACTTATTCCAGCAAATTCATCTGCACCTACATCGGGTGTTGCATTTCTTGTGTCGCCATCGTAGTCTGTAGTAATAACAATTGGTGATGATACTGCAATTCCTCCCGATTCGGTAAGTGTGGGGACATCAGTTTTAACATGTAAATTATTAAGAGCAATATTTTTACAAAAGGCACATTTTCTGTGAATGATGCCAACTCTCTGCCTGTTGTTGCTGCGAGAACAAATGTTTTGAATTCCTGAATTGTTTGATAAGAATTTAGATTATGTAATAAAATTAATTTATTTGGTCTCGGAGGACCTGCATAAAAACAGTTGTTATTTGAATTTGTGTTGTACCCAGTTAAACTGTTGTTTGACATTCTAAATGCAACAGTGCTGCCGGTTCCTTTAGGAGTAGAAACATTAATGATGATATTATTTCGCATATCAAGATCACCAGTAGTATTATAGTAAATACCATTACTGCCAAAATTGGTACCGTTGCTTGAAGCATTGAGATAAATAGTATTAAAAAATAATCGTGTAGTGTTAGAGCCTGGAACATTAATCCCATACACAGCTTGAGCATTGCCTGATGAGGGAGCTTTTATATCACTAATAAAGTTGTTGTAAATATTTGCTAAGGAAGAAAAACCACCCGAGAGAATATTGATTCCATACGCAGTAGAGGAAGCATTAGTTCCAGAGATATTGTAAATATTGTTTGAATAGCATTTGTAATTTGAAGTAGACGCACCCTGGATTTCCATACCATAAACAGCACCCACACCAGAACAACTTATGTTGGAGGCCCTATTATTGTAACATTCAAAAGCAGTTGAGCTACTTCCTCCAATTTTATAACCAAAAACTGCAGCGCCTGTTCCTGATATGTTAGTTACAATATTTGAATATATCACAGCACCTGCGCCATCGTTATTAGTGAAAATGCCATATACTGAATTTGTTCCACCAGAAATATCTGATACAGTATTAGTATTTACTATTAAATTTCCATCACAAGCAGCCGCAACATTAATACCATAAACATTTGCAGTACCTGTTCCTGATGTAACACTATTCTTTTCTATTTTGGGCACATTTTGTCCGTCCACAAAAATACCATAAGTATCAAAAGACCCACCCCCATAATTAGAAATAGTGTTTCCTGCGTTGTTCCAATTTCCAATCCCGTATCATAGTATGTTGATAGACTTGTATAGCCCGAAATAGAAATTGGGTTATAGCAATTTGATACGTTGCAATTGTTTATTTTAATGTTGGCATTTGTTCCACTTGGAGTTGATATTGTTAAGGCCGTTGAACTTGTAGCAGTATGATTTCCACCATAAATACCAACTGAATTTGTATTTAATTTATTCAAGGTAACTGAACAATTGGTAATACTAATATTTTGAGAACCATTTGCTGCGCTTTCTTTCACAATAGCAAAGCCCCACTCCATTCTGGCTGTAGGGGTGGTGTTGCCTGCATTTTCCTGTAAATCAATCCCATCAAATGTAATGTAATCCCCACCTGCTATTTTAATCATACCATCTGTTGTAGTAGTATGTTCCATTCAAAGCAGCAGTAATTTTCGGATTGTTACCACCACCAGCTTTTTGAAAGATTATTGGTTTGTCAACTGCGCTGGTTGTGGTTGTAATTGTACCTGCTGTAGGGGTTGTGAATGTTTCCGTGTGGTTTGCCGCTACATTAAAAGTAACCCCACCACTGCCAACGCCTGCTGAGTTTAAAGCAGCGATTGCTGCTTGAATAGTTGCATAGTCACCAGGAATTGTTTTTGTGCCTGTTAATTGTGCATTTGTATTAGAACAAAAGACGATAAACAGAAACAGTGAAATAAGTAAATATTTTAATCTCATAAAAATCCTGCGATTAAGTATTTTGATGTATTCAGAACCTTTAATTAAGACAGAAACTATGCCGGATGCCGAAATAAGGCTATTTTATTTGATTCTAACAAAGGCAGATAATGAAGCGTTAAAAACTGTTAAAATTGTAAAACAGTTCAGGCTCAATTTGTGGTTCGCGACAGTATAAATGACCGATGCCGTAATTTTTTTACGCCGAAATTCGTTCATTTTGCTTCAAAAGTAGACATGATTTTCAAAAATTGCCAATAAATTTTTTATTAACGACAAATTTGTACTTGCTGTGGTTGCCAAAAACTCTCAAAAATCGGGGGTAAATTTTTACTTCTATGGCAAAGAGATGACATCTTAACCTCCATAGGCGGACGGATTGAAAGATGTCATCTCTCAATTTTTATTTCATTAGTATCATTTTACGGGATTGAACAAAACCATTTGCTTCTAATTTATAAATATACAATCCACTCGGTAGCCCAGAAGTTTTCCGCCGAAGGCGGATCCGCCTTTGGCGGAAAAATTAATTGTGTGTATTCCTGCTTCTTTTAAACTCATTAACCAAAGTGTCCATTTCCTCACCCAATAAATTGAAAACAACTAATTTAGTTGGACCTGAATTCGGAATTGCAAATTTAATTGTAGTTACCGGGTTAAAAGGATTAGGATAATTCTGACTTAACTCAAATTTTATTGGTGAACCCAAATCAACTTCAATTACTTTTGAATATTCGAACTTGCCATCAGTATCAAATTGCTTTAAGCGGTAGGAATATTTTCCACCATTAACATATTCATCAATAAAAGAATATTCCTTAGGTGAATTGGAATTACCATGCCCCTGAACAAATCCAATTTTTTTCCATTCTGCACTTCTGACTTCTGTACTTCTGACTTCTGAATTTCAAAACCATAATTGCTTACTTCTGTTTCCGTCCGCCAGTTTAGCTTAACAGAATTTTCTAAAAAGATTGCAGAGAAGGAGGAAAGTTCTACGGGAAGCGGATTACTTCCCTGGTAAAGACTTATACCGACCGCTTGCTGAGTACTAAAACCTAACAAATCTCCAATCGTTGGTGCAATATCTACCTGATAATGCATATCATTATTAACTAAGCCTTGAGTTACATTTCGTCCAATTGCAAATAACATAATATGTTCACATCCCTCGCAGTCATCACCATGATCTTTAAAACCACCGTGTGCATCATCGTGCCTTCCATGGTCATTCGTTACAAAGAGTGTTGTTGTATTCTGATAATAAGTGTCGCTCTGGATCTTCTGCCATAATTGATAAACCAAATTATCAGCGTTCGTTAAAGCATTTACGTAATCTGCAAAAACTCCTGAATGTCCTTTTAAGTCTGTATCCGGAAAGTTTATTATGATTAACCTGGGGTGATACGTATCCATAATTGTCACAAGGTTATTATAAACTTGGTTGTCTGAAAGAGTCGAACAGCTTTCCGATGCACGATAATTAAATCCATAAGCAGGATCTGAGCTGTAAGAAATCACATTGAGCTTGGATTTCCCGGTAATAACATAATTCTCAGTTAAACTGATTCCAAGTTCCTGTCTGAAGTATTCAAACACTGTGGGCTTCGTTGGTCTTTGGGTACCATCATTAGCGATTAGCTGCCAGGTACCAGTTAGAATTGATGCGTGCCCGGGATTTGTTGAAGTTATCCCTGCATCAGCAATTCTAAAATTAGTGTAAACTGCCCCGATTGGTTTCAAGTCATTATACATGTGAGGAATATAAGTTGCCCCTGCACCAAATGTTTCAGTATATCTTGCACCATCAATAACTACAACAATTACATTCTGAGCAAAACACAATTCAAAGAAGAGTAATAGCAGAAGGATGATTTTCAATTTCATTTTCACTTAATTGTTCTTTACTTACTATTAATTCACTTTTAATCTAAGAAATTATTTTGAGAAAATCCTAAGACTGATATTTACCAAGTTGATGAGTTTATGAATAAATGCCGAGTAATTATGCTGTTTCTACTTCTGTATGTAAAGAACAGCGCAAAAAAGAAAAGTCCCGGCTAAGCGGGACTCAATTCTTCGATATTTTAAATTATTTAAGCCTGCTCACTGCCGGCAGGCAGGTTCTAATTCTTAATCATTTAAGAAGAATCATTTTTCTGGATTGCACAATTCCGTTTGCTTCTATCTTATAAATGTATAATCCGCTGATAAGATTTTCTGCATTGAAATTAATAGTGTGAACATCCTGCCTCCCTAAATCCGTTAACAAGTTCTGCAACCTGCTCTCCAAGAAGATTGTAAACTGTCAGCTTAACATTACCCGGTTGAGGTATTGAAAACTTAATTGTTGTAACTGGATTAAAAGGATTAGGATAATTCTGACTCAGCTCAAATTTTGTTGGTGAACCCAAATCAACTTCAATTACTTTTGAATATTCAAATTTTCCATCTGTATCTATTTGTTTTAAGCGGTAGTAAAGAGTATGATAGAGTAAGAGTAAGATCATCTATGAAAGAATAATCTTTTGGTGAATTTGAATTTCCGTGTCCCTCTACAAATCCAATCTTTTCCAATCTTGCAATTTTTCAATTTTGTAATCTTGCAATCTTTCGATCTCAAAACCGTAATTACTTACTTCTGTTTCCGTTCGCCAGTTAAGCTTTACTGAATTTTCTAAAACGATTGCAGAGAAGGAAGAAAGTTCGACGGGGAGAGGGGCTGAGTCCAACAATCAGATAATCTTAAACCATCAACATCCATATCACCTGAAAATTGCCTTTGCCTAAATTGAATATAACCTAAATCTGTAGCATCAACACCTGATGTAATGTTTAATATCAGCAGATGGTTCAGTCCCTAAAGTCGATTTACCCATAAATTTAACGGCATCGTTATCTGAACCAGAAATAAATGAATATGCTAACGACTACCAAATAAGTCTGTACCCTACATCAAGTTCCTTTAGCGAACCAAGTTGCACTTGCATACTTGACTTGACTAAACCAACGCCATATTTTGCTGAATTTGCTCCTTGTCTTACATAAATATTTCCTCTTAATACCGGTAAACCTAATTTTGATAATCAAGAAAATAATCACCTTGAATTATTTGAATATAGCATTAGTTATAACATTTATTAAGACTGATAAAATACACAGTTGATCCAGCAGTAGATTGTAGTAGCAAATGAACGAATCACACCTGATCTAGTAGCACAGCCATCTAATACAATTTTATTTACAAAACCGGATGATGGATAATTTGTATATAATAAACTACCACCCGTCACATGAATATCGACTATCCAGTTGGTGATTCAGTCCAATTAGCGGTAACAGAAGTTAGCGTGCCTGTTGAGTAATCAAAATTTTCTTCAAGAAGCAACGTTTGAGCAAAATTGATAATGTAAAAAATATAAATAAATAATATACAGTATCCTTCTTCATATCACTTTTCAGGTTTTTTATTTTGTGATTATAGTTTAATTCCTTTTGTTCTCTCTCGGTTATTAATAATGGGGGATGGGTGCAATTCCATCGTTACTAAAATTCTATCATCTGGTTTTAAAAGTAAATAATTTTTTCCAAAGAAGCCACAAGACATGTAGTTAAATCTTTGCAAAGAAATAAAAAACCCCCGAAAACCGGGGGTAAATTTATTCTTACTTCTGTCTTTTCCCGCTTTAGCGGCTGACTCCTTACTACTTTATTAAAAGCATTTTACGGTTTTCAACTCGGTTATCAGTTGCGAGCCGGTAGAAATAAATTCCGCTGGAAAGACTTTCTCCGTTTAATTCTCGTTCATAAACTTTTCCGCCTTCGGCTATTCCGTTAAAGAGTGAAGCAACTTCATTGCCTAAAACATCGAATACTTTAAGTTCAGCTTTTTGTGTTTCTGCTAATGCAAATTTAATTGTAGTAGTTGGATTAAACGGATTTGGATAATTCTGTTCAAGCACAAACCCATCGGGAATTTGTCCTGCATCAACTTCAATTACTTTCGAATACTCAAACTGACCATCAGTGTCAAGCTGTTTTAAGCGATAAGAATATTTGCCGTAACCTGCACTGTTATCAGTGAAAGAATAATCTTTTGGAGAATTTGAATTACCATGACCCTCCACAAACCCAATCTTTTCCATTGCGGATTTTGGATTTTGGATTTCGGATTTTCGGAGCTTCGATCTCAAAACCGTAGTTGCTAACTTCAGTTTCCGTTCGCCAGTTGAGTTTAACTCCTCCACTGCGTAAAACTTTTGCAGTGAACAGAGAAAGTTCGACGGGGAGCGCACTACCGGAACAATGCCAAAAGCAGTAGCCCATCTTCCATCTTCTCCACTAAAAGGTGTCCCTCGTGTAAAAGCATACTGATTGAACACATAGAAAGTCTGATTATCAGCAGGATCTAAACAAGCACCAGAATAGTCACCCCATCTATTACTACCAGATCCAAAAGTTCTAATGTAGTAATCTCTTCCTCGCCTGACTGAATCCGGATTTACAGTATACCCAAGAGGATCAGATGACACTCTCCCAGTATAATAAGCCCCAGGATAAATTGTGGAGGCAGATGCTGAAAAACCTATGCAGGCATCATTGCTGGAATTAACTGCAATTGACGGGAAGAAAGTATAACAACCAGTTGCAATGCTCTCTCCACCAATATTCCCCTGATCTGTAAGAGTAAGAGAGCTAAGTGTTGCCGTATTTACTCTGACCCAATGAGCAGTAACTTGTCCTGCGTCAACACCTGATGGAGGAACAATACAAAAAACTGACCAAAGAGAGTTGTTTCGCCAAACTGCGTTGTAGTGATCTTCTGTCATTTGTGGCTATTAATGTTGCAGTTCCAAGTTGTGGGGCATTATTGTATGCGCCTGCAGTATTATCAACATTTCCCTGAGAAATGTTTTGACCAGTAAATGATGGAGAAGTCAATGGATTATCTACTCGGATGACATTTACAGATTCATTTGTCCCATCGGAGAGTCCTGAATATAATATTAAAAAAGTACCAACATTTGTTTGTGGCGTCCCGATCATGTGAGCAGGTTGATACGTACTTGAATACTTGTTACCGGTTGCTAAAGTAATGTGATCATAAACATTTACAGACGCAGTTCCACCTGAATAAAATGGTGACTTCGCAATTATCCAAAGACGACCTCCTGCATAACCACCACCGGAGAACCTAAACATATTTGCAGTGATGTAAATTGCATCAGTTCCTATAGCCAAACCAGGATAATCTGCCCAAGAGTTTCCGCCTATGTTAATAAGGGAATTAAATGGAATGAAAATACCAACCAGCGTTTGGATCGCTTGTTTGAGATACTGCCACCAGAATTCTTGAAGCTTGAGGGCTTGATTGCTGTTCCATTGTGATTACAATAAATCTTCCGTTGTATTGATCATATATAACTTTGGGATCGAATGTTGCGGTTAATGGTCCTAAAGTTGCAAAAAAACTTCCAACGATGCCACCACTATTTCTTCCTAAACGCTGACTATTCTGTTTTACACCAGCCTTTGTAAACCATTCAATTGCACAATTTACCACCGAGACCAGATGATTTGGCCCAGCAGCACCTATAGGATCCGGGGGTATAAAATAAGACCCATTTAAGCTTGCATTTTGGTCAAAGTTTATTCCTTCATATGTAGTAATCAATGTTGTTGACTCTGACTTCTGCAATGGCATTGAGAGATTTCTCACCTTTAAATCCGCATCTTCACCTTTTCTGATTTTCTCCTGAACTAATAAATTAAATTCTGCTCCTGCCGAAATTGAGGGCGTTTCAATATTTAAATTTTGAACCTGCGGGAATGATAAAGTGTTAAGAATAAAGACAGATAACACTACTCGTATTTTCTTTTTCATAATTATAGCTCAATTTGTTTTCATTTAAAATCTATTAAAATTAGATTGAAGCAAATGTAAATTATTAAATAAACAATACTTTATTTTAACAGCAATGAAAAAAATAATTATAACGGGCGCAACAGGCTCAATTGGGCAAAGTCTTGTGCAGGCGTTATCAGCAAGAGGAGATGAGGTTACTATTTTCACCCGAAATCCCGATAAAGCTGGTCGAAAATTACCTGCGGTAAAGAAATTTGTCAAGTGGGAATACGAAAACAAGACTGGATGATGCATGAGTTGCATGGAGTAGATGCCGTTGTTCATCTTGCAGGTGCAAACCTCGGTGCAAAGAGATGGAATGAGGAATACAAAAAGCTTGCTTATGATAGTAGGATAGTTAGCACGAGGAATTTAGTTGAAGCAATAAAATTGGTTGAGCAAAAACCAAAAGCTTTTATCTGCTCATCTGCAGTTGGAATTTATGGCAACCGTTATGATGAAATGCTTGATGAAAAAAGTTCTTTAGGTAATGATTATATGGCTACAATTTGCAAAGACTGGGAGAAAGAAGCCGCGAAAGTTGAGCAGTTCGGAGTTAGAAGAGTTTCAATCCGTAATGGCTTGGTAATGCAGAAAGATGAAGGTGTGCTAAAAAAAATGTTGCTGCCATTCAAGCTTTTTATCGGTGGTCCGCTTGGCAGCGGAAGACAATGGTTTCCCTGGATTCATATTGATGATATTTATGGAATTTATCTTCGTGCAATCGATGATGAAAAACTTTGTGGATCAGTTAATGCGACTTCACCTGGCATTGTGAGGATGAAAGATTTTGCTAAAACACTTGGTAAAGTATTGAAACGACCATTTCTCTTCCCAGTTCCGGGATTTGTTTTGAAATTTATCGCAGGTGAATTAGCAGAATATGCTGTGATGAGTCAGAGAACTTCTGCTGATAAAATTTTAAATGCTTGTTATAAGTTTAAGTTTGAAAATTTAGGAGAAGCGTTGAGGGATTTACTTAAATGAATAGTAGAGACGCATCGCGATGCGTCTCTACAAGTAGAATTTTTAATACCTATAATAATCAGGTTTGTAAGGTCCTTCAACGGGAACACCGATATACTCGGCCTGATCCGGTCTTAACACATCAAGCTCAACACCGATTTTGGCGAGATGAAGTCGTGCAACCTTCTCATCAAGATGTTTTGGCAAAGTGTAAACTTTATTCTCATATCTTTCTGGATGATTCCAGAGTTCAAGCTGCGCAAGTGTTTGATTCGTAAATGAATTTGACATTACAAATGAAGGATGACCTGTTGCACATCCAAGGTTAACTAATCTGCCTTCTGCAAGCACCAGCATATCTTTACCATCAATTGTGTATTTATCAACTTGAGGTTTAATTGTATTTTTTGTGTGACCATAATTTTTATTCAACCAGGCCATATCAATTTCAGTATCAAAGTGTCCGATGTTACAAACAACTACTTTATCTTTCATCAATTTGAAGTGTTTTTCGTTCACAACATTTATATTACCTGTTGCAGTTACAATTATATCCGCTTCTTTAACTGCATCTCCATCTTCTTAACTTCATAACCTTCCATAGCAGCTTGAAGCGCACAAATCGGATCAATTTCAGTTACAATAACTCTTACATTCGCATTCTTTAATGATTCAGCAGAACCTTTACCAACGTCACCGAATCCTGCAACTACCGCTACTTTACCTGCAAGCATTAAATCAGTTGCTCTGCGAATTGCATCTACTAAAGATTCGCGACAGCCATACTTGTTGTCAAACTTAGATTTTGTTACTGAATCATTTACATTTATTGCAGGCATTGGAAGTGTTCCATTTTTCATTCTTTCATACAAACGATGAACACCTGTTGTGGTTTCTTCAGATAGACCTTTTATTCCGGCTGCAAGTTCAGGATAATTATCAAGAACCATATTTGTAAGATCACCGCCATCATCAAGAATCATATTTAGAGGTCTAGATTCATCACCGAAAAATAAAGTTTGTTCGATGCACCAATTAAATTCCTCTTCATTCATTCCCTTCCATGCAAAAACAGCTGCACCGGCAGCAGCAATTGCAGCAGCGGCATGATCCTGAGTCGAAAAAATATTACAAGATGACCATTTTACTTCTGCACCAAGATCAACGAGAGTTTCAATTAATACCGCAGTTTGAATTGTCATATGAAGACAACCGGCAATACGAGCGCCTTTGAGCGGCTTCTTTCCTTTGTATTCTTCCCTTAATGCCATTAAGCCCGGCATTTCTGCTTCGGCAAGTTCTATTTCTTTTCTTCCCCATTCTGCAAGAGAGATATCTTTTACTTTAAATTTTAGTGAGAAATCAATTTTCTTTTCTAACACTTCATTCATTTGATTACCTTTACTTTTTTTACTAATTTCTTATTACTAATCAACAATAACTAAACAACACATTATATATAAAAAGTTCATAATTAATGAACTATATTTTTTGCATACTCCTTAAATATAGGAACCAGATCAAGTTGTTCCCAGGTAAAATCTTTATCATTTCTACCAAAGTGACCATATGCTGACGTTTTCTGATAGATTGGTCTTCTTAATTTTAATCTAGTGATTATTCCCTTAGGAGTGAGATCAACTTCTTTCTGGATCATTTTAGAAATTTCAGAATCAGGAATTACTCCGGTTCCTTTAGTATCCACGAAGACAGAAATTGGGTGTGCAACGCCGATTGCATAGGAAACCTGCACCAAACATTCTTTAGCTAATTTAGCTGCAACAACATTTTTTGCAATATGTCTGGCTGCATAAGTAGCACTTCTATCAACCTTTGATGGATCTTTGCCTGAAAATGCACCG
>CAVOPS010000028.1:0-95885 GCA_963698155.1 uncultured Ignavibacteriaceae bacterium | reverse complement strand
GGAAAATAATTGAGACAAAGCAATCTGATAAAGATCCTTATAATAAATTTTCACTATGGTTTAATATCGAAGTCAATATTGCATTTATCACAAAGTCTGTTAAATATCCATCACTAATATTAGCTATCTCAATTGTGTTGTACGGTATTCTTATCGTATTCGCCTATCATGTACATTTGCAAAGTCCACCGTTTGAAATTGTTTGCTTCATAATTGTATTGTTAATCCAGCTTTATATTATCATAGTTATTCTTCGTGGAATCTTTAAAGTAATGCAGGTACCATCGTTCAGATATTATTGAAAAATTGAAATAGAATATATCCTTCAAAATAATTTAGACACTCAATTTCACTTATCCCCCAATTTCGATATTTTTGAACCGCCAATAATTTTCCGCAGCAAACTTTAGGATATTTATTCTACTGCTAATTTGTGGTATATTAAATAAAATCTTTAAGGAAATTTTAATTATGGAACAGCATATAATCTCAGATCCGAATATTATGATGGGCAAACCTGTGGTTGCAGGGACAAGAATAACGGTCGAGTTAATTTTAGAAAAGCTATCAGCCGGAGAGACAATTGAACAGATTATTAAGTCTCATCCAAATCTTACCCGGCAGGGAATTCAGGCAGCATTGAATTTTGCAGCTAAAGCACTAAAAGCTGATGTTGTTTATCCTGTCACAGATTCTAAATGAATTTTTTAGTTGACGAAAATATTGAAGCTGAAATTGTTGATCTCTTAAGAAATAGCGGATATGAAGTTGAATATGTTCTCGAAATGTCACCAGGTGTTGGTGATAAAGAAATTATCTCGCAAGCCAATAAAAACAATTCAATATTTATTACTTCTGATAAAGATTTTGGTGAACTAGTATTCAGGCAACGCTTGGCTCATAATGGAGTTTTACTAATAAGACTTCACGGAATGCCCACAGATAAAAAAGCGGAGATGGTCTTGAACTTTGTAAAAGATTACAGCGGTAAAATTCCAAATTCATTTTCTGTAATTACAAAGGCAAACATCAGAATCCGTTCCCAGATTAATTAATTTTATTACTATAATGTGATTACAGTTACATCCTTTTTATCCTTTACCATTTCAGTTAAGCTTCGTTTTCAATATTTTTAATCCGCCAATAATTTTTAATAACAATCTTAAAGTGACACTATGTACCGAAGAACAAAATACGACTTAAAGCAGGAGCTAACATCAATTAAAGAAGCAAACCTTTACAAGGATGAAAGAATAATTCTCTCCGACCAGAAAGCAAAAATAAAAGTTTCTTATCCCACTAAATCAAAGCCAAAAGAAGTACTGAACTTTTGTTCTAATAATTATCTCGGACTTGCAAATCATCCTGAAATAATTAAAGCTGCACAAAGAGCATTAGACACACATGGTTTTGGTTTAGCTTCAGTAAGATTCATTTGCGGTACCCAGGATATTCACAAAGAACTTGAAAAACGGATTGCCGATTTCTACCAGATGGATGATGCAATACTTTATTCTTCCTGCTTCGATGCAAACGGCGGGTTGTTTGAAAGCATTCTCGGTCAGGATGATGTTATAATTACAGATCAGCTAAACCACGCAAGCATTATTGACGGAATAAGATTGTGCAAAGCGAGAAGATTAATTTATGAACACTCGGATATGAAATCACTTGAGCAGAAATTAATTCTTGCAAGAGAAGGATCTGATATTTGGGAACACACAGGACTTGGCCAGGAACCTCATCCGGCAAAAAATGTTTTAATTGCTACCGATGGTGTTTTTTCAATGGATGGTGACATTGCAAAAATTGCTGAGATTGTTAAGCTTGCAAATAAATACGATGCGCTTGTAATGGTTGATGATTGTCACGCCACCGGATTTTTGGGTAAAACTGGTCGTGGTTCTCTTGAGTATTGTAATGTCCTTGGTGAAGTAGATATCATCACTTCAACTTTGGGCAAAGCGATGGGCGGTGCTTCCGGCGGATTCACTGCATCTAAAAAGGAAATTGTTGATATGCTCAGGCAAAGATCGCGACCTTATCTCTTTTCCAACACACTTGCGCCTGCTATTGTCGGGGCTTCTATTGCAGCTTTTAATCTTCTTGAAAAATCGAACGACCTGCGTGATAAGTTAATGGAGAATACAAAATATTTTCGTGAAAAGATGAAAGCACTCGGTTTTGATTTGATTGAAAGCATTCATCCAATCGTTCCTGTTTTGTTCCGAAAGTTTGAAAACGATGCACAGCTCGCTCAGCAAATGGCAAAAGATTTATTTGATGAAGGAATTTATGTTGTTGGGTTTTCTTATCCGGTTGTTCCAAAAGGTCAGGCGAGAATAAGAGTACAGAATTCAGCAGCACATTCTAAAGCTGATCTTGATGCGTGTATAAGTGCGTTTGAGAAGGTGGGGAGGAAGCACAAAGTAATCCCTTGATGCTGGATTCTAGATGCTGGTTGCTGGAAGTTTTTATTTATTGCTGATATGTTCCCTTTGAACTGATTGTAAAAATCTGTTAATCTTCTTTCCAAGTGTTTCTATTTTGGAGTGTAATTCTTTATATAATTTTTCATCAGTAAGGGAACCTGTTTCAAAAAGATTTTCCAAGTGGTCAAGAGTTTCATCATTTGATGCTAATGAAATTGTAATGTAACGTTCATAATCACTTTTATAGTTTCGTCTTCCATATCCTTCAACAATAGTTGACTTTACCGATTTTGATGATCTTCTTATCTGACTTCCTTCTTCGTACATTTCAAATTTCGGAAGAGTTAAGGTCATTTTATGAATTTCAATTACTAGCTCTCTTGCTAGCTGCCAAATTTCTAGATTTTTATAACTCATTTTTTTTGTATTTGATTTATTATCCAGTATCCAGAATCAAGCATCCAGAATCTAGAATCACTCCCAATCCAGTATTACTTTTCCTGAATTTCCGGATTTCATTATCTCAAATCCTTCAAGGTAATTATCAATCTTGAATCGATGAGTAATGATTGGACTAATCGGCAATCCGCTTTGAACCATTGCCTGCATCTTGAACCAGGTTTCAAACATCATTCTTCCGTAGATACCGCGGATAGTTAGTCCGTTGAAAATAACCTTCGTCCAATTTACTGCAGCCTTCTCTGGAGAATACCAAGCAACGCCATTTTTCCACCGTGATACATAACATCAATCATATCATTGAAAGCATGAATGCTTCCGCTCATTTCTAAGCCCACATCAAAACCACCAACCATTCCAAGTTCTTTCATTACATCAGGAAGTTTTTCTTTTGTGATGTCAACCGCTCTTGTTACCCCAAGCTTCTTTGCAAGCTCAAGTCTATATGGATTCATATCAGTTATTACAACATTTCTTGCACCTGAATGTTTCGCAATTGCTGCACCCATTATTCCAATTGGTCCAGCACCAGTGACTAAAACATCTTCTCCAAGAACATTAAATGAAAGTGCTGTATGAACAGCATTTCCCAAAGGATCGAATATTGAAAAAATTTCTTTCGGGATTTTTGGATCGCAATGCCAGAGGTTGGAAACAGGAATTACAAGATACTCAGCAAAACATCCGGGACGATTTACTCCAACTCCTTTTGTATTAGGACAAAGATGTCCTCTTCCTTCTCGACAGTTTCTGCAAGTGCCGCAAACAATGTGACCTTCGCCGCTGACAAGTTCACCAACTTTAACATCGTGAACATTACTGCCAAATGCTTCAACAGTGCCAACATACTCGTGACCGACGTGCATCGGAACAGGAATAGTTTTTTGTGCCCATTCATCCCAGTTATAAATGTGAATATCCGTTCCGCAGATGGAAGTTTTGTGAATTTTTATAAGAACATCATTTGGTCCATATTCAGGAACAGGAACTTCGTCCATCCAGATTCCGGGTTTAGCATATTTTTTTACGAGGGCTTTCATTTTTTTCATGATAATACCTTTCAGGAAATGATTGTGAGCAGGCTCTTTTAGTTAACTCAAAAAAGAAATTTTTCTAACAATTTAAAATTAGATATTAAGAGAGTAAACAGCAATAAATAACTATCGCAGGAGGAATATTTTCTGTGTCGGTATTCTCAGTTATATGAGAGAAAACAATGCAAATTCAACTTTGCCAATCATATGAGGTTTGCTCTGGAGTTCTTTATAAATTTTATTGAACAATTCTTCATCAATGCCATTGGCTTTGGCGGTCTCTTTAAGCCAGTTAATTTCATTGTCGGTTACACGATTATCGGCAAGAGCAAGCTTTAAAGCGTCTTCAATAAAAGATTTGGCAATATCCGGTTTGGAAAATTTGATAGGTTCTTCAGTTATATATTTATTTTCCAGGAGGTTTGTAATAGTATCTTCAAAAAAATCTGATGAAAAGCCAAGGCGTTTAGCAAGCTTTTTAATAATTGATATCTCGGTCTCGTTCAGCTGATTATCTTTTCTTGCAGTAATTAACAAACCTTTAAGGTAGCTGCTGCGATCGAGTTGGGGAATTTCCAAAATAGCCTCACTTAGGTTTAATGTTATTCAAAGCTAATTAATTCGATACAATCAAAAAATGCTTTTACAAATACACTCAAACATAATACCATAATGCTCTCATAAATTTAATTAATGAAGATTTGAATTTCAAAGTGATAAGTGTTGCCACACGTCATTTTTAAAGAATTAACATTTAAATAATCTATTAACTTTATAATTGTTAAGTTTTTATTACCGATTTGAAAATCAATTTTACTGGTCACATTTGATATTTTTGTATCATTTTCTCCTGCTAATATCCTGAAGTAATTTTGGTTTAATTATTTTTAGCTGAACAAATATCCCATTAATAAATAAGAAACATTTCAATGACGATGATGAAACTACTCTTTATTTCTCTGATTTTTTTATTTTCTTATCAGATGTTACCACAGTCAGAAGCAGAATGGGAAACAGTTTTCGAAAAATCTGGATTTATTTCTACATCTGATTATGAACAAACGATGAGCTACTTTCAAAATCTTGCTGATAATTCTGAGTTTGCTGAGTTATTACCATTTGGCGTTTCACCGCAAGGCAGGGAGTTAAAATATTTGCTGGTGACTAAAGAAAGCAAAATAAGTGTTCCTCCAGGGAAAGAATTACTCAAACCAACCATCCTGATAATCAATGGAATTCATTCAGGTGAAATTGAAGGTAAAGATGCTTCGATGATATTGATGAGAGAGATTTTAATCACAAAGGAAAAAGAATATTTACTCGATAGCCTTAATATTATTGTGGTTCCAATATTCAATGTAGATGGACACGAAAGAAAAAGTAAATACAACGAATAAATCAAAACGGACCCGAAGAAATGGGCTGGAGAACAACTGCACAAAATTTAAATCTTAACCGTGACTGGATGAAAGCTGATGCGCCGGAAATGCAGGCAATGCTGAAACTTGTAATGAATCGCACATTCCTGATTTTATAATTGATACTCACACAACCGACGGAGCTGATTACCAATACACAGTTACTTACTCTGTTGAATGGTCAAAAAATATGTATCAGCAAACTGCGGATTGGCTTGGTAAAAAATTTGCTCCTTTTCTTGAAAATCGTGTTGAGGAAAAAGGATTTCTTATCTATCCATATATCTATTTGAAAAACTGGGATAAAGGTCTTGACGAAGGATTAATTTATTGGCCATCGACTCCAAGATTTTCATCGGGATACTTTGCTCTTCAGAACAGACCCATGCTTTTGGTTGAAACGCATATGCTAAAACCATACAAGGATCGTGTATTTGTCACTAAAGCTGTTCTGGAAACAACAATGGAATTCATCTTCAATAATTCAACTAAGCTGAGGGAATTAAATAGAGAAGCTGATGAACAAACTTCTAAGTTGTATGAAGATGGAAAATATCTTCCTATCACTTTTTCTAATACAGATAAATATGAAATGATGAATTTTAAAGGATATGACTATTACTGGGATTCATCAGAAGTTTCGGGAATGAAAAAGCTTGTATATACAAATACTAAAAAAAATTTTGAAGTAAAATATTTTACTGATGTTATTGTACTAGATTCAATTAAAGTTGCAAAAGGATATTACATTCCACCCGAATATTCCTTTCTCGCTGAAAAGCTTAATTTCGCAAGGAATCTACCCAACTTTACTTCTCAGCGAAAACAAAAACGAAATGGTTACCAAATACAAATTTAAAGATGTCAAATTTTCAGAAACTTCTTACGAAGGAAGGCAGACTGTTACTTTCTCGTATGATACATATTCAGAAGAAGTAATCATTCCTAAAGGCTCTTATCTTTTTTTGACAGATCAAAGATCAACCAGAATATCTTACTCACCTATTGGAACCAAAGTCTGCCGATTCATTTGTCCAATGGGGATTTATGAATCAGATATTCGAGCAGAAAGAATATTATGAAGATTATGTGATGGAAAAGTTAGCTGAAGAAATGTTGGCGAATAATCCGGAACTAAAAAAAGAATTTGAAGAAAAATTGAAATCGGATGAAGCATTCAGGAATAGTTCCAAAGCAAGATTGGATTTCTTTTACGAAAGATCGCCTTATCCGGATAAGCAGTTAAATGTTTATCCAATTCTTGAGAATATGAATAAAGTACTCTTTATAAAATTATAGTAAATTTCGGATAACAATTATCAAGAATAATAATTATTTCAAATTCAAAGGGAGAATGCAAATGAAAGATAGAATTGAAAAAGATACAATGGGAGAAATCAAAGTTCCTTCCGATAAATATTATGGTGCACAAACTGCCAGATCATTAATGAATTTTAAGATTGGAGGAGATCAGTTTTCCACGTGAGCTGATTCGTGCACTTGGAATTTTGAAAAAAGCTGCTGCTCTTACTAATAAAGAATTAGGAACATTACCAGCAGATAAAGCAGACTTGATTGTTAAAGCTTCTGATGAAGTGATTGATAGGAAAACTTGATGAACATTTTCCACTTGTTGTCTGGCAGACCGGCAGTGGAACTCAAACTAATATGAATGCGAATGAAGTTATATCAAACCGTGCAATCGAGATAGCCGGTGGTGAAATGGGAAGCAAAAAACCAATCCATCCGAATGATGATGTAAATAAAGCACAATCTTCAAACGATACTTTTCCAACAGCAATGCACATCGCTGCTGTTGAAGAAATTCATCGCAGATTAATTCCGATGGTTACAAAACTTCGCGATGCTCTTCAGAAAAAAGCTGATGAGTATAAAGACATAATTAAGATTGGCAGAACACATTTGATGGATGCCGTTCCATTGACACTCGGACAGGAGTTTGGTGGTTATGCTCAACAGCTGACAAATGGACTTGAAAGAATTAATGCAGCTTTACCAAGATTGTATGAACTTGCACTTGGTGGAACTGCAGTCGGAACAGGATTAAATACTCATCCACAGTTTGCAGTTAAATCTGCTGAACACATTGCTAAAATAACGGGACTAAAATTTGTCACTGCTAGAAATAAATTTGAAGCTCTTGCAACTCACGATGCACTTGTTGAATTCAGCGGTGTATTAAAAACACTTGCTGCATCACTGATGAAGATTGCAAATGATATTAGATTTCTTGGTTCTGGTCCACGCTGCGGTTTGGGTGAACTTCATCTTCCAGAAAATGAACCGGGTTCTTCAATTATGCCGGGGAAAGTTAATCCGACTCAGAGTGAAGCGATGACAATGGTTTGTGCTCAGGTTTTCGGAAATGATGTTGCAGTGAATATTGGCGGAGCCACAGGTCATTTTGAACTGAATGTTTTCAAACCTGTTATCATTTTTAATGTTCTCAACTCAATCAGATTAATTTCTGATGCGTGTGAAAGCTTTACAGATAATTGTGTAGTTGGGATGGAAGCAATTAAAACTAACATCAAAAAGCATCTTGATAATTCCTTGATGCTTGTTACTGCTTTAAATCCTCATATTGGTTATGATAATGCAGCAAAAGTTGCAAAGAAAGCTCACGCTGAAAATAAAACTTTGAAAGAAGCAGTTGTTGAGCTTGGATTACTCACAGCAGAAAAATTTGATGAAGTTGTAAGACCAGAAAAGATGATTGGACCAAAAGCTTAAACATAAGTTTGTCATTGCGAGTCCTGTAATCGACGAAGCAATCTTTCTACGATAAGAGATTGCTTCGTCGTTTCACTCCTCGCAATGACAGTGTGAAAGGAAATCTATGAACTGGAACGGAACAGTATCTCTGCTTATTGCCTGTTTTGAGTTTCTTCTTCTGTTTAATCTTCTAGTATTTGCAGAGAAGAACCGACTAAACAAAATTGCAATAATAATGGTTGCATTGCTTGCAGCTTACCAGACGATGGAATTTCTGATGTGCCAGGTTGAATTGCAGAGTTCTTTCTTTCCATACTTTGCGTTTGTAATTATTTCTTTTCTTCCTCCATTAAATTTGATTCTTACTCTTTCTCTTACTCGTACTCTTAATCTTTACGGAGTATTTGGTTTTCATCCCAGCAATACTCTTTTCAATCTATTACACATTTATCATTCCGGAATTTGCAGTAACAAGCTGCACTGTTCTTTACGCAACTTATCATTATCCACTTGGTGATTTGTTCGGATTTTTTTATTACCTGCCAATTCTGATTTCAATTATTCTGCTTGCTTTATTTATCAGAAAAGAAAGATGATAAAAAGAAAAAATTGATTGGAAAAGTTTTACTTTTCGGAGCGGTATTTATCAGCATTCCTCCATTACTTGGTTTCAGCCTTATGTTTGCTGGATCGTATGCAGTTATTTCAGCAATTGAAAGTGTAATGTGCAAATTTGCTTTTGTCTATGCATTGTGTCTAAGTTTTGTTTGTATTTACAATTCTCCATTTAAAGATGAACGAAACTATTTTAAATATTTATCTGGTTATAAATGACGGACAGGTTGTTGAGTTCCGTGCAATGGCGTACGAAATGGAAGGCGGAGACGACAGGAAAATTGATTTTCTTAAAAAGTAAAGCAAGAGAAGATTTTGAGAAAGCATACAAATTCGATGCACCGACAGATAAGCAGGGAAAGTTTATGAGCTACAACCGGTTTCATAAATTTGAAAAACGCGGAATGCACTTTCAGTTGTTTGAAGAAATATTTTCAGCTTCAAAGTTGCAGAACATCCGCTGATTTGTGTTACTCCGGTTGTGGATGGAGAGATTTATAGTAGTTAATAAATGATAATTTGAAAAATAATGAAACACGTTTCAATTACATCTGTTATTTCTTTGTTGCTGTTTGGTCCAAGTTTAAAAGCACAAACAGTTGCACCATTAGAGTTTGGGAATGTTTGGGTATATGATTTAATTTCTAATCTTTCAAGAATAACTGTGGTAGATACAAGTGTTTATTTTGATAGCGTTGCATACTCCAAGATGTTTAATGAAGATAATTATGGCATATTAAGTTACTATTTTTATTCACGACTAAGAGAAGACGGATTCTATGTACGATACAGCGAATTCGATTCCACTGAGGAACCATACTACAAAAAGAACGCAGTAATTGGCGATAGGTGGACAGTTGGCTCCCTTGTTTATTCGATAGAAGATACATTTGTAGCTAATGTATTTGGTGAACAAACCACCATTAAGTTTTTGCTTGCTGATGATGGATTAATATACAGACAAGAATACTGGACAGAAAAATTTGGGAAATTAGTCAGCCAGGATTTTGGAGGAATTCTAGATGATTTACTGGGGTGTGTAATAGATGGAATCGCATATGGTGATACATCTTTCATACCTGTCAGTATAGAAGATGAAATTGAATCACTAAACAACTTTTACTTAGCCCAGAATTATCCAAACCCGTTCAATCCAACTACAAAAATAAGATTTCGGATTGCTGATTTCGGATTCGTTACTTTAAAGGTGTATGATGTTTTAGGAAATGAAATAGAAACATTAATTAAAAAGGAAATGATCGCGGGAGAATATGATGTTGAGTTTAACGCGGCAACATTACCAAGCGGGGTTTACTTTTATTCACTGAAAACAGATAACAATATTATAACGAAGAAAATGGTCCTTCTTCGTTAGCAATTTAAACCTAACTTTAGTAAGTATTTTGAAATTATTACGCTTGCACATAAAATTGAATTAAATATGAAAAATCTATCAAACAAAATAATCTTCACAATAATAATATTGTTCACAATTATGGGAAGTAAATTGCACGTATCAGATCAAACAAAAACTCAACTCGCTTCAATTCAAAAAAAACAAAAACAACTCGATAAGTTTTACTCTGAAAAAAAGCTCGGTTCATTTGTAGAGAATGGAAAAACTTTTTTCAGATTGTTCACTCCAAATGCAGAAAAAGTTTCATTACTTACTTTCGAACAGCCTGAGCAGATAAAAGGAAAAGAATTCCCAATGACCAGAGATGAAAATGGTGTGTGGGAAACTTCACTCGATGGAGAACTATACGGATTGTTTTACGGTTTCAAAGTCTGTCATCCCGGAACTCCGTGTATTGAAGATATTGTTTGTATTGATCCTTATGCAAAAGCTGTTGCAACTTTCAATACTTATTTCAATCCACGCAGAAGTATTGTAATCAAAGAAGGAAATTACGATTGGGAAGGAGATGAATGGATAAAAAATGATTGGCGAGATTTAATAATTTATGAAATGCACATTCGCGATATGACAGAACATTCTTCTTCAGGAGTAACCGAAAGAGGAACATATCACGGACTTATTGAAAAAGGTAAAGCAGGTGGAATCGATTACATAAAAAATCTTGGTGTAAATGCTGTTGAACTTCTACCCGCACAGGAATTCGCTAATGTAGAAATTCCTTTTCAGGATTCACTTAACGGAAAATTCAATCACTGGAATCCTTATGAAAGAAATCACTGGGGATATATGACCGCAGCATTCTTCGCACCGGAAAGTTATTACAGTGAGAATGTCCGTGAGCTAAAGTGGGACCAATGGAGCGGTAAAAATGCAGAAGCTGTTAATGATTTTAAAGATATGGTGAAAGCTTTTCACAAAGAAGGAATTGCTGTGATAATGGATGTGGTTTACAATCACATTTCAGAATATGAAATAGGAAACCTGAAGCAGATAGATAAAGAATATTATTTCAGGCTGGATGAAAAAGGAAACTACATTGCTCAAAGCGGATGCGGAAATGATTTTAGAACTGAAGCACCGATGGCAAGAAGAATGATTGTTGAAAGCATTCTTTACTGGATGAAAGAATATCACGTTGATGGTTTCCGTTTTGATCTTGGAAAACTTATTGACTGGGAAACGATTGAACAAATTATTTATGAAGCAAAGAAAATTAAATCCGTATGTAGTTTTTGTTTGCGAACCGTGGGGTGGAGGATACGATCCTGCAGGATTTTCTGTCCGCGGCTGGGGAGCGTGGAATGATCAGATTCGCAATGGAATAAAAGGTGAAAATCCTTTTAATGGGCTGGGATGGATTTTTGGAAAATGGTACGGAAATAACAATCCGAACAGAATAAAAAGTTATGTGAATGGAGCTTTAACCAAAGACACTCTTGGATTATTCCAAAAACCTGATCATTCTGTAAACTATCTGGAAGCTCACGATGGATATACTCTCGGCGATTTTGTACGGCTTGGTTTGGGTGATGTAAAGAAAGACCAGGTAATTAAAAATGTTGATGAGAATGTTAAACTAACACCACTCCAATTAAAACTTAATAAACTTGCAGCATTATTTCTTTTTACTTCTCGCGGAATAACGATGATTCATTCCGGACAGGAGTTTGCGAGAAGTAAAGTAATACCAATGAACATTTCTGAAGAAGATCCTCACAAAGGAATGATTGATCATAACAGTTATGAAAAGGACAACGAAACTAATTACATCAATTATGAACATGCAAAAATCAATAAGGATCTTCTTAATTATTATAAAGGATTAATTGAGCTGCGGAAAGAATATGAAGCATTCAGAAGAGCGGATTACAATGATGTCAAGTTTTTTAATTTCAAAGGTAATCCATTTGCGATGGGTTATTCAGTTAAGTACAAAGATGAAGAGTTCATTGTCCTGTTTAATGCAGATCAAAAAATGATTTTGGGATTTGACTTACCTGAGGGTGAGTGGGATGTGATTGTTGATGAAAACATAGTTGATGTTAACTCTATCAAGACTGTGGATAAAAAGATAATACTAAACTACACAACTGGGATAGTATTGAAGAAAAGATAAATGAAGAAAGTGGTTTTAAATATTTTTGTCTTCCTTCTTCTTTTTGCCGGTCAAATAAATTCCCAGCAATTTTCTGCCGGCTCACCGGAATGGCTGGTTGATATGTTCTTCAGCAAAAGCAGTTTTTCTGATAAAGCAAATTATTTTTCCGGCGAAATGTTGGAAGAATCAGATGAACCGACAATTGGTGAAGAGTTAAATGGCAAAGGAGAAATTTCATTCCATCAGATAAAAGCCACAAATGACGAAAACGTTTTTGCTGTCGAAGTAAAATTAGAAGATAAAGTAATTGATTTCTATTGCTATCTTCAAAAACAAAATAACGTTTGGAAGATTAATGCAATAAGAAGATTTCTGCTTCCGAATTTCGCTTACACGGTTCGCGACTCACTTTCAAATTTGAGTTCTCTTTCTTCAAATGATTCCAGCTTTTATTTGTCCTTAAAACTTTTCACAATGACTGATGCTGAATTGAAAAATTATCTCACGACCAATCTCAATAAATTTCAGGAACTCGTTGTTGCTTTCAATAATAATTTGAAAGATAAAGCTGATAAACTTCTTGGATCGATCGGTTGCAACGCTATATATACTGATAAAAAATATCCCGGCTGCGTGTTCATTCAAATCTTAACTTTTGAAAATCTGGAGTCTGGTTTTATCCATGCTGATGAATCTGAAGTAGTTCCAGGCATTACAGCAAATGAATTTATTTATATTGAAGAAGTTGTCCCAGGCTGGTTTATCTATCACAAAATGTAGAAGTATACTTGCTTAATGACCTTTCTTCTTTAAAGATTTTTCAATTGCCGACTTTAAGCTTATGAGGTTCGTGGGTTTACTAAATATATACTCAATGCCTAAATCAGTATATTCTTGTATGGCGGCACGATCAATATCCCCGGTTAATACGATGACCGGTATGGTATCTTTGAAGCCATTCTTGATTAATTCCCGAACCAGGGTAAGACCGCTCATAATGGGCATCTTATGTTCGGTAATTACCAAAGCAGGAGGTGATTGAATGATCCTTTCAAGAGCTTCTTTGCCATTTGAAACAACATTAATTGCATAGTCAGTAGTGATATTTATCAGCACTTTCGAGTAGAACATTCTCTCCTTGGTATTATGATCAACTAAAAGAATTTTTGTAGATGCCACAGGAAGAGTAAATATAAATTCAGTTCCTTTTCCAAACTCACTTTTGACCTCTATCTGACCGCCGTGTTTTTCAACAATGTCTTTAACAAGAGAAAGACCTAATCCACTGCCTTTCTCACCTGCAGTTCCCTCTGAAGTAAATTTTGTTTCAATACTAAAAAGCTTATCAAGGTTTCCCGCTTTAATTCCGATACCTGAATCCTTAACTGAAAAAGTTATGAAACGTGAGGTTGAGGAAACATTCACCGAAATCATTATCCTGTCACCCAATTTTGTGAATTTGACAGCATTGGAAAGCAAATTATTGAATATATGTAGGATAAGGTTTTTATCTCCGTAAATGTGTAATGCTGGTTCAATTAGGTTTTCAATTTCAACACCTTTCTTGAGAGCTATACCGGAAACAGTGTTTATTGAGCTTTCTATAATTTCGCGTGCATTTAGTTTTTCCGGTTCGAATTTAATCCTGCCGGTTTGAAGTCTTGTCCAGTCTAGCATTGAATTGACCAGAGCAAGCATAGATTTAGAAGAATCCTGAATATAACTTATATATTGCTGGCGCTCGACATCCGTCAAAGAATCATCTTCTAACAGTAAATCGGTAAATCCGAGTATGGAGCTGAAAGGAGCTCTTAAGTCGTGAGAGATAATGGAAAGAAATCTGTCTTTAGCATCATTCAGTTTTTTGAGATTTGCAGCTGATTGCTTTAATTCTTCCTCTGCACGCTTACTAAAGGTTATATCGCTGACCAAACCATAAACTTTCAGAATTTTTCCATCTGAGTCTCTCGCAGCATTAATTTTATTTCTTACCCAAACGACATTTCCGCTTTTGTTTAAAATCCTGAATTCAAACTCGCTTGTTGCCTGCATATCACTTTTCAAATGAAAAGCCAACCGCTTTTTCATATCGTGGAAATCATCCGGATGAATAATTTTCAAGAAAAGTCTTTGATCGCTAAGAAACTCCGTTTGATTATAACCGGTTATTTTTTCTATAGCTTTTGAAAAATAGGTTGGCATCATTTTATTATCGAATCTTTCAAATGTATACAGCAAGTCATCAATATTTTCAGCAATGTTTCTATATTTCTGTTCAGAATCTCTTGCTGCTTCCTGCATTCTCTTCCGTTCGCTTACATCTTTGGCGATCAGGATCAGATACAATTGTTGATCCTCCTCAAGTTCAAAAGAATAGAACTCTGCATAAAAGGTTGATCCATCTTTTCTTCTAGCTACAAATTCAAGTCTTTCTCTGGTTTGTTTGGCGGTTCTTTTTAACTTAAGATACTGCTTAACTGTGGATATATTCTCTTCAGAAACTAAATCGAGAATATTTTTATGTTCCAGTTCCTTTGCCGTTTCATATCCAAATACCTTAGCGAATGAATCATTTGCTAATGTTATCCTTTCATCAAGCTCAACAGCCATTCCGTCTTTTGCTTCTGTGAAGAGAGACTGGTAAATATGCTTATTACTTAAATCTTGTACAAAGTGAAGTTCAGTGAAGAAACAGTTAACGGAGGATAACTTAGCGTCAACTACTTTTACTGCCTCAAGGATGAGGCTTACATCAATCAGCTTCTGATTTTTGTCTTTTAATTTAACCGGTAGAGATTTTCGCTCACCAACCTTCAAAGTTGACATTTCATTTTTTATTTTAAGGATATCTTCATCACCAATAAAATCGAAAATGCTATTAATCAAATATTCTGTTTCTTCAAATCCGAGTAATGTTAATAATTCCCTATTTGCGAAAATCAGAATCCCTTCTGAATCAATTTTACACATCGGTTGCGTGAAATCTTCAAATTCTTCTCTCTGCTCGATTAATTTCTTGTCTATCTGTTTAACTATGGCAGAATCTAATTTTATTCGGTTACATAGAACAATAATATCAGATTTGCCTGCTTTGCTTTTATAGAAATTTAAATTTACTGGCAGCTTGCCGGCAATCCTGGTTTCAAGGTAGGTGGTGAGCTCACAAGAATTATTATCGTCGAGTTGCCGGATTATTCTTGAAAATTCATCTATGTCCAATGAAGGGAAAAAATTGTGAATTAACATTCTGGCTTCTGTTCTTTCGATGCCGGATATATTTTCAAATTGATCATCCCAATCAATGATGTCTCCATTATTGCTAACCAATATTAATCCGGTGTCATTCCTTCTGGATATCTCCTGATAATATTCCAGCTTGCGCAATCTATCAACCATAGATTGAATTTCTTCCGGCGGAAGAGGACTTTCTTTAAAGATAAGATAGAGAATTTGAACGAAACCGTTTTCCCCGATTACTGGTTCTATTGTGCAGTCAAATTTTTTAGTATTGTCATCTAAAATAAAATCAATTTGTAAGAATTGAAGTTTACCGTATTGAACGGCATAATTAAATAAGTCAAAAATTTTCTGTTTTACAGGAGAACTGAAAATATCACTTATATTTCTGCCTGTAATTTCTTTTCTCAGCAGATTAGCACCTTGAATTTCCTTGCCGGCAGAATATTTAATATCTCCCCTCGTGTCAGTAACAATTAAAAAAATGTCTCCTTTGTTTATGTAATCATCGGTTAGTTTTATTTTTGACTCATCAGTAGTCTCTGAATAAAATTGCAAATCTTCAATAATCAGCATACCGCCGGATATAGTTTCATCTTCGTAAATTGGTGAAGCCTTTGCTGTGAGTGATATTACTCTGCCGTTGTTTGTTTTAATATTCTTTATTTCTTTTTCGAAGGGAATCCCTTTTACAACGGCTTTAAGATCATTAATAATATTTTCAGGAGGGAAAATGTTATACTTAAAAATATTTATATTAAGAAGGGAGGTATTGAACTGATAAAATATCCCAAGCTTATGGAAGCTCTGATTAATAAATTCCACTCTTCCGTGAAAAGAGAATGTTAGTATCCCCAACGGAATCTGGTCGATGAGTATTTCCGTACTTTGTTGCAAGAGAAATTTGCCCACACTAGATCATTTAATAAGCAAAATTAACACGGTTTTACAGCAATAATAGTGCTAATTGGTAAGTTTAATAACCCTAATTTTTTAATATTCTAGATTGTAATGTTATATCTCAACTTTTACATTACAAAGTTCAACAAATAATAAAAAAACTAATTATTGATTGCATTTAATTTAAGTTAAGCATGTTCATTAATAAAATTTTTTACCTAGATCAACAATTATTGACGTCTCATAATGATATGAATTATTGCAGTAACGTTGCAAAATAGGAATGTTTCAAAGCGGTTTTATTTTATTCTGGCGGAGGGGTGAATTAGATAATTTTCGTTAATTTTAATATAGAATATTAATAATTCTGTGTGTTGTGTTTAAAAAATTTTTTCAAACAATTGGCAATCGATCATTAGCTTTTTTTGAAGAGTCAGGACAAATATTTTTACTGCTTTTCGGAATCATAAAGAATCTAAAAAACCTCCATCGCACCCGAAAGGAAGTTATGTATCAGATGCAACATATTGGAGTAGATTCTTTACCGTTGGTGATAATCATTGCAACTTTTACTGGTGCTGTTGCAGCCTGGCAAGCAGCTTATCAGTTAAAGGGTATAGCTCCGCTCTCATTGCTTGGTGGAACCACAAGCAGAGCAATCATTACAGAACTTGGTCCTGTGCTAACTGGAATAGTTATAGCAGGTAGAGTTGGAGCTTCAATTGCTGCTGAGCTTGGAACAATGAAAGTAACCGAGCAAATTGATGCGCTTGAAATTATGGCAATTGATCCCGTAAGATATTTGGCTATGCCCCGATTTTTAGCTGCTCTCTTGATGATGCCGATATTAGTGATTTTTGCTAATACAATCGCAGTTGCTGGTGCGTACGTTGTATCCGATTATTTTCTACAGGTACCCTATAATGTTTTCTTCGGTTCAGTAAGGCAGTTTTTCGAATTCTCTGATCTAACAGGAGGGTTGATAAAAACTGTTGTATTTGGTGGTGTTACTTCATTATTAGGCTGCCATATTGGTTTTAGAACATCAGGAGGTGCAGAGGGGGTAGGACTTTCAACTATTCGTTCTTTTGTACTATCGGCTGCACTTATTTTAATTCTCGATTATTTCTTATGGACGTTCCTTTTTTAAGTCGAACTTAATAACAGTAAATCATATTGTAATATTCATCATTAAAGAGTTTAATTTTTCTTTAAAATTCAGTACACATGTATTAGTAATTTAGAAAATTCTGGAGCACACAATGGAAACAATTCAATTCAATATAAAAGAAAGAAAATCCAAAGTTACACTGCCCGAATCACTTGGCTTCGGAAAAATTTTTACTGACCATATGTTTGAAATGAATTATAATGAAAAATATGGTTGGCATAATCCTGTTATCTGTCCCGTTGAAAACTTAGCAGTTCATCCAGCTTCAATGTTTATTCATTATGGTCAGGCAGTGTTCGAGGGATTAAAAGCATTCAGACAGGAATCGGGGGATATAGTAATTTTCAGACCCGATAAACATTTTGAACGATTGAATAATTCTTCAAGACGGGTTTGTATTCCTGAGATAGATATTGATTTTGTCCTCGAAGCTTTAAAAGAACTGATAAACATTGATAAGGACTGGATTCCAACCAAACGTGGGGATTCTTTATACATCCGACCTTTTATTTATGGATCTGATGCTTTTCTTGGTGTTAAACCGGCAAAAGAGTATAAATTAATTTTACTCTTATCTCCAGTTGGTGCATATTATCCTGAAGGTTTCAAGCCGGTAAAGATTTTAGTGACTGACGAATATGTTAGAGCTGTTAGAAAAGGATTAGGTGATTGTAAAACTCCTGCCAATTACGCAGCAAGTCTTTTAGCTGGTGAACAAGCGATTAAAAAAGGTTTTACCCAGGTTTTATGGCTTGATGGAGTTGAGCAAAAATACATTGAGGAAGTTGGGACAATGAACATCTTCATCAATCTTAAAAATGAAATTGTAACTCCAAAGTTAAATGGCAGCATTCTGCCCGGTGTTACAAGAAGATCCGTAGTTGAGATTTTAAAAGAATGGAAGATGAATATCGTTGAAAGAGATATCTCAATTAATGAAGTAGCTGATGCTTATGATAATGGAAATCTCATCGGTGTTTTTGGAACTGGCACTGCAGCTATAATTTCATCGGTGGGCTGGCTAACTTATAAAAACAAGCAAATGGTCTTTAACGATGGAAAACCAGGAGAACTGGACCTCAAACTTTTTAATGAACTTACATCAATTCATTATGGATCAAAGGAAGATACCCATCACTGGTTAATGCCAGTTGAACAGAAAGAAGTTGTAACCTCTTAAAGATTAGCGGGGTAGAGGATTTTTCAGGATTCTACCCCTTTTCCTCCTTTTTTTAGCATAAACTGACCCTTCAAATAAAAAAAAATTACAAAGCTATTGACAAGTGTTCAAATGTGCACTATATTTGCAGTGAACAATTGAGCACTACTATGAAAAACAAATTAACAGACAGACAAGAAAACATCCTGACTTTTATAAAGCAATTTACTTTAGAAAGTGGATATCCTCCGACTCTTCGTGAGATTGGAAGACATTTTCAGATATCCTCTACCTTTGGTGTTAAAAGACATCTTGAGGCATTAGTCAAAAAAGGTTTTATAAACATTGAAAGTAATGCCAGCAGGGGAATCTCCTTCATAAGAAAAAATGCTGACGATTTTATTGAAAGATCAATTAAAGATGATGACACATTTATAAAAATTCCAATTATTGGTCGGGTTGCCGCAGGGTTACCAATAAGTGCCATTGAAAATTTAGAAGGTTCATTAGTTGTTGATCCCTCTTTTTTAAAAGAGCTGAAGATTCTTTTGCTTTGCGTGTAAAAGGAGATAGTATGATTAATGCTGGCATTAATGATAAAGATCTTGTTATAGTTTCACCTAAAGAGCAAGCTAAAAATGGAGATATTGTTGTTGCTATGTTGAATGATGAAGCAACCGTTAAGAAATTTGAATTTATAAACAATAAAATAAGACTCATCGCAGAGAACAACTCTTACTTACCAATTGAGATAAAAAAAGAAGATGACTTCAAACTTATTGGTAAAGTTAAAGGGGTTGTGCGATGGTTAAATTAGAAAGGAGCGATAAAATGAAAACAGATATTTTTATTCAAGCTATTAGGAACAGAAATAATCTCCAGTTCCTTTATGGTTTACAGGAAATAAATCTTGAACCATATTATATAACAAAAAATACTTTTAGGCAAGAAAGTGATTTACGGACGACTTAGAAGCACAAACGAGATAAGAAAGTTTGAATACAACAGGATTGCTAATATCAGGATACTCGAGTCATTCAGATTTTCTCCGCTAATTCCAATTAATTCTTTTGCGGTGTAAGAGATAGGATATCGTTATGAATATTTCAGAAAGAAAAGCAATAGATCTTTTAGTTAATGAATTCTGGCGACTTGGTTTTTTTACTGTTAGTCGAAGACTTGGCACATATTTACCGGAACCCGAGGATATAGGAAAATTTAAAGTTGATGTAATTGGAAGGCAGAAGGATAAATATGCCATCGGGATAACCTTAAATAAAGAGGACATATTTAACTCAGCCCTTATCGAAAAAATTAATTACCTGGCTTCAAGAAAAACCAGGACTTCAGACAAGCCTATTTTGCTGCTCATTGGTGTGCCAGATATTTACTTTAAACAAGTAAAAGAGCTTTTATTAAGTGTTGATGAAAACGTAAAAAGAAATATTAAACTTACCCGGATTCTTGAGGAAGATTTTGAAAGCCGCCGGAGCAATAGACAAACACAGCAGATGATTTTCTCATAAATCTTTATCTCCCACGCTCTATTTTTGCCTTTGTTACTTTCAGTAAACAAGATAATATTCATTTGACATTATTATTTTGTTTGCCATGTCACCGATTACCTTGATTTTAGATGCATACGGATATAATTTTACAGGCTTCATCAAATTAAAAGTATAGGATTGGCCAGAAAAAGTACACAATCTGATAAGACTCTCCAGGAGGAACTTAAGAAGAGCGGTGATATACCCACTCATATTGCAATAATTATGGATGGAAATGGCAGGTGGGCTAAAAGGCGAGGTCTACCTCGTGTTGCAGGTCATAGGAGAGGAGTTGAAACTGTTCGTGAAATCGTTGAGGTTTGTGCCGAAGTCGGTGTAAAGTATCTCACTCTTTATACATTCTCAACTGAAAACTGGAAAAGACCAAAAGATGAAGTCTCAACATTAATGAGATTACTGTTGAAAAGCCTTAAAGACAGGCTTGATGAACTAAATAAAAACAATATCAAATTAACATGCATAGGAAACATTGAATCACTTCCGGACGTCGTACAGAAGCAGCTTTTTGAAGATATTGAGCGGACGAAGAATAATAAAAGAATGACATTGAACCTTGCATTAAGCTATAGTGGTAGATGGGAACTCTTAGAGGCAGTTAAAAGTATTTCACGACAAGTTGCTGAGGGAAAAATCTCTCCCGATAATATTACAGAAAAAAGTATCTCAGAACATCTTACTACCAGAAATATGCCCGAACCTGAACTGATAATTAGAACTAGCGGTGAATTTAGAGTTAGTAACTTTCTGCTCTGGCAAATAGCATATTCGGAATTTGTTATTCTTGATGTTTATTGGCCTGATTTTTCCAGAAGCCATTTATACGATGCTATTAGGCAATACCAAAAACGTGAGCGGAGATTTGGCAAAGTTAGTGAGCAGATACATAATTCTACAAATGCTAATCATTAAAAGGGTCCCTCTATTGAAGTTTTACAGGCTGTTAATTGTGCTGTTAGCCTTTTCCTTTTCGGTTATATCCTTTCCTCAGGGAACTCAGAAGAGTTATAAGATTTTAGGAATTTCAGTTGAAGGAAATAAATCCGCTGACGCTGCTACTATTATTGCAAACAGTGGCTTAAAAGTTGGCAGCGAGATTCAGGTCCCCGGTGATCAAACTCTCAGTGCAATCAAACAATTATGGACACTTAACATTTTTTCTGATATTCAGATTTTAATTGAAAGAGAAATCACAGAAGGGATTTTTCTGCTCATAAAAGTTGAAGAATACTCTAGACTTGAACGTGTTGCGATAGAAGGAAATGATGAAATAGATACAGAGGATATAGAAGCGAAAATTACTTTTCTAAGAGGAACAGTTATTTCTCCTCAATCAATTGCCAAATTAAAGCTTAGGATAAAAGACCTTTATGCTGAAGAAGGATTTCTTAATGCTTTGATAAAAGATGATATCTTTGAGTTCTTTAGTGCGGATACAGTCGACGAGGATATTACTGTTACCTGGCGTAATAAAAAAGATTTTTCTGATGAATATGAGTACACCTATGAAAGTAGCGAGCAAATTTATTCAAACCTTATCGAAAAGATTAAGGATCGCGTCCTGTTAAAACTCACTATTGATGAAGGGAATGAAGTAATCGTCAGGGAAATAGCAGTAAACGGCAATACAGTTTTTGATGATGATGAGCTTGCAGGTGAAATGGAAGAAACATCAGTCTCTTCCTGGTGGAAATTTTGGTCAAGTGCGCAATTCAAACCTAAAGATTTTGAAAAAGATAAACAGCTTGTTACTGATTATTATAAAAAGAATGGCTATAGGGATGCGGAGTTACTGGGAGATTCTCTTATCTACTTTAATGATAACAAAGACCTGAGAATCGTTCTTAACGTTTATGAAGGTCCTCAATATAAAATCAGGAATATTACATGGGAAGGAAATACAGTTTATCCTGATTATGCTCTTAATGAGAGGCTCGATTTCGCTAAGGGTGATGTTTACGACTATGAAAAGTTTCAGAGAAATCTTCGTGGTAACGAAGCCCAAACCGACATTTCTGCTCTTTACCTTGATAATGGTTATTTAACATTCAATGCCCAGGCTGAAGAAAAACGAGTAGCGGAGGACTCAATTGATATTCATATTCGTGTGGAAGAACGTAGCCAGTTCAAAGTTTCGCGGGTTGAAATTGGAGGGAATACTAAAACAAAAGACAAAGTAATCCGAAGAGAACTTTTTACGATTCCAGGAGATTATTTTAACCGCGGATTTTTATTCAGGAGTGTTCAGCAGCTTGCAAACCTGCAATACTTTAGTGCAGAGAAACTTTACGGTCCTGGTGGAATAGATACAAAGCTTGAAAGCGACAGTACAGTTGCAGTAATATTTAATGTAGAAGAAAAATCAAGCGATTATCTCAATGCATCAGTTGGATACAGCGGAAGTTACGGCTTCAGCGGTTCTATTGGTGTAACTCTCACTAACTTTTCAATTGCAGAACCGTTTTCACTCGGCGCTGGGCAGATATTGAGTTTCAATTGGCAGTTTGGTTTTGGAAATATATACCGAACATTTACAATCGGATTCACTGAACCCTGGATGTTCGATACTCCAACATCAGTAGGTTTTGATGTCTTTGATACCCGACAACAGTATGTTTACGATTTACGTCAAACAGGCGTTACAGTAAGAGTTGGTAGAAGATTGAAATGGCCAGACGACTTTTTTTATGTTCAGGGAAGAGTCAGGTATCAGTATAATAATGTTTTGCAGGGACAAAATTATTATGAGGAAGGGGTGACCCACCAATACACAGTCGGAGCTACTTTTAGCAGAAGAAATATTGATAATCCTATTTTCCCATCTCAAGGTTCTTCATTTACTCTTGATATGGAAATTTCAGGCGGACCATTTTTACCCGGTGATGTTGACTATCTAAAAAATACATTTAAAGCAGAATGGTATAAACGACTATTCAATACTAACAGACTTGTATTTTATACCGTTGCAGACTTTGGGTATATTGATGAAATTGTAAAGGGAACGCCAATCCAACCATTTGAATTCTTTTATATGGGTGGTAATGGTTTAGTAATTGCAACTATTCCATTAAGAGGCTATCCGGATAGAAGTGTTGGTCCACGAAACGTATTTGGTCAGGTAATTGGAGGAAGGGTTTACTCAAAAATCGGGGCGGAAATTCGTTTTGCAGTAACTCTTGAACCAATTCCGTTGTACTTATTAACATTTGCAGAAGCAGGTAATGTCTTTGAAAGTTTTGACAAAACAGATATTTTTGATATGAGAAGATCGGCTGGAGTGGGGGCAAGGATATTAATCAATCCCATCGGTTTAATCGGTTTCGATTTTGGATATGGTTTTGACCGCGAAATTGTTGATAGAAGAGAACCAGAGTGGCTTTTCCATTTTCAATTCGGCAGAGGTTTTTAGTTTTACACTATTCACAATAACATAAGGAAAAACAACTGTGAGAAATTATCTTGTAATATTATTTGTGCTTCTTAGCGCCACACTATTTGCACAGACCGCACAAAAAATTGGCTATGTAGATTCTCAAATTATTCTTACTCAATTACCTGAAGCAATTAAAGCCCAAAGTGACCTTGATGTTCTGACCAAACGATGGTCTGATCAGCTTGATTCAATGACACTTGGATATCAGCAATTGCTTACTGATTACCAAAAGCAGGCCGCTACAATGACAGATGAGCAGAAATTGTCAAAGCAGCAAGAACTGATTGCAATGGAACAGAAAATTCTTGGCTTTAGAAATCAGAAATTCGGGCAGCCGAATGGTGAAATTTATCTAAAGCAGGAAGAAATTTTTGAACCTGTTAAAAGAAAAATTTACTCAGGAATTGAGCAGGTTGCCAAAGGTGAAGGAATGCAATTCGTTTTTGATAAAAGCGGAGATATTGTTTTACTTTATGCGGATGCAGCATTTGATATCACTTTTAAAGTTCTGGATAACCTGAAAAGGGGCAAATAATTTCATTTGTTTTAATGAGCAGGTTCTTTCTTTTTGGAAGGAACCTGTAATTAAAAATTTAAACTCCACGGAGTCATTATGAAATTAATTTTCATCTCTTTGTTCGTTTACTTACCACTACTGACATTCGTTAGCAATGCACAGTTAAAAATCGGCTATGTTGATTCTGACACAATTATGGATAATTTCCCCGATGTGCAGGATACAAGGCAAAAGCTGGATGCTCTTTTCCAGGAATGGCAAACCGAAGTACAAAAACTAGAATCAGAACTTAAAGCCAAGCAAGATGATTACGAAAAAAGAAAACTTATCATGACCGAACAAACAAGCAGCGAAATTATGGCTGAAATAAGTAAACTTGAAAAAGATATAGCAGACTACCGTGATAAAAAGTTTGGAGCTAACGGAGAATTATTCCAGAAACAAAATGAACTGATGAAACCAATTCAAAATAAAGTTTTTATCATAATACAGCAGATTGCAACAGAGGAAGAGATGGATTATGTTTTCGATAGAAGCGGCGACATACTCTTTCTTTATGCAAAACCTGAATATGATTTAACGGCTAAAGTCATTGAAAGATTGAAACTTGAGTAAGAAGCAAAGCATCAGGTTATCTGAAATTGCTTCGCTTGTAGGCGGCAAACTTATTGGTGATGCAGATGTTATAATCAGTTCCGTTGCAAAAATTGATGAGGCTGGAAAGGGGGATCTTACTTTTCTGTACCTTTCACATTACGAGAAATTTTTTCCCACTACTGGTGCATCAGCAATTTTAGTAAAACCGGAGTTTAATAAATCAAGAAGCGATATTTCTTATATTGAAGTTGACTCACCTGAAAAAGCATTCGCTTCGGTCATAATAACTTTCTTTTCACCTGAACTCAAACTCACTGGGATTGACAAAACTGCGTTCGTTGACCCCACTACTTCCTTAGGGAAAGATGTTGCTTTGGGCAAGAATGTTGTGATTGGTGCAAATTGCAGGATAGGTAAAAACGTAAAGATATTTCATAATACTGTTCTTCTGGAAAATGTGGAATTAGGTGATAACTCAATTCTCTTCCAGAATGTAAGTGTTAGGGAGGATTGTAAAATTGGTAAGACAGGTTATTATTCATCGCAGGTGCTGTTATTGGTGCAGATGGATTTCGGATATCAAAAAGATGAAAAAGGAGTTTACCACAAAGTTCCTCAGATTGGTAATGTTGTTATTGAAGATGATGTTGAAATTGGAGCGAACACAACTATTGATAGAGCTGCTCTCGGCAGTACTATCATTAAAAAAGGCACTAAGATTGATAACCTTGTGCAAATAGCTCATAACGTTTCTGTAGGAAATAATACAGTTATATCAGCACAGACTGGCGTTTCGGGAAGTGTTAAAATTGGTAATAATGTAATTCTTGCTGGACAAGTCGGTCTTGCAGGACATTTAGAGATTGGAGATAATGTAATTTTGATAGCACAATCAGGTGTTTCCAAATCTATTTCAAAGCCCGGAGTTTACTTTGGTACCCCAGCTAAAGAATTTAAAACAGCAAAAATACTTGAAGCTCATTTTAGAAATTTTCCTGAATATGTAGAACGAATTAAAAAGCTTGAGGAGGAAATTAAAAAGCTTAAAGAAGAAATTTCTCAGAAGAAAAGCTAAGTTTACCTGGCATTTTACCCGGTCAAATTTATTGGATTTCAGGCTTCCTCTCACTAATTTTCCAACCAATTAATACTTTCAAATCGAAAAACTATTCGGATTTCTAAATGTTAGAACAACAGAGAACAATCGCCAAACCAGTATCGATGACAGGAATTGGGCTTCATACCGGGACAGAATGCAAACTTACCTTCAAACCAGCACCAGAAAATCACGGAATTAAATTCGTCAGAACAGATCTTGGAGGCAATCCTGAAATTCCAGCAATAGCAGATAATGTGGTAGATGTTTCCCGCGGCACAACGATAGGAATTGGAGATGCAAAAGTTCACACAGTTGAGCACGTTTTAGCTGCTATAATGGGTTTGCAAATTGACAATATAATAATTGAAGTAGAAGGAATTGAACCACCCGTGGGTGATGGCAGCTCACTTCCTTATGTTGAAGTTTTACAGCAAGCCGGATTCGAGCAGCAGGAAGCTCCTAAGGATTATCTGGTTATTGATCAGACAATTATGCATCACGAAGATGACAGACAGGTCGATATCGTTGCATTACCGCTTGATGATTATCGAGTAACTGTTATGGTTGATTATCAAAATCCCGCGCTGGGAAGTCAACACACGGGCCTTTTTGATTTCGAAAAAGAATTTGCTACTGAATTTGCACCAGCAAGAACATTCTGCTTTTTAAGCGAAGTTGAAGAATTAGCTGATCAGGGATTAATAAAAGGCGGTGATATTGATAATGCAGTCGTAATTGTTGATCATAAATTAAATGATACTCAACTAAAAGACCTTGCTAAAAAGATAGGAGTGGAAGGAAAAATAAGTTTAGGTGAGAACGGAATTCTGAATAATAAACAGCTTAGATTTAGAAATGAACCTGTAAGGCATAAACTCCTTGATTTGATTGGTGATCTTGCGTTAATAGGTGCACCACTTAAAGCTCAGATACTAGCTGCACGTCCCGGTCACAAAGCAAATGTTGAATTTGCCAAGCAGGTAAGAAAGCTCTATCAACAGAAAAAACTTGTAAAGAAATTCCAGCTTGTAAAAAAAGAAGGAGTTGTATTCGATACGAATGCAATCAAACGAATATTGCCTCACAGATATCCCTTCTTGCTTGTTGATAAAATAATTGAACTTGAAGTTGATAAAAGAGTTGTTGGCGTTAAATCAGTTACTGTAAATGAACCCTTTTTCCCCGGACACTTCCCCGGCAATCCGATAATGCCCGGTGTACTGATCATTGAAGCAATGGCACAAACAGGTGGCGTATTTCTACTTGGTTCAATACCGGATCCGGAAAATCATCTTGTTTACTTTATGCAGATCAACAATGCTAAATTCAGAAAACCGGTTGTTCCCGGCGATCAATTATTTATGGAAGTAGAACTTGTTCAAAAGAAAAGTAAAATTATTTTGATGAAGGGTAAAGCTTTTGTTAATGAAGTGCTTGTTGCTGAGGCTGATTTTATGGCTGGTATTGTTGATAAACCAAAGTCAAATAATTCATCCAAAGAAAAATGAAAAACATACATCCTACAGCTTTAGTTAATCCCGAGGCCAGGCTTGGTGAAAACTTATCAGTCGGTCCGTATGCAATAATTGAGGGCGATGTTGAGATTGGTAACGATTGTGTTATTGGTCCTCACGCCGTGATATACAGCGGGGCGAGAATAGGTAACCGTGTAAAAATTTCTCAGGGGGCTTCCGTTGCTAATCTTCCACAGGATTTGAAATTTTCTGGTGAACCTACTTTGTTCATAATTGGAGATGACACTGTAGTTCGTGAATTCGCAGCTTTGCACAGAGGGACTCTTGAAACAGGCAAATCGCAGGTAGGTAAAAATTGTTTGCTAATGGCATACAGCCATATTCCTCACGACTGTATTGTTGGCGATAATTGTATTATTGCAAATGCTGTTCAGATTGGAGGCCACTCTCATATAGAAGATTGGGTAATTATCGGAGGCTTAGCCGGCTTGCATCAGTTCTCACGAGTTGGTGAACATTCCATGATCGCAGGTGCAGCAAAAGTAACACAGGATGTTCCACCATATATTCTGGCTGTAAACAATCCTGCTGAGTTTAGCGGGCTTAATGTCGTTGGTTTAAGAAGAAGAGGATTCAAAGCCGAAGACATTCAGACTCTTAAAGAAGCTTACAAATATTTATATGATAAATCCTTAAATGTTACCCAGGCTTTACAAATAATTGAAACAAAGTTTGGCGATAATATTTATGTCCGTAAAGTATTGAACTTTCTAAGCGGGTACTAAGAGGGGAATTGTTGGTAAATGATCTGGCAATTTATAAATACAGGATTTAATCCCGGCAGCTTTAATATGGAATATGATTTGGAACTCGTCAGAAATTTTTCCGGAACTCCAGTATTAAGAGTTTACCAGTGGAAACCATATTGTATTTCTCTCGGTGCAAATCAGGATTACAGTTCTGTTGATCAAAAAAAAGCTGCTGACGATGGACTTGATATTGTAAAGCGACCAACCGGAGGAAGAGCAATACTTCATGCAGAAGAACTAACTTATTCAGTTGTGTATCCCATCTCAGATGACAAAACACCAAAACAAATTTACCGTGAAATAAATCTTGCATTGAAGAGTGGCCTATTAATCTACAATCCACTATTTGAAAAAATTGAGCTTGAACATTCTCAGCCTCATTTTCCAACATTCTATAAAGATACGAAGAGCACACTTTGCTTTGCCGTTTCTGCAATGAATGAACTTAATTATCAGGGAAAAAAAGTTGTCGGCAGTGCACAGCGGAAAATTGGTAATGTTATTCTTACAGCATGGGTCAATTCTTTGCGGAAGCTTTCATAAAAAAATAATTGATTATTTGAATCTTCCTTTTGAAAAGCTGGAAGAAATTAAAAACGAAATTGAGCAAACCACAACCGAGCTTGAAGCTATTCTTGGTGAGAAGATAAATTATCAGCAACTATCAATGGCTATTAAACAGGGATTTGAAAATCACTTTAATGTTAAGTTTGAAGAAGAAATATTTACAGAAACCATTTCGCAGGTTAAATAATGTCAGCTGAAAAAGAAATAAGAAGAGTAACCACAAAAGCACTCGATATATTAAAGAAGAAAAAAATTAAAATCACCGCACTTACTGCTTACGATTTTATAACCGCAAAATTATTAGATGAAGCAGGAATAGATATTATACTCGTTGGTGATTCACTGAGCAACGTTTTCCAGGGGAATGATACTACCTTACCAGTTACTATGGATGAAATGATCTATCACACAAAAGCTGTAACCAAAGGTGTAAACCGTGCAATGGTTGTTGTCGATATGCCTTTTATGTCATATCAGCTCGGTGCCGATGATGGTTTCAGGAATGCAGGCAGAATACTGAAGGAAACCCACGCTGCTGCTGTCAAATTAGAAGGTGGACGACGAGTAGCAGAAACAGTCAGAAAAATTACCGAGAACGGAATTCCTGTGATGGGACACGTCGGTTTAACGCCTCAGAGCATTCATCAATTTGGAAGCTACAAAGAGCGCGGCACAACAAAAAAAGAAGCTGATGAAATTTTCGAGGATGCAAAAATTCTGGAAGACGCTGGGGCGTTCGCAGTAGTGCTTGAAAAAATCCCTGCTACACTTGCAAAAAAAATTACTTCATCACTAAGCATTCCAACGATTGGAATTGGTGCTGGAAAATTTTGCGACGGACAGATACTTGTTACTCCTGATATGCTTGCACTAAATGTTGATTTTCATCCACGATTCGTACGACATTATTCTAAACTTGCTGCAGAAATCAACAAAGCTGTTAAGTCATACATAGGTGATGTTAAAAAAGGCAGCTTCCCTTCAACTGAGGAAAGTTACTAACTCTGCTGTGGTATATGGCAATAAGTTTTAAACGCATATTGAAAAAAATATTTAATAAACCATATACCCATATACCTATATACATTTATACTGTCTTAGCTTTAACATATCTTCTTTCACCAAACTCCTTTGCTCAAGAACAATCCGAAGTATTTTTAAAAGGTGCCGCTGTAACTGATATAGTTGAAGAGGAAGGTTTCCTCTGGGTGGCGACTTACGGACAGGGAATTTACCGTTACTCAATTGCTGATGGCAAATGGATGAACTATTCGACAAAAAGTGGAAACCTTAGCGATGATCTTTTTTATGCTGTTGAAGTAAGCAAGAATTTTGTTTGGGCTGCAGCAGTGGAAGGATTGTATACTTTAACAAAGAAGGGCGGCAGATGGGACAAAAGAAAATTTGCTCAGGGCGGTGAGTTCGGAAATTGGATACGTTCTCTTAAGTACGACGAGAAGCAAAATGTTTTATGGATTGGGAGATTCAGGAATATAACGCGGTTCGATCTCAAAACCAGAAAGTATGAAGACATTGACCGTACTCAGGGAACAGATCAAAAATCCAACACAATAAAAACAATTGAACTTGACGGTGATAGTCTCATCTGGTTCGGGACGGAATCGGGCGTTCACATCTACAACAAAAAGAAAAAACATACTGACCCAACTGCCTGGCGGTATTTCACCAATAAGGACAAAGCATTTAAAGAAGAAGGTAAAACAGTTTCTGTATCAAAAATTCTTTTCGAGGGAAGGAACATCTGGTTTGGTACAGATGAATTTATAACTGCTGAAGAACCAGACTTCAATCTTGGAGGAGTTTACATCTTCGACAGACGATTCAACTGGGACAGGATTTTCAAAAGAGATGGTCTCGGCGGTAACGGAATTTATTCCCTTTGCAGAATTGGCAACTACATCTGGGTTGGAGTTTATGAATTTGACAAGCAGCAAAAACTTGAATACGGCAAAGGCTTGTATATAATCAACAGAGTTACACGGCAGGTTACTCCCGTTGATCTCAATGAGCTCAACATTACTTCTTCATCAATTTTATCTTTTCATTTCGACGGCACAAATCTCTGGATTGGAACGGGTGAAGGACTTGTTAAATTGAAAATTGATAACAGACTTGCTGAGTGGCCAAAAAAGAAATAAATCCAGCTTTTCCTTGAACTGAAAATTTCCGGCATAAATTTATCCCGCTTTATCAAATACATTTTTATTTACTCTGTCCTGATAATTTCTTAGTTTTGAAGTCATCAGGGTAACAATTAAGGGTGCGATATGAAGAGTATTTACAAAATTTTTCTTCTGGCACTTGGGGTTTATACATCTGCCTTCTCTCAAATAACGGAAATCACACAGGCTTCCCGTTCAGGACATTTCACAATCTAATCCAACTGCTCTCAGGAAAACAAAAAGATTTGTATCAATCTCTATTTTGTTTTCTATTGTTTTGATTATTCAGGTTTTTGCACAGCTGGAAAGCATAAAAGAATTCCCAAGAGCTTATGAATCGCAGGAAATCTGGGATTTGACTCCGGTCTGGATTTCAAACAATGAGATTCTTGTCTTTTATAAAAACTCAACCAGGGACACAATATTTTCCAGAAGAACTACTAACTCCGGTCAAAGCTGGAGTAATCAAAAATTTGAACAAGCTGGTGAGGGGATTAACGCATTTTTATTACGATATGTGTTTATTCAAAACCTCTACTGGCAGGTTGTTGTTCTTCTATGTATCATCTGACTTTGAAATAAATTGCTATTTCTCAGATAACAATGGTATTAGCTGGGTAGGAGAAACACAAATAACAAGTTCCATTACTTTTGATTTATCTGTAATAGAAGTTGAGCCGAATAAAATAATTCTTTCTTTTTCGCGTGGATCACGTTGGTTCACACGCCTCAGCACAGATAACGGAGAGACCTGGACTGAAGATACCTATTACAAACCGCCATCTCGAATCGGCTGGCAATATAGAAATCCTAATTTCATTAAACTTTCAGTTAGTGGTGATTCCGTGCTAGCAATTCATTCTTCCTCTTATTGTATAATTTATTCACAATTAAGTACAGATAGAGGTAATACCTGGAGTGACACAACCAGAATTATAGATACCGGGATCGGTTTCGATTGGTACTACAATCTACTTTCTGTTAAAACTGTTCGTGACAAAGATGAAAATATCTGGCTTAATTTATGATCGCAGCTATGATTTAGGTATTGAGGATACTACTCAAAGAGATGTGTCTGTTCTGTTAAGCACTGATAACGGGAATACCTGGCAGGAAAGAGATCCTTTTACTTCTTTCCTGGGTGACGATTATCTCACAGGAGTTACATCTGATGGTGAAAACATTTTAGTTTGTATTAACTCTTCACGAGATCAGGTATTTAATCAGGGATATTTTGGAATATTGGGGCAATCTGAAGATACGTTCACCCCGCCGGTTTTGCTGAATTCTGAAACTGTTGGTGTTGATTACGAAAAGGAGGAAGTAAACTATCGTGCAAAAGTTATTGATGATCAAGGAGTATCAAAAGTTATTGCGAAATTGAATCAAATAAATTTAATGTTAGAACTATTTGATGACGGTTTGCACAATGATAGTCTTGCAAACGATAATATATATGGAAATGTAATTCCTCTTATTATAGAAGGCAAAGCGGGATCTGAATATGCAATGGATTTAAATGCTATTACTTTACCATTTAATCATAATGGAATAATTGCTGATGTAAATATCGAAGGAAAAGCATTCCCTATCGTACTTCAAATGACAGACATATTCAATAACATTAGTCTTAAGGAAATGACTGTAAATATTCCGATACAGGGTGGTGGTGGTTCAATGGGTAAATTTGATGAAGGTGGTTTTTTGTTTGCAGGTGGATTTTTTCTCTCCGGTTATTCTAATGGTCAAATGTGGAGTAATGCTGTGGCTTCCGCTTCACTTGTTGAAGATTATTTACCAGGAAAAATTGGAAGTGAAATAAACGACCCTTTAAACTCAATATACGTTGTAAATAAAAAAGACCCGGCATTCGGTTATACCTGGCAAATTTGGAAAGATGCGGTTTCACTCGGTGCAGAATTCTATGATGGCGATGAAGATGGGATTTATAATCCTGTTGATAAGAACTGGAACGGCACGTGGGATTTAAATGAAGATATGCCTCCATTAATTGGACATGAAATTGCCTGGTGTGTTTATAATGATGGCAATCCAAAAGAGACCAAGAAGATGGAATACAGTAGATCCGCAGGGAATAGAAGTAAGGCAAACAATCTTTGCAACAGATAGCCCCGAACTTGAGAATGTAATTTTCATTCGATATTCAATTCTGAACACAGGAACGGTAGCAGAGGTTATGGATTCAGTTTACTTTGGTGTTTGGGAAGACGGAGATATGGGTGATGCAACAAATGATGTTGTTGGGTGTGATACGTTACTTAACTCTGCTTTTTATTATGAAACTGAACCTGATGCTCAATATGGAGAAAATCCACCTGCTTTCTTTTCAACATTCCTTTGCAGGGGCCAATATTTAATACTAATAATCCTACAGATTCAGCAGTAATAATTTTGGAAAGTTGTTAGGGACCGAAACATATATCTGATTCAAAAAACCTGGATATTACTTCACATATATTTTTTATTGGAGGTGATCCAAATCTAAATGACCCAAATATGCGTTCGAAGCAAGAAATTATCTATCTAGGAAAAAACAAGGATTGGTCAATTTCCCAATCCTTGCACCTGGCCATTTGGTCAGGTTAGAGGTGGAGTAAACTGCAATCAAGTCAATCGTAAACTTCTGGTTTTCAGGTGATCCTGTTACAATGTTGGCTGGATAAGTTCACAGAATCGAGATACAAGAAATTTAGTTAGCACAGGTCCATTTCAATTAGAAAAAGATAAACCACAGGAAATTATTATTGCTTATGTGATAGGAAGAGGAACTGATCCTCTCAACTCAATCACAGTTGCAAGAGAAAATGTTCAAAGAGCAATTCAGGAATACCAAAGCAACTTTGCTTCGATGACTTATACACCGCCAGCACTGCAACAAATCCTGTAAACAATTATGTTCTTTACCAGAACTATCCGAATCCTTTCAACCCAATAACAACAATCAGATATGAACTTCCGCAGGATGGAGTTGTAACGGTTGAAGTTTTGACATACTCGGACAAAAAGTAAAAACGATACTTAATGAATTTAAAAGAGCAGACAGGTACGAAGTAACATTCAACTCATCAGGACTGGCTAGCGGAGTTTACATTTATCAGTTAAGAGTAAATGATTTCATCACAAGTAAAAAAATGGTGATGCTGAAGTAAGTTTCAAAAAATTATAAAATAAATTTTATGGAGGAAGAAATGAAAACATCAGCTTTCAAAAAAGAAATTCTTTTCTGGTTCTTCCTGATTTTCCTGATTAACTATTCAGGAACTTTCAGCCAGAACGTTGGCCTGCTGCTTATATCGAGGTAAATGATATTTACATACCCTTCAACAATGATGGTATTATCGCTGATGTAAATATTTCACCTTATGGTGGTTCTGGTCAGTTTGCAGGTGGAACTTTTTTGTTTTCATCAGGATTTTGGTTGAGCGGTTACACGGTTGATTATCTTTGGGCAAACGGGGTTGCATCTGCTTCACTTGTTGAAGATTACGTTGCGGGAACAGTTGGAATGGATCCGAACGACCCCAAAGCTTCCATCTACAAACTCACTTCTGCAGATGTTCCATTTGGTCAAAGCTGGCAGGACTGGATTGATGCAGTTAATCTCGGCGCAGATTTTTATGATGGGAACGGAGATGGTATTTATAATCCTGTTGACCTTAACGGAAACAATCAATGGGATCCTGACGAAGACAAACCTGATTTAATTCTTGATGAAACTTATTGGTGTGTTTTCAATGATGGACTTCCTGCAAATCAAAGGAGATGGGGTTCAGAACCGCAAGGAATTGAAATCAGGCAGACTATATTTGCGGAAGCTTCTGCGAGTGCAACTGGTAATGTGGTATTTGTTCGTTACAGAATTAAAAACACCGGAACAGTAGCCGATACAATGAAGGATGTTTATTTAAGTATGTGGGCAGATGCTGATATAGGTGATGCTTCAGACGATGTTTATGGCTGTGATACAATCCGACAGGGTGCATATTTTTATGGTAATACACAGGATGCAGTTTATGGAAACCAGGTGCCGTCATTTATGATGGATCTGTTAACAGGACCTCTTTCTTATATTCCCGGTGAAACTTTTATAGATGTTAATGGAAATAACTTTTATGAAAATGGAATAGATACTCCACTTGACACAGCAGTAAATTATCTCGGACCGATTGGTATTACAATTTTCCCTGGTGCGAAAAATTTAGATATAAGTTCAGGAGTCTTTAATGTAGAAGGAGAACCTAATTTAAGAGAACCCGATAATACAGACGAAGTTAGAAACTATACTTTTGGATATATCAGAACTGGAGTAACTCTGGATCCTTGTATCTGGGTATATGCTGAGGTTAGAGGAGGTATTCCTTGTGCACAAGTTAATCCTTATTTCTGGTGTTCAGGTGACCCTGTTACAGATATTGGTTGGATAGCTATTTATGGACTAGATATAAGAGGAATTGGATCCGTTGGTCCTTTTGCTCTAGTTAAGAATCAGGAAGTGGAAGTATTGATTGGTTACGAAATTGACAGGAGTAGATACACCTCTTGGCGGTATAACAGCAGTAAGAGTAGTATCTGATGAAGTGCAAGATATTTATGAAAATAATTTTGGTTACCCAATTGTTTCTGTGGAAGATGAAATACCCATTACTTCAACTTTCAAACTTGAACAAAACTATCCTAATCCATTCAACCCAAGTACAAAAATAAAATTCACATTCCAACCCCACCTGTACCTCCCCTTTGGTAGAGGGGACGACCCAGGCGGGTCGTCTTTGCTACTTTGAAAGTTTACGATGTTCTTGGTAATGAAGTAGCAACATTAGTCAACGAAGAACTTTCTCCCGGCGAATATGAAGTAACATTCGATAGTCATTCCGGCGAAGGCCGGAATCTCCCAAGTGGTGTATATTTTTATCAGTTAACTGTTGGAGGTCCTGAAATAAATTCAGGACAAGCAATGATCCAGACAAAGAAAATGGTTTTAATAAAATAATAGGAGGATATAATGAAAAAATTAGTTTTCAAAAAGAGCTTTCTTATTTCGTTCTTCCTGATGTTCCTGATTAGCTACTCAGGGACTTTCAGCCAGAACGTTGGTGTTGCGGCTTACATTGAGGTAAATGATATTTACCTTCCATTCAATAACAGAGGAGTGATCGCAGATGTAAATGTTCCACCAAACGGTTCACTGGGTCAATTTGCCGGAGGTGGTTTTCTATTCTCATCAGGCTTTTGGCTAAGTGGATATACAAACAGTTACTCTTTGGGCAAACGCTGTAGCATCAGCTTCTTTAGTAGAAGATTATACAGCTGGTACAGTGGGGATGGATCCGAATGATCCAAGAGCTTCAATCTATAAACTTACTTCTTCTGATCCTCCATTCGGGCAGAGTTGGCAGGACTGGATTGATGCTGTTGAGCTCGGTGCAGATTTTTATGACGGCAATAATGATGGTATTTATAATCCAATTGATCTAAATGGAAACAATCAATGGGATCCCAATGAAGACGGACCCGATTTACTTTTGGATGAAACATATTGGTGTGTATTTAACGATGGACTTCCGGCAAATCAGAGAAGATGGCAGTCAGAACCGCAGGGAATAGAAATCCGTCAGACGATATTTGCAGAAGCTTCTGCAGGTGCAACAGGTAATGTAGTATTTATCAGATACAGAATTAAGAATACAGAATTAGTCTCCGATACTTTAAAGGATGTCTACATAAGTATTTGGGCTGATGCAGATGTTGGTGATGCATCAGACGATGTTTATGGATGCGATACTGTTCGGCAAGGGACTTACTTTTATAATAATACTTCAGATGCACAATATGGAAATCAGGTGCCTTGTTTTATGATGGACATGTTAACCGGACCTTATGCCTACATACCGGGAGAGAGTTTTATAGATGTTAATGGAAATAACATTTATGAAAATGGAATAGATACTCCACTTGACACAGCAGTAAATTATCTCGGACCAATTGGTATGACAATTTTTCCCGGTGCGAAAAATTTAAAAATTTCCGCATCAATGTTCAATATCGGTGGAGATCCAGACTTACGTGATCCTAATAATATTACCGAGGTACGAAATTATACTCTTGGGAAAGGTAGATCAGGCGATGTAGCAGATCCCTGCACATTTCCTTATGGTGAAGTCAGAGGAGGTGTTCCTTGTGACCAGGTAAATCCGTATCTCTGGTTTTCAGGTGATCCGGTCACAGATGTTGGATGGATTTGTAATCAAAACAGGGATGTTCGTGCTACTGGTTCAGTAGGTCCATTCACTTTGGTAAAAAATCAGGAAGTAGAAGTGTTGATCGGATATGAAATTGATAAAAGCGCCACACCACTTGGCGGCATTACGGCAGTAAGAGTTGTTTCAGATGATGTGCAGGAGTTTTATGAAAATAATTTTGGCTACCCGATTGTATCAGTAGAAGATGAACCACCGATTGCCACAAGCTTTAAATTAGAACAAAACTATCCTAATCCTTTCAACCCAAGTACAAAAATAAAATTCACAATTCCAACCCCACCTGTATCCTCCCCTGTGTTAAAGGGGAGGACGAAGGAGGGGTTCGTTACTTTGAAAGTTTATGATGTATTAGGAAATGAAATAACAACTCTCGTTAACGAAGAACTTTCTCCCGGCGAATATGAAGTAACATTCGATAGTCATTCCGGCGAAGTCCGGAATCTGACGAGTGGGATATATTTTTATACACTTAGAGCGGGTTCATTTGTTCAAACGAAGAAGATGATATTGCTAAGATGAAAGTTTTGAGAGCCCTCCCCTTTGGGGAGGGTTTGGGTGGGGCTAATGGTGTCGGCTTAATTAGCTCTTAATATTCTGTCCTTCTCAAAGAACCTCCTTTCGGGGCTTTCTAACCTCTCATTTTATAGTTATTTTAATCTTCAATTTTTGCAATAATCAGGTAGAAAATGGTAGATATTTCAAATAAACGATTGAATGAACTTAAGAAAGGCTTTGATGGTAAAAGAATAGCGGTAATTGGCGATATGATGCTTGATGGTTATTTCTGGGGAGATGTAAAAAGAATCTCACCAGAAGCTCCCGTTCCTGTGCTTGAAGTTGAGGATGAATTTTTCCGGTTTGGCGGTGCGGCCAATGTTGCATTTAATATTCTTACACTCGGAGGAATTCCAGTTCCGGTTGGAGTAATTGGTAACGATAATTACGGTAATATTTTTTCATCATTGCTAAAAGAAAAAAATATAGAGCACGATGGAATTATTATTGACAACGACAGACCTACCACAACAAAGACACGTGTGATTGCCAACAGTCAGCACGTTGTTAGAATAGATAAAGAAAGCAAAGCATACATTAATAAAAAGATTGAACAGAAAATTTCATCATACCTGGAAAGAGTTCTCGATAAACTTGATGGAATAATACTTCAGGATTACAATAAAGGAATTTTGACTCCATCCCTAATCACAAAGATTATCTCACTTGCAAACAAAAAAAATATTCTGATTACTGTTGATCCGAAGTTTGATAATTTCTTTGAGTACAAAAACGTTACCGTATTCAAACCAAACCGCAAAGAAACAGAAACAGTCCTCGGCATCAGGATAAAAGATGATAAAGATATTTCATCCGCCGGAAGAAATCTTCTTCACAAATTGAATTCGGAATATGTTCTTCTTACTCTGGGAGAAGAAGGAATTGCGGTTTTTGAAAAAGGTGATAAAGAAAGAAGGATGCCCACAAAAGCCAGAAAGGTTGCCGATGTTTCAGGTGCAGGTGATACAGTAATTTCAACTCTCACAATCGGACTTGCTGCTGGCGCAAATATTTATGAAGCTTGTTTCCTTGCTAATTATGCAGCAGGATTGTTTGCGGAGAAGTTGGTATTGTTCCCATTGAAAAAGAAAGACTGTTTGAAACAGTTTTAAAAGATAATTTATGAGTTCATCAATTTCACTTTCAGAACTTAAAGCTATCCGCTTAAAGCTTAAAGCTGAAGAGAAAAAAGTTGTCTTCACAAACGGAGTTTTTGACCTTATCCATTCGGGACACGTGGATTATCTTTCCAAAGCAAAAAAACTTGGTGATGTTCTTATCGTTGGTTTAAATTCTGATGAGTCAGTGAAAAGAATAAAAGGGAACAAGCGACCAATACTTAATCAGGAAGAGAGAGCATTTATCCTTTCCAACTTAAAGCCTGTTGATTACGTGGTATTCTTTGATGAAGACACTCCAGAAAAATTAATTTCTGAAATTATTCCTGATATTCTTGTAAAAGGTGCTGACTGGGCAGTTGAGAAAATAGTCGGTCGGGAAATAGTTGAGAAGAACGGCGGCAAGGTTATGAATATTGAATTCGTCAATGATCAGTCAACTTCAAAAATAATTGATCTGATCGTTCAACGATACTCTAAGTAACTGGAAGCGAAATGCTTTTTCGTAAAAAACCAGAAATTAAAAGACCACTCGCCCGGAGGATAATTAATTACTTCATCGGTGCAGGTGTCGGAGTAATAGTTATTTTTCTGGTAGCTTTTGGTTACACGCAAACTTCATCCTTCCGAAACTGGTTAAAGGATTTTCTTGTTGAGCAGGTAAACTCTTCCTCAAATGGAAAGCTGACTATTGGACAGCTGGACGGAACCATCTTCACTACTTTAGTTTTATCTAAAACTTCTTACATATTTGAGCAGGACACTCTTTTATTAGCAGATAAAATTGAGATAAAAATAAGTCCCTTAAGGATATTATTAAAAACAATTTATGTCCGTAAACTTGAAATTGAAAATGCGAACATCTCGCTATTAAAAGACGAAAACGGAGTATTAAACTTTTCTAAAATCACTAATCCACCTGAGGAAAAAGTGATGAAAGAAGCAGTAACCGAAACTGAACCATTCAGCTGGAAGATTAATGTATCTGAACTAAATCTGAAGAATATTAATTTTAAGCATCAGTCATTGGCAAATAAGAATAGTACAGCTTATTATCCGCAGCCAGAAATAGATGACTTCCGGTTAGAAAATCTTAACCTTTCTCTTACTGCTAATGTGAATATTGCAGCAAATGAGTATTATCTCAACATATCGAAGTTCAGTGTTAGTCCAAATCTAAACGGATTTAAACTTCTGAATCTCTCAGGCAACTTTGTTCTGCTAAAGGATATGGCAGGAATAACTGATCTAAAAATTATTACTGAGAGATCTTTTATTTCGCTGAATGCAGCAGTATCGGAATTCTATCTTTTCAAAGGTGATGAAATTCAATTTTGATGAATCTCCAATAAAATTGGAGATGAGTGCGATGGATTTGAACTTTGATGATCTGACGAACTTTATTGAGGGAACAGACATTCTCAAGGGAAATGTTGAAACTCATTTAAGTGCAGAGGGTACATTAAATGAACTCGAGCTAAAAAATCTTGAAGTCAAACTTGCAAATACTAACTTAAATGCAACTGGTTATCTGCAAAACATACTTGACGGCGGTGAAATGAATATAAATGTGAATTTCAGAAATTCATTCATCAATCAGGATGATGTGACTGCACTGCTGCCAAGTCTTGAAATACCAACCTACAAAGAGTATGGTGTGCTTCGATTTGATTCTCTTGCTTACGAAGGTCAGCCGTTGAATTTTGCAGCGAATATGCTGTTAAAGACTGATAGAGGAGAAATCAGCGGTCTGGTTAAAATGGATTTAACGGGCGAAGAGATCGTATACGATTATCAGATCAGCACAACAAATCTTAGTCTAATGCCAATCGTGGGGTTAAACACAAATCTTAATTTAAATGGCAGCTTAAAAGGTATTGGATTCTCTGCTGAGTCGCTGGAAACATCAGTCAAGATAAAAGCTGATGCATCAACTATTGAGGGAATACTTTTTAGCGATTTTAGTATTGCTGCAGAAGGTTCTAACGGAATTATTAATACTGATGTGGTTTTCACATCGCTTAAGACACAAGGCAGGTTAAATACAGATTTTAATTTTACGGATTCAACAACAACAAAGTATAATTTCGATATTGCACTTAACGGATTTAATATTAATGACTTTGTAAAAGAAAGCGGAATCAATTCAGAATTAAATATTACTTTCAAGGGAGATGGAGAGAACTTCGACCTGGATAAATTAAACTTGTTTGCAGTTCTCGAAATTGATAGTTCGCAGCTTAATGAGATTCAAATAGACAGCACTACTTTGATAGCAGATATAAGAAGCGGCGATGAAAATCGTGTTATTAACATTATCTCTGATCTTGCAGATCTTACGATAACCGGTGAATTTACTCTGCTGGAAGTAATCAGTGTAATTGCTGATGAAGTAAACTTACTTTCTTCATCAATTCAACAGAAGATTGAGCAGATACAACCGCCGGATTTTATTAAGTCGGACTTACAAACAAATACTATTGATTTAGCAAAGTACACTGAACCTTTACCATCAACCAGGCACTTAGACATTCAGTATTTGCTGGAACTCAAATCTTTTGAATTGATTTCACTATTCTTAGGCAACGCTGAAATTGAAGTGGACGGGGAGATTACAGGAAGTTTATTTGCCGCAGGTGATACAACCATTTTAATGCTTGACACTAAAATTAACCAGATGAAATACTGGGATGGTCTGGAACTTTACTACCTATCTGATTTTGATTTTGCATTGAAAATGAATAACACATCATTGTCCGATTCATTTGAAGGATTCATGGCAGATATGAAAGTTGATGCTAAAAGAATCTTTGTTGGAAGTGAGATCACGGATCTTAGTTTTGATATGAATTTTGATGGGAATGATGCAGAAATAGATTTAAGCGCTGTGTATGAAACAGATACAAGATTGGATTTAGAAGGCTCACTTTTCATTAAGGATGGCTTTGTGGATGTTCTGTTTGATAAATTATTTTTCAAATATTATGAATTTGATCTGCAGAATTCAGGTGATATTAAATTCAGTTACTCGGAAGATAAAATCAATTTTGATACATTAAGTTTAGTCCATAACGGTGGAAAACTTGATCTCGGTGGTCAGTTGTCTTTTACCGGTAATGTAGATTTAACTTTAAAGCTGAGTAAGTTCAAATTGAAGGATTTGAATGCAAATCTTCTGGGTCTTTCCCCTGAGCAATCATTTGACGGCGAGTTGAATCTTGATTTTGTGATGACGGGAACTGCAGCAAATCCAGTTATAAATCTCAATTATTCAATAGATTCAATTAAAGCACAAAACATCTATCTGGGTTCACTTGAAAGTGAAATTCAGTATTCGGACAAATTGCTTAATGTTGACTTAAATTTTCTGGAGGCAAAAAATAATCAATCAAGAAGCAGTCTGGGCTTAAAAGGTACTTTTCCCATTGATCTCGCATTTTATTCAGAGGAGAGATTAATAAAAAATAAAACAGTTGATATGACTCTCGTTGCAGATAACTTTGATCTTCGCTTTGCTACAGGTCTTATACCGGGCATACGGAATCTCAACGGCTTAATGAACGGAAATATTAATTTTAATGGAACATACGACGATCTTAAAAACGGCGGTGAACTTACGATTGGCAATTCGTCATTGGTTCTGGCAGCAAACAATCTAACATACCTCCTCGATGCTAAGATTAACTTTGAAAATAATAAAATATTAATCTCTGACTTACATCTTAAAAACGAACCTGACATAAAAGACGGTGGAACGATGACGGCTCATGGTGAAATTGTCCACCAGAATTTTAAAATTGAAAGCATTAGTCTAAATGCATCCGGCGCTTTAAAATTGCTTGATGAACGTTCCCGTGCAGCTGACCCATCACTGTTTGGCGATATTACGGTTAGGACACGCAATGAGATAGTGTTTACTTCATCAGAAGACCGAAGCTACCTAAAAGCGGATTTAATACTTGCCAGAGGTGCAAACATCACTTATTCTCCAACTCAATCAGCATTCGCAAATGAAAGTGATAAGTTCACATATATTTTTAAGTCAGCTGGAGGTCGGGATGTGCTGAAAAAGGAGATTGATAGCCTCATTCAGGTTGCAGAACTTAAGAAGGAAGAGATAAAGAAGGAAACAATAATTCCTTTTGATCTTGACTTGAAGATTCAAGTTGAAAGTGAATTCAAGGTTGTGTTTGTGCTTTCAAGAGAATTCAAACAAAATCTTACAACCTATCTTGGAGGGAATTTCGAATATACACTAGTAAATAATGTGCCTTATACACGAGGAGAATTTGTATTACTCGATGGTTCAAAATTGGATTTCATTAAAACTTTTCAAGCGGAAGGTAATCTTAAATTTCTTGACGAAGTTGATAATCCATACGCTAATGTAGTTGCTACTTATGAAAGTTTTTACAGCCCGGATACTACGAGAACAGGAGCTAATGAATACGACATCCAGGTTAGGATCAGAGTTGAGGGTCCCGTTAAAAGTATAACGACAAATTTTCTTCAAGATGAAAATAACATTTCGGTTTATAGAAGCAGAAGAAACGCCAATCAATTTGAACTTGATGCAACTAAAACGGCTTCCGATGCAATATTCTTCATTATGGTAAATAAATTCCCGGAAGATGCATCTCTTCAGGAATCAAACTTTGCCGCATCTACTGCTGCTTCACTTGCGGGATCAATTGTCGGCAGTGTTCTGAATGAAAAACTGGGAGATGTCGTTCGAAGTGTTAATGTTCAGCAGGTAGGTGCTGAAACTGTTTTTAGCTTGATAGGCAGGGTTGGTAATTTCAGATATGAAATTGGCGGCACCTCGCAGGTATTCCAGGATTTCAGTCGTGCAAACGTAAAGATTGAGCATCCATTATATTTCCCCAATCTAATAATCAGATTTGATAGAAAAGAACCTCCCTATCAATCGTCAACTTACAGCGAAATGATAAATGAACTCGGATTAAAATATAGTTTTGTATTCTAATGAAAAATCAAATTAAATCTTTCTTCAAAGAAAATCCCGGTAGTTCCTTTAAATCCAAAGAAGTTGCAAAACGGCTAAAGATAAAGGACGACCAGAGCTATCATCTACTTAAAACCAATTTGCACGAGCTTGTGTCAGAACAATTTCTTACAAGGAATGGTAAAAGATATAAGCTTTACATGATGCCCGAATCCAATATTTTGATTGGTCATTTCAATCTGAATGATGGTGGATATGGTTTTGTCACTCCCAAAAATTCCAAGACCGGAGATATTTTTATAGCTGCACGTAATATCAACAGCGCTTTTCACGGAGATAAAGTTGAGGTTGTTCTTTTTGCTAAACAGAAAGGGAAAAATCTTGAAGGGCAAATAACAAAAGTGATTGAAAGAAAAAGAAAAGAAATTGTCGGACAGCTTAAAAAGTCCAGATCATTTTACTTTGTAACACCGGATGATCCAAAAATTCACAGAGATATTTATGTTGATGAAAAAAATCTGAAAGATTCCAAAACAGGTGATAAGGTTGCTATCGGGAAAATATCCTGGGAAGATCGTATGCAGAATCCCGTTGGTGAGATAGTTGAGGTGATTGGAAAAGAAGGCACTTTACACACAGAGGTAATATCGATTGCCCGCGGGTTTGGTATTCCGGTTTTGTTTGATAAAAAATCTCTCCTCGAAGCAGAGAAAATAAATTTGGAACATAGACGAAGAAGAAATCGTAATAACGCATAGACTTTAGAAACAAAAATGTATTTACAATTGATCCTGTGGATGCGAAAGATTTTGATGATGCACTATCGATTGAGAAACTTGAAAATGGAAATTATAAAGTTGGTGTTCATATCGCTGATGTCAGTCATTATGTTAAAACGGGGACTTCAATTGATAAGGAGGCATCAGAAAGAGGGAACAGTGTTTATTTGGTCGGCAAGGCAATTCCAATGCTGCCTGAGAAGCTCTCAAACAATATTTGCTCTCTTGTTCCTAATGAAGACAGACTAACGTTCTCAGTGATTTTTGAGATGACGGATAAAGGGAATTTATTAAATCATCAGATCGCTAAGACAATTATAAATAGCAAGCGAAGATTTACTTATGAAGAAGCACAAAAAATTATCGAATCAGGTGAAGGTGATTTTGCTGCTGAAGTCAGTTTACTGAATGAACTGGCTAAACAATTAAGAAGTACGAGAATGAAAACAGGAAGCTTTGAATTTTTTTCACCTGAAGTTGAGTTTCAGCTTGATGAGAGCGGTTATCCATCAAATATTCTTAAAAAGGAAATGAAAGAAAGTAATATGCTGGTGGAAGAGTTTATGCTGCTTGCTAACAAAACTATTGCTGAAAGAATATTTTCACGGGGAAATGTTCCGTTTGTTTACAGAGTCCACGACTACCCTGATGAGGAAAAGATTACAGAGTTTACCCGGTTTGTGAAATCACTTGGTTATTCTTTTAATCCAAAGGTTGGCAAAGCTGCAATGCAGTTTAATCAACTTATGCGGCAAGTGAAGGGAACAGAGGAAGAAGGTGTAATTAGTGAGCTGGCTGTTCGTTCAATGGCAAAGGCAATTTATTCAACAAAAAACATCGGACACTATGGATTGGGTTTTAAAAACTATACTCACTTTACTTCTCCAATCAGGCGATATGCGGATTTATTAGTTCATAGAGTTTTAGATAAAACTCTAGTTTCTAAATCCGGCAGGAATTATTCTCTTGATCAACTAACTAAAATTTGCGAACATATTTCGGCAACGGAGCGAACAGCTATGGAAGCAGAACGTCGTTCAGTTAAGTTGAAAAAAATTCAATTTTTACAAAATAAGCTAGGTGAGGAATTTCATGCAGTTATTTCAGGGGTTGTAAATTATGGCATTTTTGTTGAATTAACAGATATTTTAGCGGAAGGTCTGATTCGTGCGAGAGATTTAGAGGGAGATTTTTATGTTTTGGATGACAAAAAATATTCATTAATTGGTAAGAGAACAAAAAAACAATTTCGTCTGGGAGATAAAATTATTGTAAAACTTGTTCGGGTAGATATAGATAATCTCGAATTAGATTTTATAACCAGCAGCAACAAAATATAAAAATGATAAAATCGATTATTAAAATACTTGCTCTGATTTTTATTATACAGATCAGTCTATTCGCACAATTCGGTAAAAACAAAGTACAGTATAAATATTTTGACTGGTATTACATCCAGACAAAACATTTTGATATTTACTTCGCTAATAATGGTGAAACACTTGCTGAGTTTGCTGCGCATTCTGCTGAAGACGCATTGTTAAAAATTCAGGAAAGCTTTAAGTATTCCATTAATAGCCGAATCACGTTAATTATCTATAACTCTCAGAATGATTTCCAGGAAACTAATGTTACGGATTTTTATTTAAGTGAAGGTATCGAGGGATTTACGGAGCTGTTTAAGAACAGGGTTGTAGTTCAGTTTCATGGCTCATACAAACAATATCGCCATCTTATACACCACGAACTCGTTCACGCTGTTATGAATGATATGTTTTATGGTGGTTCGCTGCAAAACATTATCTCAAATAATATTAACATAGATATACCAATATGGTTCAGTGAGGGTATGGCTGAGTATCAGGCACTTGGCTGGGATGAAGATACAGATATGTTTATACGTGATGCGGCTATAAATGAATATCTTCCGGATGTTCAGAAGCTGTCAGGCTATTTTGCTTACCGGGGCGGTCAGGCAGTTTTTTATTATATCGCCAGAAGATACGGTAAAGAAAAAATCAGTGAACTAATTAATGCTTTAAGAAGTCTTGGAAGTGTTGATGCAGCGTTCAAGCAAACAATAGGTTTAAATCTTAAAGAATTTAATGAAAGATGGAAGAAAGATATCAAGCGTGTGTACTGGCCCGACGTTGCAATTACACAAGACCCTGATGAGTTTGCAAAACGTTTAACAGACCCTGACGGCGATGAAGGATTTTATAATACCAGTCCGGCGATTTCTCCCCAGGGTGATAAAATTGCTTTCATAACAAACCGTGATTTCTTTTTCAGTCTTTATATAATGGATGCGAATACTGGCGAAATAATTACAAGGCTGGCAGAAGGAAACAGATCTCCAAATTTTGAAGAGCTGAATATTTTAACTCCCGGCTTAACCTGGTCGCCGGATGGTTCGAAGATTGCAATTGCTGCTTTAAGTCATGGCTACGATGTTATCTACATTTTTGATGTTGAGGAAGAAGATTATATCACACTTCCGATAAAGATGGATGGTGTTCAAAGTGTTTCCTGGTCGTGGGATGCAAAGTATTTGGCTTTTGTCGGACAAACTCCCAGACAAACGGATATTTACACTTACAATATTGAAACGAAAGAAATTAAAAATTTAACTAACGATATTTTCTCCGATATAGATCCTAACTGGTCTTATGATGGCAAGACAATATATTTTTCTTCGGATAGAAACAGTTATAAAAATATTGACGATGTTCCCAGCGGATTTAAGATTTACAAGCACGATTACTCGCAGACTGAAATTTACTCATTTGATGTTGAAACGAGTCAGGTAAAAAGAATAACTGACATGCCTAGTAGTAATGAAAGAAATCCAATTGTCAGTTCTGATGGAAGTCAAATTTTATTTATCTCGGATCTAAATGGGATTAACAACATCTTCAGAAAAAAGCTGGTATTCTCATCTGCCGATAATTTCGTAAATGACATAAAAGACATTAAACCAGAACCCGTTACAAATTCTCAATCAGGTTTATATCAATTGTCTGCTTCAAAAGACGGCAAGAAGTTGGCATTCTCCTCGTTATACAAATCTTCATTTAATATATTTCTTTTAAACAATCCTTTCGATTCCGAACTTGATGTTAAAGAACTGCCAGCAACTAAATTCAGGCAGGGTAAGCTGAATCTGGATGCCCCTCCTCTTGGTTTAAGTAAGAAAGAAAATGAAGCATTGAATGATTCTTCCGATTTTAATCCTTCCATGTTTTTTAGCGGCAGTTTTGTTGATTCAACTAAGAAATATGGGGACTCTGTTACAGTTGATTTTGGTAATTATGTTTTTGGAACTGAGCAGGTGGTTACAACAAAAAAAGAAGACGAAGTTGATTCACTAAGTTCTATTGAAAACCTTGATGGGGAGGGTAACTTTAAAGTAAATCAATACAGGATTAACTTCGCTCCCGATCTTATATATGCAAATGCTGCATACAGTACGTTGTATGGCTTAATTGGATCAACAGTTATTTCTTTCAGTGATGTGCTTGGGAATCATCGTTTAATTGGGGTAACAGGACTACAAATTGATTTGAAGAACAGCGATTATGGACTGGCTTACTACTATCTTGCAAAAAGAATCAACTGGGGTATAGAAGGTTTTCATACAGCAAGATTTGTACGTCTTCTCAGATATGATCCACGAGGATTTTTAACCTCAAATTTATTCCGCTACAGAAATTTCGGAATTTCAGGCTCAGCAAGTTTTCCTCTAAACAGATTTTATAGAATTGATTTTGGTGCCAGCGTATTAAATGTAACTGGTGAAAATCTCGATAATGTTTTAGAGCCAACCGAAAATGTAACTTTTACAGTTCCCCAGGTAAGTTTTGTTCACGATAATGTTTTGTGGGGTTATACTGCTCCTATCCAGGGAACCAGATATCGTTTTGATGTCTTTGGCGACCTTGGAATAACTGACCCGACTAAAAGTTTTTACTCTGTAATTGGTGACTTGAGAACTTATCTTCGGTTTTTCTATGATCATTCACTTGCATTAAGACTTTCAGGCGGTTATTCAGGTGGTGAAAATCCACAGAGATTTTTCATTGGAGGTACTGAAAACTGGATAAACAGAACTTTTGCAACTACCGAAATTCCAATTCAATCTGCATCAGATTTTGCATTCCTTACCGCTGTTCTTCCTTTGCGAGGTTATGATTACTCTGAACGCATTGGAACAAGGTATGTCCTGGCAAATATGGAGTTAAGATTTCCGCTCATCCGCTATCTGCTTACAGGAGGTTTACCGCTGCTATTCAGCAATATTATCGGTGTAGCTTTTGTTGATGCCGGTGCTACCTGGTATGATAACAGTAAGATAAGTTTATTTACAAGAAACGAAAAAGGGAATCTTATTACTGATGATTTGCTGGTAGGAACCGGTGTTGGCGCAAGAGTGTATTTTCTTTACTTCCTTCTTCGGTTTGACGTTGCCTGGGCTTATAACGTAGAAGGATTTTCAAGTCCTAAATTTTATTTCTCCCTTGGTGCAGATTTTTAGTAGTATTTAAAAAACTAATCATATAGTCTGATTTATTTTTCTTCAGTTATAAACAACTCTTATTTCTTATCATCCTTGTCTGCCTTTTTATCAGTGCTCAATGGCTTATTTTCAGATTCATTATTCTTCTTGCTTTGCTGTGATTTAACTTTGTAATCTGTTTGATAGAAACCACTTCCCTTAAAGATGGGTCCAGAACCAGTTCCAATAATTCTAATTAAGCTGCCTTTACATTGGGGACACTCGGTTAATGGGGCAGCGCTCATAGGCTGGAAATATTCGAAAGTATGATTGCAATTTGAGCATTTATAGTCGTACGTCGGCATAATTTAACCTTACTTATTCTAAAAGTGATTTATTCGGTTAAGTGAATTTAATTTATTTTCTCTAAATTTGATTAGCAATCTTAAAAGTGGATTCAAACTAAAATGAATAATACTAAAATCGCTTATCTAAACCGAAGAAAACTTGTCTTTTCTCTCCTGCTCTTTTTAATAGTTGTTTTCTTCAGCAGCTGTTTGAATTATTATCAGGATGTAACTCTTTACCCTGATGGTTCGGGTAAGATGCGAATTGATTACTGGATGAAATTTGTAAATGAGGAGAGCGAAAAGGTAGTTGATAACTTAGGTATCTTTAATCCCGATTCAATTAGATCAGGATTTCAATCAGTGCATAGTAAAGTTGAAAATGTAAATGTTTACAGGGATACAACGGATCTCACGACACATGCAATCATAGACATCTCATTCACTCATATTGATTCTCTCAACAAAACAAAAGCGTTTTCTGAGTACAACTTTTCATTCATTGAGAAGACCGGTGGGCAGATAGTATTTAGTCAGTCTATTCCTCCCATCGCGACGGGTTTTGGTATAGATGCCAGCACTTTCACAGTTACATACAAGTATACAATCCCCGGGGATATTTTAAGTCATAATGCTCATCAGGTTAGTGGAAAATCACTCACCTGGCGTTATAGCCTTTCTGAAATTGGTGGTGGAAAAGCAATTTCAGTTACCTTCCAGCCTTATAAGCTAAAAGAGACCCCGGTATGGATCTACTTTTTATCCGGGGCAGTTTTGCTGCTTGTAATATTCTTTTTATTGAAAAAAAGAAAAAGCTGAGCCTTTTACCCTCATAAAATTGCAATTAAAGCAATTGTATTTTGTTGACTTAACTAGAGGCTTTACATATATTTGTCCTCTATTTTTTTAAAGAAAATCGAAGTTTTTATGGCAGCGAACGATTATATGGTTTTTGCTGGGGGTTCTAATATTCCACTTGCAAAAAAAATCTCTTCCAGGATTGGGAAACCTCTTGGAATGATTGAATTAAAAAGATTCAGCGATGGTGAGATATGGGTTAAGTATGGGGAGAATATACGTGGATTGGATGTTTTCATTATTCAGTCAACCAATCCTCCGGCAGAAAATTGGATGGAACTGCTGATTATGATTGATGCGGCAAAACGTGCTTCAGCAAAAACTATTACTGCCGTTATTCCTTATTTTGGTTATGCGAGGCAGGATAGAAAAGATCAGCCGAGAGTTGCAATAACTGCAAAACTGATGGCGAACCTGCTTACAGGTGCAGGAGCGAGTCGGATTGTAACTATGGATTTACACGCCGCACAAATTCAGGGTTACTTCGATATTCCCTTTGATCACCTTTATGGATCATCGGTATTCAGAGACAGGATTGAAATGCATAAGAAAAATCTTGTAGTTGTCTCACCTGATGTCGGAGGTATAAAGATTGCCAGAGCTTATGCTAAAATGCTCGATTGCGGTCTTGTTGTTATCGATAAACGAAGACCAAAACAAAATCTTGCGGAAGTCATGAATATAATTGGTGATGTTGAAGGTAAAGACATTATGATTGTTGATGATCTTATTGATACTGCCGGAACATTTGTTGGAGCCATTGAAGCATTAAAAGAAAAAGGCGCTCAGGATATATATGGCGCAATTACACATCCGGTTCTTTCAGGTAAAGCATTAGAAAGAATAAGAAATTCAAAAGTTACGAAGTTGTATGTTACTGATACAATAAATACTGAAGGAATTGATCAGGAAAAGAAAATACAGGTAATCACTTCATCAGAATTATTTGCTGAAGCAATTAGAAGAGCATTTAATAACGAATCTATTAGTTCATTATTTCATATTGATAAAGGTTAACAGGAGTTCTAGCCAAAATGGAAACAACAAAGTTAAAAGCATCAGAAAGAAAAGATTTTACTAAATCTGAAACAAGAAGAATCAGAAACGAGGGAACTATACCTGGAGTTTTTTATTCAAAGAATAATCAACCTATTCATATAAGTGTTGCTGACAAAGCTATTAATCCACTTGTATTCACCGCTAAAACTCATCTGATTTCTCTTGAGTTAGAAGGGCACGATGAGTATGAATGCATTATTAAAGACGTTCAGTTCCATCCGGTAACAGACAAAGTAATTCACTTTGATCTTCTTGGGCTGACAAAGGGTGAAAAGATAAAGCTAGAAATTCCCGTTCAGCTGGTAGGCTCTCCAGTTGGATTAAAAGAAGGTGGTGTGATTCAGCACGTTATGCATAAGATTGAGGTGGAATGTTTACCCCGAAATATTCCCGAGCATATAACTGTGGATATCTCAGGTTTAAAACTGAACGATTCAATTCATATTAGTGATTTGAAATATGAAGATATAGAATTTACCGATCCTCAGGATTCGTTGATAGTTCAGGTAACTCATGCTAAGATTAAGGAAGAAGTCGCTCCAGTTGCAGAAGCTGTTGTTGAAGAGCCTGCGGAACCTGAAGTAATAACAAAAGGTAAAAAAGAAGAAAAAGAAGAAGAATAACCAATTCCTGTTTGCATTGCAGGCTATATTTGGAATAGGAAATCCCGGCATTCGGTATGAACATACCAGGCATAATGCCGGATTTTTATTATTAGACTATTTTGCACAAAAAAAATCGCTAAACTTTAAAGAAACTACCGGTGAATATTTAGAAGCTCAGGGTAAGAGTAGTGATCAGAATTATGTTCTTATTAAACCAGTCACCTATGTTAACAATAGCGGAATAGCAGCCAGACAGGTTTTTGATAAATATAATCTTGTACCTGAAGATTTCCTGGTTGTATGTGATGATACGAATTTAAAGAATTATATTTTACGAGTGCGACTTTCAGGAGGCGATGGAGGGCATAACGGGCTAAGTTCTATTATATATCATCTGATAACAGATCAGTTCCCAAGAATCAGAATTGGTATAGGCAGTAATCCTTCAGAAATAGCTTTATCTGACTACGTGCTGTCCGAATTTTCAAAAAACGAATTAGAAGAATATCAGAACACCTTTATTAGGGGTTCTCAGCTTATTGAAGAATTTATATTTGGCGGCAGCAAAAAGATGCTCGAGGCCAATAGTATTTTAATGAAATCTGAAAATCAAAATAATTCGAATACAAATATTTAATAACCACGTGAGAAAATTATGCCATCATTAAATATTTTAATAAAATTAATGGCATTATTTGCTCTTGTTATTGCCCCATTAATTAAATAGATTTGTCGCCCAAAAGATTATTTTTTAATAACCCTGCTTCCTGCAATTTTATTGCAAGAGGCCTTAAGTCCATAGGGAGGTAGTTTTATAAATGAGTAAACGTGTATACGAAAGTGCCATTCTTATAAATGCCGCACTTGATGATGAAGCGATAAAAAATCTCATCGGAAGAGTCAAAGAAAATATTACCAACAACGGTGGTGAGATACTTGAAGTAGAAGATTGGGGAAGGAAAAGACTTGCTTACCAGGTAAAGAAAAGCAAGATCGGTTATTATGCAATCTTCAGATTTAATTCCCTGCCAGATCTCATTCCAAAACTTGAAAGATATTATCAGTTAGATGAAACTATTTTAAGATATCTAACTATTACCCTCTCAAAAGAAGCACTTGAACAAATTGAAATTGATAAATCTCTGTTGCCTCAATTAGTTGAAGAAGTGGAGCAAATACCAGTTGTTCCTCCGGAAGCTGATGAGGATGTTGAAGAGACACCCGTAATTGACGTATAAACATTAACTAATGATAGGATGGAGGATTAAACCATGGCCGAATTGAAAATGCCGGAAATTAATTATGTGATAGTTGCTGGCAATTTAACTAAAGACCCAATCTTCAGAGAAACTACTAATAAAACCCCCGTTGTAAATTTCTCTTTAGCTTCAAACAGAAGATTCAAAGACAGCACTAATTCCTGGCAGGAGGATGTTTGCTACGTTGGCATTGTTGCGTGGAATAAGCTTGCAGAAAGCTGTAAGGAAAGACTTAAAAAAGGTTCCGCTGTTTTGGTAGATGGTGAATTACAAAGCAGGACTTGGAAAACAGACGATGGTCATAACCGCAGCATAGTTGAAATCAAAGCAAGAAGAATCCAGTTTCTAAATAAAAGAGGAAAATTTGTTGATGCTGAAGCTATAACTGAAGAAGAAGATAATTCTATAGTTACAGAGGAAAATGATGCTGACTACACCGAGGATTCTTTCGACAAATTTTTATCAAATGAAGAATCAGATTTAATGAAGGATAAATAAAAAATGATGACACAAAAAAAAGAAATCAAAACAAAAAGAATCTGCCGCTTTACGCAGGCAAAAATCAAATACATTGATTATAAAAACGTTAAACTGCTGCAAAAATTTGTTTCTGAGCAGGGAAGAATAATTCCTAAAAGAATTACCGGCACCAGCTCCAAATATCAGAGACAGCTTGCAATAGCAGTTAAGAGAGCCCGGCATATGGCTCTGTTGCCATACGTTTCTGAAAGCATCAGATAGTTAAAAAGGAGTTATAAGATGAAAGTAATACTAAGACAAAATTATGAACCGCTTGGACAGGTAGGCGATGTTATTGATGTTAAAGATGGCTATGCGCATAATTTCCTCCTGCCGAGAAAGATAGCCTACATTGCTCTTGATGGAAATTTAAGAGCCCTCGAAGATGAGAAAAAAGCAGTTATTAAAAAAGCCAAACACGAATTGCAGGCAGCTGAAACCTTAGCAACTGAATTAGAAAAAGTTTCAATTACTATTCCTGTTCAGGTTGGTGAAGAAGATAAAATTTTCGGTACTGTTACTTCCCAGATGATAGCAGATAACCTTAAAGAAAAAGGTTACGAAATTGATAAAAGAAAAATTGAAATTGAAGAAGCGATTAAGACACTTGGCATTTATAGCGTGAACATAAAACTTCATCCCAGTGTTGGTGCGAAGGTTAAAGTTTGGGTTGTTAGAGAGTAAACTACCATCAATATGAATAAAAAAAGGGAAGCATTTTGCTTCCCTTTTGATTTTAAACACTCTGATTAGTTTAGTTAACTTTAATCTTTTTTTCCCTTATCATCTTAGCAATATCAGCCGTTCCGTTTTTGCTGATTGTCTTCAATGACTTTGCTGATAATTTAATTGTAACCTCTCGGTTTAATTCCTGAACCCAGATTTTCTTCTTTTGTAAATTGGGTAAAAATCTTCTTTTAGTCTTGTTATGAGCATGGGAAATGCTGCTTCCGTATCGTGGACCTATTCCTGAGACCTGACATTTTCTAGCCATTATAAACTCCTTTGATATCAATAACTGTTAAATTTTGAGCGCTAAATATAAAGATTTTTTTCTTAAACAAAACGATATTTTCTTATGTTTTTACCCTATTTATAGTATTATTAAATATTAATTTTGGGTTGAAAAATTCAATCATAATTCTATCTTAGTAATAGTATTTTACTACTTATCCATAATAATTAGCACCGGAAATATTTAAAGGTACACAATGGAATATTATGAATTACATCCAGTTAATCCGGAACTTAGATTTATAAATAAGGCAATTAATATTCTTAAAGAAGGTGGAGTGATTATCTATCCAACCGATACAGTTTATGGAATTGGCTGTGATATTTTTAATAAGCAGGCACTGGACAGAGTTAAAGAGATTAAAAGTAATCCGGATATAAAATTGTTAAGTTTTATTTGTCCCGATCTTAAGGATATTGCTAAATACGCGAAGGTCTCAGACTATGCGTACAAAACTATGAAACGTTTATTGCCGGGTCCATATACTTTTATCCTGCCCGCCGCAAAGAATGTTCCTAAAAAATTATGGAGTAAGAGAAAAACTGTTGGAATAAGAATTCCTGATCACCCGGTTGCTTTAAAAATTGTTGAAGGATTGGGGAATCCAATTGTTAGTACCAGGTACGACTACACGTAAAGGTGAGTTACTGATTGATCCATTGGAGATAAAATCAGTATTTAACTTTCAGGTGGATTTGATGCTTGCTTCAGGAAACCTTAGCGGAAAACCATCCAGCGTTATTGATTTGAGCGGGGAAGAACCCGTGATAGTACGTGAAGGCGCGGGTGATATAACAACATTTGCGTAATTATTTTTCTTTTCTTATGATCTGTGTTGAAGATGCCTGCGCCAGCGGTGTTAAAATAACTTGATTGATATTTACATTCTGCGGTCTTGTTGCGCAGAATAAAACTGTTTCTGCAACATCTTTTGCACTAAGTGGTTTTATTCCCGTATAAACTTTCTTTGCCCGTTCTTTATCCCCAGAAAATCTCACCAGACTGAATTCGGTTTCAACCATTCCCGGATCAACACTTGTAACTTTTATCCCTTTATCTAGCACGTCGTATCGTGTAGATTGGCTCAATGCCTTTAACAGCAAATTTAGTTGCAGCATAAACGTTTCCTGCAGGATAAACATCGTGACCAGCAGTTGAACCGATGTTTATTACGTGACCTTTCTTTCTATTAACCATTAAAGGAAGAACGTGTCGTGTAACATAAGCCAGACCTTTAACATTTGTATCTATCATTTCATCCCAGTCTTCTTTTTTGCCTTCATGAATTTTATCTAATCCACGTGAAAGCCCGGCGTTGTTTACGAGAATATCTATTTTCTTCCAGCTATTGTCCAATGAATCGATCACCTTTTTAACCTCGCTCATAATCCCTCACATCCAGCTTCAAACATTTTACTTTTATTCCATTTCGCTTTTCTAATTTTGAAGCGAGAGTTTTTAGACGGTCTATCCTTCTGGCTGATAAGATTAAGTTCGATTTTTCTTTTGCGAAAACTTCAGCGCAAGCTTTACCAATTCCTGATGAAGCACCGGTTATTAAAGTTATTTTTCCATTTAATAAACTCATTTAGAATACTCGAAAAGTGAAAGATGTTTAAAGCAAAGTTAAAAATATTTGATGGAAAATTAATTATTTTTAAGAGTTCGATGAAGAGAATTAATTAAAAACCCCGTCAATTACCTGACCGCACTTTTTGCATTTTCCGTTTATAATACTATTTGATATAACCGAATGCCAATCTCTCTTAATCAATTTTTCTTTGCAGTTCGGGCAGTAAGTAGTTTGTCCTTCCGTATTGTGAATGTTTCCAACGTAACAGATATTTTATTCCTGAGTCAATCGCGATTTTTCTTGCCTTTGTAAGAGTTTTTTCAGGAGTCTTTTCCTTATCCATCATCTTAAAATCAGGATGGAAAGCTGTGAAGTGTAGAGGAACACTATCACCAAGATTCTTTAATATCCAATCACACTCCTGTTTAATTTCTTCTGAAGAATCATTCTCATCAGGAATTAACAAAGTTGTCAATTCAATCCAGACATCGGTTTCGTTTTTTAACCAGACAAGAGTATCGAGCACATCATCAAGATGTGAGTAAGTATTTTTCCAGTAAAATCTTTCTGTGAATCCTTTCAGATCAACATTTGCTGCATCAATATATTTGTAAACGTCCTTTCGGGCTTTTTTATCAATATATCCTGCTGTAACCATCACTGATTTAATTCCTTCTTCTCTCGCGATCTTGGAGATGTCAATAACATATTCTCCAAATATTGTTGGATCGTTATATGTGTAAGCTATTGATGGTGTGCGGTAACTTTTTGCAAGTTCAACAACGTCTTCGGGTGAAACGTCGAGAGAATTATCATCATCCAATTTAGCTTTGCTCATCGACCAATTCTGACAAAACTTGCATCCGAGGTTGCAACCTGCAGTTCCAAAACTTAAAATTGTAGAGCCGGGGAGAAAATGATTGAGTGGTTTTTTTTCGATTGGATCAATTGCAAAACCAGTTGGTCGTCCATAGCCAATTGAATAAAGTTTACCGTCAATATTTTGCCTGATATAACAAAAGCCCGGCTGTCCTTCACCAATCTCACAATACCTTGGACAAAGTGTGCAGAGAATTTTATCTCCGCTAGTTGTTTCCCACCATTTTGCTAAAACTTTATCCATCCTGTCTATTTAATCTTCAATTATAAAACTTCAAAATGAAGAAAATCGCTTCGGCCTTTTTCAGAGAAAGGTGCTCTTGATAAAAATATAACCAGGTCGCCTTTATTAACAAGTCCTGCATTCAGTATTAAATTTTTTGCTTCTTCGATTGCAGCATTCTGTTTATCAATTTTATTAATGAAAAGTGAATTTACTCCCCAGCGAAGACATAAATTATTCATAGTCTCGAAGCTATCAGAAATAGCAATAATTTTTGCCGCAGGTCGGAATTTTGCTAATCCGCGAGCAGCTCTTCCTTTGAAGGTGAAAACTACAATCGCAGTAGCTTTTATCTGCTCAGCGACTGAAGTGATTCCTTTAAGAACCGAGTCAAATAAATTTTCCTCAAGAGCTTCAGGTACCTGAAATTTAATATTTTCGTTCATTATAAAATACTGCTCGGCATTTATTATAATTTCGTGCATCATTTTTACGGTTTCAATCGGATATTTACCAACTGAAGTTTCACCGCTGAGCATCACCACATCTGATCCATCCCATACAGCGTTTGCAACATCAGCAGCTTCTGCTCGGGTTGGTATGGGAGAATTTATCATTGACTCAAGCATTTGAGTTGCCGTGATAACAAGCTTACCGGTTTCATTGCATAGTTTGATTATTTCTTTTTGGATGACGGGAACTTTAGCAGGGGAGAGTTCAACACCAAGATCACCGCGAGCAACCATTATTCCATCTGCTGAATTCAGAATAAAATCAAATGCATCGATAGCTTCTTTCTTCTCAATCTTTGCAATTACTGGTATAGATTTCCCTTTTTTGCCCAGCCATTCTTTTAATTGAAGAATATCTTCTGCCTTCCTTACAAATGAAAGAGCAATGTAATCAACGGATTTATCTGTTATGAAATCAAGATCTGCAAAGTCTTTTTCTGTGAGTGAAGGAGTCGATAGTTTCATTCCCGGCAAGTTCATTCCTTTTCGTGGTGAAAGAATTCCGCCGTTTTCAATTTCACAAACGATAGAAGTACCTTTTTTCTGAATAATTTTTAATCTGATTAAGCCATCGTTAATCAAAATTAAATCTCCGACTTCAGCATCTCTTTGTAAATTTTTATATGAGGTCGAAATGATTTTATCATCCCCGGTAATGTCTTCAGTAGTTATTTCAATTTCGTTTCCAGAAAAGATTTCAATCTCAGGTTCTTTTAATTCACCAATTCTGATTTTAGGACCTTGAAGATCTGCAATAATTGCAAGAGAAGAATTTAATTCAGTCCTTGCTGTATGAATGTTTTCAAACAATGATGAATAAAAATCATAATTGCCGTGAGACATATTCAGTCGAACTGCATTTACACCAGCAGCAATTAACTTCTTAATCATTTCCACACTAGATGTTTGTGGACCAAGAGTTGCGAGTATTTTTGTTTTACGTGAATCGCTGATCAAAATATTTACTTCCTTCTCTTTTTACGGGTTGGTCTGAAATTATCATTCTTGATTGCACGGGATTTCTTATACATCTCTTTTAGCTTTTGCTCGACTAGATCAAACACAGAATTTTTCTCATAACCTTTTGGAGTCTTCTTTACCAGCTTTCACTCCTGTTAAGATTTCAATTCCTTCTTCAATTCTTGATATCGGGTAAATATGAAATTGTTTGTTCTTAACTGCTTCAATCACTTCCTCGCTTAACATTAATTCTTTTACGTTTTGAACAGGGATGACTACACCTTGTTTTCCGGTTAAACCTTCTTGTTTACAAACCTCAAAGAAACCTTTAATCTTTTCATTTACACCACCAATTGGCTGAACGTCACCCTTCTGATTTAAAGAGCCTGTAACGGCAATGCCTTGTTTAATTGGCAATCCTGAAAGTGTAGAAAGTAAAGCATAAATCTCAGCACACGAAGCACTGTCTCCATCAACAGTTCCATACGATTGTTCAAATACAAGATTTACATTAAAGGCAAGCGGAATATCCTGTCCGAAAGTTTCTTTGAAATAACCTGAGATAATCAGAACGCCCTTGTTGTAATGTCTTCCGCTCATTCCTGCTTCGCGTTCAACATTTATAATATTGCCGCTGCCGAGTGAGACTGTTGCTGTTATTCTTGTTGGTCTTCCGAAAGAATAAAAATCTGCCTCATAAACTGCAAGCCCGTTTATCTGCCCAATTCGTTCTCCGGTTGTATCCATCAGGAAAGTGCCGTCTTCGTACATCTCAGAAATTTTTGATTCCAGCATTCCATGCCGGTTAACGGCATTCTTATATGCTTTCTTGATATGCTCTGCATTTACAACATCGAAACCATCATCCACAGCCCAGAAATTTGCTTCACGGGCCAGGTCAGCAATTTTTGAAAAACGTGTTGTTAACTTATTCTTTTGTCCTGCGAACATTGCTGCAATCTCCATAAGATAAGCGATTGCAGATTTGTCAAACTCCTTCAGCTTCTCTTCTTTGATTAATTTTTTTATTACCCGTGCGTATTCAGTTAAGACTTTGTCTGATCTTTTGATTTCGTAATCAAAGTCTGCTTTTACTTTGAACATTTTTTTGAAGTCATATTCAAACTCAGAAAGCAATGCATAAATATGTTGGCTGCCAACCAATATTACCTTTAATTCAATATCAATTGGCTCTGGTTTCAGGGTTGATGTTGATAGCTGAAAAATTGTAGGTGAATCCTGGAACTCAAGCTTGTTGTAAGTCAAAACCCGCTTTAGTGTTTTCCAAACGCCCGGTTCCTCAAACAAATGCATTACATTCAAGACAATGTAACCGCCGTTGGCTCTTAAAAGCGAACCGGCTTTAATGTTTGTGAAATCACTAAAAAAACTTCCTCTTCCATCGTTGATTTTTTCGATCGCTCCAAAAAGATTTGAGTAAGTTGGAGATGTTTCGATAATGATAGGACATTCATTAGTATCTGAATTATCAAGGATGATATTTACATTGTATTCTTTGAAGTAATCAATAATAAATCCTTCATTTGTTGCTTCTCCCAAAGGTTTTGCACCTTTGAAAACCTGAATGTTCTCCAGAATATTTTTTTCAACCTGCTCAAGGTAATCGACAACTTTAGGCTCATTAAATTTTTCCTGCAGATTATCAATTATTCCTTTAACAACATTTACAATGCTTCCTCTTTCGAGTGCCTGAAGTTTATCCTGGAACTCTTCGCTTGTCTTCAAACCCTTCTTAAATAATATTTGAAGCTCCTGCTGATGATTGTTGTATTTTTTAACTAACTCCTGGGCTTCTTCCTGCGTTATATTTCCTTGTTCAATTTGTTCATTCAGCTGGAAGACAGGCACAGGTTTGTCTTTAATCATTGGCAGTATGTCGGGGCGGGCAACATCTCCCATCTTAACCTGCCCAAGAGAGAATCCTACCTTTCTCATCTTAGCATCGAACTCTTGCATCAATTCCTGTTCTCGCTGTGTGTAATCGGAAACTATTTTTTTCTTTCTTTCAAGATAATCCTCGCTTTCAAGTGCCTGGGGAATTTTTCTTTTCAGTATTTCAATAGCTTGCATCAGATTTTTTCTGAAGACTTTTGCTTTTCCTTTTGGAAATGTCAGCAATGTGGGTCTGTCATTATCTTTGAAATTATTTACATAGGCATAGTCAAAAAGTGGCGGGCAGTCAGCTCCGATAGTCTCGAGCATCTGCTTGACAGTTGTTGCTTTTCCCGAACCCGACATACCGCAAATAAAAATATTATATCCCGGTGCTCTCATTTCTACACCAAGTCTGATCGCTTTTAATGCCCGTTCCTGACCGAGAATTCCTTCAATTGGTTTTAAATCTTCAGTTGAATCGAATTCTAAAATTTCCGGGTCACATTTCCATCTTAAATCTTCAGGAGAAAGTTCTTTGTGTTTTTGAGCTTTAGGATATGCCATTTTTTTGCCCATTATTGTTTGAAATTGGTTGGTTTTTTACGATATATGATTGTAAAATCTTCTATCAAAATCTAATTATTATTGTTGCTAATATCAAAGAAAGCAAATTGCCTGTGAATCCTGAATTAATTGAAAAAGCCAGAAGTTATTTTCCTTATTTGAAAAATGGAATCACTTATTTCAACCATGCCTCAACAGCACCAGTTAGTATAAAAGTTAAAGAAAGAATCGAAGCTTTTCTGAAAGAGAGAAGTGAAGATAAGATTGATGACTATTGGGCGTTTAAGTCAGTTGCTGATGAAACAAAAGTGATGATTGGCGAAATGATTAATTGCAGCGGTGACAGAATTGCTTTCCTCGATAATACTACAAACGGAATTATCTGGCTGGCACAGGGAATTGATTGGAAAGCAGGGGACAGAATAATTTTGAATGATGTTGAGTTTCCGGCAAATGTTTATCCCTTCCTTCAGCTGAAAGAAAAAGGTGTTGAAGCTGATATCATAAAATCAACGAATGGAATTGTAACTGCAGAAGAAATAATAAATGCCATTCATCCAAAAACAAAATTAATTTCAATCAGCTATGTGCAATTTCTATCCGGCTACAGAATTGATCTTGAGAAAATTGGGAAAGTCTGCAGAGAAAAGGGAATTATTTTTTCGGTTGATGCAATTCAGGGTTTGGGTGCAATCAGACTGGATGTTGAAAAATTTAATATTGATTTTCTTGCCAGCGGCACACAGAAATGGCTTTTGGGTTTACAGGGATTGGCTTTTATTTACGTAAAAAAAGAATTACAGGATAAAATGAAATCAGCACCGATTGGCTGGCTTGCAGTAAAAGATGCCTGGAATCTGCTGGACTTTGATCTTACAACAAAAGAAACCGCTGAAAGATTTCAGCCGGGAACATTGAACAACCTCGGCATTTATGCTTTCAATTCATCAATGAAATTGTTCAAGGAGTTTGGTTTTGATGAAATAGAAAAGCAAGTATTGAACAACTCAAAATATTTTATTGATGAGCTTGCGAAGATATGGATATAACTCACCTTTGCTTTCACTTCCTGAAAAGAATTTATCAGGAATAGTAAGCTTCAAAAGTGAAAATGCACAAAAAATATTTGATATTCTCAGCCAAAAAAAAATAGTTTGCTCATTACGTGAAGGTTATATTAGATTTGCACCACATTTTTATAATACGAGACACGAGATTGATTTAGTGGTTGATTCGATGAAAAACATTTAAAATCTTTCTATCTATTAAAAAACAAAAAAACGGGAAATAGCATGCAAAATTTTGGGAAATTAGTATCTGCAAAAACAATTTTATTAGCTCTATTGGTAATTGGAGTTTTATCAATTGAAAGTTACTCGCAGAAAAAAGAAGAAGTGAGAATAAGTCCCAAAGCCACTGTTAAGCAAACAGTCGGTTTCACAAATATTACCATTGAATACAGCCGACCCGGTGTGAAAGGTAGAACAATCTGGGGTGGATTGGTTCCTTATAATGCAGTCTGGCGAGCAGGTGCAAACGAAGCAACAAAAATTACTTTCGCTGCTGATGTAAAGGTTAATGGAAAAAAACTTAAAGCAGGCAGCTACAGCTTCTTTGCAATTCCAACGGAAAAAAACTGGACTATAATTTTTAACAAAGTTGCCGATCAATGGGGTGCATTTGAATATAACGATGTTGAAGATGCGCTGCGGATTGAAGTCATTCCAGAAAAAGAAAATAACTGCTGGCAGGAATGGCTTGCATATACAATTACAAAGACTTCTGATAAAACAGCAGTTGTGCGGCTTGAATGGGAAAAGCTAAAAGTGCCATTTACTATTGAGGTGGAGATTTAGGATTTCGGGTAATAAGATATAGAGGTATATGGTAATGCTTTAATTCCCTTATACCTTTATACCACTATACCCGTATACCTTACAGCCAACTCAGCTTCGAATAACCTTCAGTAGTTCTTCCGTCTTCTCTTTCATTAGCTTTTCATCACGTCGGCTTTCAACATTCAATCGCAAAATTGGTTCTGTGTTGCTCATTCGTAAATTAAATCGCCATCTTGGGTATTCAATTGAAACTCCGTCAAGGTAATCAATCTTTCCATCAGAATATTTCTTCTCTATTTCTTTTATTTTTCCTGCTGGATTTTCAATAGTTGAATTTATCTCTCCCGAACAGGGATATGCCGCAATCATTTCATTAACCAACTGTGAAAGTGTTTTCTTTTCTTCAGACATCAATTGAAGAGTGAGAAGAAACGGAATCATTCCGCTGTCGCTGTAAGCATTATCTCTGAAATAATGATGAGCAGACATCTCACCGCCATAAATTGAATTCACTTCTCTCATCTTTTGCTTTATAAATGCGTGCCCGCTTTTAGAAACGACTGCTTTACCGCCAAACTTCTCAACTATTTCAACTGTATTCCATACCAATCGAGGATCGTGAACTATTTTTCCACCGGGATTCTTTTTTAAGGATTGATTTTGCCAGCAATCCAACTATGTAATATCCCTCAATAAAATTTCCTTTCTCATCAAAAAAGAAGCATCGGTCATAATCGCCGTCCCAGGCAACTCCAAGATCTGCATTATTCTTTTTAATTGCTTCGATAGTTGGTTTCCTATTTTCTTCCAGCATTGGATTTGGAACACCATTTGGAAAATTGCCATCGGGATTGTTGAATATTTTTATCATTTTAATTGGCAGCTTTCGTTCAAGTACATCGAGTGCAAGTCCGGCACAGCCATTACCTGCATTCACAACAACTTTTAGTGGATTTATTTTTTTAGCATCGTAAAACTTTGAAAGCTTTTCGATGAAACTTTTCATAACATCTTTTTTTAGTAACTGAGCCTTTGGTTTTAGCGTATCACCGAGATCATTATTCACAATCATTTTTTCAACTTCATTCAAACCAGAATCATATCCAACCGGAACAGAACCTTTTCCGACGAATTTCATTCCGTTGTATTCAGGAGGATTGTGACTAGCAGTTATCATTATTCCGCCATCAGCATCAAAATGAGGCGTAGAAAAGTAAATCATTTCAGTTCCGCAAAGCCCGATATCAATTACATCAACACCGCTGTCGGTCAATCCATTCTTCAAAGCCTCAGATATTTCAACCGATGATTTTCTTATATCGTAGCCAATAACAATTTTTTTTGCACCAAGAAATTTTGAAAAGGCTCTGCCAATTTTGTATGCCAAATCATTATTCATTTCTGAAGGAACTTTGCCCCGGACGTCGTAAGCCTTAAAGCCCGCGATTTTACTCATATTTTCTCCGTTTTTGCTTGAGATGGATATTTTTTTCAAGTACAAAGATATGGATTTTTTTCTCTGGAAGATTCTAATAAGTTTATTCCCGTGTGCAGGAAAAGATGTGGGGAGAAAAATTTTATAGTGGACTTTTAACTCTGAACGTATTACATTCGTCATACAAATTTTGTGGAGAGCGTTATCGAAACTAAAAATACTGTTAAGTGGCACTTCGCTAAATGCAACAACACTAAATGTAACTCAATATTCCTGGTAGATCCGGAAGAATCTCAAGGGGAGTTGGGGTATTTGTGTCCCGATTGCAGCAGAAAAACAACATCATCTCACATCGTGCAATGCTCAAGCTGTAAAACAGTTTTGAACTTTGTCCGTGCCGCACCAAATGAAGAGAAGGTTGTTTTTAATGTGCACAAATGTTCACACTGCATCGGAACAATTGAAGATGAATGGGAAGTAGAACCTCTCTATTTTCCGGAGTCTTACATTTAGGGAAAGCAATATTTATAAACTATGCGAAGAAGTTCTTTTATGAACCGGGTGGATTATTCTATCCGGTTTTTTTTATTGCTATGGCACTGTCATTCCGGTCAAGCGAAGCGAAGAACCGGAATCTAATGACCAGCATTCATTTTGAATTCCGTATTCCGCCAGAGGCGGACGGGCAAGCACGGAATGACTCCTTCATTTCTCCAACTGTCATATCGATTATTTTTATAATTTTGGTAAAAATTAATTCTTTCCCCAAAGCGAAGTTTCTGCGTAATTTTAATACTATATTAAATGTTTTTTCTATCCAGCATCAAGGATCATAATGAAATTCTGCTCAGTTCTTTCAAGGTTTAACTTTACATTTGCGTTTTTTATTCTAATCATCTATTCGCAGCATTCTCTCTCCCAAACTCCTGAAAGTATAAATCTTGATACCGTTAAAGCCGGAAGATTCGATACCGGTAAGATGTGGACGTTTGAATATCCTCCCACCGATTATTTCAAGGAAGAGTACGGATTTACTCCTGATAAAGAATGGTACGAGCATGTTCAGCTGGCAACATTAAAATTTGCTGATTACTGTTCAGCTTCGTTTGTTTCTGAAGATGGTTTGATAATGACGAATCATCATTGTGCAAGAGAAAGTGTAACGGAAATTATTAGCGAGGGTGAAGACTTTCATAAAGATGGATTTATTGCATGGGATATTACCGATGAAAGGCCTGTCCCCGGATTATTTGTTGAGCAATGTATAGGTATTGAAGATGTTACTGAAGAAATTCATCAAGCAATTGAATATGCTGAATCTGATAGTGAACGACTAGCGATTGAAGCAGAAAAAATATTGGAGATAGAGAGCAGATATCAAAATGATGAAGAAACATTTGCGAAAGTTACTCCATTGTATTTCGGTGGTAAGTATTCACTTTATTTTTATAAAAGATATAACGATGTGAGACTTGTATTTGCACCTGAATCACAGGCAGGGTATTTCGGCGGCGATTATGATAACTTCACTTATCCTCGTTATAACCTGGATTGTTCGTTCTTCCGTGTTTATGATAAGGATGGAAATCCTTTAAAAGTTGATCACTACTTTAAGTGGAGTGAAAACGGTGCTGAACCTGGTGAATTAGTTTTCGTTACTGGTAATCCCGGTTCAACAACCAGGCTTAACACAGTTGCACAGCTTGAGTATGCAAGAGATTACACTTATCCACAAACCATACAACTTGTGGAAAGTTTTATTGAATTTTTGGAAGGAATAATTAAGGAAGATCCTGAAGCGTCCAACTATATGAACGATCAGTTGCTCAACTATTATAACTCAAAGAAAGCTTATAGCGGAATGCTTCAAGGTTTACAGGATCCGGTATTGATGCAAAAGAAAAGAGCTTTTGAAAAAACCCTTAAAGAAAAAGTTCAGTCGAATGATGAGCTAAATAATAAGTATGGTAACATCTGGACTGAAATTGAAAACGCTATGAGTGAAATGAAGGAGTTATCAAATCAACAATCTGCACTTTCATATAACAACTTCGATTCACCGGAATATTTTTCAATTGCAACTCAGTTAATTCAGATCGCTGAAGATCTGAAACTTTCTGAAACAGACAGCAGTTATGCTTACACTGATGATGAGCTTAACGAAACAATTGATGCGCTTATGCCGGAGGATTTTGATTTCGATAAAAACAACGAGCTCTTAAAAAATAAAATTGACCTTCTGTATGAAAAATTCGGTGATGATGAATTCCTGAATAAGTTTACGAATGGAAAAACTGGAGATGAAGCAGTTGAAGATATTCTTTCGCGCTCAATTTTAACTTCAACAGAAAAAATGAAAAAGATTGTGAAAGAAGGACCCGATGCAATATTAAACAGCGGCGATCCTTTTATTGAGTTTATTCAATATTCTGATCAGAAGTCTGATCTGATTTCAATTCGTATGGAGGAGCTTCTCGACGAATGAAGAAAGTTCAAATCAAAAATTAGGAAGAGCTTTGTTTGAAGTTTATGGAACTTCAATTCCACCGGATGCAACATTTACTTTGAGAATTTCTGATGGAATTGTGAAAGGTTTTGATTATAATGGAACAATTGCGCCACCAATAACAACATTTTATGGATTGCTTGACCGTTATTATTCTTTTGATGGAAAATTTCCCTGGGAATTGCATGAACGCTGGCTGAACGCTCCGGATGAATTTGATTTTTCTACTCCATTTAATTTTGTAACTACTAACGATGCTGTTGGAGGAAATTCCGGCAGCCCGATTATAAACAAAAATGCTGAAGTCGTTGGTGTTGCATTTGATGGCAATATCCAGAGTCTGCCGGGAGATTTTATTTACGATCCCGAAGTGAACAGGTCGGTTGGAGTTCATTCCGCCGGAATGCTGGAAGCAATAAAAAATTTGTACGAGTTTGAAAGACTTGCGGACGAATTACAAACTGGTAAAGGCAGTGATTAAATGCATTCTGTAATTCAGCTCTCCAGACCTGAGAAATGCACAGTTCTGGAGAACTGCGCTATGGTTTTTCATCATTAAAGAACACAGGAGTTCGGTCTTGTGATAAGTTTTATTAAAATGTGTAAACGATAAATAAATGTATTGAAGAATACTGCGGCAATGCGTTGGTGAATGTAATTCCATATTCAGCACCGGCACCAAGTTTAAATCCATCAAGATTAAATCCTCTCAAATCAAATCCTCCATTGATTGAAAGAACAACTCCGTAATTCCAGTTATCGGTATCGCTGAAAGTTCTGTCATTCAAAGCGAGCAAGCCAACACCTTCTTCTAAAAAATATCTCCCGTCAAAATATTGAGTGGTAACTCCTTTGAAAGTTATTCCCTGCACCCACGGGAAGTATGGTTTTTCAACATTCGGGATAATTGCATTGAAATCCTTTGCGAAGATGAAGCTGAGTCTTGGAAAGACTTCAGAGAAAAGAACTGTGTTGGTCTCAATGAAAAAAGATGTAGTTACAGCGCCAACGGAGGGAGAATTACTTTTTAAATATCCTCCACCGACAGTTGCACCAGCAGAAAACATAAACTGAGCATTAACAGTCACCGGAATTCCTGTGAAAAGAATTAGGTATATCAGTATTCTTATTTGCAAATAATATATTTTCAAGTAACTTCAGAAAGCTTATAGAAAATTATTTATCAACACACAAAAATAAAGGTAAAAAATGGAGCGCACACTATATCATTACAAAGCAATCGTAACTTCTGTTTACGATGGCGACACATGCACAGTGGATATTGATCTTGGTCTGAATACCTGGATACGCAATGAAAGGTTAAGACTGAACAGAATAAATGCACCGGAACTAACCGGAAAAGACAAACCTGAAGGTATAAAATCACGCGACTTTTTAAAATCTAAAATTCACGGGAAAGAAATTACTATTGAAACTATAAAAGACAGAAGAGAAAAATACGGCAGATACCTTGCAGAAGTCTGGCTTGAGGAGAAGAAGGGAAAGTTTGTAAACATAAATGATTTGATGGTTACGGAAGGATTTGCGAAGTATCAGAAATATTGAATTTAATCAATCAATAACTTTTATGTAAACAATCACTGGTCGTGATTGTTTTCGTATGAAAAAAAAGATTGCTAAAAAGCTTTCTGAGGAATTACTTTGTTAATTGCCTTGTAAAACTCTTCCGGTTTTTGTGTGCCCACTAATATTTTCTTCTTGTTTTTAAGTACAAGCTGAAGACCCTTGTTCCCGTAAACGTTATAGGCGATGCCCCCAATAACATATCTAATACCCCAACCGCCGTATTCACGAATTGGTTTATACTCTCTCGCTGCAAAGCTTTCTATTTCTTCGTAGCGGTAGATTTTGAATTTTCGGTGAAATGGAAAAAATCTCAAATAGATTCCATCTTTTTGGACTTCAGTGATTAATCTTAAAGAGTAGAAAAAAATGGGAAAACCAATTCCAAAAACCAGCCACATTAAAATTATAAGCCAATCCGGTTCCGGATTATTTCCAAATTTGTGACCAAGCATTACTTGCAAAATCATTCCAACCCATGGAATTGTGCAGGCCAGAATTACAATAACCCACAGCCATAGTTGCCGGAATCTTTGTTCTTCTTTAAAGAATACTTCAGAATATTTATTTCTATTGCTCAATATTTATCTCCTAAAAATATCATTAATAATCTTTTATTATTAAAAAATAGCATTATGCTGAAGTTAGTTTTTTCTTTCCGAACAGTGGATCAATTTTAACTAGCCCGGCAACAATAAATCCGGGAATAGTGGAGATAAGAACCCACTGGAAGAATCCTGGATAACCAATTTGTTCCTGCAATGCACCGGAATACATTCCCGGTAGCATCATTCCCAGAGCCATTATGCCCGTACAAATTGCATAGTGTGCAGTTTTATGTTCACCTTGCGATACCATAATCATAAACATTAAATAAGCTGTAAATCCAAAACCATAACCAAACTGTTCGGCCGCAACAGCAATATTAATTAAAACAAAATTTGTTGGCTGAAAATGCGAGAGATAAACAAATGCAAGATCAGGAGTGTGCATTATGATCACCATTGGCCAGAGCCACCATCTTAATCCCTTTTTGGATATAACATAACCGCCAATCAATCCGCCAGCCATTAAAGAGATTATTCCGATAGTTCCATAAACAATTCCAACTTCAGAGGTTGATAAACCAAGTCCTCCTTTAATTCTTGGATCAAGTAAAAACGGCTGAACAAGTTTAACAAGCTGCGCTTCTGCAAAACGGAAGAAGAGAAGAAAGCCAAGAATATTCCAGATATCTTTCTTCTGCATAAATATCACAAAAGCTTTTAAGAATTCTATGAATGGCAGTAGTGCTTCATTTTTATTTTCTGATTTTTCGAACTTGTCTACAAACGTTGCAACAAATGTTCTGAAGAGAATTATAAAAATTATAACCAGCAGAATTGTTGAAACAATTGTGTTCCAGGGAGAAACAACTTTAAATAAGGTTAGAATAAAACCAAGAACTAAAAAGGATAGGTAAACGAATCCTGCAAAAAGAATAAAACCACCTGCAAGTAATCCAATTTGAGTACCGCTTAACTTTTTATTTTTCAGCGTGCCTTCATCTTCTTTTGGAAAAGGCAAAATGAATTTATGATAAAGAAAAAGTAAAACGAACAAAATTCCTGTTATCATAAAAACAACAGACCACGCTCCTTTAACTCCCATATTTGAAGCTAACGTTCCTGCAATAACAACAAGTCCTCCTGAGCCAACGATAGTTGCTACACGATAAAAAGTTGAACGGACTCCTACAAAAGCAGCTTGCTGCTGTTGTTCAAGACTTAACATATAAAATCCATCAGCGGCAATATCATGAGTGGCAGAAGCAAACGCCATTAAAGCAAAAACTATTAATGTAAGATTCCAGTAAACAGATGTTGTTAAGCTAAATGCGATTCCGAACAATGCTATTACAACAAACAGTTGCATAGTAATAGTCCAGAATCTTTTAGTTTTAAACATATCGATGAATGGTCCCCATGCAAACTTTAAAAACCACGGGAAGTACAGCAAACTTGTAAAGAAAGCAATATCAGTATTAGATACTCCAAGATTTTTGTACATCATCACAGAAACAGACATTACCATCACATAAGGAATACCTTGTGTAAAATAAAGTGTTGGAACCCACAACCAGGGATTTCTCTCTTCAGTTTTTTTACTTTTCATCTTTATCCGCCTCAGGTGGACGCTAATCTTTTAGCAAAGTGGATTGCTCCACTGACTGGAGGAAAGGCAGGTTTGACTACTTTAATCTTTGGTAATGTTGATTTGATTTTTTGTTTAAGTAAGTCCGAGTAGAAATTTTTGTTGTCAATCAAGCTGCCTGAAAGAGCAACGTTTAGATCATCTGTCTGTATTTTATAAATCAGCGATTTAATGTGAAGAACTAATTCATCTGCTTCTTCATCAAGAATATCTTCTGCTATCGGATCGCCTTCTTCAGCGGCTTCAATTACTATTTTTGCGACTGATGCAACGTCAAGCTTTTCTTTGTAAACTTTATTGATGATTGAGGTTGATGAACCAGAATTCATTTTAGCGTTAAGCAATTCCGAGATTAGAGTTTCTTCTCCTCTTCCATCTGATGCTTTTGAAACTGCATTCAATGCTTTTCTTCCGATTGAGTAACCGCTTCCTTCATCGCCTATCAATCTTCCGAAACCACCGACACGATGAATAACTCCTTTTTCATCTTTGCCGAAAAGAATTGAACCTGTGCCAGCAATTAAGATGCATCCGGCAGAATCAGGGAAAGCACCTTCAAGAGCAATATGTGCATCACTTACAACTTTAACTCCTTTGAAGTGAACACCTTGTTCTTCAGAGTAATCTTTAAAACTCTTTTCTAGTAATTGTGCATCTTCTTTTCTTCCGGCACCGGCTACGCCAATTACAATCTGTTTCACATCTGCGAAATCACCCTCAAGCTTGAACAGATTCTCTTCTATTAACGCGAATATATTCTCAACTGCTTCTTCAATTCCTACAACCAGGAAATTCGAGGGCTTCCCCGTTGTGTGATGAATTATCTTTCCTGACAAATCTGCAATAGCACTATCTGTCTTTGTTCCGCCGCCGTCTACACCGATTAAGTATTTCATAAATAATATTGTATTGTATTCAGTTCAAAAATACCGAAAATCAAACTCTAAGGAAAAAAATCGAGCAACTTACTTTTTTAGTTCCTTCAAATCAGGATGTTTTACTTTTCTCATTTGATTATATTCACATACTAAATGAAGAAAAAATTGAATAACAGGCAATGAAAAACCTTGAAGAATACTTCGCTCCATTCAGAGAGAATATAGTTGGCTATCACACAACCTTCATTTCACCTTATGGAGAAAAGAGAATTGTTTATGCTGATTGGATAGCAAGCGGACGTTTGTACAAACCAATCGAGGATAAAATAAGCAAAGTGTTCGGACCGCTTGTTGGCAACACTCACTCGGAAGCAAGTGAAACCGGCACTTCAATGACTCATGCTTACCACGTGGCTCACGAAATAATTAAAAAGCATTGCAACGCCGGAAAAGATGATGTTATAATAACAGCCGGTTCCGGGATGACGGGACTTGTCTGCAAATTCCAAAGATTGCTTGGATTAAAAATTCCTGAACAACTAAAAGATTATCTTAAACTTCCTGAAGAACTTCGTCCTGTGGTTTTTGTTACGCATATGGAACATCATTCAAATCATACAACCTGGCTGGAAACGATCGCAGATGTTATTGTCATAGCACCAACGGAAGATGGTTTAGTTGATTTTGATGATCTCGAAAGAAAACTTGTAAAGTATAAAAACCGGGTACTTCGAATTGGTGCATTCAGTGCTTGCTCAAATGTTACCGGCATTGAACCTCCATATCACAAGCTAGCGAAACTTGTGCACAGGCACGGCGGATATTGTTTTGTTGATTTTGCGTGTGCAGCTCCGTACGTAAAAATTGATATGCATCCTTCTGACCTAGAAGAAAAGCTGGATGCAATTTATTTTTCACCACATAAATTCCTCGGCGGCCCCGGTTCTTCCGGCGTTTTAATTTTTGATTCACAGCTTTACAAAAACAAAGTACCCGATCAGCCTGGAGGCGGAACAGTTGATTGGACAAATCCGTGGGGTCAGCATAAATTCGTATCAAGCATAGAAGCTCGTGAAGATGGCGGTACACCTGCTTTCTTGCAAGCAATTAAAGCTGCACTTTGCATTAAGCTTAAAGAAGAAATGCAAGTTGAAAAACTAAGGGAAAGGGAAGAGGAATTAGTTAACATTGCGTTCAAAGAAATGAGCAAGATTCCCGGTCTGCATATTCTTGCGCCTCATATTAAAAACCGGCTAGGGGCAATATCTTTTTATGTGGATGACATTCATTATAATCTTATAGTAAAACTTTTAAATGACCGATATGGAGTTCAGACAAGAGGCGGATGTTCTTGTGCTGGTACTTATGGACATTATCTTCTTCACGTCGATCCTCAGCGTTCAAAAAGAATTACAGATAAAATTGACCAGGGTGATCTTTCAGAAAAACCCGGCTGGGTGAGAATGTCAATTCATCCAACTATGACAAACGATGAACTCTATCTTATAATCAAAGCAATAAAAGAAATTGTAGAAAATATTGGCGATTGGCAAAAGGATTATACATACGATATTCATAAAAACGAATTCTATCACGTTTCTTCTGATGGATTGGAAAAGGAAAGAGTTAAACATTGGTTTGACCTCTCGCAAAAAGAATCAGTTGAAATAGACTGATACTTTTCAGAACTTTTAATTGTTTACTTAATTTTTTAGGATTGACTGATCCAATTGTTCTGCATAACCCCTCTTGAACACCTACGGTCGTTCTATTTTTTCTCTGGATCTTTTCTAAAATATGGAATTCCTACGGAATTCTAATCAGCTCCGTAGGGACTAAATATTTGATAGTATCAAAAAAACACGAATTTTGGAACCCTGTAGGGGTTCTATACAATCCGTTTGAAAATTAGATTATCTTTTTTCCCCTGGTAGTTGGTTTTTATCATTTTAAAATTAAATTATAAGTCGTAATTATGATTCAATATTAATCAATGACTTATTTGTTCTCTAATTCCTATAAAATTATTCTTAAGTCTCCCCTTAGGGGAGATTTATAGGATCCCTTGGGAGGCTCGAAAGGAGAAAATAAAATGGCTATCGGGGCATACGAAAAAAGCAAAAGATACATAGAATCTCACACCGAAAAAGACGAAAAATCCTTTACTAAAAGAGAAGTCTATCCCTGTATAACAATTTCCCGTCAGACTGGTGCAGGTTCCAAACCTGTTTGTGAAAAGCTTATCCAGATAATGGATGAATATTCAGAACCGGAAGGAGTGAAATGGGCATACTTTGATCGTAATCTGATTGAAAAGGTTCTTGAAGACCACCACCTGCCAAAGCAGATTTCGGCATTTATGCAAGAAGGAAAATACAAACATCTTAATGCTGTTGTAAATGAGCTTCTTGGTTTAAAACCATCAGAATGGACACTTGTACATAAAACTACTGATACAATTCTGCAGCTTGCCAGAATGGGAAATGTCGTGATTGTCGGTAGAGGAGCAAATGTCATCACATCAAAATTGAAAAATACATTTCACTTAAGATTAATTGCATCGTTAGAAAAAAGAGTTGAGCATATCAAATCGTTAATGGAAATGACAGAGAAAGAAGCATTGAATTATATTAAGAAAGAAGACGAGAATCGTAAAAAATATCTTAAATCACATTTCCACGTTGATGCGGATGACCCTTTGCTTTATCATATGACTGTTAATACAGATTTGCTTACACATAAAGGTGCGGCTTATTTAATTGCAGAAGCTGTGGTTCTGAAGTTTTCGCATTTTTTTCCCCAGTTCACGCACAGTTAGAGAGATAAAGATGACATCTTTTCAAAAAGATGTCATCTTTCTTTATCAAACTCTCTAATTATTTTTTTGATTTCGTCTTCAGTTATTCCGCTTCCGTAAGTAACAGGTTTTGCGAGTCAGGTTTTCTCTTCGTTTGATTTTTCTTTTTCGGAATAAGTGTAAACATCTTTTAAGGGAGGATTACCAGCACGCTCACGGAATCTCTCTTCAATCTCTTTTATGAACCAGTCTTTTCCACCTTTGTATTTCTGAGTTTCAAACTTATCTACACTTTTTCCTTTGTTGACAGGATTAGTCTCAAAGGCAAGACTTTTGATATTCAGAAGATGTTTTGCACTAACATTATCTGAAATGATTGAACCTCCCCAGGTTCCCGGTCCAAGTGTCATTGAAGGTTCAAGTGCCGTTGTATACCCAATTGCTCCGATTGATGCAACAGTGTTTACAAGAATTCTGAATGCTGGTTTCTCAAGAGCAAATTTCATTATTATAGGTTCATCGTTTGAGTGAATTACCAAAGTATGACCCATTCCTCCAAACTGCAAAAGATCGATGCAACGATGACAGCCTTCTAGCCAGCCATCAACGACATAAAAAGATAATATCGGAGAAAGTTTTTCGATTGAGAGCGGTTCATTCTTTCCAACATCACTGCATTCAGCAATTAATACTTTTGTATTTTCCGGAACAGTAAACCCAGCATACTTTGCAATGAATGTTGCAGGTTTTCCAACAATATCAGGATTTATTTTAAGGTTTGTTTGAATTGCTTTTGCCAGTTTTTCTTTTTCTTCTGCATTAACAAAATAACAACCCTGTGACAAAGCCTCTTCAATCACTTTTTCTTTTAGAGGAAGATCAACAATCATCGATTGTTCAGAGGAACAAAGAGTTCCGTTATCGAATGTTGTTCCGTAAATAATATCAGCAACTGCTTTTTGGTAATTGGCAGTTCTCTCGATAAATGCCGGAACATTTCCAGGCCCAACTCCATAAGCAGGTTTACCTGCGCTGTAAGCTGCTTTCACCATTTGAGTGCTGCCTGTCGCAAGAATCACTGAAATATTTTTATCACGCATCAGCGCATCCGTGCTTTCAATTGTCGATTCGCTCATACATTGGATTAATCCTTTTGGTGCACCTGCTTTTTCTGCCGCCTCAGATAAAATTTTTAATGCTTCTACGTGCATTTATGTGGTTTTTGGATGAGGACTGGCTACAATTGCATTTCTGCTTTTTAGGGAAATCAACACTTTGAACATTGCAGTTGAAGTTGGATTGGTAGATGGAATCAAAGCACAAACAACTCCCATTGGCTCCGCAATCTTTAAAACTTTTCCGTTTGCTTCTTCAGCAATTATACCGACCGTCTTTAAATTCTTTATTGACTCGTGAACATTCTTTGTGCTGAATTGATTCTTGATGATTTTATCTCCATAAACTCCAAATCCGCTTTCATCGCAAGCCATCTTCGCAAGTTTCTCTGAAGCTTGATAGCCAGCTTCAGCCATTGCTTTTACAATTTTATCAACCTGCTGTTGTGAGAAATGCTTGTATTCAAGCTGCGCTTCTTTTGCTTTTGCAGCTAAGTTGCGAGCTTCCTGAATTGAGAGAAGGTCTTTATCTAAAATCATTTTATTCCTCGTGAATGGTCAGTTCAAATATATTTAACCTGCAAGAGAAGTTCAATTAGTAATAAGAGTTATTGGAAGAATTAGAGAGTATTTCGAAGCTTAGAAAGTCCGGTTTTACTAACCGGAAGCTGCTTGCTGTTCTTTAATATAATTTGGTATGATTCTTTTCCTGTTTGCTCGAGATGCTGAATGAAGTCAACATTTATTATGTACGAGCGATGGATTCTGATGAAATTATTTTCGTTTAAGTGGTTCTCGAAGTATTTCATTGTTTTTTGTTTGAGGAATCTACCCTGGTCACAATTTATCATCACGTAATCATCCTGTGCTTCAATCCATTTGATTGTTTCAATTGGAATGATTGAAATCTTTGAGCCTTCTTTAATTACAACTCGTTCAAGGTATTCAATCTTTTCATCTTTATAATCAATGATGTTTTTTATAACAGCATCGTGCTCAAATTTATCCTGCAAGAAAATTGAAAGATTTTTTCAACGCATCATTGAATCGCTCTTCTGAAAATGGTTTCAGTAAATAATCGGCAGCATTAACTTCGAATGCTTTGATAGCATAATGATCGAATGCTGTTGTGAAAATAATTACCGGAGGTTCCTCCAGCAGTTCCAGCATTTCAAATCCGCTTATCTTCGGCATCTGGATATCGAGGAAAATAATATCAGGCTTGAGTTCATTTATCTTTTTAATTGCATCGAATCCATTTGAACATTCAGCAACAATTTCAACTTCGGGATGATTTTTCAGATAGCCTTTGGTTATTTCTCTGGCTAACTTTTCGTCGTCTATTATTATGGCAGTTATTTTACTTTTTGGCATTTGTATTTATTATTTCGTTTTTAGGTTGATCTTCACAGGGTATAAATAACGTCACACTAAAAATACCCTTTTCTTTTTTCACTTCCATAAGGTCGTTTCGGCGGTAAATCAAATTCAATCTGTCGGAAATATTCTTCAATCCTACGCCCGCACCTTTTCGTGGCTTAGAGGATTCATCAAAATTATTCTGAAGGTGAATCTTCAGATATCCTTCGTCAAAACTGCACCTCAAAGTTAAAAGCACTTTATCAAAAGTTTCATAAACAGCATGCTTTATCACATTTTCAAACAAAGGCTGCAGAATCATATTTGGAATTTCAGCTTTGTTGCAATCCTCATTTATTTCTTCGCGAGTAATCAAACTTTTCTTCAAATCGTATCTTTTCAATATCAAGATAGAGTCGGATATTCTTCAACTCTTCGCTAAGCTTGTTTTTTTCTCTTTCATTTGTTGCAAGAATGTAACGAAGAAAATCTGCCAGCTTAATTATCATCTCTTTTGCTTTTTTAGGATCGATCTCAGTTAAAGCGCTCATTGAGTTTAAACTGTTAAAAATGAAATGAGGATTGATCTGAAACTTAAGTGATCTTAGTTCTGCCTGTGTAACCAGATTTTTTAATTCTGATTCCTTTAATGATCTTTCCTGCAACTCTGAATAGTATGAGACCAGGTAATAGAAATGAAACCACGATTGCATAAAGCAGAAATCCGACAAGAAACCGCCAGAGAATTGTATGATAAAAATAGTTTTGATACTTCTCATCAAATCCCATAATTGTAACCATCACAATGTAAATAAATAAAATCCACAATCCCGAAGAAATAACTGCACTAATTAGATGACTGGAAAAAACTTTCAGCAGATGGTATTGTTCTATGGAGATATATTTAGCAGGGTAGTGCCAGATGATTGTAAGTCCGCATAATAATATCGAAGAAACGATGCTCTCAACAACGGAAGCATTTAAAGCGAGTTCAAGTCCGAAAAATAAAATAAGGAAACTTATAACAGCGAATGAAACAGAATATAGCAGGAGAATTATTATGTTCCTGAAATTCCTTAATATGGGATTGTCTTGCATCTGGCAGAACGCTTACAGATATGTCTTTACTTCACCGCCGCCAAACATAGCCAATCCTTTAATATGCAGAGTCCTCGATTGATCTATAACAACACTTGGATTTCTGATAGCCTTATTTGAAAATCCGCCAAGAATTGAAGTTACATTTATAACAACATCCCACTCCTTTGGAAGGATGATGGTAGTTCCACCAAAAACGCAGAGTACGTCAAGAACATTATTACCCTCAGCAAGCTGGCAGTTAATAAGATTTATTTCTGATCCTCCGAAGATTGCGGTGATGTTTCCTCCCTGGAAATTGCTGGATGAAATAATCTTTGTCCCTCCTCCGAAGATAGAAACATCGTCAATTTTATCCCTGTTCATTTTGGATGTGTCTGATGTAAGCTCTGAACCGGAATCCAATTTCCTTTTTTTAAGGATAATATAAATACCGAGAACAATAAAAAAGATTGGGATTATTATTCCACCATCATAATCAACCTGTGGGAAAATTCTTGGAATTAAAAACAATGCACCAACTCCACACAGCACACCACCAAGAAATTTCTTTTCAGTATTTACGAGGACAAACAGACCTATAACAAGCATAATAAACGGCCAGGAAAAGACAACATTAGTAAACCTGAAGTCAAGAACATTCATTGTATTCAATAGAAATAATCCGCCGAGGACAATTAATATCCCTCCCAGTAAAACCCTTTTATCTATACTATTTTTATTTTCTGACATTTTTTGCTCCTTTAATTAAATCTCAACCAAAACGTATGCAAAATAATAAATGTAAGAAAGAAAAAATCGGCGAGTAGTGGAAAAATCTCGGTGATTAGCGAAGAAATAGTTTCTAGTTGGAATATTTCAATAAAAAGCTTTCGGCTACAGTATCACCAAGTGATGCTGCAATTTTGAAATCCTCAATAGCTAATTTCTTATCACCAAGGTAAAGGTTGCACAATCCACGGAAGTAATATGCATCTGGGAATAAAGGATCTAATACATTTACAGTTGAAAAATCTCTTTTTGCGAGTATATAATCACCTATTTCCAAATAGGCCTTGCCTCTTAAAAAATATAATTCTGCATTTAATGGTTCATCTTCAATTGCTGAATTGAGAAATTGTATAGCGCCACCAAAATTTTCATTTTCCATAATCTGAAGTGCGAGTTCTAAGCAGCTCGGTTTATAAAGATTGTCTACTAAAATGGTTTCAGATGGATTATTTTCTGGACAGAAATTCCAATCATCACCTTCAATTGGGACCCCAGGGCCTTTGGGCGGCTGTCTTTCTGGATGATATTCGATAGTTTGTTTTGGTGGGCGTTCAATTGTTCCCGGGTGTGTATTAATTATTATGTTATTGTCATGGTTTCTCTTAATTCTTTCTATACTCCCTGATTCTTGTCCTCGTCCTCCGGTTCTAATCTCTCTTTGTGCAAATGTGCCAATGCTAAGTAAGAATATAATTATCAAGATTGTAAGAAGAGTTTTCATAGCTATTACCTAGTTATTATCTATTGTAGGTAATCAGAAACTATGCCGTAGAAATTTGGATAAATGAAAAAGGGAGCCAGGCTCCCTTAAATTGATAAGATCAAGATAGATAATTAAACAGCTTCTTCTACGAGATTGGCTTCTTTAACTTTTTCAAGAGCCTGTTCAAGATCGGCAATTAGGTCATTAACACTTTCAATTCCAACCGAAAGTCTTACTAGTCCATCAGAAATTCCTCCTGCTAATCTTGCTTCTTTTCCCATAGAGAAATGAGTCATACTTGCGGGATGCTGAATCAGAGATTCAACTCCGCCAAGACTTACTGCAAGCTGATGCAACTTAACTGAATTCATAAGTACTTTTCCTGCTTCAATTCCACCGTCAACTTCAAAAGTGATCATTCCACCGTGACCTTTATGCTGTTTCAATCCAACTTCATAATGAGGATGACTTTTCAATCCAGGGTAACGGATATTTTTAACAAGCGGATGCTGCTCGAGCCATTCAGCAATTTTCTGAGCACTTTCACAATGTCTTTGCATTCGCAATCCAAGTGTCTTTAATCCACGATGTACAAGAAATGAATTGAATGGATCAATTACTCCGCCGAGCTGGTTGAGTGTTTTTCTGAAATGTTTGTAGGTTTCTTCATCTTTTACAACTATGATTCCACCCACAACATCAGCGTGACCATTAAGAAACTTTGTCAGGCTGTGCATAATAACATCAGCACCAAGTGCAATTGGATTTTGAAGTGCCGGACTCATAAATGTATTATCAACAACAACTTTAGCACCGTGCTTGTGTGCTAATTTGGAAATCTCTTCTATGTCTGAAATACAAAGTGTCGGATTACCAGGTGTTTCTACATAAACAACTTTTGTATTTGGTTTAATTGCATTTTTAACATTTTCAATCACGGCTGTATCAACGAATGTAGTTTCAACTCCAAACTTTTTCATTATTGTATTTAGCAAAGTAGTTGTTGGTCCATAAACTGCAGCAGAACAAACGACGTGATCTCCTGCTGATAAAAGTGCTGCAAATATTGTATGCACGGCAGCCATGCCGCTTCCGCAGCCGAGAGCTTTGTGTCCACCTTCAAGTTCTGCAATTGCATTTTCCATTGCTTCGATTGTTGGATTGAGCATTCGTGTATAGATGTAACCCTTTTCTTCTCCGGCAAATAATGAAGCACCGTGTTGAGCAGATTTGAATTTGAAAGTTGATGTTTGATAAATCGGAGGAACTACTGAACCGTATTCGTATTCATCAATTCCTGAATGAACGCATTTTGTGTTAAAGTCTAATTTGGAATGATCCTTCATTTTACTACCCTTTTTCCTGATCTCTAGGTGTTTTGAAAAATTTTTATTTTTTTAATTTGATGCTACAAAGTTAACGATTTTCAGTAAACTATTAGAGAAAAGCAATAGTTTATTAAATCAATTTCATTACAAAATCTTTATATTTCCAGCCAATATTTTGACAATCATTAATAAGTAAACTTTTGAGCAAAGAAAAAGTATTAGTCACTTCCGCGCTTCCGTACGCTAATGGACCGATACACCTTGGTCACCTTAGCGGGGCATATTTACCAGCAGATATTTACGTTCGTTATAAAAGATTGAACGGAGATGATGTATTATACATTAGTGGTTCTGATGAGCACGGCGTTCCGATAACAATTACTGCTGATAAAGAAAAAGTTCCCCCCCAGGTAATTATTGATAGATTTCATGAAGCGAACAAAAAAGCATTCGAAAAATTTGGGATGAGTTTTGATAATTACTCGCGAACAAGTCTTGCCAATTCATCACGAAACAGCAAAAGAATTTTTTCCTTGAGTTTTTTAATCGTGGACTTTTTATCGAAAAGAAATCAAACCAGTTTTATGATGAAAAAGCAAAAATGTTTTTACCTGATAGATATGTTGAAGGAACTTGCCCTAAATGTGGAAATGAACAAGCAAGAAGTGATGAGTGTGAAAACTGCGGCTCACTTTACGATCCGTCAGAATTGAAAAATCCTAAAAGTAAAGTCTCCGGTGGAACACCTACACTAAAAGAAACGACTCACTACTTTTTTCCGCTTGGTAATTATCAGCCGGCACTAGAAAAGTATGTTGATGAGATGAATGCGAAATATGGTTGGAAAGATAATGTCCTTCAATATTGCCGTGGTTGGTTTAAGGATGGATTGAAGGAACGGGCAATTACACGAGATCTTGATTGGGGAATTAAAGTTCCTGTAGATGGTGCAGCTGGAAAAGTAATTTATGTTTGGTTCGAAGCAGTGTTGGGATATATCTCATCAACGAAAGAATATTCTCAGATTAAAAAACAACCTGATCTCTGGAAAAAATACTGGCAGGATGTAAACACGAAATACATTGCTTTCATTGGCAAAGATAATGTTGTCTTTCATACCATTATTTTCCCAGCAATTCTGATGGCGTGGAATGAAGGGAATAAAGAAAAATATTGTCTTCCTCAAAATGTTCCGGCAAATGAGTTCCTGAATTTTGAAGGAAAGAAATTTTCCAAGAGCCGTGGATGGGGAATTGATGTCGATGAATTCTTAAATCTTTTTCCAGCGGATTTATTACGCTACACCCTTGCTGCAAACCTGCCCGAAAGTCGTGACACAGATTTTTACTGGAAAGAATTCCAGCTTAGAAATAACAGCGAGCTTGCTGATATTCTTGGAAATTTTATTAATCGCACTTTCACATTTCTGCACAAACATTTTGATGGGAAAGTTCCGGCTCAAGGCAAACTTGAGAAGATTGATGAAGATATGCTCAATGAAATTGGAGGATATCCTAATCGTGTAGCAGAACTTTTTGAAAGATTCAAAATACGCGATGGCGTTAATGAAATTATGAATCTTGCACGCGATGGTAATAAATATTTTAATGATTCTGAGCCCTGGGTAACTGTCAAATCTAATAAAGAAAAATGCGGAACAACTTTAAATATTTGCTTGCAGGCTATTTATACCCTGGCGGAACTGTTTTATCCAGTATTGCCATTTTCTTCTGAAAAGTTATTCAAAATGCTGAATGCAAAACCTGTGGAGTGGGGAGAAAGCGGTAAATCCTTTTTGAAAGAAGGACATCAAATAAACAATGCAGAAATATTATTCCCTAAAATCGAGGATGAATTGATAGAAGAACAAATATCAAAGCTCGACAGCCCTGAGACAGAGCGTGAAAAAAAACTAGATGAGTTAATATCATATGATGATTTTATGAAGACGAAGTTAAAAGTTGCTGAAATATTGAGCGCTGAGAAAGTTGTTAAAAGTAAAAAACTCATGAAGCTCAGAGTAATGCTCGATGATGGCGAAAGACAACTTGTTGCAGGAATAGCAGAGCATTATAATCCGGAAGATTTGATAGGTAAAAAAGTTGTCGTGGTTGCAAATCTTCAGCCGGCCAAGCTAATGGGTGAAGAATCCCGTGGTATGATTTTAGCCGTTGAAAAAGAGTCAGGGGGTATGCAAGTTCTCATAGTAGATAATTCTGTTAAAAATGGAACCCCCGTTAAGTAAGATTTTTTTATAACAAAATAAAGGATAAAAAATGCGTTTATTGAGTATCAGCATTATTCTGTTTACAGGAATGATGTTCGCCCAATCACAAGTTGAGAAGTTCACTACTCCGCTTGATGCTATCGTGAGTAGTGTAAATCAAAATGAAAAAGTGCTGGTTTGGATTTTCTTCACCGATAAAGGAAATGAAACTCAAAACTATTTTCAGAAACCATCCATAGTTGTGAGTGAGAAATCGTTAAAGAGACGAGCAAAAGTTTTAAGTGAGGATAAACTCATATCAACTACTGATTTGCCAGTGAATCAGAATTATATTAGGCAAATTCAATCTCTTGGTTTTCAATTAAAGCAAAAAACAAAGTGGTTTAATGGAATTAGTGGCTGGGCTACAAAAGCTGAGCTTTTACAAATCGCAAATCTTCCATTTGTTAAACAGCTCGACATAGTTTACAGATTCAAAAAAGATAATTTTGAAGAAGAAACTCAGATTGAGAATTCTGAAGAATCAAATCAAAAATTCTCAAAGCCTCAGGAAACACATAGTTTCAATTACGGAGAATCTTATACACAACTAAACCAAATTACAGTACCTCAGGTTCACGATCTCGGTTACACTGGCGCAGGAGTGACAATCTGTATGATGGATGCAGGTTTCGATCGCTGGACTACTCATCAGGTTTTTGACTCTATGAATGTGATAGCAACCTGGGATTTCGTAAATGGTGATCCTGATGTGGAAGATGGTAGTGATATGGGAGAAGGTTCTCACGGAACAGCAACTTTGTCTTTGATCGGTGGTTTCTATGAAGGACAGTTAGTTGGGCCAGCATTCGGGGCTGATTTTATTCTCGCAAAAACAGAAAATACCGATAGTGAAACTCCCATTGAAGAAGATAACTGGATAGCTGCACTTGAATGGGCTGATAGTATTGGTGTTGATGTAACTTCAACATCACTAAGCTATCTTGATTATGACCCACCATATCAAAGTTACACCTGGGTGGATATGGATGGCAACACAGCAAAGATTACTAATGGAGCTGATTACGCAGTAAGCATTGGAATATTTGTTGTTAACGCTGCGAGTAATAATGGGTATGATCCTAATCATAACACACTCGGTGCACCCGCCGATGGCGATAGTGTAATTGCTGCAGGTTCCGTTACGAGTAATGGTTCAAGGTCCAGTTTCAGCAGTGTTGGTCCAACAGTAGACGGAAGAATAAAGCCTGACCTAATGGCTATGGGCTCAAATGATTATCACGCTTGTAACTGGAATAACACTTGCTATGGTAATGGTAGTGGTACTTCCTATAGTTGTCCACTAATAGCCGGAGCTGCTGCACTATTATTGCAGGTGGATCCAAACTTGACACCTATGCAATTAGCGGCAGTGATGAAGAACACAGCTTCACAAAGCAACAATCCTGACAATCTTTATGGTTGGGGAATCATCAACACCTATTCTGCACTTCAAACTCTTGTAACAAGTGTAAATAATACAAATCAGCTACCTGAGAATTTTTATTTGCTTCAGAATTATCCGAATCCTTTTAATCCATCGACAAAAATTCGTTTTGGTGTCCCTGAAAAATCAAACGTAAAAATTTACTTACACGATATTCTTGGAAGCGAAATTGCAGTTATCCTGGATGAAGAAGTAAATCCTGGAGTTGAAGAAATTGAGTTGAATGGAAGCAATCTGGCAAGCGGAGTTTACCTTGTCAGAATGATAGCAAACAATTATCAGCAAACAATCAAAATTTCGCTCCTCAAATAAATTTTTATGCCTGATCCGGTGAATAATCTTTCCGGGTCAGGTCCAATTTCCCTTGATTTTCAGATACGCATTAGCTAAAATTCCCCTCTCATTTTTTAGAAATTTATAGGAGTACAGGTAATATGCGTTTAAATCGTTTTATACAAACATTTCTTTTAATTCTTTTTGTCCAGGTGGTTTTATTTATAAACGTTTCTGCCCAGGTTGTGGCTGAGTTCGGCAGTTATGAAATAACCCTTGATGAGTTTGAACATGCTTATGCGAAGAATGTTGGTGGTTGGGAAAATGCAATGAAGCAGGATATGTCAGATTATAAAAACTTTCTGGATCTGTATGTTAAATTTAGAATGAAATTACGTGATGCTCAGGTTAGAGGTTATGATCAGGATACTGATTTAATGAATGAGCTAAAAGATTACCAGCGTCAGGTTGGTGTTTCTTACTTAATTGAAAAGAAAGTAAACGAGCCCGGGATTAAGCAGCTTTATGAAAGAAGAAAAGAAGAGTTCAGAGTTAGTCACATAATGATAAGACCGGACACTCTTGGTGATGAAGGAGCGAGGATAAAAGCTCAGGCAATATTAGATAGCATTAAGAATGGTCAGTCCTTTGAGAATATGGCCATTAAATATTCTGATGATAAATTCTCGGGAGTTAACGGCGGTGACATTTATTATATAACTGCTGGATTGCTTCCTTACGAGTTTGAAGATCCAATGTATACTCTCAAAGCTGGCGAGATTTATCCAGATGTTGTAAAAACCAGATTCGGATACCATTTGATCAAAGTTACAGAAAGGCAGCATCGCTTTCCAAAAATACAAGCAAGCCACATACTTATTGGCTACCAAAATGAGGAAGGAGTTATCGACACTGCAGCCGCAAAAGCCAAAGCGGAATCTATTTTAGCTGAGTTAAAAGCAGGTGCATCATTCGACTCCTCGTTTGTCACTAAATATAGCGATGATCCGGGTTCGAAAGAAAAAGGCGGAGATCTTGGATACTTCGAGCGAAGAATGATGGTTAAAGAATTTGATGAAGCTGCATTTAAAATGGAGGTTGGTCAAATATCGGAACTCATACAAACTAATTTTGGGTATCATATAATCAAGCTGACTGATAAAATGGATACACAGCCTTATGAAACCGAATATGAGAATTTGAAGAATATGTTTAATAAACAGAGGTATCCACATGAGCGGGAAGTTTTAATTGATTCCCTTAAAAAGAAATATGACTTTAAAATTGATGAAGATGTTCTTAATACGTTTGTTGAAAATAGTGATTCTTTAAGATTTGGAATGGTTCACCCAAAATATGATGAGCTGTCAGGAAACGTTTTATTCTCATACGCAAAGAAGCCTGTTACAATAGGGTCTTTCCTTGAATCAGCTAACCGCAACACAAAAATAACAGCAAAGGCTATGGATGATCCTGCTGAAGTAACAAATGCAATTAACATACTTGCTGAAGATATGCTGCTTGAAGAAGAGGCAATGAATCTTGATAAAACTGAACCTGAGTTTGCACAGCTAATGAGCGATTACAGAGATGGTATATTCATTTTCAAAATTCTGGAAGAAGAAGTTTGGAATAAAGTAAAGATAGACAGTGCTGATGTTTATAATTACTGGGATTCAAACAAAGAAAAATATTCCTGGCCTGATAGAATAAGCTTCAGTGAAATATACTCAACTAAAGATTCACTCATACAAAGTTATTATGGTATGCTAAATGAAGGTGCATCGTTCGACTCGCTTGCTGCACTTTACACAGAGAGATCAGCAAAGAAAAAAGATAATGGATACTATGATTTGCAGTCTGCTGACTACTCTGACTTTTACAAAGAAGCAAATAAAATTTCTAATGTTGGTTCATACACAGAGCCTGTTGTATTCTCAGGCGGATATTCAATCTTTAAACTTAATGAAAGACAACCAGCAAGAATAAAGACGTTCGAAGAAGCCAAAGCTGAAGTATCCGGTGAATACCAGGAAATGCTAAGCAAGAAACTGGAGAACGATTACTTGACGAGTCTTGATAATAGGTACAAGCCTAAAGTGTATTATGATAAACTTCAAGATGCTTTTAAGCAGGAATAAGATAATTGAGGGAATAATATTCCCTCTCTTTATTTTCGGTGCTTGCAGTCAGCCAGAGAAACCGGAATCTTATATCGCCAGAGTGAACAACACTTATCTTACGGAAGCCGAGTTTAGCGAATTAGTTGATTCACAATCTGTTTCGGAGAAAAGCAGAACTCTGGTAATTAAAAACTGGGTAAGACAGGAAATACTTCTCCAGGAAGCCATCAAGCAAGGTATAACTGAATCCAAAGAATTCAGAAGAACAGTTGAAAATTCCAAGCGACAGTTAGCTGCATCTCTTGTTCTGCAAAACTTTGCTGCTTCATCTCAGCTGGTAGTAACAAATGAGGAACTGGAAAATTATTATAAGGAAAATCAAACAAGTTTCCGTATTCCCTTTAATGCGTATTATTTGAATCGAATAAACTTTTCTGACAGAGAAACTGCAGTAATGTTCCGGACGGAGTTGATGATGAATGGCTGGACAGGAAGCATTAAATAAATTCTCGAAAGATTTATCTCTTGTTAATTTCGAAAGCGAAGTTCTTGTCTCAGAGCAGGATATTTATCCCGTAAGATTATTGCGCATTCTTGAAGGACTTTACCCACTGGAAATTAGCATTGTCATTCCCGATGAGAGAGGTTATTATACGGTTGTTCAGCTTTTAGATAAATATTCGGCTCAATCAATTCCACCATTTGAAGCAGTAAAAACTGAAGTTGAAAGAAGATATAAAGCAGCGTTAACTGAGTTAGCCCTTGAAAACTACATAAACGATTTATATTCTTTAAGTGAAATAGAAATTAATAAGTGATATAACATGTCTCTAAAGATTTTTAGCATTTTAATTTTAATTGCAGGATGTCTTTTTGCACAGACAGCAGTAATTGATAAGGTTGTTGCAGTTATTGATAATGAAATCATACTGCAAAGTGAACTCGATTTTCAGGCTGCAGTATATGCCTCGCAGCGCGGGATGGATCCAAAGTCACCTGAACTGAGAGCACAACTTCTCAATGCTATGATTGATGAAAAGCTGGTTTATGCTCAGGCTGAACTTGATTCAATTGTAGTTACTGATGCAGAAGTAGCTCAGAAAATAGAATACCAGATTTCGGTATTGAAGCAGCAATATGGCTCAGAAGCGAGTATTGAAACTATGTATGGGATGAGTCTCGAAAAAATTAAAAGAGAACTTCGCGATGACGTAAGAAAAAATCTTATGGTACAGAGGTTACGTGAAAAGAATTTTGCACCTGTTGAAGCATCACGTCGTGAGGTAGAGGAATTTTATCAGACTTATAAAGATAGTCTTGGTATGATTCCCGAGAAACTGAGAATTTATCATATCTTCAGAAATCCTAAAACAACCGACAAGCTTAAAAGTCAGTATCGCGATTTTGCACAAGCAGTACTTGATTCAATTAAGCAGGGTGCAAGCTTCGAGGAGATGGCTAAAAAATATTCTGAAGATCCGGGAAGCAAAGCTTATGGTGGTGATCTTGGTTTTGTTAAAAAAGGTGTCTTCTATCCTCAATTCGAGGCTGCTGCTTTTGCTCTTGAAGTCGGGCAAATCTCGGATATCATTGAGACACCAGTTGGTTATCATATTATTGAACTTCTTGAAAGAAGAGGAGAATCAATCCGCACACGACACATACTCTTTAAATTCAAAACTGATGAAGGTGCTGACCTTGAGACAATTGAATTTTTATACTGAGATACGGGACAGTGTTGTAAAAGGAATTAATACATTTCAGAATTATGCTAAAAGATACAGCGAGGATAAAGAAACAGCGCCCTTCTCCGGCGACCTCGGAACGTTCTACATAAATCAGCTTGATAAAAATTTGCTCGATGTTGTATCCAAGCTTAAGCAGGAAGAAATAAGCTTTCCTAAAAGGATAGATTACGGGCAGGGTATTTATGGCTATCATATCGTTTATCTTCAATCTAGAGTACCGCAGCATCCTGCCAGTCTTGAAGAAGATTATGCTGAGTTGAAAAGACTTGCCGATGAATATAAAAAGCAGAAGCAGTACGAAACCTGGGTTGCTTCTCTCAGGGATAAGATTTATTGGGAAGTAAGGCTTTAAGTAAGATAAAAGATTAAAGTAAAAAGATTAAAGTAGTTCGCTGAAAGCGGAAAGAAATAAGTTTTTAATAAATCAGCTATCCGGTATCAAGAATCCGGTAACTGGCATCAAGAAAAAAGGAATTAAGTTTGAAAGAAAATCCTTCTGGAACTAAAGACGTTGAGCTTGTTGAAAAGCTTTCTGAAAAAGTTAAAAAAGTAAAATCCGAAATTGCAAAAGTAATTGTTGGTCAGGATGATATAATTGATCAGCTTTTAATTTCACTTTTTTCAAGAGGGCATTGTTTGCTCGTCGGAGTTCCCGGACTTGCTAAAACGCTTCTTATAAAAACTGTTGCTGAAGTTCTGGATTTAAAGTTCAGCAGGATTCAGTTCACTCCAGATTTAATGCCGAGCGATATTACCGGCACAGAAATAATTGAAGAGGATGCTGTCAGCAAGAAAAGAAATTTCAAATTTATTTCCGGACCCATCTTTGCCAACATCATTCTTGCTGATGAAATTAATAGAACACCTCCTAAAACTCAGGCTGCACTTCTTGAGGCAATGCAGGAAAATAAAGTAACCGCAGCGGGAGTTACTTATCAGTTGCCGCAGCCGTTCTTCGTTCTGGCAACACAAAACCCGATTGAGCAGGAAGGAACTTATCCTTTACCGGAGGCACAACTTGACAGGTTTATGTTCAACTTGTGGCTTGAATATCCTTCTTTCAAAGAGGAGATAAGAATTGTTGAAACAACCACTAGCGAATACAAAGCGAAGCTTGAAAAAGTTCTAAATGCAAATGAAATACTTGAATTCCAGGAGCTAGTGCGAAAAGTTCCTGTAGCTGATAATGTTATTGAGTTTGCAGTAAAGGTTGCCAATATGACCAGACCAACAAACGGGAACTCGCCTCAATTTATAAAGGACTGGATAACGTGGGGTGCCGGTCCAAGAGCTTCTCAATATATGATACTTGCTTCTAAAACCCGTGCAGTTATTCAGGGTAGATACACACCTAATATTGATGATGTTAAAATTGCAATGCTTCCTGTTCTCCGCCACAGAATCATTACTAACTTCAGTGCAGAAGCTGATGGAATAAAATCACTTGATGTCGTTGAGAGATTGAGTAAGGAAGTTTAAGGTTTTTCCATTTATTGATTGCCAATCACCAACCATAAGTTGCTTCTATCAAATAATATTTCTATAATGCACTAACTTTTATTTTCTAAATAAATAATAAGTAGTTAAATGAAAGAATTTATAGAATTTATTGCCAAGCAGCTCGTCGATCATCCAGACAAAGTAATCGTCGAGGAAAGCACCCCAGATAAAAACACAACAGTACTTACCCTTAAAGTTGATAAAACTGATATTGGTAAAGTAATCGGGAAGCACGGAAATAATGTGAATGCTATGCGAGCTTTATTAAGTGCTCTGGGAGGGAAAGAACACCATAGAGTTTCATTGGAAATAATCGCTCCTCCTAAGAAAGATGAAGCGTAACTTAGAATTTATTCACAAGTAGCAGACGGATTCAATTATAATTTAATAAACTGATGGGTATACTGTTCATGCAGTCATCAACTTAAAAAATTAACATCTAAAACAGAAAGAACAAATGAACGACTTTGAAATGAAAATGCGGGACAGTATTACAGTCGAGACAATATCAAAAACTATTCTTAATGAAACAGCAAAGTGGGGATTTAAACCTTCAGACTATATGCTGCTTGTTAATGGATTGCTGGATTTGTCATTAACTAAATCCCTTCAAAATGAATCAAAAGAAAAAACTGAAGAAAAGTCAAAACGAAGCAAACTTGAATTTCCTATGCACGGCAAGCAAATACAAATCAGAAAATTTATTAAGGATACTGATTACGAAATAGTCCAGAATTGGTTAAAAGATGAAGCCGGACGATGGTTCTTATTATCCCGATCATCTTCCAGCGGCAAAACTTTACAAGAACTACTCGAAGATAAAAGAAACATATTTGGGATTATTTCATTGCCCGATTCTACACCCATTGGACTTATGGGTTTTTTAAACTATGATCAAAATAATCATAAAGTAGAAATGCGAAAATTAATTGGTGAAGAAATACACAGGGGAAAAGGTTACGCCAAAGAAGCAACTATGTTATGGATTCAATATGGAATCAATAATTTAGGCTTAAAGAAAATATATCTAAACACCATCGAAAATAACATAAGGAATCTCACCTTAAATAGAGAGCTTGGATTTCATATAGAAGGTATTCTCAGAAAAGAGTTTGTGATTAATAATGAATATTATGACGTCATCAGAATGGGATATATAGTTGAGGATTAAAATACTTACTTGCTTGTAAAAGCTTTCCATTCTTCGCTACAGGATCATCACTAACTTCAGCGCCGAAGCTGATGGAATAAAATCGCTTGATGTGGTTGAGAGGTTAAGTAAAGAGGTTTAAAAACTCACTTCCTTTTTTCAGCACCTGGCATAAAACGCCATACTTTAATTGCCAATCGCTAAAAGTAGTCAAGCAGAACCATTTGTTGCTTTTACCAAATAATGTTTGCAAGTTTTAGATAGAAATTTTATTCTACTCCGAGAGTGTCAGATTTTCTGAGTTGAATTACTGAATATTTATTGAGTCAACAGACCGACAACTCTCCCGAAGCAGAAGATTTGAAAGTAAATTTTTCAACTTCTAAAAGGAGGCACGATATGCTTAATACAATGAAATCCCGTCTTAACAAAAAGACCTTTCTACAAATTTCCTTTTCCTTTTTATTAGTTACCCAAATATGTTTTGCTCAGTGGGTGCAAACAAATGGACCTTATGGAGGTACTGTCAATGCTTTGACTGTAAGCGGCACGAATCTTTTCGCCGGTACTAATGGTGGTGTATTTTTATCAACCAACAACGGCACAAGTTGGACTGAGGTGAACAACGGCCTTACTAATACTGATGTCTTTGCTTTTGCTGTAAGCGGCACGAATCTTTTCGCCGGTACTTATGGTGGTGGTGTGTTTTTATCAACCAACAACGGCACAAGTTGGACTGAGGTGAACAACGGCCTTACTAATACTGATGTCTTTGCTTTTGCTGTAAGCGGCACGAATCTTTTCGCCGGTACTTATGGTGGTGTGTTTTTATCAACCAACAACGGCACAAGTTGGACTGAGGTGAACAACGGCCTTACTAATACTGATGTCCTTGCTTTTGCTGTAAGCGGCACGAATCTTTTCGCCGGTACTTATGGTGGTGGTGTGTTTTTATCAACCAACAACGGCGCAAGTTGGACTGAGGTGAACAACGGTCTGACTAATACTTATGTTTATGCTTTGGCTGTAAGCGGCACGAATCTTTTCGCCGGTCTTATGGTGGTGGTGTGTTTTTATCATCTAACAACGGCACAAGTTGGACTGCGGTGAACAACGGTCTGACTAATACTGATGTCTTTGCTTTTGCTGTAAGCGGCACGAATCTTTTCGCCGGTACTTATGGTGGTGGTGTGTTTTTATCAACCAACAACGGCACAAGTTGGACTGAGGTGAACAACGGTCTGACTAATACTTATGTTTATGCTTTGGCTGTAAGCGGCACGAATCTTTTCGCCGGTACTAATGGTGGTGTATTTTTATCAACCAACAACGGCACAAGTTGGACTGAGGTGAACAACGGCCTTACTAATACTGATGTCTTTGCTTTTGCTGTAAGCGGCACGAATCTTTTCGCCGGTACTTATGGTGGTGTGTTTTTATCAACCAACAACGGCACAAGTTGGACTGAGGTGAACAACGGTCTGACTAATACTTATGTTCATGCTTTGGCTGTAAGCGGCACGAATCTTTTCGCCGGTACTGATGGTGGTGTATTTTTATCAACCAACAACGGCACAAGTTGGACTGAGGTGAACAACGGCCTGACTAATACTGATGTCTTTGCTTTTGCTGTAAGCGGCACGAATCTTTTCGCCGGTACTTTAGGTGGCGGTGTGTTTTTATCAACCAACAACGGCACAAGTTGGACTGAGGTGAACAACGGCCTTACTAATACTAATGTCCGTGCTTTTGCTGTAAGCGGCACGAATCTTTTCGCCGGTACTTTAGGTGGTGGTGTGTTTTTATCAACCAACAACGGCACAAGTTGGACTGCGGTGAACACCGGTCTGACTAATACTTATGTCATTGCTTTTGCTGTAAGCGGCACGAATCTTTTCGCCGGTACTTAGGTGGTGGTGTGTTTTTATCAACCAACAACGGCGCAAGTTGGACTGAGGTGAACAACGGCCTTACTAATACTAATGTCTTTGCTTTTGCTGTAAGCGGCACGAATCTTTTCGCCGGTACTTTAGGTGGCGGTGTGTTTTTATCAACCAACAACGGCACAAGTTGGACTGCGGTGAACACCGGTCTGACTAATACTTATGTCCGTGCTTTTGCTGTAAGCGGCACGAATCTTTTCGCCGGTACTGGTGGTGGCGTCTGGAGCCGACCGTTGTCAGAGATGATAACAGATGTTGAAGAAGTTGAACAATTACCAAACTATTTTGCACTTGAACAGAATTACCCAAACCCGTTCAATCCTAACACTCAGATAAAATTTTCAATTCCACAAAGTTCTAATGTGGTAATTAAAGTATTTGACATTCTTGGTAACGAAATAGAAACATTAGTTAACGAAGAAAAAACTGTCGGAACTTATGAAGTAACTTGGAATGCAGTAAACCTACCGAGTGGAGTTTATTTCTATCAACTAAAAGCAGGAACTTTCGTTCAAACCAGGAAAATGTTATTGATCAAATGATAATGATCGTAGGGACAAGTCGCGACCTATCCCTACAAATACAATGTTAGAATAAAAATTGTGCCGGTGAATTGCCAGAAAATTAGACCCGTGCAATCCTATAATTTTTTCTTGCGAAGTAGATTTCTTTTAAGAAGGTTTTAATAACTGTTGAGACCGGTACGGCAAGCAGCATTCCGAATAATCCAAATAATATTCCACCGCTTATGATAAGAAGAATGATGACTATGGGGTGCATATCTACGCTTTTACCAAAAACATATGGCTGCACAAAACCGTTATCGACTGTGTACGTAATTAAAACCACCAGCAGGATAGGTGGAACTTGTGAAAGATCTCCGTGCTGCACTATCGAAACAATTATTGCAGGAATTCCACCAATTATGGGACCGAAGTAGGGGATGAGATGTCCAAGTCCGGCAATTACTCCAAGCGGTAAAGCGTTGGGAACACCAACAAAATAAAATCCAAAACCAATCATTACACCAACAAAAGTTGCATCGAATATCCAGGCTCTTACAAATAGACCAAGCCTTAGGGTTACTTTTTTCAGAATGTAATAGGACATTTCAAAATATTTATTTGGAATCGTTTTAAGAAAACCCTGCAAAATCCTTCTATTATCTTTAAGCAGAAAGAAAGATATAAAAGGAACAATTACCAGCACAGCAATTACTGATACAATGCTCGAAAGTAAAGAAGAGACACTGTCAAAGATGTTTACCAATTGAGAAGTAATAAGTAATTCAACCCGGTGTGTAATATCTCCGGCTTTGAGAAAAGGAATGTAATGCATTAAAGTTATTTCCAGTGCCTTCAGTTCTTCCGCGAATGAAAATCCTTCCAATGCACTTATTAGTTGATTCATCTGAAAAGCGAATTTGGGAATAATAATGGATAAACTAAAGTAAATGATGAATCCGAACACCCCGAAGATTAATAACGTGGAAGTGATGCGATTAAAACCTTTGGCTTCAAGTAGAGAAACAAATGGTGCGAAAATAAAAGCGAGTAGAATCGATAACGCAAGGATAATCAGAATTTCGGTTAGTAAATAAACCAGGTAAAGAAAAATTATTGTCCCTGCAATCCACAGGAAAAATTTAGTAGCATTGTTGTAAGCAGAATCTGCCATAAGTAAAAATAATTAATTTACAGCTTCAATCCTTCTGATTCCCGGCACCTGATTCATCAAGGCTCTTTCAATACCTGCACGTAAAGTTAATACTGACATCGGACAATTTTCGCAATCACCCGTAAGCTTAACTTTTACGATCCCGTCTTTGGTAACTTCAACCAGCTCAACGTCTCCGTTATCTGCCTGCAGGAACGGTCTGATTGATTCAAGTGCTTTTAATATATCTTCTTTCATCGACTTAACTAATTAAAGATATGTAAATCTAATGATTTTTTCAGAAATGAATCTTGCAAATAAATTTGTTACAAACATATCTTTCTAAAATAGATTAACTCACCCTAATCCCTCTCTTTTTAGAGAGGGACTTATTGTCAGGAAATCCTGGCATTTTTTATTTCTTACAAGATATTTAATAAAAAGTTATTACTGAAAATGAGTCCTTCTCTTTTTAAGAGAAGGATTAGGATGAGTTCTGTTCTGAAAAGAAAAATTCATTTCCTCACTCACTTATTTGGCAAATTATTTTCATCCCTAAAAATTATTGTGGACAATACTGGTTATAAATCAGATATTGCGGAGTGAAGTAATATCAGGGTATTATTAAAATAAAGATGCCGTCCGAAGGACTCCTTCGGAGAAACAAGCCTGCCTGCCGGACAGGTAGGTTCGGCATTAAAACTAATCATCATCCCCAAGTAAAATTTCAACTTTTCCCGGGGCTTTTGAATTCCTGATGTTCACCTGTTCTGTCAGGTTTCGGGAG
>CAVOPS010000027.1:0-67706 GCA_963698155.1 uncultured Ignavibacteriaceae bacterium | reverse complement strand
TTGACCAAATGCAATTTTAATTACATTGCCAATTCTTCGTCCAACATCATTAAACCTGTCGTCTTTCTTTTTGCAACTTTCATATACAGGAATAAATTTCTTAAGCTCCAGGAAAGAAATCCGAATGCAAAAAGAAACACTATAATGAATATGTTGTTTTTAATTGTCATCAGGTATATGTCAGATATCATAAAATTACTTGGCAGTCTTGGTTGTTTCTTAGCAACTGCAAAATAAATTGTAGCCGCAGCAAATACTTTAACTGCCATCCATACTGTGAATATCGCAGCACCAGCTTTAACAGCATCAACAAAGTTATGAAGATAAGCTGCATACAAATAAAGTGTTCCGAAAGAAATCACAACAAGTTCAGCAACAAACATTGAGATGATAACAGTTAAATATTTTTGATTCTTTTCAGTTAATAATCCAACCAAATAAGCAGCTATTGGAAAAGCCAGAAGATAACCACCTGTTGGACCAATTAATCTTGCAAGTCCCATCGTTCCATCAGCAGTTTGTGCAAATACTGGTAAACCAATTGCACCAAGAAAAATATAAAGCACTGACTATAAGCACCATTCTTAGCGCCGAGGAATGCGCCTGCTAAAAGAACTATCATTGTTTGCAATGTGAATGGAACAGGCTTAATCGGAATCGAAATTTGTGCAGATATTGCAGTCAGAATAGAAAATGAACTCACCCAGAATAACTCAGATTCTTTTACTGAACTAAGTAACTGGGAAAGTGTCAAGCTCTTTGAAGATGTTTTCATATGTCCCTCAATTTAAGTTTTTGTTAAAAAAGTTTAATGTTTTATCTAACACAGAATCAAACTTGGATTACTTCCTGCAAAAGGATGAGCAATATCAAAAGTATGACCAGTGGCTGTGATTTTATAAAATTCCGCCAATTTTTATTTGACCAATTATGAATTTGCTCGCCTTCTTCAATTTTAACTGATAAGTCCTGTTCTCCGTGAATAATTAACAATGGTTTATTCAGGCTATTTGCTGCTTGTTCAATATTTAGCAAATCAGTTTTATTCTTTTCGATATCTTCAAGCAAGGAAACATTCAATCTCATCATTTGATTTGTTCGGCTATTCAATACTTCAAAGAAACCATTTTTTCGCCACTCTTCAGCCTGTCGTTTAGTATATCGATCAAAATTTGCGACTGCAGCCCAGGTTACTACTGCTTTAATTTCTTTTCTTTTTGATGAAACAATCAATGCATCCGCTCCACCACGACTATGTCCTAATATTCCAATCGGCTTATTGCTGTTTGTTCCAAAAAAACTATTCAAATACGCATCAATTACTTCATTCAATTCTTCAAGCTCAAGAGAAAATGTATTATTAGCGAATTTATCAAGTTCTGTAAATTCTGTTAATTTTTCTCCAATGCCATTATGTGAAAAATTAAATGTAAGAACTAAAAATCCTTTATCAGCAAAATAATTTCCGGAATAAGGCCAGAAGCCCCAATCTTTAAAACCTTTGAATCCGTGAACAAAAATAAGGCAAGGCGCTGTTTCTAAATTTTCGTAACCGTATGATGTGATTCTTATTTTTTCGTTTTTCTTTGTATTTAACACAAAATCTTTGTTCATCCGAGCCAAATATGCTTAATATCGTTAGAAAAGTCAATATTTAGAAAAAATTTAATATTTTGTTAAAAAATTAACTTTTTGATGTATTTAAGCCGTTTTTTAACTTTCGGTTAGATTATAAAAGAATATTCATCATTCCGCAACCTGATAATAATATGAATTTTACCTTTTCAGAAGATTTGAAGATGCTAAGAGGACTGGCCAAGGAGTTCACAAATGGTGAGATAAAACCAATTGCTCAAAAGATAGATGAAGAGGAAAAAATCCCTAACGAGTTAATTAAGAAATTATCTGAAGTCGGATTTTTTGGAACATCATTTCCTGAGGAATATGGTGGTGGAGGTTTTGGTAAAATTGGATATTGTGTTATGATGGAAGAAATAGCACGAGGATGTTCATCAACTGCAACGATGATTGGTGCACATCAATCAATCGGAACAAATGCAATTTATATTGGCGGTTCAGAGGAATTGAAGAAAAAATATTTGCCAAGGCTATGTTCTGGAGAAATGATTGCATCATTTGCACTAACAGAACCTGAAGCAGGATCGGATACATTCAACCTGAAAACTGAAGCTAAAAAAAAAGGTGATAAGTGGATTTTGAATGGTTCGAAGATTTGGATTACAAACGCTGGGATTGCTGATCTAATTTCAGTTTTCGCCCGAACTGACAAAGGCATCACAGGTTTTGCAGTTGAAGCAAATTCTCCAGGAATAACTATTGGTCCCCCGGAAAAAAAGCTTGGCATAAAAGGAAGCACAACAAACTCGATCACTTTTGAGAATGTTGAGGTTCCTATAGAAAATATGATTGGTAGAGAAGGCCGCGGTTTTATTATTGCGATGAAAACAATTGATGGAGGAAGATTGACAATTGGGGCCTGCTGTCTTGGGGCTTCAAGAGAGCTGTTGGAATTATCAACAAATTATGCAAAACATAGAAAGCAATTTGGCGAAACAATTTCCAAATTTCAGGCTGTCCAGTTTATGCTTGCAGAAATGGCAGCTAAAATTTATCCGATGGAAAGTATTGTTTACCGCTGCGCTTACGATTATGACCAGGGAAAAGATGTTTCTGTTGATGCAGCAATTGTAAAACTTTATGCGTCTGAAGCAATGACAGAAGTAGCAGATAAAGCTTTACAGGTTCACGGAGGGATGGGTTTTTCCCGTGAACTTCCGATGGAAAGATATTATCGTGATGCCAGGATTTTAAGAATTTTTGAAGGCACAACTGAAATCCAAAAAATGATTATTGGAAGACATGTAATTAAAGTAAATGGGAAAGTTTAAGTATGCAGCAGAAACTTTTAGTTATACCATCAATAGATATAAAGAACGGAAAATGTGTCCGTACTGTCCAGGGAATTCCTGAATTGGATTGTTACGAATATGGAAACAATCCTGTTGAGATGGCAAAAATCTGGCGAGCAGAAAATGCAAAGATGATTCACGTAAAAGATTTTGACGGTGCACACGAACAATCAAAAAGAAATATAAAAGTTATTGAAGAAATCTGTTCATCAGTTGTTATTCCTGTTGAGTTTGCGGGTGGCATTCGTAGTTTAAAGGATGCAGATGAGATAATGAAAACCGGCGTAATCAGGCTTGCTATCAATACAATGGCAATCGAGAACAAAAAGGAATTCTTAAAAGTCATTGAAAAATATGGTCCATCCAAAATTGTAATTTCACTTGACATCCTCGGTGAAGAATTGTTAATTAAGGGCAGGAGTAAAAAAACAGGAATCAGTTTCAGAACTTTCTCAAAGGAAATGGTAGAGGTTGGAGTTAACAGATTCATAGTTTGCGATATTACAAGGAACGGTACACAGACAGGACCTAATATTTCATTATCGAAAGAAATTGCTGAGTTAACCGGAGCGAAAGTTACCCATGCCGGCGGAATCAGGAATAAAGATGAATTAATGGATATTCAAAAATTGATACCGGTTGGAGTTGATTCTGTAATAGTCGGACGAGCACTTTATGAAAACAGATTTCCCTGCCAGAAGCTCTGGCGTGTAGCTGAATCTGGTATATTCAACTAATATCTTTTAATAATTCTCAGTTAGCCTATACTCTTTTTGTTATTAAATGATTAATTTAGGATGTGATTATATGAATGAATGATTGATTGTTTTACAAACATTAAAAAATAATTTATAAAATAAAAGTTCTTACCCTCAATGACTGAAGAAAACAAAAAAACAATACACAGCAGCTTCTGGGCAAATATATTCCACACACCAACTGAATCCGATGAGCTCGTGCATTCTATACAGGCAATTCCATTATTTAAATCTTTAACCAAAAAAGATATAACAGGTCTGCTGGGTATAATTCACAACCGAAACTATATTTCTGGTGAATATATTTTTTACCAAGGTGACCCGGGAATTGGTCTTTATTTAATCATGGATGGCGAAGTCTTGATAATCCGCGAAAGTGTAAAAGGTGAAAAAGTAACTCTGGCTGCTTTCCATAAAGGAGATTTCTTTGGCGAGCTAGCGCTAGTTGATAGTGAAAAACGCTCGGCATCTGCAATTGCTAATTGCGATACAAAGCTTTCTGTTATCTTCAAACCTGACCTTGATGAGTTCATCGAAAAGTATCCTAAAAAAGGAATTAGAATAGCACAGGGAATTGCAGAAATTACTGCTGTAAGATTACGAACATTAAATGAAGATTATTTTAATCTTCGAACTGAAAAAAAATAATGGAGGTTTATTATGGGACCCGACATTAAAAAAATACTTGTTCCAATTGATTTTTCTGATTATTCAAAGAGCGCACTAAAATATGCAGTAAACTTTTGTAAGAACTGCCAGGCTGAAATGATACTTATTTACGTTGTAGAGCCGGTTATCTATCCACCTGATTTTAGTATGGGACAGATAGCAATTCCATCTGTCAATTCAGAGTGGGATGAAAGAGCCAGACAGGAACTTGATAAACTGGCAAAAGAAGAAATACCTTCAGGTATGACTGTCAAAACTATTATTAAAACCGGTAAACCGTTTATTGAAATTATTGAAACTGCCGGCGAGCTTGATGTTGATTTGATAATTATTGCTACTCACGGTCGCTCAGGTATGGAGCATATTCTTTTCGGAAGCACCGCAGAAAAAGTTGTTAGAAAAGCACCCTGCCCTGTTCTAACATTACGGGAACCTATAAAAGGTTTTAATTATAAAGAGGGAATAAAGAAAGAGAAAAGTAAGTAGAGAAAAGTTAGTTTTTTCTATCAACAACAAAATCTACAAGTGCTTCCAGAGCAAGTTTACTTTGTGAATCAGGAAGCTTTTTTAGAGCATCTTTTGCATTTTGTGAGTAAGTCCTGGCTTGCCCAATAGCGTAGTCTATCCCTTTATTCTCCCTTACAAAATTAATAACTTCTTCAACATTAAGCTTTTCTTTTCCATTCTTAATTATTTTTCTGATCTCAGAAGCTTTTACAGGTGAAACCTGGTTGAGGGAATAAATCAGTGGAAGGGTAATTTTCTTTTCTTTAATATCGCCACCGGCTCTCTTTCCTGTAATAGAAAGACTGCCTTCATAATCAAGTATATCATCCCGAATCTGAAAAGATATACCGAGATTCTTTCCGAATTCTCTCATCGCTGAAATATATACAGGATTTGAAGCTGCACTCATCGCACCAATTGTGCAGCAAGTTTCAATAAGCGAAGCAGTTTTATCCGATATCACTCTGAAAGTAAGTTTCTTCATCAATATCAAGCTTACGGGTTTTTTGTATTTGAAGAAGTTCCCCTTCAGACATTCGCTTAACAGTATTCGTTACTACTTCCAGAAAATCGTAGTCTTTTCCTTCCATAGCAATAAGTAAACCTTTCGACAAGAGGTAATCCCCCATCAATACTGCAATCTTATTTTTGAAAACTTTATTGATTGACCATAGTCCTCTTCTCTTATCAGCACTATCTACAACATCATCGTGAACAAGTGTCGCAGTATGAAGAAGCTCAACCAAAACAGCTCCACGATAACTTCGTTCGTTTATTCCACCGGAAACTTTGGCGGAAAGCAGAACAAGAAACGGTCTGATTTTCTTTCCCTTTTGACGAATGATGTATCTGGTAACGAGATCAACAAGTCCTACTCGCGATCTAAGGGATTCTCTAAAAATATTATTGAATGTCTCCAGTTCGTTTTTTATCGGCTGAGTTATTTCGGAAAGCTGAGTTTTAAGCACTTTTCTTTGAAGATAATTTTGATATAAAAATACTTATTTCATATAACAGAACCAACGGAACTGCAAGTATTACCTGCGAAACAGGATCAGCACCCGGAGTTAAAAATGCTGCAAGAACTAAAATGATAACAATTGCGTGTCTTCTATATTTCCTCATAAACTTCGGAGTTAAAATTCCAAGCTTCGAAAGAAAGAATGAAATCATCGGAAGTTCAAATACTACACCTGCAGCCAGCATTACGCTGATTATTATTGACATATATTCTTCTATTGAGAATTCATTCTTTATTGCTTCCGAGCCAAATTGAGCCGCAAATTTCATAGCGAGTGGAAGCATGACAAAGTAAGCAAAGGCAATTCCAGTAAGGAAACAAAAGGTTGAGAAAAAAACTATCCAAAGGATGTATTTTCTTTCTCTCTTTTTTAATGCCGGTGCAATAAACTTCCATAACTGGTAAAAAATATTTGGAAGGCTTGCAACAATTCCAACAATTATAGCAACCTGCACATAAAGAAAAAGTTGACCGAATGGTCTTAAATTCTGAAGTGAAGCATTTGCATCTCTCGCAGGTTTAAGTAAGACGAATTCAACCAGCGGATCAATAAATATCCAGGCGACAATTGTAAATAAGACAATGCCAATTAGCGCATAGATGATTCGCCAGCGGAGTTCTTCAATGTGATCAAGGAATGACATTTCAACATCACTGCCCTGCTGACTTTCATCACCATTTGAGTTGTCTCTTCCGTTACCAAGATTATTGACTCAATCTCTTAGATAATATCCTGATAAAGAGGAAATCCAGAACATAACTCCTTTACATCTTTCACAAGTCCATCAAGTTTAGTCTCATCTTCAGCATTGTCAATTGCTGTGTTAATAATTTCAGCAATTCTTTTCATTTCATTTTCTTTCATTCCACGAGTAGTTACAGCCGGAGTTCCGATTCTTATTCCACTTGTTACAAACGGACTTTTAGTATCGAAAGGTACCATATTTTTATTTACGGTAATGCCAGCATGTTCAAGTGCATTTTCTGCTTTCTTACCGGAAATATTTTTATTTGAAAGATCAATCAACATCAGGTGGTTATCTGTTCCGCTGGATACGACATCAAAGCCAAATTTCATCAATTGATCGGCCATAGCCTGTGCATTTTTAATAACTTGCTGTGCATAAATTTTAAAATTATCGTTCAACACTTCTGCAAACGCAACAGCTTTAGCCATAATAACATGCATTAAAGGACCTCCCTGTATTCCAGGCATTACAGCACTATCATAAAGTTCTGACATCATTTTTAGTCTGTCGCCTTTTGGAGTTTTTAATCCGAATGAATTCTCTTTGTCTTTACCCATTACAATAATTCCGCCTCTTGGACCACGAAGTGTTTTATGAGTTGTTGAGGTAACAACATCACAATATGGAAGTGGATTATCTAGTAAACCTTTTGCAATCAGTCCAGCAGGATGAGCCATATCGCACATCAGGAAAGCTCCTGTTGTATCAGCAATTTCTCTTAATTTTTTATAATCCCATTCACGCGAGTATGCACTCGCCCCTGCTATAATTACTTTTGGTTTTTCTTTTTTTGCAAGATCTTCGATGATATTATAATCAAGAAGTCTAGTATCTTTATTTAATTCGTAACCAACAGCATTATAAAGTTTACCTGAAAAATTAACAGGTGAACCGTGAGTAAGATGTCCGCCATGTGCAAGACTCAATCCAATAAATTTATCACCAGGTTTCATTAGAGTCATCAGGTACAGCCATATTGGCCTGCGAACCGCTATGAGGCTGCACATTAGCATATTCAGCATTGAAGATTTTCTTTAATCTTTCACGAGCAAGATCTTCAGCCATATCCACAAATTCGCAACCTCCGTAATATCGTTTTCCAGGATATCCTTCAGCATATTTGTTGGTCAGAGGTGAGCCTGCCGCTTCCAATACAGCAGGACTAACAAAATTTTCTGAAGCTATCAGCTCAAGCTTGTTTTGCTGTCTTTCAATTTCGTGTTTTAATATTTGAAATACTTCTGAGTCAGATTTTAGATGGGAATACATAATACATTTCAGTTTTATTTTTGATAATCAAATTTAACAAAAAAATCCGGCAGTTGCCGGACTTTTAAAATAGAGAACCTTCTTTTTCTCACAATATCTAAAGTTTATGGTACAGTTACGCTTCTACTAATCCAGGTAAAACAATCACCTGATATTGGTATTACGTCTCCTGACTTTTTCTTATTAAAGAACCAATCCTCCTTGGACGGCACCGAACTGGAAAGCGCACCAATTCTATCACGTGCTTGCGCGAAAGAAGGGTCAATACTGACTGCTCTCCTGTATGTGTCTTGAGCAAGCAGATAAACCAGCTTTGTTTTGAAGTCAAATGCACAAGCTCTTGCAGATTGCTCATAAAGTAATCCGATTGAAAATATTGCCATACCCCAACCCCCAGCTTTATCATTAGCCGTTTCAAAATTCTGACGTGCCTTGCTGAGTTTACCCTGTTCTTTATAAATAAGTCCAAGATTGAAATAGAAATCTTTATTATTTGGATCGAGTTGAAGCAGTTTTTGATATGCAGCTTCGGCGTCACTCAAACGTCCGAGCTTATTATAACCAGTCGCCAACTGATTCCAGTAGTTTAAAGTCTCAGGAGATTTTTGTGTTAAAAATTCAAGAGGTTCAATTGCTCGTTCATAATCCTGAGCTCTGATACACTCAGATGCGTAAACCCAAGCTTTTTCAAGATTTTCTTTATCAAGCTCCCAATTCTTCTTACGAATATCCAATAACTGACCAACATCCTCAACCAGTGTGGATAAAATCCGCGGCCATAAAGTGTTATCGGGTTCTCTAACCGCAAGCTTTGAGTAAATGTCTATTGCTTTGGTTTTATAACCATTTTCATCATTCATATTAGCAATATATATTTGTCCAAATCTATTATAATAATACGAGTCCATTTCGGGATTGTAATCAGCAGCTCTCTGATATTCAGCTATTGAAGTTTTAGCATCAACCTTCAACCAGGATTCTGACACGAAAGCCTTTCTAACCTGAAAGTAAGCCATTGCATCAGGAAAATACTTAATTGCCATATTGTAAAAATTCAAAATTGAATCTTCTACTGCCTGCACTTCTTCTGGTTGTACGGCCGAAGAATCATGTTGATACCAGAGGCAATCTTCCATTTTATAATAAATCCATTTCGCAAATTTAGCTTTATCGCAAGCTAAAACTTGCCATCCATATGGAAGCGCACTAACAAAGTCTTTATTCTTATGATACTCAGAAAACAAACTATAAAGTTTCAGTGTTTCCATTGAATCACATTCAACTTTAGAAGAGTGTTGAGTAATTTCTGCAATTGCACACGACATAAAAAGCATCGCTAATATTATAATTCTATAGATTTTGAATTTAGTTTTAACAGTTCTCATCTTTTAGATTATTTATCATATCGAATAAACCAAATATCTCCAAAGCTGATACCAAAGTTTATTCGTAAAAAATTTTCTTCTAATAAATTATCTTCTTTTGTTCCTCTTACAGAATATTCAATCCCAAGATCTACTGTATTCTCAGGACTTAAAGGAAGAGCAAAGCCTCCAAAAACCGAATACTGTTTCAACTCATTACCATTAAAATTGTATTGTGATATTTCATAGCTTAAACCTGCCCTAAACATTATCTGTTCCCAAAAACTAATGCCCGGTACGCGTTGTGGCCTGTATTCAAATCCCAGACTAATTCTGTGCATATCGCTAAGATTACTCTGATTTATTTCGCTTAGCTTGAACTCTGTCCACGGTTGATAAAAATAATCCAGTGCCAAATTGTAAACATTAACAAATGTGATATGCAAACCAGCATTCAATCGCATAGGAACATCCAGTTTAGTTTTCCCAGTGCTAATTGAATCGACAATTGACGAAGAACGACTTACGAAACTTGTATCTGTATTCAACTTACTAATAATATTAGTGCTTAAACCTAATCTTAAATTAGAAATCGAACTACTATTTAATAAACCAGACATATCTGGTGTAATTATGCCAATCGTTGTACCAAATCCCTTTGGTGCAAAATTTAGTTCATATTCTGCGGGAAAGTATGTAGTATTCTCAAATGCTAACTTGGAGGTATACTTAATATTGCCAAAATAATACTCTAGTGTAGCACCAAATAAAAATTCGCCGGGAAGTTGATAGGATGATCCAATAAATATTTTAGAGAGTCCGCCTTTCCCTAAATACGTGGAGTTATAATTTCCTGTTAAAGTATCAATAACATTTTCTGTTACTTCATAATTAATCCGGCTGTAAGGAACTACACCGAAAACGAGACCGATTTTGTTTACTTCGCTTATTGGAAATCCAAATGTAACTCCCTTAAAAAGTCCATCACCATAATATTTTGTATCGTTTGAATTTGATAATTTTAGTTCATCATAAGCAAAGCTCATTTCCACCCTGACTCGTGATAAATAAGACCAGGAAGCAGGATTAAGAATTTCCACATAATCACTATTTATCATAGCCGTACCAGTATGACCCATTGATAGTGTTCTTGCAGAGTAACTGTAGTAAACATCACCCACACCATATCGTGCGTATGTGGAAGTTTTTTGTGCGAATGCTAAATTGGATATTACAAGCATCAACGGTAAATAATATTTAAGAATACTTTGAAGCATAATTTTTATCTGACCGTATAAGTAATACGCAATCTTGGTCGTTCTGAAATTTCAAAATAGTCACTTCCTTTTAATGCGAAGAATTCCAAACCTGAAGTCGGGCTTCCGGACTCTATAAGTATTCCATTATTCTCTTTTCTGTCGATCCAGTTTCTAACAAACAGAGTAACATCGCCGGAATATTTGTTATCCTTAAATGAAAGAAATGAAGGATTACCTTCTACGTTTAATGAATCAGCATATCTTAAATAAGATAATTTTAAACTATTGTTGAATCTTGAACCTTTAATTGAAGCGACAGTATCCGGTGCTATAAAGATTTCAGCCTTATTGATCACAACACTGGCTGGAACCATGCCAAGATCAAAAGTCAATCGTGAATTAATCGCAACACTACTTTGGACACTGATCAGACCGGTTGGCAGACTGGGGAGATTCTGACGATCAACTAAACTTATATCTGCTGCGATAAAGCCATTTAAAGTGTCAACATAAACACCGGGCTTCTCAATTACCACAAACAATTTTGCAGCCTCAGCCGAAATAGCATTAAATGCCTGGAAACCAACTACTTTAGTTGAACTCAATGAAGGGTCAAGATAGATACCGAAGTTACTTTCCAAAGTTTTGTCGGCAGTATTTTTCATCCATGATAATGGCAATGCACCATCTAAATGAAAAGTGTATAGAGTATCGGTGGGGGTAAATTGGGAACTCACATCGTTCGGTTCATAAATCAGTTTTGAAAGACTATCAATTGTAAAAGCTGTTGATGACCAGGATGAATTAACCTTGTGAACTGTAAAATTCATCGCAGCCATAGAATCTGTATAAACGTATCGGGTTCGCAATATTATCCAGGAGTCCAGAACATTAATGTTACCGGCTTTGAGATCATTCTTTAAACTATCAGGTAATCCAAAAACAAACCTCATCAGTGCTGAGGCTGTAATATCCTGGTACTTCCCGATCAAAATCCAATCAGCGCTGCCAAGAGGAATAACCTTTTTGAAAAACGAGGAAGTTTGTTCAGTAGTATCAACTGCAGTATCAAATATTTTAACCGAAATATTTTCACTTCCGATTAGTTCAATTCCCAACGAAGAGGGCTCATCTGTGCAGGAATAAAACAAAGCAAGTGTGAAAAGAAAAAGTATTGGAAAGATATAATTAAACTTCAAAAATTGACTCCGCTAAATATCACCAAGGATGAAAGTGCATGCATTTATTAAATTATTGGCTACAAAAGTTGGCAAATTATTTTCCTTTTGCAAGATAGAAAAACTCTCCTCCCCTTTTCCTGTTCTTACCAAAATAGTCTTTATTCCAGCATTTTTTCCGCACTGAATATCCGATACTGAATCACCAATAAAATAAGACTTCTTAAGATCAACATTAAACTCTTTGGCAGCTTCAAGCAGAAGCCTGGTCGAAGGTTTTCTGCATCCACACTCTTCTTCAGTACTGTAATCAGGATGAGCAGGACAGTAATAAAATGCATCTATTTTAACTTTATATTCTGACAAAAGGGTGTTTATCTTTTCGTTCACCGAATCAACATCTTGACTTGTCATCATACCTCTTGCAATTCCTGACTGATTGGAAATCACAATAAGAAAAAAGCCATATTTTTTTAACAATGCAAGTGCATTACCAGTATCTGGAAACAATATAACTTTCTCAGGATCACTTATATAACCGGGGTCTTCGTTTAGTGTTCCGTCCCTATCAAGAAAGACTGCAAGGTTGGGCATTAACTCTCGTCGAGAATTGTCTTATAAAGTTCGATATACTTTTTTGCGGAAGAGTGCCAGCTAAAATCTTCTTTCATTCCGGCTTTAATTATTTTATTCCAGGTTTCTTTATCCTGGTAAACCTTGAGAGCCCGTTTTATTTCACTCAGGAAATCACCGGCATTATATTTTTGGAAAATAAAACCAGTGCCTTCCTTCGACTTTTCATTAAATTTTTTAACTGTGTCAGCGAGCCCACCTGTTTCGCGGACTACCGGGACTGTGCCGTAGTTAAGACTGTACATCTGATTGAGTCCACATGGTTCATATCTTGAAGGCATAAGAAAAATATCGGCACCACCTTCTATCAAGTGAGCAAGGTCGTCATTAAAGCCAAGATAGCATGCAAATTTTTTGTGATGCTTTTTTGCCATCTGATCAAAAAATGTATGATAACTTTTATCTCCAGTACCCAACACTATCATCTGAACATCTAATTTCAGTAAGTCAGGAAGTATTTTTTCAACAAGATCAATTCCTTTTGAATCATAAAGACGTGAGATTAACCCAATGATCGGAGTATCTTCATTGAATTCAAACCCAAACTTTTCTGCAAGCGCCTGCTTATTAACTACCTTCTGCTCAACGTTTTTAATACTGTATTTTTTCGGAAGTAGCTTGTCCTTATCTGGATTCCATACTTTTATATCAATTCCATTAATTATTCCATACAAATCTTCTTTTCTTTTCGCTAAAACTTCCTTCAGACCGCTGCCGATTTCATTATCTGTTCTTATTTCATTTGCATACGTTTCACTAACGGTATTGATTACATCGGCGAAGAGAAGACCGCTTTTCATATAGTTCATTTTGCCTTTGTGCAGAATGCCTTTGTCGGAATTGAGTTTTTCGGGCAACCCGGTTTTTTTAAAAGACGTTTTGGGAAATTCACCCTGGTAAGCAAGGTTATGAATTGTGAACAACGTTTTGAACTTATCGAAGTTCTCTTCATTTTGATAAACATTTTTGAGGTAAGCCGGAATTAAGCCGCATTGCCAGTCATTGCAATGAATGATATCAGGTATCCAGCCAAGTCTAATAATTAATTCAAACACTGCACGACTGAGGATGATAAATCTTTCATCATTATCCGGATAATCTTTACCTGTCATAGGATCTGTGTAGAGACTGTTCCTGCTTCCAAAATACTCTTGATTATCTAGAAAATAAATCTGAACTCTGATTTTTTGACCTGGTAAAAAGCAAGATTTCAGAGAAAATATGACTTCTTTACCATCGATATCAATTTTAATATCTTTTAATCTTACAACCTCGTGAATTTTAAACTTCCGATCATCGACTGCACCATATTTTGGAACGACTATTCGGACTTCGTGTCCTAATTCCGCTAAGGTTTGAGGCAGTGCGGCTGAAACATCACCGAGACCTCCGGTTTTTACAAAAGGCACAACTTCTGATGTTACAAATAAGATTTTTAGCTTTTTTATAGACATTTTCTTTGAAATTTATGGAATGAATACTGCAAAATTACTAAAATGGGCCTTCTTTAACAAAAGACCAGCAAATTAAAATCCGGAGGAACAATTCCATAGTTAATAAGGACATAGATAAATTCTTTAATCGAAATGAATATAGTTTTATATTAAGAATGAAATTAAAACAATTTTTGGATTTAGATTGAAATTATTCATCGGAATTACCGCAATTACTATATTTTTAATCGGCTGTAGTGCCTCTACAGGTTCACGTTATGAAACAAAAAAAGAAACTTCGACTGAAGGAACAAAAGAAGTTGCAGAAGATTTTGATATCACACCTTATCAAACAGAAATAAATATTGAAGCACCTCCTATTGCAACTGATAAACTTCCACCAGATGTATGGTATGGATATGGGGACTCACCTTCGAACATCGAAAGAAAAATTGTCGGCACAACTGACGGTTATAGAGTTCAGGTATTATCCACAGACGATATAGATGAAGCAAACCGCATTCGTGCAGAGGTGTACGAAAAAACTACCAGGAAGGAAGTTTATGTTATTTTTGAACCGCCATTTTATAAAGTGAAAGTGGGAGATTTTACTTCAAAATCTGAAGCAGATGATCTCAGGTTTAAACTTAATCAGCTTGGTTACACAGAATCGAAAGTTGTTCAGGAAATGGTAAATCTTTTTGAATGATGAAAATACTTCTTTTTAATCCTTCAACGATAGTAACAGTTGACACTTCCGGTAAAAATTTTAAAAGAGGAAAAGAGCTTTCTAAAATTGGTTGTTTGTACGATCATTCAATAGTTATTGAAGACGACTTTATAAAAGATATTCTTCCAACTTCTTCGGCCGATAAAAGTAAATATGAAAAGATTATTGATGTATCAGGCAAAACAGTTCTTCCTGGATTAGTTGAATGTCACACACACACTGCATTTGCCGGTTCACGCGCTGATGAATTCAAAAAAAAACTTAGTGGTATTGGATATGAAGATATTGCAAAAAAGGGTGGCGGAATAAACGCTACTGTTCAAGCGGTTCGTTCATCATCTTTTGAAGAATTAGTAAATATAATTAAACCAAGAGTCGAGAATTTTATTTCGCAGGGAATCACCACTCTGGAAATTAAAAGCGGTTACGGATTGAATTTTGAAAATGAAAGAAAACTCTTGCAGGTGATAAATTTCCTTAATGAAATCTATCCAATTGATATCATTCCAACATTCCTTGGTGCACACACTTTTCCTGCGGAATACAAAAATGATCATCGAGGTTATGTTGATGAAATTATTAATAAAATGATCCCGCATTTTGCAGAACAAAAACTTGCTGAGTTCTGTGATGGGTTTTGTGAAGCTACTGCTTTCTCTGCAAATGAAATTGATGAGATATTTATTGCTGCAAATAAGAATGGACTAAAACTTAAACTCCACACTGAACAGTTCAATTCAATTGGTGGGTTGGATATAGCACTCAAACATAAAGCTGTATCAGTTGATCATCTTGAAATAATTAAAGAGGAAGATATTCCAAAACTTGGTAATTCAGATACTGTTTCTGTGCTTCTTCCTGGAGTATCTTTCTTTCTGAATCATCAATATGCACCTGCCAGAAACTTAATAGAACAAAATGCTATTGTTGCCCTCGCTACAGATTACAATCCTGGCTCATCGCATATCTCAAGTTTAAGTTTTATAATGAGTCTTGCAGCATTAATAATGAAAATGACAATTGAAGAGACTATAAGTGCTGTTACAATTAACTCATCAAAAGCATTATGCAGAGAAAAAAGTATCGGCTCAATTGAGATTGGGAAGAAAGCAGACTTTGCAGTATTTAATACATCAGACTATGCGGATATTGTATATTCGATTGGAAGCAATCTGAATTGTATGACGATTAAAGATGGTAAAGTAATTTTTCAGAATTAACGCTAATCTGTATTTCTAAACTCACTTAAACTTAAAAATCAAATCAGTTACTTCCCATCTTGGGCGCAGGTTCAGAGTATCGGGATGAAAAGAAAATCTCTCTGAATATCCAATCGGTTCCGGCCAGCCGTAATTATATTTTCCGCTACCGTCTGCATCTAGATAACACCAGAGTAAATACTTACCTGGTTCAACACGGGTAAATTCAAATTTGTCTGATTTTAATTTCTGCTCATATTCTTGGTGGAGGTGTAGCATCATTCTCTAAAATTAAAACTGGGTTTTTGGTGATAATCTACATTTATAATGTTTCCTGAAAGCCCTGTAAAATCCAATCCGGATATTGTTCTGAACTTCAAAGTAAACAGCGAATCTTTTTTATTTCCAGCAATGTCAACAAAATTTCCAAGCTGAATTTTTAGCAGATAATCTTTGTCCGGTTTAAGGTTCTCGTCAGGTTTAATAAGTAAAGCTGGCATCATCGAAGAAATTGACACTGATATCTATTGGTTTTTTAAATGTATCAGTTAACGCAACTGCAGAAATTTTAAAGTCTTTATTAAAAGCTTCGTCGAAAAAGACTTTGAGCTCTGTCTTTTCAAAATCAACCAGTCCACCAGCAGTTGGTTCAGTTGAAACAATCTTTATTGAACTTGTATCAGATCTGTCACTAACTACTACTTTAGTAAAATCATTAATCATAATGTTACCCATCAGATCCTTTAATGTATCAGCTAAAAGATAAACCTGGCTTGAAGGATTTATTTCTGCATCAAACATTAGAATAAACTCCTCTGGTTTTGTTTTCCCTTTAAATGCATAAGCTACTTCATAAACTTTGTTGTCTGTAGAATCAATGATTGAGAAATTTTCAAAGAAAATTGATTTTTTATCTAACACTTTATTGGCGCTAACAAGCATATGATTCCTGTCAGTCATAATCCCACTAATTAATCTGGGACTGGTAACATCAGCATTAAATAGCATAAAATAAAGATCTATAAAAAGTGAATCAGTTTCACTCAAGTAAATATCCTTATGCGGAATACCAATTTCATCCTGATCCTGCTGGTATAGATAATCTCTGAATTTATCGTTGACCGCAAATAACCTATAATTCCCAGCGCCGAGTCCTTGAAGACTGAAATTACCGTCAACACCGGTTTGGGAAACATAATCTGGTTTTCGGTTTAGTAATGAGTCAGATTCTTCTTTCATCTTGTAAGCATAAATAAAAATACCTTCTTTCTCTTTTCCATAAACTCTGCCCGTAATAATTCTTCTGTCAATTTTATCACCGGTAGAAAACGAAAATGTAAAAGCCTGAGCCATTCTGTTTTTGTTATTCAAATCAACAACGTCTGTACCTATTGTGATTGTGTAAGTAACATCATCTTTTAATTTTTCTGGGAAATTTACTTCTAGAGTTGTGCCACTCCAACTATATGTAAATGTCCCTTCAATAAATGGTGAAATGAAAATTGCATCCCTTACAGAACGTTTATCAACATATTCAGAGAAATCAAGTTCAAAATAATCCTTGTCAAATTTTGTTGTCCCATCGGCTGGATAGACTTTAACAATCTTAGGCGGAATTTTGTCCTCATCTCCACCGCTTGGGGAGAGCTGATTAGCACACTTAATTAAGATAAAAGATAAAAGGACAAAGATTAAAGTTTTTCTTTTATTTATTCGTTTTATTAACAATTGAACCTAGTATTTTTTTGAGTTGAGAGGATTCATCTATTAAACGCAGGAGATCGTTGTCTAATTTATTATCATCCAATGTAGCTTTAATTACTCTTAGCCAATAATTCGATTCACGCATTTCCCTTAATGATATTCTGACTTTATTATTAAAATCTGGTTTAGAAGAACCTGCTTGAGCTTCTTCATAATTAGCTCCCGAAGACGTTGAACACTTTGCTAACTGATATCTGATGACATTCATTTCAGGAGTTCTAGGAAGCTTCTTTAAAAAATTTAAGACACTCACAGCAAAATTAAAAAGTCGTTCATTTAAATTTTCATTCATAAAATTTACTAGTCTTTGGTCTTTTTACTTTTATCTTTAATCTTCAGTTTTCTGCGTCCGTAACCATTCCCTGTACTTTTTTACATTATTATTGTGCTCTGTCAGAGTTTTACCAAATAAATGACCACCCGTTCCATCTGCCACAAAGTAAAGATAGTTATTTTTTTCAGGATATAATGCAGCAATAATCGCAGCTTTTCCGGGACTATTGATTGGACCGGGCGGCAAACCAGAATACTTGTAAGTATTGTATGGCGAATCTAATTCCAGATCTTTGAATGTTAATCTTTTCCAGCCACCCGGAAGAACATATTGTATTGTCGGATCAGCTTGAAGTTTCATCCCAATTCGAAGCCTGTTATGATACACACCTGAAATACGAGTCATCTCATCTTCTTTATTGGTTTCACCCTTAATAATTGATGCTAAAGTAAGAATCTCGTGAACACTAAATCCAAGTTCATTAGCCCGAGCTTTTAAGCTATCATTATAAAATTCTTTGAATGCGTTATAAAAAAAATAAATTGCTTCTCTCGAAGAGCTTCTTTCAAAAATTTCATAATCAGCAGCAAGCAAGTAACCTTCAAATGAATTCTGATTTAGTCCGAGTGAATCTGCAAAGTATTTATTGTTTGCTAGATTAACAAATTCAGTTGAATCTATGTACACATATTTCTGTAGCCTGTGAGCAAGCCATTTAATTGTTTGTCCGGGTCTGATTGTTAATGTCCGTTGAAAGTCGCACTCTCCCGAAATGAACAAATCAAGCAAATCCAAATAACTAAGTCCATTCGGAATATGAAACCTTGCAGCCCTGACTTTTTTATCAGCACCGTAAATGAATCCTGCTATTTTAAAATTATTCTTACTTGAAATTATTCCCTGATTGTATAAACGATTAGCAACCGAAGAAAGACTTTCTCCTTTCTGTATGTTGAAGGTAACAGGTGAACCTACGGAATAATAATTGGGCGTAAAGAATGTTAAGTAAGATAGAACTAAAACGAGAATAAACACTCCAACAACAACTAAAACATCCCAGCGAGTAAAAAGTTTAATGAATTTACTTTTCATTCGAAACTAACTCAGTTTAAGAAAATGATTTTCAGGAATGGCAGGATAAGGTGTAACGCTCAATTTGTCTTTAATTCCATTTTGATAAAGTTGAAATCCTCTTAAAGCGATCATTGCTGCGTTATCACCACAATATTCAGGTGAAGGAATTATACAAGGAATATTAAATTTTTCTGCGAGGTTGCTGAATTCATTCCTCAGCTTTTTATTTGCTGCCACACCACCAACAAGAGACAACGATTTAACGTTATGCTTCTCCAATGCAATGTTCACTTTCTGGACCAGCGCATCAACAAGAGCTTTCTGAAAAGATGCAGATATATTATTCAAATCTGCTTCGGGAATAATTCTATCAGGAAAATTATTCTGCACATAACGAAGCACAGAAGTCTTCACACCGCTGAAAGAAAAATTGTATTCATCTTTCAATCCTGCAATAGGAAATTTGATGTTCTTCTCATTTCCTTTTAATGCGCTTGCTTCTATCTGTGGACCACCGGGATAACCAAATCCAAGCAGCTTTGAAACTTTGTCAAACGCCTCTCCTGCTGCATCGTCAACTGTTGTTCCCAAAAGAAAAATCCTTGTAAAACTTTCTACATAAAGCAGCAGCGTATGTCCACCTGATACTACAAGCACAAGCATTGGAAATTCAGGTTTTTGTTCCATCAGAAATCCGGAGAAAATATGTCCCTCGATGTGATTAACTGCAACGAATGGTTTATTCAAAGAATAAGGATAAACCTTTTGCGAATGTTAGACCAACAAGCAAAGCACCAATCAATCCAGGACCGGCAGTAGCTGTTATTAAATCTATATCAGCTAAGTTTTATATTAGCTGTTTTCAAATGCTGAGTCAACCAACGGTTTGACAATTTGAAGATGTGCCCTGCTGGAAAGTTCCGGAACAACTCCGCCGAAAGCTTTATGAAAATGCTGGGATGAAATTAGATTTGCTTTTACTTCTTCATTGATAAGAATTGCAACTGAAGTTTCGTCACAGGAGCTTTCAATTCCCAGGATATTTAATTTCCGGGAATCAGCCATCAACGCATTGCAAAAAATTCTTTAACAATGTGTCCGGCTATATTAGGATTTTCCTGGAGTCTTCTGATAGAATATTTGTACCAATCTTCTCCGAAGGGAACATATATTCTTACTTTATATCCATCTTTATTTATTTTATCTCGTAAATCTTCTCTAACACCAAGCAGCATCTGAAATTCAAACATATCTTTCGGGATGTTAAGTGCTTTTATCAACTCATAAGATTTATCAATCAGATATTTATCGTGAGTAGCAATACCTACATAATTCCCATTCTTCAACATTAGCTCAAGGCATTTCATATAATTATCTCTTATTGCCTGCTTATCCTTGTAAGCAATGTTCGCAGGTTCGATATAAATTCCTTTACAAAGTCTGTAATTTGTTCCGAGTTTGTTTAGTAATATTGTGTCATTATAAGTTCTTTTCAGATATGCCTGAAGGACCACACCAAGGTTACTATACTCTTCATAAATTCTTTTATATACATCTAAAGTTAAATCAGTGTAAGGCGAATCCTCCATATCTATTCTGACAAAATTATTAATTTCGTTTCCTTTTTTAACCAATTCAAGAATTTGTTTATAAGCCAGTTCTTTGTCAATAGCTAGACCCATTTGTGTTGGCTTGATTGAAAGATTTGCTAGCAGTTTATTCTTTACGATTGCATCGAATACTTGAATTGCTTTTCTTTTAGCTTCGATTGCTTCTTCTTTTGTTTTGATTGATTCGCCTAAAACATCGAGAGTTGCAAGAATTCCTTTAGAATTAAGATCTTTAACAGTGTCAACTGCTGATTGGAGAGTTTTACCTGCGATATATTTTTTTGAAAATAACCATACAATACTTCTCAGGCATGGATTGAACTGTTTTAACAAGAAGATTATGAAATACAGACACTACATTCTCCGCAAAAAATTGTATTCAAAATTACAGCATTTTTACTACTGTAAAAAGTGTAAATGACATGGAGTGGATAAGATTTTTTACTTTTGAGTTGGCTTTAACAGGTTGATAAGTAAAATGGCTTTTTGCTTTAATTCTAATACTAGTTCCATCGTTAGTAAAAATGAAGTCCGCTTTCTTCTTTTTACTTTCCACATTCATTTGATTTTTATCACGCTTGATAAAGTCCTCTTTTGAAATCTTTTTAGTAGCAGTTGAACGCGTCATTCTTAAATTCTTTATCAGCAGTAATAAGAACAACATAATCGTACATATTTTCAATCTTTGATTCGAAAATTAACGCTGCTTCTACAAAAACAATATCGCTTTCTTTGAAGTACTCTTGTGAAAGGAATTCAATTCTTTTTCTTACTCTTGGATGAAGGATTGAATTTATTTTTTTGAGCTTTTTAGGATCGGAAAAAATATTATCAGCAATATACTTTTTGTTGATTTTATTTCCCAGAAAGGATTGTGCTCCGAATTCATTTATCACTTCTATTCTAACTTCAGGATCACCAGCCAGGATCTCTTTAGAAATATCATCAGCGAGTATTACAGGGTAACCGGCTTCAAAAAGAAATTTAGTAAAAGTTGACTTCCCTGAGCCGATGTTTCCTGTAATTGCAACTTTTATTTTTTTTCGATTCGACATAAATCAAAAATAAAAAAGGGGCGGATAACCCCTTTTATTTAGCATAACCTATTTTCCTAACTTCACGGATAACTGTAACTTTAATTTGTCCGGGGTATTCCATTTCACTTTCAATCTTTGCAGCGATTTCCTTAGCAAGCTTATCAGCAAGAAGATCATCGATCTTCTCGTGTTCAACAACTACTCTTACTTCCCTGCCTGCCTGAATTGCATAAGTCTTTGCAACTCCTTCAAATGACTTAGCTAAAGCTTCAAGATTTTCCAATCGCTTAACATAACTCTCAAGCGGTTCACGTCTTGCGCCAGGTCTTGCTCCGCTGATAGCATCTGCTGCTTGCACCAATGCAGCTATAGGATGTTCCATTTCAATATCTTCATGGTGAGAACCAACAGCATTTACAACAATTGGATTCTCATTAAATTTCTTTGTAAACTCATAACCAATAAGTGCATGAGGACCTTCAACGCTTTTATCAACAGTCTTTCCTATATCGTGAAGCAGGCCAGCTCTTTTTGCCAGGTTAGCTTCCAGTCCAAGCTCAGCCGCCATAATACCGGTAAGATAAGCTACTTCAATACTGTGCTGCATTAAATTCTGCCCAAAGCTTGATCTGTATTTCATCTTCCCGATATGTTTGATCAGTTCACTATGCATATTGTGTAAACCGAGCTGCAAAACTACATTTTCACCATCGCGTATCATTTCTTCTTCAAGTTCCTGCTTAACTTTTTCTACGACTTCTTCAATTCTGGCAGGATGAATTCTTCCATCAGAAATTAATCTTTCTAAGGAAACTCTTGCAACTTCCCTTCTGAACTGATCGAATGAAGAAAGTATAACTGCTTCAGGTGTGTCATCAACAATTACATCAACACCAGTACTCGATTCGAAAGCACGTATGTTTCTTCCTTCCTTTCCAATGATTCTTCCTTTCATTTCATCATTTTGAATCTGCACAACTGAAACTGTGCTTTCAATGGAATGGTCTGCGGCGGTTCTTTGAATTGATTGGACGATGATTTTCTGGGCTTCTCGTTTACCATCGGCTTTGGCTTTGTCAGTAATATCTTTGATAATTGATGCGGCTTGTATTTTGGCATCATTTACAAGATTCTCCATCAGAATTTTCTTTGCTTCTTCTGATGAAAGTCCGGATATTTTTTCGAGCCTTGTGTTTTGTTCCTGTTCGAGTTGGTTTATTTCTTCAAGCTTCTTTTCAATTTGCTTTCGCTGTTCGTTCAGTTCTTGCTCAAACTTTTTATTTTCTCTTTCCTTCTGTAAAACCAGATCAAACTTTTTTTCGCTGTTTTCTTCTCTTAGTTGAATCTGTTTTTCAAGTGCACCAACCTTTTGTCTTTTTTGTTGAACCTCTTTATCGAATTCGGTTTTCTTTTTATACCACTCATCTTTTACTTCTAAAAGTTTTTCTCTCTTAATATTCTTGGCATCTTTATCTGCATCTTCAAGTATCTTTTTAGACTGTTCCTCAGCAATCGTAATACTTTTTTTACCAATCCTGGAGTTCATCATCCACCCCAGATAAAAGAATACAACTAATGACAACAACGAGCATCGGAATTAATACATACAGTTCGTCCATTTTTCCTCCACGCTTAAGTTTTATTTTTTAAAGACCGCACTCGCTGCCCCGTAATTAATAGGAAAAACCCTATTAATCACAGTGGGAATGTTCCCAGTCGCTTTTTACTTCCACTGCTATCCCAAAAATGGGAGAGTCCTCAATTCAAAATTGAAGATGAGGCCTGTAATACACGCCGGAGTAATACTCCCAATTAGCTTATGTTAGTTTTTCACTAATTATTAGGAGCAGCGAAGCGGTTATACTTAAGATGGGTCGGCAACCTGCTGTTCTGATAGAAGAAGCTTTATCTTTTTAACTTTATCCGAAGCCTGAATTAAAAATTCTCTGTTCTTATTCTTTTCAATAAACAGATCGTAAGCGATATTCAAACAAGCAATAATAGCAATTGTTTGCGCCGGTTGATCCGGCAATTCATCTTTTGTCTCTTCCATAACTTTATTTACATAAATAGCAAGCTCTTTTGCTATTTCTTCATTTTCGACAAGTAAAGAATACTCTTTGTCAAATATTTTTATTTTCAGCTTCTTTTTTTCCATCAGTCTTTCTGTGCTAACCCACTAACAAATTATTTAAGAACTAATTACTTTATCCTGTCCCGAGAATAATCTAATGCGACCAATCTGAGGACAAGTGTTTATCTATTCTGGAAATTAAATCTCTAATTTTAATTTTTATCTCTTCCCGTTCTTCTGAATTGAGTTTTGTTTTTTCCTCCGATTTAAGTTTTGTTTCATCTAATTCTGATTCTAACTCGGAAATTTTTTGATGAAGAAGATTTTTATCCTGCTGTATTTCATTTAGCGATACTTCTAATTCTTTGTTTCTTCCCAGGGTATCGCTGTATTTATTTTTAAGAATTTCAACATGGGACTCAAGCTTACCTAAGTCGCTTATCAAAGTTTCGTATTTAGCCAGGTCTACCAATTATTTCCCTCTCAGAATCGCGTTAAATTTTTCAGTTACTTTGTTTATTAATATTTGAAAATCCTTATCAACTTCTTCATCCGTTAAAGTTCTATTAAAATCATAATACTCTAAATTGAATGCCATACTCTTTTTAGTATCACTTATCTCTTTGCTTTCAAAAAGATCAAATAATTCAACAGATTTAAGGATATCGCTGCTTTCCTTTAAAATAAATTCCTTTACTAAGGTATAATTTATCGATTTATCAAACAAAAACGCAAAATCACGATATACTTTTGGGTATTTCAAAAGTTCTTTAAATGTTCTCTTTTCACCAGATAATTTTTTGAGAATATCCAGATCACACTCAAAAGAAAACACAGGCTGATTGATATCAAACATTTTAAGAACGCTTTTGTTAAGTTTACCACCAACCCCAAACTTCAAATCTTTAAAGTTTGCAGTGAATTGATAATCGTAAATCTTATTCTGTATGGAATTATAAGAATCATTTAAAACATTGTCAAGCGAAAATTTTGAAAAAAATGAACTTATTAGACCTTTCAAATCAAAAATATCATACTCCGATTCGGTAGAATACCATTGACGACTTTGCTTTTTACCGGTAATAATTAGTAATAATTTCTTCTTCTCCTCAAAATCAGAGAATGAGTTCAAATCATCTTTCAGTCTTTCAAAAGTATTTCCCATTTCAAAAACAGCAATATCTTTCTCACCTTTTTTTATATTATTAGATATAGCAGGTAAAGCCGAAACCAATAGAGAAGTTCGCAGATATGCCATATCCTGGCTTTGAGGATTATTTATTTCAATTGGTTTTCCTGTTACCAGCGAATTCGACTCAGGAATTAATGGATTGTTAACCATTTCATTAAATCCCAATGCAACAGCATTTTCTCTGATTTTATCCTCAAGATCAAAGTCATCTTTTCTTTTGTGTAAAGTGATGCTTACTTTTTCGATCACAGGGATTTTATCATAACCGGCAATCCTTGCAACTTCTTCAATCAGATCTGCTTCCCTTTCAATATCAGGACGATGATGTTGGAACAATCACTTCAAGAGACTCACCCATATCTTTTAACAAATTTATTCCAAGCTTCTGAAATATTTTAATCACATCTGCTTTTGGAACTTCATACCCAAGCAACTTTTTCATTCGGGCTAAACGAAAAGTAATTTCTTTCTGCTTTAACTTAACCGGATATTCATCAATAACACCTTTAGCAATTTCACCGCCAGCTATAGAAGCAATTAGTTGAGCAGCTCTTTGTGCAGCAAATACTGTATTAGATGGATCAGTTCCTCTTTCAAATCTGTAAGAAGAATCAGAAGATAACTGTAATTTTTTCGATGTTCTCCTGATTGAAGTTGGATTGAAGTAAGCTGATTCGATTAAAATATTTTTTGTTGATCCAGTCACTTCAGAATTTTCTCCACCCATTACTCCGGCAATTGCAACTTCACGTTTACCATCACATATCATCATCGTTCCTTGTGGTAATTTTCTCTCTTTTGAATCAAGAGTAGTGAACTTTAATTCTTCAGTGAGACTTTTTACAATTATTTTTTTTCCCGCAAGTTGATCAAGATCGAATGCGTGTAAAGGTTGTCCTAACTCGTGAAGAATAAAATTAGTAACATCAACTACATTGTTAATTGGACGCAATCCGATTTTTGTCAATTTATTTTGAAGCCATTCTGGTGAGTCTTTAATCGTAATACCTGTAACAACTTTGGCAGAATAACGAGGGCAATTTATTTTGTCTTCAATTTCAACGCTGGCAAGCTGTTTAATGTCTTGTTGCGATTCCTGAAAATCGAGTTTGGGAATTCGCAATTCACGATTGAAAATAGCTGCCAAATCACGTGCAACTCCAATATGTGATAGCGCATCGGGACGATTTGGTGTAATTGCAATTTCAAGAACAACATCATTTAGTTTTAAAGCATCACTAATTGAAGTGCCAGCTGATAAATCATCATTCAAAACCATTATGCCTGAATGGTCATCACTTAATTCAAATTCATCTTCCGCGCAGATCATTCCGTTTGATTCGATACCACGGATTTTCACTTTTTTCATTTCCATATTCCCTTTTGGAATTATGGAACCGATAGGAGCGAAAACAACATTCTGTCCATCCTTAACATTCGGTGCACCACAAACTACCTGCAGATCAGTTTTGCCATCATAAACATAACAGACAGTGAGCTTGTCGGCATCGGGATGTTTTTTTACTTCTTTAACAAGTCCGACAATCAACCTGGAATATTTTTTATTCTGATCAATATGATCTTCAACTTCAAGTCCGGACATAGTTAACTTTTCAACAATCTCTTCAGTTGAGATGCCATCGAGGTTAATGTATTCTTTTATCCAGTTAAGAGATATCTTCAAGAAAATTTCCGATCAAAATTGTTTGAGGAATCTTAAATCATTTTCAAAAAATATTCTAATATCGTCAATGCCGTATTTTAGCATTGCAATTCTTTCGATACCCATTCCAAATGCATAGCCTGTGTACTTCTCCGCATCATAATTAACATACTTAAATACATTCGGATCAACCATTCCGCAGCCAAGAATTTCAAGCCAGCCTGAATGCTTGCAAACCCTGCAACCTTTTCCTTTACAGATATAACAGGTAATATCCATTTCCGCACTAGGTTCAGTGAATGGGAAAAAGCTTGGTCTGAATCTGTATTTCAAACCTTCACCGTAAAATTGTTCAGCAAAGGAAACGAGAGTTCCTTTCAATTCAGCAAATGAAACATCGGTATCAACATAAATACCATCTACCTGATGAAACATACAATAGCTTCGTGAACTAATAGCTTCATTTCGATAAACACGTCCCGGCATAATGGCTCTGATGGGAGGCTGTTCTTTTTCCATTATCCGAATCTGCACCGGAGTAGTATGAGTTCGAAGAAGAAATTTATCACTTACAAAGAATGTGTCTTGCATATCTCGTGCAGGGTGATCAGGAGGAAAGTTCAGAGCTTCAAAATTGTAGTAATCGGATTCAAGTTCAGGTCCATCGTAAACTGAAAATCCTAATCCCTTAAAAATTGATTTGATCTCAAAAAGAGTTTGAGTAAGAATGTGCCGGCTGCCAACCTTAACACCTTTACCAGGAAGCGTAAGATCTATGCTTGCTGAATCTGAAAGTTTATTCGATTCAATAATTGATTTTTTATTATTGAATGCTTCGGTTGCTTCATTTCTAAGATCGTTGAGAAGTTTACCAAAGACTGGTTTATCTTCGCCCGATATCGATTTTAGTTCATCAAAAAGCTTTGTTACAATTCCATTTCGGCTAAGAAATTTAATTCTGACTTGTTCAAGATCTCCAGATGTGGCTGCTTTTTCAATTTCCTGATTGAAATCTGCTTTTATTTTCTCTATTTCCGACCGCTGCATAAATGGATCACTGAATATTTAAAATAATACCCTCAAAGAAATTATATTCAATTCTATGAGGGTTTGAATTAGTTAGCCGAGAACTTTACAAGTTCAGCGAAGGCATCAGGATTATCAACAGCGAGGTTTGCAAGAACCTTACGATTAATTATTACTCCTTTTGTATCAAGAGCACTAATGAACTTTGAATAGCTTAATCCATGAGGTCTTACAGCAGCATTAATTCTTGTAATCCATAGTTGCCTGTAAATTCTTTTTTTAGATTTCCTGTCCCGGTAAGCATGAACAAGACCTTTTTCAACAGCATTTTTGGCAACTGTAAAAACATTACCACGATTACCCCAGTAGCCTTTTGACTGCTTTAATATTTTTCTTTTTCTTTTTCTCGAAGCAACATTATTCTTTGCTTTTGGCATTTCACTTTTCCTTTTTCGTTATTGTACCATTAAACTTACACTTTTTTGGTCAGCTTTAGAGACCAATGTCGTAGTCCTCAATTTCCTTTTTGTCTTTGTAGATTTTGAGGTTAAGATATGACTCTTATAAGCCTTTCTGTCTTTTAAATTTTCCCGAAGCGGTTTTCTTAAATCTTTTTGAAGCACCCCGGTTACTTTTCATCTTTGGCATAAATTAATCCTGTTTTATTATTGTTTTTTCTTTCCTTTTTTTGCTGCAGGAACCACAATCAAGCTCATATTTCTTCCTTCCATTTTCGGTTCCACTTCAACTTTCGCTACATCCTGTACTCTTTCTAAAAATCTTTTAAGCAGATTTTCTCCAAGTTCGGCATACGCCATTTCTCTTCCTTTAAACACAACAGTTGCCTTTACTTTATTTCCTTCTTCTAGAAAATTTATCGCGTGTCTTGTTTTAAAATCAAAATCGTGAACGTCTGTATTTGGATGAAATCTTATTTCTTTAAGTATCGATACCTGCTGATTTTTCTTTTGGATTTTTTCTTTCTTCTGTTGTTCGTATCTGAATTTTCCAAAATCAATTATTTTACAGACAGGAGGTTTTGCCTGAGGAGCTATTTCCACGAGGTCTTTTCCTCTTTCACCAGCTAATCGTCTGGCGTCCTTTATTAAAAATACTCCAAGCTGTTTTCCCTCTGCATCAATTACTCTAACTTTAGGAGCCTGGATCTCCTCATTTACGCGGATGCTTTCTACTTGCGCGATGTATAACCTCTTTAATTTGTTGTGTAATCTTTGTTTTTAATTTCAGTAGCAAGTTTATCAATAAAATCGCTTAATGTAAACGCCCCAAGGTCACCTTTTTTATGCTGTCGTACTGAGATATTGTTAGCATTTTGCTCCTTTTTCTCCAACAATAATCATATAAGGCACTTTTTGGGTCTCCCAATCTCTGATTTTATAACCAATTTTTTCATTCCTCTGATCTAAATGAGTTCGTATGCCACCGGCAACTAACTTGTCATTTATAGTTTGAGCATACTCAAAAAAGTTTTGAGAAACAGGAATGACCACAGCTTGAACAGGAGCTAACCATAATGGGAAGTCGCCTGCATAATGTTCTATTAGAATTCCAAAGAATCTTTCAATTGAACCAAGCAGTGCGCGGTGAACCATAAATGGTCTGTGTTCTTTTCCATCTTCACCGATATAATTGATGTCGAATCTTTCAGGTAAATTAAAATCAAACTGGATTGTACTCAATTGCCATTCTCTTCCAAGTGCATCTTTAATTTTGATATCTATCTTCGGACCGTAAAATGCACCGCCGCCTTCATCCATTTCATAATTCAGTTTTTCTGCTTCAAGTGCTTTTCTTAAGAGATTCGACTGCTTTATCCCACAGTTCAACTTCACCAACAGCCTCTTCAGGTTTAGTTGCCAGGTAAAAATTCATCTGCTCAAAACCAAAAGTACCCAGAATCATTCTGGCAAAATTTAATGTCCTCTGAATTTCTGATTCAATTTGTTCGTGAGCACAAAAAATGTGCGCATCATCCTGAGTGAATCCTCTTACTCTCAACAGACCATGAAGCACACCGCTTTTTTCATATCTATAAACAGTTCCAAGTTCTGCCCATCTCAATGGTAAATCCCGATAAGAACGCAGATGTGCTTTGTAAATCATAATATGAAATGGACAGTTCATCGGTTTGATGTAGTAATCCTGATCATCTATCTTCATCCCGGCATACATACTGTCCTTATAAAAATCTAAATGACCGCTCGTCTCCCAGAGCCAGCTCTTTCCCATATGAGGAGAGTACAACAATTCATAACCATTTTTTAAGTGAGCATCGCGCCAATAATTTTCAATTTCCATTCTAATTCTGGCACCTTTTGGATGCCAGTAAATCAATCCTGCACCAGCTTCTTCATGAACGCTGAATAAATCAAGCTGCTTACCAAGTTTTCTATGATCACGTCTCTTAGCCTCTTCCAGGAAATGAATATAATCATCGAGCATCTTTTTCTTCGGGAAAGAGATACCATAAATTCTTTGCATTTGCTTTTTATGCTCATCACCGCGCCAGTAAGAACCGGATACACTTAGCAGCTTTACATATTTTATTTTTCCCGCAGATGGAAGATGAGGACCGGTACACAAATCGGTAAAATCACCCTCGTTATAAATGCTGATCACTTCATTGTTTTCATCAAGCTCACTTAAAATTTCCAGCTTATACTGGTCATCCTGCTTATTAAAGAAATCAATTGCTTTCGCCTTTGGTAACTCTGTTCTCTCAAATTTATGATCTTCTTTTGAAATCTGTTCCATTTTCTCTTCAATCTTCCGAAGATCTTCTTCATCAAGCTTTTTGTTGATATCGAAATCGTAATAGAAACCATTTTCAATTGCAGGACCAACACCAAATTTCGCCTCAGGATACAACGACTTAATAGCATGAGCCATAAGATGCGAAGTTGAATGCCAGTAAACCTCTTTTCCTTCTTCATCATCAAATTTGAGGAAATGGATATCGGTATCCTTGTAAATTGGTCTTTGCATTTCAATAACAGAACCATCCACCTTGGCAGCGAGTACCTCATCGGCAAGTCTTTCAGAGATTGATTGAGCAACCAGAAAGGGTGTTACGCCCATTTCAAACTCTTTCTCTTTACCATCTGGAAATTTTATTTTAATCATATTCATAAACTTTTATAAAAAAACCTACCGGAATAATTAAGTAAACATATAAGATTCTCTAAAATTTTTCCGGAAGGCATAGTGGGCTCTAAAGGATTCGAACCTTTGACCTTCTGCACGTCAAGCAGACGCTCTAACCAACTGAGCTAAGAGCCCGGAAGAAATTTCGAATTTTCAATTGCCGATTTCGGATTTAAAACACAATTAAAATTTACATTTCTATCGAACTTAATTTTATTCAATTCGAAATCCGCAATCCGAAATTTTAGTACCGAGGGCCGGACTCGAACCGGCACGGGAACAAGTTCCCACAGGATTTTAAGTCCTGTGCGTCTACCAATTCCGCCACCCCGGCAAATTTTTTACTCAATCTCGAAGAATATAAGTATGATTGAGATTGTATCAAGCAAACTGCCCCGGCGAAGTTTTAACGAAGCCGGGTTCCGCCACCCGGCAAAACCAGCTAATAAGCAAAATTCTTTGATTTTGAGCTTGTAAAAATAATTAATGACATACCATTTTGCAAAAAAAAGATTGATTTTAATAGACTAATGAAAATCATATAAGTTTTTGCTTAAGATTCGTGCCAATACAACATAAAATTAAAGAAGTTATTGCTTTTCATTTTCAAGAATTGATGTTTTTAATTTCTCTTTTAATGAATAAAGATATAGATTGATTGAATACTGCACGTTTTCTTTATTTTGAGTAATACTAATCCTCCGAAAATATCGCTAATGGCATTTACTTTGCGCCGAGCGAATATTTGTCAAACTGAATTACTGCGTATAAATTTACTTTCAAAAGAAATTTGAGAACGAATAAGAAAAAAATGAAAGGAGTTTTGATTGATGCAAAAGTATAGACGATTGGCTAAACAATACTTATAAAAAATTCAAATCAAAAAACCCCGAACGAAAAAAAGAATTTACTACTGCTTCTTTTTCTTCTGTTAAAGAACTATACACACCTGATGATTTTACTGGAACTCACGAAGATAAATTAGGCTTCCCCGGCGAATATCCTTTTACAAGGGGTATTCAACCAACGATGTATAGAGGAAGATACTGGACAATGCGTCAGTATGCTGGTTTCGGTAATGCCAAAGAATCTAATGAAAGGTATAGATATTTACTTGAACAAGGTCAGTCAGGATTATCTGTTGCATTTGATCTTCCAACACAGATAGGATACGATAGTGATGACCCGATTGCTTATGGTGAGGTCGGTAAAGTTGGTGTTGCAATCGATACACTTGCCGATATGGAAATTCTCTTCGATAAAATCCCTCTCGATAAAGTTTCAACTTCGATGACGATAAATGCACCTGCTTCAGTTCTGCTGGCAATGTATATTGCAGTTGCTGAGAAACAAGGTGTAACAAGAGATAAAATAAGCGGAACAATTCAAAATGATATATTGAAAGAATACATTGCAAGAGGAACGTATATCTACCCACCGAAATCGTCAATGAGATTGATTACAAACATTTTTGAATTTTGTTCAAAGGAAGTTCCTAAAGTGGAATACTATCTCAATTAGCGGATATCACATTCGTGAAGCAGGTTCAACCGCAGCGCAAGAAGTTGGCTTCACTCTTGCAAACGGAATTGCCTACGTTGATGCAGCAATTAAAGCCGGATTAGATGTTGATACATTCGGTCAGCGTTTTCATTCTTCTTCAATTCACATAACGATTTGCTGGAAGAAGTTGCAAAATTTAGAGCTGCCCGAAGACTATGGGCAAAAATTATGAAAGAAAGATTCGATGCAAAGAATCCACGTTCGATGATGCTGAGATTTCATACTCAAACTGCAGGCTCAACGTTAACTGCTCAACAAGTTGACAACAATATTGTTCGCGTGACAATACAAACCTTGGCTGCTGCGCTTGGAGGCACACAAAGTCTTCACACGAATTCGCGCGATGAAGCACTTGCACTTCCCACAGAAGAATCAGTTAGAATAGCACTACGAACTCAGCAAATTGTTGCTGAAGAAAGTGGAATAACCAATACAGTTGATCCGCTGGCTGGTTCCTACTATGTAGAATCAATGACAGATCTAATTGAAAAAGAAGCCACCGACTATATTGAAAAAATTGATGCGATGGGTGGAATGACTGAGGCAATTGAAGCGGGTTTCGTTCAAACTGAAATTCAAAAGTCAGCTTATAAATATGAAATGGAAATAGAAGAGCAGGAAAGAATTATTGTTGGCGTAAATAAATACCAGATTAAAGAAGAAGAGCATAAAGATCTTTTAAAAATCGATATAAAAGTTCAGGATGAGCAAATCAAATTCCTGAAAAAAATCCGCTCCGAAAGAAATAACGAAGAAGTAAATAAAAATCTATCCGCTTTAAAAAAGGCCGCTGAAGGATCAGACAATTTAATGCCGCCTATCCTTGAGGCAGTCAGAAATTATGCAAGCATTGGAGAAATTTGTAACACGATGCGTTTGGTTTTTGGGGAGTATAAAGAACACGTTGTTATCTAATTAAGCCGCCGAAGTCGAATCTCGCCAAGGGCGGAAATTAAAATGAAAAATTAACAGGATTAAAATGAATTTATCACATATTGAACATATTGGAATAGCGGTTAATAATATGGATGAAGCAATAAAATTCTACGAAGAAGTTCTTGGGCTAAAATGTTATGCGGTTGAAGAGGTTAACGATCAAAAAGTTAAAACAGCTTTCTTTCAAATTGGTCAAACGAAGATTGAGCTGCTTGAATCAACAGATCCTGAAGGACCTATCGGAAAGTTCATAGAAAAAAGAGGTGAAGGAATTCATCACATAGCTTTTGCTGTGAAAGGCCTTGAGTCATCATTGGAAGAATTAAAAAGCAAAGGTATAAAACTGATTGATGAAAAACCTCGTAAAGGTGCTGAGGGTCTGAACATTGCATTCCTTCATCCAAAAGCTACTTATGGTGTGTTAACTGAGTTGTGTGAAAAACAATAACAGATACAATTCTTAGGTGATAGTTTTTTTTAATCTCAGACTAACATCGGAAACTTTGAATCAGTTGCATAAAAAAATATAACAAAATCAGGATGATTTGCTTTCAGGACGTGAGTAGTAATAGTAATACTTATAGTAAGAACCGTAGCCCGATTTGTAACTGAAATTATTAAGAACAGTACCAAGGAACTGAGTATTTTCTCTTCTTATCAACTCAACTGATCTTTCCATCATGTCTATTTCAGTATTTTCTGAAGAGACAATAAGGATAGTCCCATCCACCATACTTGTAAGAATTTCACTATCAGTAACAGCTATGATCGGGGGAGAATCAAGTATAATGAGATCAAATTGATCACGCAGTTTTTTAAGGAAGTTCCTCATCTCCTGTGAATCAAGCATTTCGGCAGGATTAGGAGGAATAGTTCCTGACAAAATGATGCTGAGATTTGGAATTTCTGATTTAATCAATACCTCATCAAGTTTTACACTTCCAACCAGGAAATCAATTAAACCGGGTACTTTGTCTCTATTAAATAATTTATGAACTGATGGTTTCCTGAGATCGCAGTCAATTAAAAGAACTTTCTTCTTTGAATGTGCAAAACTACCCGCAAGGTTAACCGCAATTGTTGTCTTCCCTTCCTGTGGTGCCGATGATGTGATTAATATAGTTTTAAGCGATTCAGTATTAATTCTTGAAAACTGTATTCTCGTTCGCAATGCTCTGAATGCTTCACTTGGTATTGAATCAGGCAGCTTGTCTACAATAAATTGAACTGAATGATCTCCGGCCATAATACTTTCGAAAGGAGGTATCCACGCTAAAACGTTTATTTTCCTTTTCTCAATATCATCCGGAGACTTTACAGTATCATCAAAATAATTTTTAACGAAAACATAACCCGCAGCTAAGCCAGCACCAAGCAGCAATCCAATAATCACGATTAACTTACGATTTGGTTTTGCAGGATTCAGAGGTATCCGGGCATCATCAATAATTAAAACATTACCCGGCTGGGACTGTTCATTTATTATTGCCTCCTGGTATCTCTGCTCAACAAGCAAATACAATTTTTCAAGAGCCTCTGAATTTCTTTTTAACCTTGCAAGCTCAATTGCATTTTTCGGAAGCTTCATAAAACGTGCTTCATAACCCTGAACAATTTTTTCCAGTTCTTTAATTGAAGTCTCAAGTGATTGGTTTCTTACTTCCTCACCAATAATCTTTTGAGTTAATTCTTTTACTTCCTCAGGACTGCTCGCAAATATTCCGGCTTTTAAAACTTCCAGCTCTTTATCCAGCTGTTTTCTTAATTCATTAATTTTTCTATCGTATTCCTGTATTATCGGTGATTCTTCAGTTAGACCGTCTTTCCTGGAAATGGCCACCTGCTTATTTACTTCAAGCTTAGCAATTTCTTCCTGAATGGCCGTTATATATTTCTGTGAAGTAAGGCTGGTGAGATAGTCAGCCATTCTTGGATTCTGCGCCTTCAATTCCTTTCTGAGACTTTCGAGAACTTTGTTAGAAGCCATCAGATCAACCTGTGTAGCACTCTTCTGAGCTTCGAACTGTGATAGAACGCTTATGAGTGTTGAAGCTCTTTCATCAAGAGCAATAAGCCCTCCTCTTTCCTGGAAAGCCCTTAAGGTTTCTTCGGCTGAATTTAAATCATCATATTTTTCTTTTCTTTGCTCATCCAGGAAATTTGTAACTAAAGTAAGCTGATTCCGGTTCTGGTCCAGGTTAAGAGTCTTATATTGCTGGGAATATACGTTTGCAATAAGTGCAGCTTCAAAAGGTGAAGGTGAGAGAGCACTGATTTCAATAATATCCAGTCCCCGTTTCTGATCAATCGCTACATCGCTTAAAGTATTTGCAAGTGCATCAACTGATTTGATGTCCTTTTCAATATCCCCGGTTTTAGGTTTTTGATCAAGCAAAATAGAATATCTCGATTTATCAGTATCTCTGTAGAAACTATCAATCAAGGAGACTGCAACCATTTCTCTTGCAGTAAATGACCGCATAATTTCAATTTCATTTGCAATAAACCTGTCGTTTCCCCATTCCTGAAATTCCGGAAGTAATGGAGATGTTAGCACACTCCCACCCTGAGGACGTGCTATTTTTAATGCAGCTGTAGACTTATAAATGTCCGTTGCATTAGCAGCATAAATTACTGCAACAACTAATCCGGCAAGCGTAATCAGGCTAACCGGTATCCAGTTTGCTCTTATTATTCTTAAATAATCTTTAAAAGTATTTGTTTGATGAACGTTATAATCGTCCTGTGTTTCTTCTGCCATACTAATTATTTGTTGTTACAATTAAAGTAGTTAATGAAAGTAATACTCCAACAATCGAAAGACCTAACGTAAGGTAATTCTCCCAGTACAGTCTTGGTCTGCCCGGAATAACTAAAACATCACCTGCTTCCATTCTGTAAAGAGAAAGATTTTCTTTAAGATTTTCATTCCACCAAAGGTCTTCATAATCAAATTGCAGCATCTGTTGAGTTGAATCAGGCAATACTTTATAAACCCGAATTTCATCAAGATATGAATCATCGGAAATTCCACCAGAATATGAAATCAAGTCTTTAATATCGCTTCTCTGGGGAATAATATATCTCCCGGGATATTTGACATAACCCCATACTGATACTTTTATGTTTAATCCATCCGGGTCAGAGTAATCATAATAAGCACCCTGGTTCTGATTCAGACGGTTTTGATTCAAACCTAACTGGTAATCTTCCTGCTGAGGAAAAATTGTAATTAATGAAACTGCTACTAAGAATGAAATTGTAAGAATTTGTTGCATCACAATAATGTTTTTTTTGTTTTATAAATTTATATAATAATTAAACTCAATCAAATTATAGTCCAACTTAATAAGCTCATTAAAATACTTATGCTTGTGCTTAATAATTGTAAGTTCAATTTGATATATTTGCTCCTCAAAATAATCCTTGTGAATAAGAATTATTCCCTTATGAAGGTAAAATTGACTAAGTGAAAACATTAATACTCATATCTATGTGTTCCAAGATTTATTTTTTTACTTTAATAAAGGACTTATTCTGGTATAATAATCGTTACAATTACTAAACTATTAATGTAAATAAATTAGGATAAGGATGAGAACTCCACTTTACTTGATGCTTATATCAGCTTTCATTTTTTCTCTATCACTTCCTCTGCTTGCGCAGGAAGAGGAGGAACCGGTAAACTATTTTCAGATGGAACCACTGGATGACAGCCTTTTCATTCAAATCCAGGAAGAACTTTTAATCGACCCTCCTGATCCAAAAGCAGAAATAGTTGTTGATGTACGAGATGCAAATAATCAGACTATCTCCATCAAAGGTGCTCTATATCCTTTCCTTGCCTTGAAGCCCGAAATCCGTGCACGGATCATAACTTATCCCTTTAAGCTAAATTTAGAAGAAACAATTAATTATGGAAGCCTGTATACAAGGGTAATAAATAAATTAAGATTCGAAAAGGTGTTAGTCCCACCGACAGTGTTTCAGATTTCTCCAACACTTGGGTACATAAACCCATATATTCAGTTTCAGGGAGGAGAAAGATTCGGCATCCCGATAAAAAAAGATATTGGACTTTCTATCGGGTTAGGTACACCTTACTCAGGGGCACTTGAAACAAACTTTGTCGAGGCTAATTTTCACATCCTTGGTTTCAGAGGAGGTATGTTCACTGCTGTTGATGCTTTCGTTGAACTAAAAGGCTCAGAAAATCATAACAACCTTTTTGTAACTAATGGAATCCAATTTGCCTATGTTATTCCCTTCGGTAATTTTTTTGAGATTGGTTACTTAAGTGTCTCTGAAGATTTTTCAGAATCTCAAATTCTTAAATACACGACCCAAACTGTTAATAAAGAAAACATCGTCTATAATCCTGATGGAACAATTAAATATCAGCCTTATCTGCTTTCCGGCTCATTTATAAATTGGGAAATGAGATATCCTGTAAAAGTCCTTGGAGCAACAAGAGGCAAATTCTATGTCGCACAGTTTATTGATGAATGGCACATTGGCTTCACAGGCCGTGAGTTATCACTTGCCGGCAGCGTTTTTGATTTACGATTCGATGCTATGTTTAACAGTCCTGTTCGCCAGAATCAATACGTTCTTGATATACTTGTGCAGAAAATATTCGACTACTGGGCTTTCAGTACCATATCAGTGGGACCGTGCATCACAATGTCTCACACAAATAGCGGCAGCTTTGGGTTCACTTCACTCTTCTTTAATCTCCGAATTAAAGTTGGCTCTTCGCTGTAGCCGCTTAAAAAATTCTTCTGAAAAAATTTATTAGCTATTTTTACGACTGTAAGTTAATCTACAATAGCAGACCCGGTTTTTTTGAATATCGAATAAAGATTAACGAATTTTCTTTTAACCAGTTGAATAATCATTGAAGTTTATACATTTACTAAAATATGCCGTACCGCTTTTTATTGCCTTGACCGTATTAAGAATGTTCAGAGGAATAGAATGGCTGTATTATGTAACACAACTAATGTTGCTGCTTTTTATTTTAATGGCAGTTAAAGAAGTATGGCATAAAAAATTAGTGCTGAATAAAAAAACAATTCAGATGTTTGGTCTTTTTATTCTCTTTCCAGTGTGGGCGACCCTGACAGCTTTTTGGTCACTTTATCCACTATCCTCTTTTTAAAAGGAATGAACTTTATTTTTGTCATTACAGGATTTTTTTCAGCACTTCTGCTCTGGATTAAATATATTAACGGAAATTTCTTTAAGCTGTTTTTACCTGCTAATTTGTTAATTGTTTTTGCTTCTATTTTTTCATTTGTGACAGGAATACCAGCTGATGCCTGGGATGTTGGACACGGTTTGAGTTTTGCAGGATTTTTCGGACATCAGAATGTAATGGCTATGGCACTTATGTTTACACTTCCGGGAGTATTTGGCTTGCTAAACAACAAAAAAATAAGTTTTATAAGTGATAATAATTCTAGTATCATTTTGGAGGAGCAAGCGTCTGAGAAAACTAATAAAGCAAAACAAAAGTATTTCTGTATTATCCTTTTAATAATGAATTTATTTCTTATTGCAATTACTTATACCCGTTCGGTAATGCTCTCATTATTTATCGGATTCATTGTCTATTTAATAATTGCCAAAGCCTATAAATTTCTAATCGCAATAAGCGGAGTATTTGCATTAGCTGTATTGTTATACATAACAATTACCCCGGTCAATCAGACAATATACAAAGTATTATCCAAGCACGGCTGGGATATTTTAGCAACTCGCACAATTCTTTGGGGACCTTCTTATGAAGCTGCAAAACTTGGAGGCGTAACAGGAATTGGTTCTGGTATGTCTGCACCAGGAATTTATATTTACGCGGATGAAGATTTATCGAAAAGGCCAGAAAATTATTATAGGGAAAAAGGTAATAGTGCATTAGCAATTATAGAAGAGACCGGACTTATCGGTATAGTAATTGTTTTCTCTTCGTTCTTTTTATGGTTTAGAAAAACATTCGAAGATCGGCAATACATTTCAGATTTGATATTAATTAGTCTTACATTTAGTTTTATTGTACAAAGTAATTTTGAGGGATGGATAGGCGGTGGTTCACCACTATTACAATTATTTATTCCCGTTATTATTTATCCATTGCTAAAAATGTCCTTAAGACCCAAGCTTTCAGACTCTTCAGTTTATTAAGAAAAATACAATGTGTAGAATTTTCGGCGTAATTAATTTTGATGGTCAACCGGTAAATAATGGATAATCTGGCGCTTTATATTTATTTTTAATTATACAAATCAATACTAAGAACAATATATCTGATTTAATAAGTTAGAAAAGCATTCAGCCTATATGGAAAACAATTTAAAATATTTAACTCCTGATAAAAAACTGCTATTATCTCTTAATCTGTATCACTCAGCAGTGAAACTTAAAAAGGCTTCATTTAGAAAGTTTCATCCGGAACTATCCGAAAAAGAAATCCAGAAAAAAGTGAAAGAAATTTTTCTATATGCAAGATCTTAATCTTTTTAAAATCTATACGGATATTTTAAATCAAAACAAGTTTAGTTACTTTATAACTGGATCAGTGGCTGCAATAGTTTATGGCGATCCCCGGTTAACACACGATATGGATATGGTTATTCATTTAGCTGTTAAAAAGATGGATAATTAGAATAAGTTAACTTAAATTTACTTTAAGATAATTACTCAATTATATATGACACCGATTATACAAAAAAGATTAGCATCTGTTCTAAGTAATCAAAAGAATATTTTATTTGCCTGTCTCTTTGGTTCTACAGCTAAAGATAAAGTTAGATATGGAAGTGATATAGATATAGCTATATATTTTGATAAAAACCCGACCATACTCGAGTTAGGTGAATTAGTTAATAACCTCGAAAAAGTTACTGAAAGTAAAGTTGACCTAGTGAACTTGAATAATCTTGATAAGACTAATCCTTGTCTTGCTCATTCAATTCTTAAGGATTGTATTATTTTAATTCTTAATGACGAAATCACTTTTAAAAAATTTAAAAGTTCTGTTTTATTACAATATCTTGACTTTAAATTCACAAGTGAATTATTCAATGCCGCTTTTAATAAACGATTAGCTACAAATACATTTGCCGTGTTTGATAATGATAAATGAGAAGCTGAAAAGACTGGAAGAAAATCTAAGAGTGCTTGGTAGATTTAAAGACTGCAATACTCTCTTGAAGATGTCATTGCAAGACAAAGTTGATGAATGGGCTCTGAGGTATGGTCTTACTAGAGTCTTTACAAATAATTATTGATCTATCTTGTAGTTTTGTTGCTGAAAAAAATCTGGGGATACCTAAAAAATTATTCTGAATGTATCATGAATAATTGTTTCGAATAACTATCTCGATAAAGAATTAGGCAAGCGAATAATGCGGATGGTTGGGCTCAGAAATTTGCTAGTTCATGAGTACGGAATAATTGACGTTTAAAGATTATATGAGTATCTCGATCATCTTAACGATATAAGAGATTTTGCAATTGCAATTAGTAAATGATACATTAGTTCAGAAGTCAGCCCATCCCGCCGAAGGCAATCCGATGCAGAGAGTTAAAGTATTTTTCATTAGATACGCTACTGCCTTCTATAAGTTCAACTGGTATTTGGTTTTCATTCAAGTAATCGCTGTGAACTCCGATTTTGCCCGTCGGCAGACAGGTTTATTGGGAAAAGCAGGACTTTATACTTTCCGCCTTTGGCGAGACTCGGCTTTGCCGGTTTACTTTATTCTTTTATCTTAACTTAGCCATGTGCGGAATATTCGGTGTAATTAATTTTGATGGACAGCCTGTAGATAAAGAGAAAGTTTTATCTGCAAGGGATATCCTCGCCCATCGCGGACCCGATGACTCCGGTATTTACTATCTAGTCACGGCGTAGTCGACCCGTCCCGGCGAAGCAATGCAAAGCCGGAAGACGAAGCCGGATCAATCAACCAGTCTCGGCGAAGTGGAACGAAGACAGATCAATCAAAAACTCCATTTAGCGTCGTGCTTTCTCACCGCCGCTTATCGATCATCGACCTCTCCCCTGCTGCGCACCAGCCAATGACTACTGAAGATGGAAGATTCACTATTGTCTTCAATGGAGAAATCTATAATACAACTATGCAGAGCTTTAAGCAATAACATTCAACATTCAATCATTCAATCGTTTAAACAACAGCGATACTGAAGTTATTCTTAAACTTTATGCTCTCGAAGGACCGGAATGCCTTAACAAACTCCGCGGAATGTTCGCATTTGCAATCTGGGATGATAAAGAAAAAAAACTTTTTGCTGCTCGTGATCGTTTCGGAATAAAACCTTTTTACTATCTGCACAACAATAAAGAATTTATCTTCTCATCTGAGCTGAAAGCAATCAAGCATTATAAAAACGGACTGACTCTTTCAATGGAAGGAATGGATGCATTCCTTAAAACCGGTTCTGTTCCTGCACCGTTAACAATTTACGAAGAAACGAAAGCATTGCTGCCCGGGAACTGGTTGGAATGTAAATGTCACACTTCGACAAGGCTCAGTGTGACAGTAAAACAATACTGGTCATTCTTTGATTTGATTAATCATCCTGAACCTTCAGGTTTGCAAAGCGATGATGACATTGCAACCCCGAAGGCGGCGAAGCAATCCCCGATACGATGATGATGCAAAGAAGTTAATCCGCAATTCTCTTCTCGATTCCATCAAAGCTCATATGGTTTCTGATGTTGAAGTTGGTGCTTTTCTTTCCGGCGGAATTGATTCTACTGCAATTGTTTCTTTGATGAGACAGATTGGACACGATAAAATTAAAACCATTTCTGTAACCTTCCCGGGCTTTGTGCATGATGAAGCAGAATACTCAAATATTGCTGCACAAAAATTCGGAACTGATCATCATGATACAGGTTACAGGAGCATGAGATTATTGATGACCTTGATAGAATTATTGAAATTATGGACCAGCCAACCATTGACGGCATTAACACTTACTTTGTTTCCAAAGCTGCTAAAGAATTCGGGTTAAAAGTTGTGCTGTCAGGACTTGGCGGTGATGAACTGTTCGGCGGCTATCCTTCTTTTTATAAGATACCTAAATATCATAGAATTGCCAGAAATTGCCTTTTGCTAAGCTTGCAATGAAAGCTGCAATTCCATTTGTAAAAAACAAGCTGCCGGGTAAGGCAATCAGATTTATGAAGGAACCAGATAGACAGAATGCAGAGTATATTCTGATGAGAGGTCTGTTTACAGATGATGAACTTAAAGAGCTGGGATGGAAGCATTCTTATAAGCATCCTTTTGCAATTGATACTATTGATAAAAATAACAGCAGCGGCTACGACTATAACCACCCCGTATTTAATCTTAAAGATTCACCGCTACAGTATGTTTGTGAATTAGAAACGAACCACTATATGAGGAACCAGTTGCTGCGTGACTCCGATGTTTTCAGTATGACTAACTCAATTGAACTTCGTGTTCCTTTTGTAGATCATATACTCTATAAAGCTGTACTGCCTTATTTACACTCCGGGTTTGATAAAAATGAAACAAAGAAAATGCTCGTATCTGCCGTAGGTAATCTGCCAAAAGCTATTTCAGAAAGAATGAAAATGGGCTTTACATTTCCTTTCGATGTCTGGATGAGAAGCGGTAAGCTGCATAATGTAACAAAGGAGACTTTACTGCATAAAGATAAATTTGATTTTATACCACTCAAGGGAAGAAAGTTATTATTAGATAAATTTGAACATAGAAAAATTCATTGGTCGAGAGTGTGGGCGATGAATGTGATATCTAAATTTTAAGCGGGCACGGACACTTATACAAATCAATTAATGAATATGGATACTAATCAGAAAAACTACTACATCGATCTTATTAAAAAGATTGATCAAAGGAATGCATCAAGTAGGTTAACAGGGTGGATCAATAATTTTTTCAAGATAATGTATTATAAGTTATTGATGTTTTTAAATAAGTCTTTTGAAATTAAAGTGAAAACATTTTGGGATGGTAGAATAGATATTATTTTACCTGAATCTGTTTCCATTAAATATCTGGCGAAATGGATTTGCAGAAAGTGATGTGTCGATCTATTTATTAAAATATTTAAATAAGGGCGAAACCTTTATTGATATTGGTGCTCATTTTGGATTTTATTCACTACTAGCCTCAAGCATTGTTGGGCGGGAAGGAAAAGTTTTATCATTCGAGCCAACAACTTCAACTTTCAATCAGTTATCAAAGAACATCACTAATTCTAATAATGATAATATCAGGATTTATAATCTGGCAGCTTTCAATTCAAAAAGAGAAATGGAATTCAATGATTATGGGATAATCAACTCATCATTCAATTCATTCTTTGCGAATAGAGGAGAGAAAAAGCTTGAAGGTAAAAAGATAAATGTTAGAGCAGTTGTAGTCGATGATTTTCTTGAGGAAAACTTTCCCGACTTTCGAATTGGTCTTATTAAAATTGATGCTGAATCTTCGGAGTTTCAAGTTTTAACCGGATTAAAAAACACAATCCATAAGTATCATCCGGTAATTATTCTTGAAGTCGGTGACTATTCGATAAGCGGGACTAAAAATTCCAGAGAATTGATAGAACTGGTAGAAAGCTATGGTTACCAGAGCTTTGAACTTGATAAAACTTCTTTTCAAATAATTCCTTACATCAAGAAAAATATTGAAAGATATAACAACATATTATTCATCCCGGATTAGTGATTAAATTAATTTTGTTCTCATGTAATATAAATAGTAAGAATAATATTGAAATCTAAAATAGCATATTAATGCAGTTTCTTCTTTGATCCAGGCAATCATAACGTCTATTATAATTTTTGTCTCTTATAAATATTTAATAACTAAACTGGGAGTAGAAAAGTTGGGTGTCTGGTCCCTTATTGTAGCTTCTGTGTCAATACTTAATATGGGTAATCTAGGATTATCATCAACTATAGTTAAATATATTGCGAAGTATTTAGTTTATGATGATCGTGACAAAATTTCTTCTATTATTCAAACAGCTCTGATTACAGTTTTATTTACATCAGCACTGCTGCTTGGTTTAGTTTATATTCTAGCCAATATTTTACTGAAAGCTATTGTGCCGGAAAATCAAATAATTCTTGCAACAACATTACTCCCCTATAGTTTAATTAATATTGGGATTATTTTGCAGGCAGGTATTTCATTATCAGCATTAGACGGCGCACAAAAAATCTATATCAGAAATTTATTATTAATCTCTTCATCAATAATATTCTTTGTATTAATTTATAGTTTTTTGTACCCACCTTTGATCTATTAGGAGTTGTTTACGCACAAATTCTCCAATCAATATTCACATTGGTATTAAGCTGGTATTTATTAAAAAGAGTTTTTTCTTTTTTACCAATAATACCTTATAGATGGAGTAAGAATACTTTTTTTGAAATAATCGGTTACATACCAATTTTCGATTAATCACAATACTTCAAATGCTTTATGAGCCGGTGACTAAAACTTTACTAACAAAATTTGGAGGCCTGGCATCCGTCGGTTATTATGAAATAGCAAATCGTTTTGTATTAAAAACAAGAGAACTGATCGTTTCTGTTTTTCAGGTACTTGTCCCGGTTTATGCAACTCACTTCGAAGAAAATATTGAAAGCATTAAAATAGTTTACTCGAAATCATTAAATTATTTACTTTTCCTCGCGTTACCGCTATTCTCATTATTAATAATTGTTTTGCCAATAATCTCGTTTTTTTTGTTAGGCAGATTTGAGAATCAATTTTATAACTTCGCCTTAATTCTAAGTATAGCCTGGTTTTTTAATATAGTTACAGTACCAGCGTATCACGCTTTCCTTGGAATAGGAACATTGCGTTGGAATGTATTAGGGCACTTGATAACATTAATTTTAAATTTGGCACTTTGTTATACATTAGGCTCAATTTATGGAGGCGCAGGTACAATTATAGGGTGGGCATTATCACTAATAACAGGCAGCTTAATAATTTCTTTCAAATTTAATGTTTCACAAAAAATTAGTTTCTATGATATAATTAATAAAGAAAATAAAATTTTATTTCTTGTAAGTACTTTTACAATCATAACCTTTATTTTAATTAATATTTTATTCGTCAGTTTGAGTCATGATTTATTTGCAAATGCTTTATTTATTTTAGTATTCATATTGATATGTTTTTATTTTATCTGGAATCATTCAATAAGACGAGATTTATTTAATTCATTTAAACTACTTTTTTCAAGTAAATGAATTATTACTATATGAATATGACATTTTTAATAACCTGGATGAAATTATTCTTGTCATTATTATCAATATCATTTAATATATTAAATAATGTTGAGCTGGAAAGTTATCCCGAATTTTTCTTTTACTCGTTTGGTATAATCGGTTTTATTTTTTTAATAACGAAACCGCAGTACACTTTCTGGATGGGAATTTTTTATTTCTCTGCCAGGGAGGGAGGCAGAGCAGCGCTTACACGCACACCGCTATTTGGTCCATATCTGAATTTAGATGATTTTATAATTCTTTTAATGCTGCTATCATTAATTCATCTTTCCTTTAGTCACAAAATCAAAATGCCATCTATAGTGTACTGGATTGCGCTCTGTGTATTTGCAAGTATTTTGATCATGGCAGCAAAGTACAGTCTTACTTACCCTGTACAGCGAGAGCATAAATGGGTATTATATTTTCCATTAGCTATGTTTTTAAGTTATAACTTTGTTCTTAAAGAGAAAGATCTTGAAAGATCTTTAAAATTCTGTTTATCGGATCTATCGTGGCCAGCATTCAATATATTTTTGTTACTCAGGAAAAAATACAAATGTGGGGTACTGTCAATAACCAGGAATCTTTCAGATCGGTTGCTTTTATAGGGCTAATACCAATATTTATTATAACAAGTTTTTTTCTGAAGATTAAATGGTTGGATTCTTTTAAAAGTAAGAATTAATTTATTTTGCCGGATTAAGCTTAATGATTATCAATTTAATGTTAAGTCAGACACGTTCATTTTATATTTCTATAGCGCTGACATTATTAATAATTTTTTTATTGAGTAAGGAAATTAAGTTCAAGTCAAGTTTTTTATTAGTCGCTCTTTTACCATTTCTAGTCTATATTGTTTTTGATCAGTACCTCGGTCTCCTAAATATAAATGATCTAATATTCGGCAGAATTCAATTATTATCAGATAATCCCGGCACAGATCCGACAACAATTGGAAGAATGGCTGCACTGCAATACGAATTTGCTGCTTTTTTAAGCAGTAATATTATTTTCGGAAATGGGTTAGGTTTTACTTACTTCATTCCTGAAGCATCAAATCCCTATATATCGTGGGGTCATATCGGGCACATTGCCTATCTTGCCAGATTAGGACTATTAGGGTTTATAATTTATTCTATTTATATACCCTTTACAGCGGTTAAATATTTAATCAGAACTAAAACCTCTTATTTAAAGTTTAGTTATTCTAAAATTTTTCTAATTTTTGCAACTGCTTTAATAGTAAGCGACTGGATTCAATTCTGGATGAGTGCATCATATCTAAATTTAACAGCATTTTTACCCGGAACTGTAATTGGAATTATATGGGCTATTAAAGATAAAAGAATAAGGCTAACTGAATATTCAAGTGGAAAAGTTAAAAATGTATTACCCGAAAATTAGCATAGTTACTATTTCTTTTAATCAGGCTGCTTTTTTAGAAAAAACAATTCTATCCATATTAGGACAAGACTATCCAAACACTGAATACATAATCATAGATGGTGGTTCTTCGGACGAAAGTATTAGTATTATTAAAAAGTATGAGAATACAATACATTATTGGTGTTCAGAATCCGATGATGGGCCTGCATCAGCACTTAATAAAGGATTTGCCATTGCTACAGGTGATATTTTTACTTTCCTTAATTCGGATGATATTTTTTTGACTAACACTTTCAATAAAGTTATAGAAGCATTTCAAAAGCATAATAATATTGATGTAATTTATGGAAATTGTCTTCAAATAGATGAATTGGGAAATACTACGCGTAAACTTTATAGCAGTAAATGGAATTTCAGACGCTTTATTTTTGGTGAGTCTAATATAATTCAACAATCTGTTTTCTTTAAAAAAGAAATTTTTAAGAAGGTTAACGGATTTAATGAAAAAAATAATACTTGCTGGGATGGGGAACTATGGGCAAGATTTGGATTAGCTAAAGGCTAACTTCTTTTACTTGAATGAATTTCTAGGGGGATTTAGAGTCCATAAAGATTCAATAACGGGCAGTTCTAGATTAAATGATGAATATATTGAAGAAATAAAAGAATTAAGGGAAGATCTTTTAACAAGTTTTAATGTTTCCACTTATTATAATCCTCGTATTGCTAAACTTGAAAGAATCGTTTCTTCTCCTTTACATTTTATTCGATCAGCAATTGAAAAGTTAAAGTACGAGGTATTAAAGAGAAATGATTATTTAAAGTAAATATGAATCGATTTAATTAATTTTTTTGAAATAAATTGAAAATTAATTTTTGGCAAGATATACCTAGTCTCCATCAAGAATCTTTAATAAGAAACTTGGCTGAATACAGATGATGTGAATCTAATTGTGGAACAAAGTTCACACTATAGAAAAATGGAATCTGGTTGGCCGGCACCAAACCTTGGAAATGCACGGCTTATTTAAAGTCCCAATGATGACGACTATAGAATAAATTCTGTTGCTTCATAAGTTTATTAATATTTTAAGTGGCATAAATGTTAATGCCCATGTTAGACGAACGTTTAAAGCATGCAATAAAGAAAAATAAATTATTTGGTATCCAATCTGAGTCATATTCTACTAATATCCTTCGATTTATTCAGAAAATTTAGAAGCTATTATCATTATAGATTATATAACCATCATATCAAATTTATTCTAGCAATAGGTCTTCATGGAATTAAATGGTTTCGTGAGTCAGGATTTGACTGATAAACTATTTTTGAATTTGGTTATTTTACTAATACTCCAAAATTAAACGGACACCAAAATAATAATCGATTCAATTTATTTTTGTTGGAAGATCGATGAGAACAAAGGACTTGATATATTGCTTACGTCTCTTTACCGACTAAAAGACTTAAAATGGACACTAAATATTATTGGGAATGGACCCCAAAAAGAAAAAATGATAAAAATTGCAAACCAATATTCTCTCTCTGATAAAACTAATTTTTTTGGGAGGTTGGAAAACGAAAAAACCATCGAAATGATAGAAATGGCTGATTTATTAATTCTCCCATCTAAATTCAAAGAAGGTTGGGGTGCCGTCATTAACGAAGCATTGATGGTTGGAACGCCTGTGTTGTGCAGCGATATTTGTGGAGCATCTACTTTATTAAACCAATCCAATTTTAGTCAGACTTTTAAAGCACAATCTGTCAAATCACTAGTAGTTAAACTTAATTATTGGATAAAAAAGAGGTTCATTATCGACAGAGGAAAGGCAAAAAATAATTAAGTGGTCTTATTGTATAGACACTAAAATCGCTGCTGATTACTTACTCCAAATCATCGAGTATAGTATGCATCATTCTAAAAAACCTGTAACGCCATGGTCTAACTAAATCGTAACTCAAGAATGAAAGTACTCATTAATCTCACCTTCCTTTTTTCCAGCAATCTACTACGGCGGTCCAATCTATTCAACTTATGAACTAGCAAAAGCGTTAAAAAAATCTGGTATTGATGTCCGGGTTATAACCACTAATGCGAACGGTAATGAAAAATTAAAGATTAAAACGGGCATATTTCATAAATTAGAAAATGATCTTCCGGTAAAATATTGTAAGTCGCTCGATTCAAGAGGCACTTCCCTTTCAATGATATTGAATCTCAGGAAAGAAATTAAAAACTCGGATATAGTTTATCTCGTTTCAATCTTTTCACCGCCAACACCCTTTACAATTTTTCTATGCAGACTTTATAAAAAACCTTTGATAATTTCTCCCCGCGGTCAGCTTGGCAAATGGTGCCTTGAGCAAGGCAACAGATTCAAAAAACTCTGGCTTCATACATTCATACAGCCATACATTAAACATCTTCACTGGCATCTCACTTCCGACAGCTGAGGAACAAGATGTTCTTGCTGTTTATCCTTCAGCCAAAACTTTTATTATTCCAAATGGTGTAAACGAAGAACTGTTTTCGTTAAACGATAAGACAAAAGACAAATCATTTTATAACAAATACACAGGCTTTGACTGCATCAAATAAAAAAATAATTATTTCAATGGGCAGACTTCAGAAAGTAAAGGGATTTGATATATTGATTGAAGCGATTGCAAAATTCAAAGACTTGTCCCGAATTGATTTCGGGATCTGTTGCTTTTGATTGCAGGGGAGGATTTTGGCGAAAGAAAGAATCTTGATACAGCTGATTGATAAATTAGGATTGAAAGAAAAAGTTTTTTTAATTGGAATGATTGAAGGATTGGAGAAGATTGAATTTTTAAGAAATGCAGATGTGTTTGCACTGACATCGCATCACGAAAACTTCGGGATGGTTTATGCTGAAGCTCTCGCTGCAGGAACACCAGTAGTTGCAAGCACAAATACTCCCTGGCAGGATGTTGAAAAGCATAACTGCGGAAAATGGGTTGAGAATACCCCGGAAAAATTTGCAGAAGCAATAAATGAAATCTGAACTCAGATCCTGTGCAGATGGGAAAGAATGGGAGTAAATATATTGCAGAAAATTTTAGCTGGGATAAAATTAGCAATCAATTCAATAGAAGTTTTTAAAGCTATTATATGATTAATGCTGATTATAAATGCCTTATTTGTGATGGTCCATTAGTTAAATCTGTCAAAAGTAATTTTTATCAATATTATATTTGTAATCGTTGTAAAACATCACAGCTTATCCCATTTCCATCGCAGGAAGAGTTGGAAATGCTTTATAATAAATTTCACCTTTCGGATGAAGAAGGTGGAAGTTATGACTGGATTGAAGAACGGATAAAGGCAGACTTTCCCAAAAAAATAGAACTTGTAAAAGAATACTCAAACAATGCATACTCTAAAGTTGCTTGATGTAGGATGCGGGAAAGGATTCTTTATTGAAAGTTGTATTAAAAATAAAATAAATGCTATCGGTATTGACGTATCAAAGTCAGGTGTTGATTATGCAGTAAACATACTCAAAGTAAAAGCCGAACAGATTGACATAGTTAATTTTTCAAAACGAATTGATAACCAGAACAGCTACGATGTAATAACTCTTTGGGCAACTATTGAACATCTTCCGAATCCGCAGGAAGTATTTAATGCAATTTTCACCTGTCTTAAACCTGGAGGTTTATTTTTTCTCGACACAGGTTTAGGAAATGACAGGTTTGAAAAATTTTTATCCGGACATTCGCAATGGTTTGATGCACCTCAGCATCTTTTTGTTTACAGTGTTGAAGGATTAAAAATTTTACTCGGCAATGCAGGTTTTAATATTCTGAACAGTTGATAAGAACTTTGAGAGAAATTACTTAAGAAGAATAATTAAATTTGTTCGTCATTTTGTGATATGCTTTGGATCCTTTTTAATACTAAGACCGGTACTCGGCAAAACAGGTTTCGCTGCTATGCAAAAAGAATCCAAATGGCCGATCGGCAAACTTTTACAGATAATAGCTAAAAAGAATTAAATGAATAAGCTACCCGTTACCGCCATAGTTTTAACATACAATGAGAAACTAAATTTAAAAGAATGCATTGATTCAGTAAAGAATTATGTGGATGAAATAATTGTAGTTGATTCATTCTCTACTGACGAAACAATTTCAATTGCAGAATCATATAATATAAAATGCTACCAGAATAAATTTATCAACCAGGCAAAGCAGTTTATCTGGGCTTTGGATAATATTGAAATTAAAAACGAATGGATACTACGTCTTGATGCAGATGAACGATGGACGAAAGAAGGATTTGAGGAGCTAAGATATACTATAGAAAATGATAAAGCAGATGGTGTTTATGTTAAGATGAAAATATTTTTTATGGGAAGGTGGATAAAGCACGGCGGGTTTTATCCAAATTATTTCTTAAGGGTTTATAAAAAGTCCAAAGGTAAAATGGAAGACCGCTGGATGGATGAACATATTAAAGTGGACGGCAGAACCATCATAAGTAATATTGATGTAATAGAATCCAATTATGACAGGCAGAAAAACATTGCACTTATGGACGGATAAGCATAATAAATACTCAACCCGTGAAGCAATTGAATTCCTCATTTCAAAAGTATAAACTTAAAAATGTAGATACTGTGCAAAGTTTTGGGGAAACAAAACGGAAAGAAAAAGATGGTTAAAAGAAAAACTTTATTTCCGTATACCCTTATTCCTTAGACCCTTTCTCTACTATATTCACCGCTACATTTTTAAGCTTGGTTTTCTTGATGGCAAAGAAGGATTCATTTTTCATTACCTTCACGCATTCTGGTATCGTTTTCTTGTGGATGTTAAAGTTTATCAGATTGAACAGCTAGCGGAAAAAGAAAACAAAACCATTAACGAAGTAATAAAAGAACATTATAGTATAGATGTTTAATTTTTCGAAAACAGATTTTCGTAGCCCTCTTGGAAAATTACTCCGCCTGCCTCTTAAACTAATTCCTGGTAAAACTGTTTTTGCCGATTCTTCAGGGTCACGTTAAAAGGGAAAAAATGGATTAAAGGAAGCAGCATTAATGGCTGCTGGTTAGGAACGTATGAATTGAATAAACAGGTTTTATTCAGCCAATATATAAAACCAGGAATGACAGTATTTGATGTTGGTGCGAACGTAGGTTATTACTCCCTGCTCGCTTCATTACTTACAGGCGAGAAAGGTAGTGTTTATTCCTTTGAACCACTCCCTGAGAATATTTCTTATTTAAAAAAGCATATTGAACTGAACAAACTTAAAAATGTTAACGTTGTAGAAAATGCCGTTAGTAATAAAGTATCAAAATTGCGGTTCACTGCAACTAATAACAGATCGATGAGTCATATTTCCAATGAAGGTGAAATAGAAATTGAAACAACAAGTCTTGACGAATTTATTAAAGCGGGTAATCCTTTTCCCGATCTCATTAAAATGGATATAGAAGGTGCCGAATATGAAGCTCTTATTGGTGCAAAAGAACTATTTAAAAGAAAAAAGCCGGTTATCTTTCTTGCAACACACAGCAGCGAACTTAGAGCTAAATGCTTAAATCTTTTAACCGTGCACGGCTACACAATTACAGCGATAGACAACAAATCGCTTGAAGAGTCGGATGAGTTTGTTTGTGAATAGATTGTATTTTTAAAGTGGACTAAGCATATTAAAATAAAAGAGGGTCAAAGAAACTGTATATTATCAGCAAAATGGGATAGAAAGTTGAATAAAAAGATTTCTTTCACAATCCTTATAACCGCACTAATAATTTCGTTCCTTTTTCTTCAATTGTTTTTTGGAAAAACGGAAAAGACAAAATTTGAAGAGTTTGCTTTAGGTGTGGAGACTTCCACATTTTTATATAGTTATAAAAACTATCCAATTCACATAACTGTTCTGGACAGCCTTGATAAATTTATTAAAGGATGGAAAAGCAGAGGGGAAAAAGATATAATTTTATGGCTGGGTAATTCTCAGCTTCATGGCATAAACCAATTTAAACCCGGCGATAACACTTCACCCGGTTACTTCTATAAAAATCTGGAAAATAAAAATTATGATCTTCTGGCATTCAGTCTTCCCAATGCAAATTTGCAGGAGCACTACCTTCTGTTCGAATATATCCGGAGTATTTTACCAGTCAAGGAATTAATAATCGGTGTTTGTTTTGATGATTTGAGAGAATCCGGAATAAGACACGATCTTGTAAGAATAACTAAAGAAGATTTTATGGCTGAGGTTTTGAATAATTCACAGACAGGCATTAGTATCCTTCTGAATAATTCTAATCAGAATTCTGAAAACGATGACCTTGCTGCGCTTGATGAAACGGTTCAGGAATATACAGAGACACGATTAAATAACTGGCTCAATAAAAATTTTTATCTGTGGGATGCAAGAACGGAAATAAGAGGTCAGATTTTTACTCAATTATTTCTTTTGCGAAATATTGTCTTTAATGTAAAGCCAACCTCAATAAGAAAGATGATTAAGAGCCGCTATAATGATAATACACTGGCATTAGAAGAAATTTATTCCACTGCTAAAGAATCCGGTATAAAAATATTTACCTATATACTCCCGATAAGAAATGATGTTGAAGCACCTTATGACCTTGATGAATATCAAAACTTTAAATCGTTCCTGGATTCTTTAAATAATTCAACAAATAATATTCTATTTAATTTTGAGAATATTGTTCCGGCTGAGTACTGGGGTACAAAGGATGCAACTACCCTCGGTGGTGAAAAAGAAATTGATTTTATGCATTTTCAGGCAGCGGGTCATAAAATTTTAGCAGACTCACTCTGGAGTAACATAAGCAAACACAATAACTGGAACTAATCTTGATTTTTAATTCTGTTACATTTATTGTTTTCTTAATAATAGTAGTATCTCTCTATTGGGCACTTCCTCAAAAAGGCCGTTTATATCTGTTGTTCATTGGCAGTTATGTTTTTTATGGTTTCTGGCGGGTTGAATTTCTTTCGCTTCTCCTAATCATTACTCTCATAAGTTATTTTGCCGGAATTAAGATATCTGACTCTACAAACCAAACACAGCGGAAGAATTATCTTTTATTAAGCTTGTTTCTAAATCTTGGTCTGCTCGTTTATTTTAAATACCTGCTTTTTGCTATTGATAATATTTAATGCAGTTGCGAGTTTCGCTGGGATGAACTTGAATATCCCGTATTACAATATAATCTTACCGCTCGGTATAAGCTTTTTTACATTTCATTCGATATGCTATTCAGTTGATGTTTATCGCGGCACCATTAAGCCGGAAAGTAATTTTATAGTATACGCTATTTATGTTGCATTCTTTCCGCAGCTGGTAGCAGGTCCTATTTTAAGGGCAGGTCAGGTTATCTACCAGTTAAAAACAAAAAGAGTATTCGATCTTACAAAATTAAGTATCGGTTTAAGAAGAGTATTATACGGTTTGTTTCTCAAAGTTGTTATCGCAGATAATATTGCTCCTTTGGTAGATGACGGCTTTGCCCAAAATATTAATTTCCTTAGTGCTATAGATGTATGGACTCTTGCATTTTTATTCGGCTTCCAAATATATTTTGACTTTAGTGCTTACTCACATATTGCTCTGGGCTCCGCAAAGATGATGGGAATAGAGTTCCCTGAGAATTTTAATTACCCGTACCTTGCAACATCACCTAAGGAATTCTGGAAACGATGGCACATATCATTATCTAACTGGTTCAGGGATTATGTTTTTCTTCCTTTGGCATATCCCCTTACACGGAAATTGCCTAAAAAGAAATACTTTGGAATACGGGGCTGATGAAATAGTTTATGCAATAGCAATTATGCTAACTTTTTTGTTGTGCGGTTTATGGCATGGTGCAAACTGGACATTCGTCTTTTGGGGGGTTTGGCATGCTGCAATGCTTGTAATTTATAGAGTTATATCCCGGATAAAATTTAAGCTGCCGAAGAAACTAATTGGTAGCAATTGGTTGGGTGTTTACATTATTATTTGCGATGCTATCCTGGATACCATTCCGCGTTGATAACCTTAAGCGAGGCCTTTGGGATGCTGGGCAAAGTTTTTAATCCTTCTGCTTATTCTTTTTTTGGACTTAGAGAAAATGATTATGTGATTGCTGCTTTACTAATGGTATCTGTAATTATTTCTTATTTTGTTTCGAAGAAACTCAATCCGTGGCTGCAGTCAAAAAAAATAATTTATCCTGTTTTGGAAACAGTGCAACTGGTTATTATTATCATTCTCGTTTTTACTTTTTTAAGACCGATTAACCAGTTCATATATTTTCAGTTTTAATTGATTTAGTTACAATGAGTTGATAAGTGAGCATTATGGAATTCAGCTTTAAGCAATTAGCTTTGAGCTGTAAGTAAGAATTTTAAAGCTTAAGGCTTAGCGCCTAAAGCTTTCATAATAACAACTTTTATTAACTATAATTGGAGGAGTAAAAAAATGGAACTGCGTAAAAGAAATCTTGGATTTGCACTTGGTCTGGTTTGGGGACTAGCAGTAATGCTTGGAACCTGGTGGCTTATATATATGGGACAACCGGGTACTACTATCTCTAAACTTGCGCATTTTATCTCGGATATACTCATTCAGTTTTGTGGGCGGCATAATCGGTTTCATCTGGGGCTTTATAGATGGGTTTATATGCGGAGTGCTTATAGCGTGGTTTTATAATTTGGGATTTAAGGTTTTCAAACGCAAAACAGCGTAGCTGTGAGCGGTAAGCGATAAGCTGTAAGCTTTTAGCCATAAGTAGTTAGCCTTAAGTTTTAGCTTTAAACAGAATAATAAATTTTATCCAACTTTTCTTGGTCCTGAATCAAGTTCAGGATAAACTCCAGAAAAGAATCAAAAGAAACATGTGCTGAAAAATAATTACTGAAATTTCATTTCGCGTCACTAAAACAAAATAACTTTTCCGCTTCGCGAAATTCGAACAGATTTTGTTTTTTACGTTCTGCTACCTAAAATTTCTTTTCGCAATTCTTTTTAGGCACAGGAAAAGAATTTTAAGAAAAATGACATTAAATAAATTCCGTGAAGAAAATATGGAGGAACGAAGCGGTAACAGAAAAAACTGTTTGAGGAGTGGAGCGACGAGTTTTTTTTCTGTAGTGGAATGGAGTCATATTTTTAGGAATTTATTTACAGTCTTGATCTTTTGGTTCTTTTCTATTAAGAGAAAAGAACAGTAAAAGAAATGCTTGATTCTCCGTCGGAGGCGGACGGGTGAAAAATAAAGGTTCTTAATTCTTTTTAGGCACAGGAAAAGAATTTTTAACAGAAATGACATCAAAAGAAAAGCGTTTGCCGGTAAATAGCTTAGAGCATAAAGCTTAATGCTGAGTGCAATTAGGGATAATTATTAAGTCGGTAGCCACTATTCAGGTAAGGGAATTTTAATAATTTAGGATTGTTAGTATATTTTTAAAAGAAAATAAATAAAATAGCTAAAGGAAAGATTTTATGGATTCTAAATTGATCTTAAAGGAAGCGTTGGACTTGAGTCCTGCTGAAAGGTTACAACTGATTGAAATGTTAACACTCAGTCTGAATAAACCAGATGAAAATATTGAAAAGCTGTGGGCAGAGGAATCAGAAAAAAGATATAAGGCACTGGAAGAAGGCAGAATAAAGGTAATCGCTTTTAATGAAGTTATCGAACGGTATAAATAGATGCAGGTTTACTTTACCGAACCTGCAGCAATAGAATTAGCTGACGCATTTGATTTTTATGAGCAGCATTTAGCAGGATTAGGGAAAGAATTTGTAAGTGAGTTGCAGGACACAATACAACTAATCTTAAAATTTCCGTATTTATGGTCTGAAAATTCCCTGCATACACGAAAAGCAGTTCTAAGAAAATTTCCCTTCAATATAATTTATTCGATTTATAATAGTAATCTCTATATCATAGCTGTTGCTCATCAAAACAGAAACCCTGAATACTGGATTGACAGGTTAAAAGAATAAATAAAAAATCTTAAAGAAGTGTTTACAAATTAGTGACAGAAAGTATAATCGAAAATTAACGGAGAAACATTTTGTACATACTCGGCTTAAATGCATATCACGGTGATTCATCTGCCTGCCTGATGAAAGACGGCAAAATAATTAATGCAATTGAAGAAGAAAGGATTCGCAGAATAAAGCACTGGGCAGGTTTCCCAAGCGAAGCGATTAAGTTCTGTCTTAAAGGATGCCGGAATAACAATCAGCGATGTTGACTATATAACTATCGGAAGAAATCCTTCTGCACATCTCGGAAAAAAGATTGTTAGCTCGTTAAAAAAGCTGGCGAACTTTCAGTTCATTAAGGATAGGGTTTCGAACATTAAAAAGGTCACTTCTCTCAAATCAGAAATTGCAGCAGGGCTCAGTGTAAGTGAGAGTGATATCACAAGCTGAAATAAAACATATTGAGCATCACCGTTCGCATCTTGCTTCTGCATTTTACGTATCTCCTTTTGAAGAAGCTGCTATACTTTCAATTGATGGCTTTGGCGATTTCTCTTCAACTATGATTGCAGTTGGTAAAGGTAATAAAATAGACGTGCTGGATTCAGTAACATACCCTCATTCGCTTGGAGTTTTTTATACTGCGTTTACTCAATTTCTCGGTTTTCCGTGGTATGGTGATGAATATAAAGTGATGGGTCTCGCTCCCTACGGTGAACCAAAATATGTGGACAAACTCAAGCATATAGTTAAGCTAAAAGATAATGGGCTCTTTGAACTTGACGAGAGTTATTTCATTCATTCAACCGAGGGTGTTGCAATGACTTGGGATAACGGGGCTCCGTTCATCGGAAGAATATTTTCAGACAAAGTTATTAAAGAATTCGGTCAACCTCGCGATAAAGATGAACCATTAACTCAATATCATAAAGACATGGCAGCATCTGTCCAGAAGCATTGCGAGAATGTTATTTTCCACGTACTTAATCATCTTCAAAAAAGAACAGGATTAAAAAATATTTGTATTGCTGGCGGTGTTGCTCAAAACTCAGTTGCAAATGGAAAAGTTCTTCAATTGACAGATTTTGAAAAAATTTACATTCCTTCTGCAGGCTATGATGCTGGGACAGCAATAGGTTCGACTCTCTGGCAATATCATCAGAATCTAGCAAAGGAAAGAAAATATTTTGTAAGAGATGCATACTTTGGCGCTCAATACTCTGATGATGAAATAGAAAAAGCTATTAAAGATTCAAAAGTTGATTATAAACGATTCGATTCAGATGAAGAAACCATAGAATTAACGGCAGAAATGCTTGCTAACGGTGCAGTTATCGGATGGTTCCAGGGAAGAACTGAATTTGGTCCGCGTGCACTTGGTAACCGTTCAGTTCTTGTTCATCCCGGAAGACCAGATGCAAAAGATCTGATCAATGCTAAAATAAAAAGAAGAGAATCTTTCCGTCCGTTTGCTCCTTCAATACTAAGGGAATATGTAAATGAATATTTTGAGCAGGAAGATGATGTTTACTTTATGGAAAAAGTTTTTATGATCCGACCCGAAAAACGAAATGGACTTCCGGCTGTTACTCACGTTGATGGCAGTGGTAGATTACAGACAGTGCATAAAGATGTATCACCAAAGTATTATGCTTTGATAGATAAGTTCAGAGAGAAAACAGGGCTGCCGATATTGCTTAATACATCATTCAATGAAAATGAACCGATAGTAAATCATCCTAAAGAAGCACTGGATTGTTTCCTTCGTACTGAAATGGATGCGATTGTGATGGGGAATTGTGTGGTGGTAAGAGGGAAAAATAATTTTTCGTAGCACAAGACTCCAGTCTTGTGTTTTTTGTTCACAGGTCTGGAGACCTGTTCTACGATAAATGGCAATTGTTTATGAAATTCTCAATTATAACAGCAGTAAAAAACAACAAAGCCGGACTTCTCCGTGCAATTGAATGTGTACGCAATCAGACATACAAAAATGTTGAGCATATTGTTGTTGATGGCGGTTCGACAGATGGTGACGGTTGAAGCAATTAAAAATGAACTTCGAAAGCTCAGAATTACTCACTACTAACTACTCAACTACTCACTACTAGCTATCAGCGAAGCTGATTCAGGTATTTACGATGCAATCAATAAAGGAATTAAACTAGCAACTGGTGAAGTAATCGGGCTCCTTCATTCAGATGATCTGTATGCCGATGAGAATGTTCTTGCAAAATATGCAGAGGTATTTTTGAATCAAAAGACAGGATGCAGTTTATTCGGATCTTGTTTATGTTAGGAAGAAGCAAGAAGTTAGAGAGTAAGGAAACAGAAGTGAGAAGTAAAACGACAAATGCTTCCTTATCAATGAGTCCACTCCGCCAGTTCGGCGGGCAAGCATCCAATCTTGCAATCTTGCAATCTTTAAATTATTCAATCGTCCGTTACTGGAAGACACAAAAGAATGAATTCATCACTGGGAACAGAGGCGCAGAGAAATAAAAAAAGGCTGGATGCCTCCCCATCCTACTCTTTTCATAAGAAGAGAAATATTTAAGAAGTATGGTTTATATAATATTGATTTGAAAATTGCTTCTGATTACGATATGATTTTAAGGTTATTATTTAAACACAAAATTAATTCTTACTATTTACCACTTACTACTTACTTAATGAGCATTGGCGGTGCAAGCAATAAGAGCCTGAAAAACATTTTACAAAAAAGTAAAGAGGACTACCGTGCGATGAAAATGAATGGAATTAATTTCCCTATCCTAACCTTAATCAGTAAAAACTTCAGGAAACTCCCCCAGTTTCTGGCTCGCGATTTGTGCTAACTATTTCATATCTGTGCAAAATAAAACGACCTCTCTCTAATCTCTCTCCTGAAATGAGAGAGACTGTTTATCAACAAAACGATAAATGATTATCTCTTGACAGAAAATCAACATTATGTCATAACAATTTTATAAGCCCTTCGCCTTTCAGGAGAAGGTCGTCAGACTCCGCTGAGTCTGCCGGACTCGGCGAGGTTGGGATGAGGTCAGGATTTATATATAAACATTAGAATATATTAAGTATTAAAAGAAATTTTTCTTTTTCTAAATTATTTTTGGACACCACTGAACTATTTATTGAAATCTTTAGCGTTTTGAAATTAATTAAGAATTAATCTTTAATTTTGCTTGACTAAAAACTAAGAAGCCTGTTATAAGCCTTAAATGCAATATCTAATAATATTCTTTACTACTCTTGTTGTGACGATATTAATCGCTCCACCCATTATTGATTTATTCAATAAGATTAAGATAGTAGATATTCCTGATGGCAAGAGAAAGCTGCATTCCACGCCTGTTCCCAGGATGGGCGGTTTATTAATATTCCTGATATTTCTTACTTCCATTTTCATTTTCTACGGGGATATCAATTCAATAAAATACTATCTGTTCGGCGCTATCATCATCTTTTCACTCGGTGCTTATGATGATTTACTTGGTACCGGTTGGCCATTGAAATTTGTATATCAGACTGTTGCTGCTTCCCTGCTTTTACTTTTCCTGCTTCCAAAGTTTTCTTCACTTACTTTATTCACTATTGAGTTCTCAATTGTACCCGGCATTTTTATTCTGGTATTATTTATCGTTGGAACAATAAACGCATTTAATCTTCTGGATGGTCTGGATGGTCTTGTTTCTGGTATTTCACTTCTTGTTTTTATACTTCTGTTTTTTATCAGCCTAAATTTATTAGATACTTTTTCCTTGGTTGTCCTTTCATCAATAACCGGATGCGTGATCGGCTTTCTTAAATACAATGCTTATCCTGCAAGAATATTTCTCGGCGATTCAGGATCATTTTTTCTCGGCTATCTGATAGTCAGCGCAGTTTTAATTGTCTCTATTGACAAATCAAGCGAAGTTTTGGATCTTACGTTTCCTGTTATATTACTTGCTGTCCCGATTGCCGATACTCTTAAGGTATTATTTGAAAGGATATTAGCCGGTAAAAACCCATTTGCCGCTGACAGAACTCATATTCATCATATTGTCCATAGTAAAAATATTACTCATCAGACTACAGTTCTTATCATTAGCATTTATTCACTCTTGTTCGCTGCCAATGCAATTATCTACCTGTTTTATTCTAAACCGGGCGGCATTCTTATTTTTTTAATCATGATAATTCCTTTAATCTTTGCCAGTAAGATTCTGCAATTCATGCTTGAACGGGAGAAACTTTTGTTTTTTGGCAGAGCAATTAACAAGTTTCCGCAATTTCTAATAAACTACTATAAGGTTGGGCTAATTCCCCTGGTCGGCTTATTTATAATTTATTACTTTATTTTTCTATTATTTAGTGAAGACAGACCTATAGCAGAATTTTTAATACCTTCTTTTATTATTGTAGGGTTGTTACTGATTTTCACTGTGGTTAATTACAATAAGAGCAAGATATTTACAGATATAATTGTTTTTATTAACGTTTTAATTTTCTTTATTATCAATCAGACAAGCAATGTTTTATACCAGGACATTTCAGAACTTCCTGTTCTGGGGAATCTTACCTATCACCTTTTAATAGTTGGTATACTTTTACCTGTCGTTGGTTTCTTTTTAATATTCCGGGAAAGAATCACTTCTCGAAATGGAATATTTTTTACCGGATTGGATCTAATAATTATTCTGGTTGTTCTGCTTCTATCAATTACATCAAACCTGATTCCCGTTACAAAATCATACCTCATAACCGATACAATCTTCAGAAGTTTTCTTATATATGCATTTTACAAAATTCTGGTATACATTGAACCCAGGTTCCGTATATACTTATATGTATTCTCATTCCTGATCGTGATTTCATCGCAAATAATTTTATTGGTCTCGTAAAAGATGAAATTAAGATATATACTTTCTTTTTTGATAATTGTTTGGTTCGAATTATCTGCTCAGACGGTTTATCAGCCAGTAACTTCTGACATTTACAATCTGCTTGAAAGATTATATATAAAAGGTGCAATTGAATATCATTCTGAAATAAAGCCAATCCCGAGGAAAGAGATTGCCGGCTACATAATTCAAGCCTCCTCCAATAAAGAAAGATTATCTGATCTTGATTTAAAAGAGCTTGAGTTCTATTCAAAAGAGTTTGCTGATGAAATTTCTTTTATAAGCGATAGTGCTCGATTAGAGCTTCCCAGAACTGAATTTTTTACTACCGGTGAAACCGAAAGATTCAGACTATTCAACTACAGAGATTCAACTTTCACTTTCAACCTCGATCCGATACTTGGGATCCAGATTGGTAGTGAATGGAATTCAGGCTATTCAAGAAGATGGAATGGACTTGAATTCTTCGGCTATGTTTCCGATAACTGGGGATATTCACTTGATTTCAGGGATAATCTCGAGACAGGCAGCAATATTGATGAAGTAAAGCAGAATACTCCTGAGACCGGAATTAATCTTTCAAAAGAAGCTGAGGAAAGTATTCAGTACAGCAGTGTAAATGCACAGATTAATTTAAGCTGGAACACGGGAAATTTATCAGTGGGTAAATATGCAGTGAATATTGGAAATGGAAGAGCCGGGCAGTTAATCAACTCATCCAAAGCTCCAACTTATCCTTTGATAAGATTGGATTTTCGGCCTGTATCCTGGCTGAATTTTATTTACTTCCACGGATTTCTGAAATCAGATATTCCGGATTCGTCGACTTATCGTTCTACTTCCGTTGATGGCAGAGAAAGTATATCTGACATTCCAAAATTCATAGCATCGCATATGCTCTCATTTTATATAGGAGATGATCTGACTTTATCTATTGGTGAATCAATTATCTATAGTGAAAGTGTTGAGCCGATTTATCTTATTCCTGTAATGTTCTTCCGGCTGGCTGATCACTATTTATCAAGCGAAGGATCAAATACGGGAGATAATGCACAGATGTTTGCAGATGCTTCTTACAGAATTTCTCCAATCAATAGTAAAGTGTATGGATCTTTGTTTATAGATGAACTCTCTATTGAAAAAGTTCTTGAGGGTGAAAACCTTTCTTCAATTGGCTACACTGATGGGTACCGAATTGTCAGATTTAATAATTCCCAACTCGTCTTTTGTCTTTGAGTACACAAGGATTCAACCATTTGTTTACACCAACTCAAATGATGCACAAACTTATAAAAGCCATAATTATCAATTGGGACACTGGATTGGAAGTAATTCCGATATGTTTTATTCATCATACAGGCAAAATATACTGAGAGGACTAAGTATGAAGTTATCAGGCTGGTATTTCAGGAAGGGTCAAACGGAGTTACCGGAAGAACAATATCAACTTCCCTATCCTTCTACTTTGTATGGATTAAGGAGAACCGATAAGAGACTTAGCCTCGAGGTTACCTGGCAGCCATACCACAATCTTTTTGCAAAAGGATATTACACCTATTCTGATATATCTGATGAAGAAGAAGGGCGAACACAAGATTTTATGTTGGGAACTAGATAATAATTTCGGTTTCGCAGTTTATTACGGACTATAATTTCATGACAAATATCTTACTCCTCTTTAAACGTGCTCCAGATAATAATATTGGATGAAAAAATAGACCAATTTTAAATATAGTCTGGTTAAACTCATTTAATACTAAACCGCAATATCAAGTAGTAATTAACCAAGAGAAACTTATTGGTAATTTGTTCAATTAAATAACTGAAGTATACTCGGTCAACTTCTAATATATAATGACTTATATAGATCTACTTAAGATTTACCATCCGCCTCCGCCACCGCCTCCGCCACCCCCACCGGAAGATCCTCCTCCCCCGCCTCCTGAAGACGATCCGGGCGCAGTTGAGGAAGATGATATAGTGCTGCTTAGACTACCGGATAGTGATGAAGCAAAACCTGCTGCACCGAGCGTGCTCCAGGTTGCACCTGAGTACCAGCCCGGTTTATACGCAGTAGAATCTTTATCTATGCTGGAAAGGACATCAGAGAATTTCTCTGCCCATTTGTTTTCAACCCCTAAAGCCAAAGCATATGGAAGAAATGATTCAAATAATTCAGGAGTTTTATACGGTTCATTTACTGAATAGAGGCGGTCTTTCTCAGCTACACCCAAATACATCTTAAATCCATCTATCTTATCCATTATTTTTCTACCTAGCAGAGTAGGAGCTTTTAATAGATTATAAAAAACTATATTCAAAAGCGCAATTATCCCAATAACAAAAATCATCAGGGGTGAACTTACTTCTGAAAGAAAATAAAAACCAACTATTTCCCCGATAACGAAAGGAATAGAAAACAGGGTTATAAATATTGCACCACCTAATGCTGTTGCTTTTCCTCTGCCTTTATTAAGAACTCCTGACCAGGCTTTAAAGACTGAAAATAAAAGTGCAGCTACTCCCATACTCCAGAATGAGATCCAGACCAAAATAAAGATCTGTTCTCCTGATCCGCCGACAATTGAGATTATAAGAATCAAAATGGATATCGCGATACCAATAAAGAAATATTTCCTGTTGGTAAGAAAATAGTTTCTTTCGTAGCTATTCTTCATTGAATTTTTTAAAGCCTTAATAGCACTCTGTAATATAGAATGGTTTTTCTGCTCGAGTTCAAGAACCTGTCTGCCCCCATCGTTCTTAAAACCTATTTTATCAAATACTACTTGTTCATCAGATGACAACTGTTTTTTACCATTGCTGGTATTCACCAGCCGATATTCCGTACCATCCTCTTCTATTTTCAGATAGCCTTTTACAGCAAGGGATACTATCGTGCAAGTGAATATTTTATTATCATATCCCATCTCTGATACAAATCTCACAGCAGCAGGAGACATATTAGAAGGTGGTTCGTATAAAGGTATTATAAGTCCTGTTGTCGGATCTTTCCCCACCCGCCACCAGATAATTAAATAATAAAGTATCAGAGCAATAATTCCGATAAGTCCAATCACCGTCTGAATATTATCCTGAACGAAATAAACTGCTTTGTCGCTTTGCGTAGGTTCATACACTAATCCTTTTGGCCACTGAATTGAAATTGTTAAGCCTTCATTTGGATTGAGCATATAAGTAGTTCTGAAGACAACTCTGCCAGAGTTAATGATTTGATAATTGTAATCACTTCCCTTGAAACCACTGAGTCCTGTGTAACCATATAACTTCAGATCATCTCCTGAAACAGGCGCTGGCAGATTTACGGTTGCTGTGACTTTCTCAATCAGAAAGTCCCAGCCGTTGCCGGTTACATTCCAATAGAGTTCATCAAATTTTTCAAAGTAACCTATCTGACGATCGGTTTTATATTTAATTGAATAAGTGTATTCACCAACAGGAAGATAAAAATCACTTCTTCCACAATAAACCCTTATACCATTAGAAAGGTTCTCGGTGTGATAATCCTCTGAATTTCCATCTTTTGATACTTCTATCACTTCAAACTTTATAATAACATTATTGCCGTATTCATCTTTGTATTTAGTTGGAAAATCCCGATAAATACCTCTTTGGATTTTTTGTCCGGCAGCGTAAACTTTAATCTTTTCCACTACTATCATTGAAGCATCTTCATTGATAGTGATTTCACTATCGAAGGAAATTATTCTCTCGATATTCTCGTACTGAGCCAAGGAATGAGCAGTGGGCAAGATGAAAACTAGAAGAAACAGCAGGCCAAATAATTTATTCATAATTTCACTTCAGGAGTTGTTCGTTCAGTTGCGAAAGTTATCTCAAAGAAATTATCCTGCTTGAAATTAAAAATCCCTGCTATAATGTTAGACGGAAATGATTCTACCCTGGTATTGTAATTTCTTACTGCACCGTTATAATATCTTCGGGCATACTGCAGCTGATCTTCAATTTCGACTAGTTGATTTTGTAAATTGAGAAAGTTCTCGTTCGCTTTTAGATCAGGATAATTTTCAACGGCGATAAAAAGATTTTTCAACATTCCTGAGAGATCGGATTCAGCCGGGGCCTTATCTTTAATACTTTCTACTTTAGCTGCTTCACTTCTTTTTTGAGTAATATCTTCAAGAAGAGTTTTTTCGTGCTGGCTGTATCCTTGAACTGATGCAACAAGATTTGGGATAAGATTATGTCTACGTTTAAGCTGTACATCAATACCGCTCCAGGCTTCTTTTATTAAATTCTTATCCCGAATAAATAAGATTATATAGTGAAAATAATCCAAACAATTATTGCAATAACTGCTATAAGTAAAATTGTCATCAATTTACAATCCTTTCAAGAGTATATTAATTCCTGAAATCTTTAGCTACAGGAATTCCCAGTTTCAATAATCGTTCCTCATCCTGATGCCCGTGAGAAAGAAGAATACAATCAGAATTTATTTCTTTAGCTACTTCATAGTCGTGAATTGTATCTCCTATGAGTAAAATATTACCTGCTGCGCCATTAGAATGAATCTTCAATGCTAATTGCCTGGCGAGATGAGATTTACCTCCGGCATAGATATTATCCAGCCCAACTATGTTTTGAAAGTAAGTATTGATAGCAAAATATTTTAAGATACTATTGAGACTATTCTGCTCGTATGCAGATAAAAGATGCTGTTTAAAATTTCTTGATTGAAGTTCAACTAAAAGTTCTCTGGCTCCTCTGAACAAATCACTTCTATCTTTTCTGGCTTCATATTCATCCATAAACTGTTTACCAAGCACCTCGAATGAATTTCTTTCGAATGTGTGACCGGCAATTTTATAGTATTCAACTACAGGGAAAGTAAATATCTCTTTATATCTTTGAATAGAAATGTTTGGAAGTGATTCCTGTGTAAGCAGCAGATTCATTATACCGGCACAGAGCGCAACATCATTGAAGAGTGTGCCATTCCAATCCCAAATAATATGATTATAATTTTTCGAGGTTTGATTCATTTAGTAGAATTTATCATTCTGCAAAGTTCAAAAACAATTTCTGCAGTAATCCCCCAGATGACTTCTTCGGTGGAGTTGTAAACCAGTATCCTATGAAATCCGTTCTTCCATGGTTTTGAATACCTTGCAGGCAATCCTAACTTCTGAACAGGAAGCAGCTCAATCTTTTTTCCGTTTTCATCAGTATACGATGGATGAACTTCAAGCTTAACTGTGTACTCTTCAGGTTTTTGTTTTAGGAAATGATCCATCGGAACAAGAAAAACTTTTTCAACTTCATTTTTATCGATAGCGAGTTCATCAACACTTCTGATCGAAAGCAATCCAACAAATGCATCCACAGTTACTCCCATTGGTGCAACAAGTGTTCCAACTTTCCCGATAATTTTAATTTTTTCTGATGGTAAACCAAGTTCTTCGATTGTTTCTCTAATGGCAGTATGACGAAGACCTTGATCTTTTTTCTGATCGAACTCACCACCAGGAAAACTAACTTCCCCACCCTGTCGTATATGGTTTGCCCGCTTCTCGAAAAGAAAGTGGAACTTATTGTCAATCTCAACTAGTGGAACAAGTACCAGCAGAATTAAAATACTTATCCTTGCCAAGAATCTCAGGCGAGTTTGAAAGTGCTAATGTTATATTTTCTATAGTTAATGTGCTCACAGATAAACAAACAGTAAAAACTGATTTTACAATTGCACTCTAAATTTATCTTTTTAAATTTAGAAATGAAACAAAAGGTTTATGATTTGCATTTTACTTTGAGAAGAAGGATGACTTGCCAGCAAAAATTGTTTTTGCCAGAGAAGAACCATCAAACCAGGCTTCGGGATTTTGAGAGGAGTGAATCAGAAATAAAGTTGAATCCTGAAATCCTTTAATTTCAATAAACTTTAAATCTGATGTTGTTATGTTTAGTGAAAAAGTTGGAGTTGAAGACGGATCGATTTTTATATCATCCACAAAACTATTATTGGAGAGGTTCGCAAGTCTGTTCAGGTAATTAGCTG
>CAVOPS010000026.1:0-119288 GCA_963698155.1 uncultured Ignavibacteriaceae bacterium | reverse complement strand
AAGTAAAATCGGAAAATTCAGGAATGCAATTACTCCACCGATGAAAAACTTTCGTGAGTGGAAAAAAGTTGTTGATGAAGATCTGAAAGAATATAAAAAGAAAACTATCGTAACTTACTGCACAGGCGGAATAAGATGTGAGAAAGCTTCAGCTTATATGGTTGAAAGAGGATTTAATGATGTTTACCAACTCGATGGGGGCATTGTCAACTTCATCAAAAAATTTCCTGATACTTACTGGGAAGGTGGAATGTTTGTATTTGATGAAAGAAGAGTTGTTAATCCAAATTCAAAGGAAGAATTAAAGCATATTGCACAATGTCATTTCTGTGGAAAGCCAACTTCATATTACATTAACTGCCACAATGTTGATTGTGATAAGATCATCGTTTCCTGTCACGAATGTAAAGTTGAACAAGATTACTGCTGTTCGGATGAATGCAGGGAGAGTAAAATTAAAAGAAAAGTATATCACGGTTAAAGTTTGAAATTTCATTTGCTGAAATTCAGAGATGACATCTTTTCAAAAGATGTCATCTCTTACTAATCATTTTTTAGACAGAACGAAATTACTTTTTCCAGTCTTCGAGCATCTTTTTCATATTATCATAGTCGAATGGTGCCTCTTCCATTTTGCTTCCCAGAGCAATTGCTTTTTCCATTGTGGCAATAGATTCATTCTTCATACCAAGCTTATTTTGAATCTGGGCTTTAACTCTTGTATTCCAATAAACTTCATTTATCAGGCAGGAAGCCTCGATCCATTTATATGCCTCTTCAAGGTTGGTATTATTAGTTAAGCAATATTGAGCAGCTTGAAATGTTGGCGACCAGCTTAGCTGTTCTCTTGCTTTAGAAAGAAACAGCTCCTGGGTATTAGTTTCGATTTTAAAAGAAACTTTTAGTTTATCCCATAAAAGATTTACTGAAACAGAATTGTCTGTAACATCAGTAAAAAGAAAAGTCATTCTTTCCATAAAATGATGTTCTTCAGGTTTAGCTTTGACACGTAAAACCTCATTATCCTTATTGAAAGTTGAACTGCCATCGACTTTGGTGTCCTTGCTAAAAATAAATTCCCATTCGTTTTCATTTGGAATCGTATGAATGCCGTAAGTTCCTGCTGGTAATTCGCTTCCATTTATTTTTACCGCATCGCTGAAAGTAATTGTAGTTGCTTCGTTTGCTCCGGTGCGCCAGATTTCTCCAAAAGGTACAAGATCACCCCAGACTTTTCTTCCTTTTACTCCGGGAGAACTATAATCAATTTTTACTTCAGTTACTCCAACAAACTGAATTACTGTTGCATCGGGACTTGGACGCGGCGTTTTTAATTGTTGTCCAAATGTGCTTAGTGATAAAATAAAAATAAGCACCATCGAGAGTTGAAATATTTTCAACATTTTTTCCTCCTTTGATTTGTTTGATACAGGTTAGTTTAATTATAAATTTGGTTGCGAAGTTAAAGAGTGATTTTCATATAAACAATGCAGACGGAAGAAGAAAACAAAAAAGAAATAGAAATCAGCTTAAAAAAAGCAAAACCAAGTACGGGTTGGGATGTTTTTAAAAGATGGGTTCCTTCAATTATTATTTTACCGCTTGCAGCATACTGGGTTATAAACCGAGGTGAATTCGGATTGTTGGATAACATTGATCTTGTAATCCACGAAGCAGGGCATTTTTTCTTTATGCTGTTTGGTAAGTTTATTTATACTCTCGGCGGAACTTTGATGCAGATAATTCTTCCTTCAATTATAGCAGGTTACTTTTTCAGAAATAATTACAGAACCGGTGTACAATTTGGACTTCTCTGGCTGGGACAAAATTTTATTAACATCAGCGTTTATGCTGCCGATGCACAGGCTAGGAAACTACCATTGCTTGGTGGAAAAAAAGTATATCACGACTGGCATTATCTCCTTGGAGAAGTTGGAATCCTTGAATACGATTACATCGTTGGATATACTTTCCTGGGAATTGCAGTTATTATTTTTATCATAGCCATCTTAATGCCTCTTTTAACTCACGATTAAATATTATCTTTTCCTCCGAAAAAAATAAAAAGAGAGAATGTTTAGAATAATTATCATATCAATTTTATTACTAACTATCGAAGTAACCGCACAGCTGGATTCACTTGTTTCCTATCATAACAACGGCAAAATTGAATCAATTGTTCATCTCCGAGATCAAGTCCGTGACGGCGATGCAATTTTCTATTGGGAGAACGGTAATCTAAAAGAACGGCTTACTTATGTTAACGGGCGTGTTGAAGGGCTGGTGAGAACATATAATCAAGATGGTGTTTTAAAAGAAATGTTTACTATTCAAAGCGGAAAAAGAGAAGGTCCGACTTCATTATTTGACAGCACAGGTAAGTATATCAATGATATTTATTATGAAGAAGGAATTCTTGTGGTTGATAAAATTGTGCTTGATTCCGGTGGTAAGAAAAAGGAAAAGAAAACAGACGAAATTGCTTTAATACAGACGCAAGCAACTCAACAAAATAACAAGCAAAACAATGATGATTTTGTACCTCCAACCATTGAAGAGGAAAAAAATTATGAAAACGATTCCACATTTTATAAATCGGTTGAAGTAATGCCCGAACCTTATGGCGGAATGAATGCCATTTATAAAAAGATTGGCTATCCTAAAGAAGCAATAGAAGAAAAAGTTGAAGGTATCGTAAAGATTCTAACTTTTGTCGATAGAGATGGTGAAGTGCTTGATGCGCAGGTTGTTGAAGGAATTGGTTTTGGCTGTGATGAAGCAGCAAGGCTTGCAATATTATATCATCGCTTTAAACCAGGACTTATCAAGGGGCAAAAAGTTAAAGTGCAAATAGAAATTCCAATTGAATTTAAATTAGACGGAAAAAATTAGACCATCCTCACTTTGAAGCGGAAGCTTTGAAGTATTGGTTTTAAATGCTTGTCTTTTTCTGACAGATGAACTGTATAGTTGCTGAACTCTCTCCTGACAGGATAATTTTTTCGCAGCAAATCAAAATAACCTGCCTGCTCATTCAATTTATAATTTGAGATTTCTCTTAAACTCATGTCATCTTTTTCAATATCATAGACGGAAGAAAAAAGATTACTAAGTTTTTCCTCATCTGATTTGCTTTTGGAAAGCTTTAAATCTATTCTACCAATGGCTGGAAGTTTGGGCTGCCACGTAGGTTCGATCTTACAGAATTTACACAAAGCGTCATAAATCATTTTCGTACCGTTTACTTTCCCTTCAAGTGAATAACCAGCAATATGTGCTGTTGCAACTTTTGTTCTGCCGAGTAAATTGATATTGACTGAAGGCTCGTCTTCCCAGACGTCAAGAATGAGGTTAAATCCTTTTCTTATTGCTTCATCTGATAGCGAAGTATTATCTATGACTGCACCGCGGGAAGTATTAATTATTGTTACATTCTCTTTAATCATTTTCAGATTATTCTCATTCAGAAGGTGAAATGTTTTATCAATACCTTCAAATGAAAGAGGAACATGCAATGTAATGATATCTGCTTTTAGGATTTCATCAAGGTCAACATAATTACTTCCGATGCCTTTTCTTTCCAGAGGCGGATCATTTTTTAAAACTTTCATTCCCAATGAATCAGCAAGTCTTCTTACTCTGCTTCCAATATTTCCAACACCAACAACTCCAATTGTTTTGTCTTTAAGTAAAAGTTTTTTTTCTGAAGCAACTCTCAATAAAGCTGTAAAAACATATTCAGCAACTGAATCGGCATTACAGCCTTTTGCATCAGCGAAAACAATTTTCTTCCTTTGAACATATTCCAGATCAATATGATCTGTTCCTATAGTAGCAGTTCCAACGAATCGAACTTTACTTTTATTCAATAATTCTTCATCAACTTTGGTGATCGAACGAATGATTAATACATCAGCATCTTTAACATCTTTATATGTTAAAGAACGCCCATCCATCAATTTGGCATTTCCAAAATGTGAAAATGCTTCCTTGGGCAAATGCTATATTTTCATCAATTATCAGGTTCATTTCTTGCTTCAATTATTCATTACAAATTTAAGTAATAACAAAGCAAGAATTTTCTAGCATACTAATCTTTGTACATTGAATTGATTTTACCTGATTAACAGAGCTATTTTTGTCACAATTCAAATCTATTTTTTATAGAATGTAATCCAAACTAAATAAAACAATCGGGAGGAATATCCAATGCTCAGCAAACTGCTTATGCCCGAAATAGAATCTCTTATTGCTGAGAGAAAACTAAGTATACTGAAGGAAATCCTCAGCGATTGGCCTCCCGCCGATATAGCCGACCTGATAGTTGATCTGCCTGAACAGGATAAAGTAATTGTGTTTCGTGTTCTACCTGCTGATCTGGCAACGGATACCTTCGAACATCTTGAATTTGATACACAGGAAGAACTACTCAAAGCAATGGGCAATGAAGAAGTTGCTTCGATACTAAATGATATGTCTCCCGATGACAGAACCGCACTTTTAGAAGAATTGCCCGGAACTTATGCAAAGAGATTGATTCAACAATTATCTGCTGAAGAAAGAAAAGTTGCACAAACACTGCTCGGCTATCCGGAGAACAGTGTTGGGCGCTTGATGACTCCCGACTATATAGCAGTAAAACAGGATTGGACTGTTTCTGAAACGCTTGAATATATTCGAAAGAATGGTGCAAACAGCGAAACACTTAATGTTATTTACGTTGTTGATGAAAAAGGTAAATTAATTGATGATATAAAAATAAGAGAGATTATTCTATCACCCCTTGATAAAAAAATTAGCGATTTGATGGATGAGAACTTTATTTTACTTAACGTTCACGATGATCAAGAGAAAGCAGTTGGGGTTTTCAAAAAGTATGACCGGGTTGCGCTGCCCGTTGTAGATAATTATGGAATACTCATTGGCATCGTAACGGTTGATGATGTTCTTGATGTAGCCGAAGAAGAGGCAACAGAGGATATACAAAAAATTGCAGGTGTTTCAGCCCTTGAAGAACCATTCCCGACAATTCCCATTTTTTCTATGGTTAGAAAGAGAGCAATCTGGCTTACGATTTTATTTGTTGCACAAATTCTAACAGCAGTTGCAATGGGTTTTTTTGGTGATGAAATAAGCAAGGCAGTGGTGCTTTCCATATTTATACCTTTGGTAATATCAAGTGGTGGAAATTCCGGGTCTCAAGCTGCAACTCTTGTTATCAGAGCCATGGCTGTTGGTGAAATAGCACTGGCCGACTGGTGGTTGATTATGCGTCGCGAAATAATTTCGGGTTTGATGTTAGGTGGTATCCTCGGTACAATAGGATTTTTGCAGGTAGCGATTTTAACTAATGTTTTTCACATTATTTCATCACATTGGGTTTTAATCGGGGTTACTGTTTTCTTTTCACTAATTGGAATAGTACTTTGGGGAACAATCTCAGGTTCAATGCTTCCTTTTATTCTTAAAAGACTTGGCGCAGATCCGGCAACTTCCTCGGCTCCATTGATAGCAACGTTATGCGACGTTACTGGCCTGGTAATATATTTTTCCATTGCAATGCTGGTATTAACAGGTACACTATTGTAAAAGTTAATTAGGATTATTCTTCTGCCGAATAAAACTTAAACTTTCTTCTTATATTTGATCAATATGATTAATCCAAAACAAACTCCCGTTAATACCAAAGTTAAAGGAATAATCCTGGCTGGTGGTTCCGGTTCCAGACTTTATCCCATAACCAAAGTTTATAGTAAACAACTTGCACTTATTTACGACAAGCCACTGATATATTACCCGCTTTCAATTTTAATGCTTGGCGGAATAAAAGATGTATTAATTATTTCAAATGCTGAAACCATCCCTCTATATCAAAAGCTTTTCGGTGACGGAAAATTTTTAGGGATGAAATTCGATTACGTAGTTCAACCTGAACCAAAGGGAATTGCACAGGCTTTTATCCTTGGAGAAAAGTTCATCGGCTCAGATATGTCTTGTCTGGTACTTGGCGACAACATTTTCTATGGAAATCTAGATTTCTTTTATAAAGCGCTTCAAACTGATAGAGGTGCAACAATATTTGGTTACCAGGTAAATGATCCGGAAAGATATGGGATCGTTGAATTCGATAAGAGCGGTAAAGTACTTTCAATAGAAGAAAAACCTGCTAAACCAAAATCCCATTATGCAGTTCCCGGACTTTATGTTTACGATAACAGAGTAATTGATATATCAAAGAATTTGAAACCATCAAAAAGAGGTGAGCTGGAAATTACTGATGTTAATCAGGCATATCTGGAACTCGGTGAACTTCAGGTAGAAAAAATAGGCAGAGGTGTTGCATGGCTTGATACAGGAACACCTGAAGCACTTTTAGCTGCTTCAAACTTCTTTGGAGTTATTGAAGACAGACAGGGTCTCAAAGTAGCCTGTGTTGAAGAGATTGCTTACCTGCGTGGATTCATTGACAGAAAACAATTTGAAAAATTAGTCAGTGAGATACCGAGATCGCTTTATAGAGATTACCTGGAAAAAGTTGCATCGGAGCTCTGAGTGAAAATTTCTAAAACAGAAATTACCGGATTACTCATTATCCAACCGGATGTTTTCTCAGATGATCGTGGATACTTTTTCGAATCATACAGCAAACAACGGTATGAAGATCTTGGAATACCCGGGGAATTTGTTCAGGATAACTTTTCCAAATCGAAGAAAGGCACTGTTAGAGGATTACACTACCAGGTTGGCGAAAAGGCCCAAGGAAAACTTTGCCAGGTGATTGATGGGGAAGTGCTTGATGTTGCAGTCGATATAAGATTTGGCTCACCAACTTTCGGTAAATATTTTTCGATTATCCTAAACTCCGAAAAGAAAACTCAGCTATGGATACCAGCAGGATTTGCACATGGGTTCTCTGTTCTTTCTGATGAAGCAATCTTTTCGTATAAATGCACAAACTATTACAGTAAAGCACACGAACGTGCAATCCTTTTTAATGATCCTGATTTGAAGATTGATTGGAAAGTTGATAATCCTATCGTTTCTGAAAAAGATTTGAAAGCTGCCACAATGTATAAAGCATTGATAAAGATTTTCATTTTAAGCATTAGTAATCCATTTAACTAAATATCACTTTTAGTATCTTAATAATTCTATTATATAAAAATTCGGAAAATTTATGAAGGTCCCACTACTCGATCTAAAACCACAATATCATTCATTGAAAAAAGAACTTGACGAAGCTATACTTCGTGTCGCCGAGTCACAATATTTCATTCTCGGTCCTGAAGTTGAGAAAATGGAAAAAGAATTTTGTCATTATTTAAATTGCAAACATGCTATTGGTGTATCCTCAGGAACAGATGCGCTTTACTTTTAGCGTTAATGGCAATTGATATTGGACCCGGTGATGAAGTTATCGTTCCAACTTATTCATTTTTTGCAACGGCAGGTGTTGTTTCCAGATTGAATGCTATGCCTGTATTAACTGATATTGATCCCGTTACATTCAATATCGATCCCGGAAGATTTTGCGAGGAAGATTACTTCAAAAACCAAAGCAATTATTCCTGTTCATCTCTACGGACAGAGTGCGGATCTTGAACCGATTGTTAAAATTGCAAAAGAAAATAATATTTTTGTAATTGAAGATGCTGCACAAGCAATCGGCACAAATATAAGGATGGAAAGTGTGTCGGAACATTGGTGATGTCGGCTGCTTCTCTTTCTTTCCGAGCAAAAATCTTGGAGGTTATGGTGATGGAGGACTTGTAACAACAAACAATGATGAACTGGCTTATATGCTTCGTATTAAAAGAGTTCACGGCGGTGAAAAAAAATATTATCACAAAGTTATTGGTGGCAATTTTAGAATTGATGCTTTGCAGTCTGCAGTGCTGAGAGTTAAACTTCCGCATCTTGATAAATGGTCGGAAAAAAGAAGAGCAAACGCTGAATACTACAACAAGTTGTTCAAAGAAGCAGGTTTAGCTGAAGAACCGGGAAAGACAAAGTTTGATGAAAAAAATAAAGTTCTTCTTCCCAAAGCAGTATATAAAAATATTCCTGGTTTGAAGAATTATCATATCTACAATCAGTATGTAATCAGAGCTGAGAAAAGAGATGAGTTGAAAAAGTATCTCACAGAAAATGAAATAGGAAATGAAATCTATTATCCTGTACCATTTCATATGCAGGAATGTTTCGCAAATCTGAATCATAAAGTGGGAGACTTCCTCGAATCTGAAAAAGCAAGCAGCACTTCTCTAGCTATACCTATCTATCCTGAGTTAACAAAAGAGCATCAGCAGTACGTTGTTGAAAAAATAAGAGAATTCATTCAAAGGTAATGAAAGTGTTACGGAAATTTTCCTTTCTGAAAACGTATTTACTTTTGGTGATTTTATTCTCTGCAGGCAACTTTATACAAGCACAGGTTGTCTACGAACCACTGTATGAAGATGTTTATAATTTTCTGCGGAGGGTAAGTCAAAAGGGAATTATTGAGTTTGATGATCTCATCAGACCTCTGCCAAGAAAATATATCAGTGATAAATTATTAGAGGCTGATTCTCTTTCCTCACAACTGACTTCACTTGAGAGAGATGAGTTAGAATTTTTCCTGAAAGATTTTTACCACGAAAGATGGCTTAGAGAAGGCAATAATAAACAGACCGAGCATCTTGATTATTTTGGATTATGACCCGGCAGATAGATTGAGAATGTTTTCTTATGGCGGCGATGGTTTTAAATTGAATGCCGACCTTATCCTCGGTGCTGAAATTGGTTCCGTTAAAGATGCAAAGCAAACTCACTTCTGGAATGGAATTTACTCTTATGGTTATATCTATGATGTTTTAGGATTCAGTTTTGATTTCAGGGATAATACCGAAAGCGGGACAACAATTGACAAAACAAAAAGCTTCACTCCTGAGCCCGGTGTTAATGCAAGAACAGATCTGAATACATATAACTATGCCTCTGACAAAATGGAATACAGTGAAGCCAAGATGATGCTTGCAACCGATTGGAAATGGGGAAGTCTTGCTGCCGGAAAAGAATTTTTAGAGTGGGGTTATGGCGATAATGGTTTGCTTGTTATGTCTCAAAAAGCTCCCTCATTTCCTCTTATCAGATTGGATGTTAATCCTGTTGAATGGCTTAGTTTTAATTACTTTCACGCGTGGCTATCTTCTGATGTTGTTGATACTACAAGTTTTTACCCCACGGAAAATGGAGACCAGCGTTTTTTATTCAGAGATAAATATCTGGCATCTCATACATTAACAATAAAACCGACAAGGGGACTCGATATCTCAATTGGTGAATCAATTGTTTATGCTGACCAGCTTGAAATTCTCTACTTAATTCCAATAACCTTTTTCCGTTTAGCAGATCATTATTTAAGCAGACAAGCTAATTCAGCAGGTGGCAACTCACAATTTTTCGCTTCAGTAAGTTCAAAAAATCACATTAAGAACACTCACTTATATGGTACTTTGTTCATAGATGAATTAACATTAGGTGGTTTATTTGAATCGGAAGAACAGCGAAATCAAATTGCGTTTACGCTGGGAAGTTCGGTTACAGATTTACCTCTCGAGAATCTCACTTTAAAATTAGAATATTCAAAAATTTATCCTTATACATATCAGCATTACATCAATACAACCACATACGAAAGTGCTTCTTACATTCTGGGTCATTGGATGAACACCAATGCTGATCAGATTTATGGCTCAGTGCAATATAGATTTATAAGAGGTTTTGAAGCCGTTGTATGGGCAAGATATATCCGTCAAGGCGAGCGCCCTGATGAAAGCAAACAGTTCGAGCAGCCGCAGCCGCCGTTTCTTTTTGGTCTGAGAACAAACTATACTTATTTAGGCACTCAGGTTAAGTACGAAATCCTCCATGATCTCTTTGTAAGGGCACGGTACCAGTATATGAAAACATCAAAGCAGCAGCAGGAAGATTCAAGTTTTATTGATGACAACAATCAGGAATTTTATTTCGCCGTATATTATGGATTATAATTGGGAATCAAATGGATAATCTGTCAAAATATTTGAATAAGAAAATTTACGTCGCTGGACACACCGGAATGGTTGGTTCTGCAATTACTAATGAATTAAAAAATCGTGGTTATAAAAATCTTATTCTGAAAAACTATCCCGGCCTTGACTTAATCAGACAAGAAGAAGTAGAAAAATTCTTTGAAGCAGAAAAACCTGAAATTGTAATAGTAGCCGCGGCTAAAGTTGGCGGCATTCTTGCAAACAGCACTTATCGCGCTGAGTTTATTTATGACAACCTGATGATTGAAGCAAACATCATTAATAATGCTTACAAATTTGCAGTTGAAAAACTTATTTTCCTCGGTAGTTCCTGTATCTATCCGAAACTGGCTCCGCAGCCATTAAAGGAAGAATATCTGTTATCAGATTATCTCGAATTCACAAATGAACCTTATGCAATTGCAAAGATTGCAGGAATAAAGCTCTGTGAAAATTATTTCAGGCAATATGATTGTAATTTTTATTCAGTTATGCCGACTAATATGTATGGACCTAATGATAATTTTGATTTAAACACTTCTCACGTTCTTCCTGCATTTATTAGAAAATTCCACGAAGCAAAAGAGAAAAATCAGACCGAAGTGACAATCTGGGGAACAGGTAAACCTCTTCGTGAGTTTTTATTTGTTGAAGATCTTGCCGATGCAATTTTATTTTTATTAGAGAATGTTGATGCAAAAGATTTATTTGAAAAAGGAATAACGCATCTTAACATCGGTACTGGAAAAGATATTTCAATTACTGAACTTGCAAAACTGGTTGCGGAGATTATTGGATTCAAAGGAAAAATTGTTCACGATGCAACCAAACCTGACGGAACTCCGCGCAAACTGCTTGATGTTTCAAGAATAAATTCACACGGATGGAATTATAAAACAGAACTACGTGAGGGAATTATAAAAACTTATGAATTCTTTAAGAAAAAATATTCTAAGGTGGGAATATGAAAAAAGCATTGATTACAGGAATTACTGGACAGGACGGAAGTTACTTAACTGAAATTCTTTTAGAAAAAGGTTACGAAGTTCATGGGATTATCAGAAGAAGCAGTTCTTTTAATACTGGCAGGATAGATCATCTCTACAACAATCCTGAAATTCTCAATAAGAAAATGTTTCTGCATTACGGTGATCTTGTCGATACAAGTAACCTGAACCGTCTTCTCGAAAAAATTGAACCTGATGAAATTTATAACCTTGCTGCACAAAGTCACGTTAAAGTATCATTCCAGATACCTGATTATACTGCACAGGTTGATGCGCTTGGCACTTTGAGATTTTTAGATGCAATTCGTGAAGTAGGATTAAAAAAAGTAAAATTCTACCAGGCCTCGACGAGCGAACTATATGGTAAAGCACAAGAAATTCCACAAAATGAAAAAACTCCTTTCTATCCACGCTCACCGTACGGAGTTGCAAAACTTTATGGTTACTGGATTATTGTTAACTACCGTGAAGCTTACAACATCTTCGCATCAAACGGCATACTATTCAATCACGAATCTCCAAGAAGAGGAGAAACATTTGTAAGCAGAAAAATAACAAGGGCAGCTTCTCGTATAGTTGCAGGATTACAGAAAGAATTGACTTTAGGAAATCTTAATGCAAAACGTGATTGGGGCTTCGCACCTGAGTATTGCGACGGTATGTGGAAAATTCTTCAGCACAAAGTAGCGGATGATTTTGTTTTGGCAACTGGTGAAACTAAAACTGTTCGTGAGTTTGCTGAGCTAACTTTTAAAAATTTAGGAATTGAACTTCAGTGGAGAGATAAAGGTGAAAATGAAAAAGGCGTTATCAAATCAATTGATCTCGACAAAGCAAAGCAGCTTATAAGCTACTCCTCAAAAAAGAAAACATTCCTGAAAGACTTTACAACAAAACTGAAAAAGGGCGATACACTGGTTGCAATTGATCCCGTCTATTACCGCCCCACAGAAGTTGATTTATTAATTGGCGACCCTTCCAAAGCAAAAAAAGTTCTCGGCTGGAAAGCAAAAACAAAGTTTGAAGACCTCGTTAAGCTGATGATAAAATCTGACATGGAAAAAGTACTTCGTCGAGGTTTCTGATTAGGTTCTAGTAACTATTTAGCTTTTTTACTAATCCACTAACCGTTAAATTTGCCTCATTAAAATCAACTTTAACGGATAAATATTGATGAAATTTAGCTTCAACTTTTTAATAATTACTTTACTTTTATATTCAGCTAATTACTCGCAAACTGCAAAAACACAAAGGTATAATCCATTCTCTGGCACAGTAGTTTTTTCCGTTGAGGGAGGAACAACTCTAGCGAGCACCGACTACTCCGGCTTGGGTGTTGATTATCTCGGCAGACTTTCAATTGAATATTTTTTTCCTGCATGGACAAAAAGTGGTTTTGGTTTGAGAGCTTTTGGGAGTGCAGGTTTTTTAAAGGGAAGCGATTCAAGTCTTGATCCGCAGGAATTTCGAACTAACCTTACTTCAATCGGTGCAGGAGTTATTTTTGATTTAAGCATCAACGATGTTGCCTTTCCATATCTCTTTGCAGGAATAGCAAGCTTGTCCTTCAATCCCAAAGGTGAGGGCGGAGTGAAATTGCCGAACAACGAAGCCGGTGCTTATAAAACATCCGAAGTAAATTATCTTGGAGAACTTGGAATTCGTTTTCCTGTAACTGATAATCTTTCACTCAATTTGAGCGGCGGAGTTCAGATATCACCAAATGATTGGCTCGATGATCAGGCAAAGGGAGTTAGCAACGATATGTTCTTTACTGCAATGGGGGGAATTTCCTATTCCTTCTTAACTGAATTTGATTCTGATGGTGACGGTGTTGTTGATTCGAAAGATATGTGTCCGGATACTCCAGCAGGAATTAAGGTTGACGAGTTCGGCTGTCCGTTTGATTCTGATAATGATAAAGTTCCAGATTATCTTGATCAATGTCCCGGCACACCTCAAGGTGCACCAGTAGATAAAAAAGGCTGCCCGCTTGATTCAGACGGAGATGGAGTGCCTGATTACACTGACCTTTGTCCGAACACTTCTCCTGGAGTTGCGGTGGATGAATATGGCTGTCCGTTTGATTCGGATGGTGACGGAGTCCCGGATTATCTTGACCAATGCCCTGATACACCTTACGAAGTTGATGTTGATAAATATGGCTGTCCGGTAGATGAAGATCTGGATGGAGTACCCTGATCATTTAGATCAATGCCCAGGAACTTTGCCTGGTGTTCAGGTGGATGAGAAGGGATGTGAAATAGTGATTGCACCACCTCCTACTGGAGTGAGTCTTGATAAGCTAGTACTTAGTTCAGAAACTAGTTTTGAATTTAACAGTGCTCAGCTAAAGCCAGCAGCTTATCCGGAATTGGATAAACTTCTTGAGCAGATGAAAAAATATCCAATGTCACGCTGGAGGATTGAAGGTCATACAGATAACGTTGGTACAGAAGATGGAAATGTTAAAATGTCAAAGATGCGTGCGGAATCAGTCTTAAACTACTTTGTTTCAAGAGGAATACCGCAGGGAAGATTCGAAGTAGTGGGATTGGGAAGCCGTCAGCCTGTTGCTGATAACGCTACACCCGAGGGAAGATCAAAAAACAGAAGAGTGGAAATTAAAAGAGTTGATAAATAATAAACCTTTCCCGCAACGCGGGATAAATATTTGGCTAAAATAAAAATCAGGAGGATTCATGTTCGATCCAAAATATAAATTCACTTGTGTTGATCGTTTTTTAAAGTATGTAAAATACGACACTCAATCCGATGAAGAATCAACTTCATTTCCAAGTACAGAAAAACAGAAAAAGCTTTCCGCTGATCTTGCGAAAGAATTAAAGAAGTTGGGATTGAAAGATGCTGCAATGGATAAGTGGGGTTACGTTATGGCAACACTTCCAGCCAATACCAAAAAGAAAGTTCCACCGATTGCTTTCATTGCTCACGTTGATACTTCACCGGCAGTAACGGGAAAAAACGTAAAGCCAATCATTCATAAAAAATATAAAGGCGGCGATATAAAACTGCCTAAAGAAGGTAGGGTAATTAAGGTAGATGAAAACCCAGACCTGAAGAATATGAAAGGTTTCGATATCATCACAACAGATGGATCGACACTTCTCGGCGCAGATAATAAAGCAGGCGTAGCAGAAATTATGGATGCAGTAAATTATTTGCTGGCTCATCCCGAAGTAAAGCACGGTCCGATAAAAATTTGTTTCACTCCTGATGAAGAAGTCGGAAGAGGAACAGAAAAAATCGATCTGAAAAAACTTGGTGCAAAGTATGCGTATACTGTTGATGGTTCAAGTCGTGGAGAAGTTGAGTCGGAAACTTTCAGCGCTGATATGGTTGTATTGAAATTCATTGGAAAGAATATTCATCCCGGATATGCAAAGAACCAGATGATCAATTCAATCAAGATAGCTGCTGCATTTATGGAAAGCTTGCCAAAGAAAGCTCTCTCACCTGAGACTACGGAGAAGAGACAGGGTTATGTTCATTGCACTAGCATAAATGGAATGGAAGAAACAACAACTCTGAAAATAATCATCAGAGATTTTGAAACACCGAAGCTGAAGCAATACGAAAATCTTCTTGAATCACTTGCAAAGAAAGCAGTAGCAAAATTCCCTGGTTCAAAGTATGAATTTAAGGTAGTTAACCAGTACAGAAATATGCGTGAAGTTCTTGTGAAGCATCCACAGGTAGCAAAGTTTGCGATTCAGGCAATGAGAAATCTTGGAATCAAACCGATAATGCATCCGATTCGCGGCGGCACGGATGGTTCAAGATTATCATTTATGGGATTACCAACTCCAAACATTTTTGCAGGCGAACATAGTTTCCACTCACAGCTTGAATGGGTTGCTATTCAGGATATGGAAATGGCGGTAAAGGTGATTGTGGAAATATCACAAGATCTGGGAGAAAAAATCCAAATAAAGATTTAAGCACGTAAATGGTTATGGTTTGAATCATCCTTTGCGTGCTTTTCTATTTTAAAACTTAATGTTGAATGAAAGTAACGACTAAAAAAAAGCCAGAACTCATGGCTCCTGCAGCTGACTGGACGATGCTTCGTGCTGCCGTAAAAGCTGGTGCAGATGCGGTTTACTTCGGTGTTGATAAACTTAATATGCGTGCTAAGGCAAAGAACTTTTCTGTTAGTGGACTACCCGACATTTCAAAATTTTGCCGAACTAAAAAAGTAAAGACTTACCTCACACTAAACACAATTGTATTTGAAAATGAAATTGCTGAAGCAGAGCAGATTATCGTTGCTGCAAAGCGTGCAAAGATTGATAGGATAATCTGCTGGGATCTAGCTGTTGCTGAACTGTGTCACAAACATAAATTTCCTTTCTGCATTTCTACACAAGGTTCTGTATCAAACTCGCTTGCTGCTTCTGTTTATGAAAAACTTGGTGCAGTGAGAATAGTTCTGGCACGTGAATGCTCTCTCGAAGAAATAAAAAAGATAAGAAAGAATACCAATCTTGAGATTGAAGCATTCATTCACGGAGCGATGTGCATTGCGGTAAGTGGGAGATGTTTTATGAGTCACCATCTATTCGGTCAAAGTGCAAACAGAGGTGACTGTATTCAGCCTTGTAGAAGAAAATACGAGGTCTATGATACAGCAGCACAAAAATCTTTGTTGATAGGTGATGATTCTGTGCTTTCTCCAAAAGATTTATGCACAATTGAATTTATAGATCAGCTAATTGAAGCAGGAATTGATTCTTTCAAAATTGAAGGAAGAAAAAGAGCCCCGGAATATGTGGCGAAAACAGTTTCGGTTTATCGCAAGGCAATTGATCTTTATTATAAGAGAAAACTTACGGCTGAAATGAAAAAAGAATTTCTCAAAGAATTAGAAACAGTTTATAACCGTGGCTTTTCAACAGGATTTTATTTTGGAGAACCCTCTTCCAAAGATTATGCAGGAGTAGAAGGCAGTAAAGCAACCACCCGTAAAGTTTATATTGGAAAGGTTCTCAACTATTTTAAGAAACCAAAAGCTGCTCACATTTTGTTAGAGTCTGGTAAGCTCAAGCTGAATGACAAACTATTAATTATTGGGGAAACTACAGGTCTTGCTTGAAATGACTTTGAAAAGAATAATAATTAATGAAAAGTCCTCTAAGTCAGCAAAAAAAGGAGATGAAGTTACTTTCGTCACACCAGAACTTGTTCGGAGAAACGATAAGGTTTATTTGGTTGAACAGCTTAATTAATTCCTGTTATTAACATTTCAATTAAGGCTTCCTGCCAGCTTCTCATTGCTTTACCCTTTTAATTCAAGTACATTTCGATTGTAAATAATAAAGCTCCATCAATTTATTTTCTGAATAAAGCCATGAAAATGGCAAATGAAAATAAGTTCGCTAAAGACTCACCGGCTGAAGCTTTCTCTCTAGATTCAACCCTTAAAGCACTACTATACAAATTACAAAATACTCCTCTGCTGCTTGATGAAATTGAAGAGGAGTGTGTTGCAATAAGAGAAAAAGTATCTTCTTCCTCAGCGGATATTAAAAAAGAAAATATTACATCACTGATCCAGTTTCTTGAGAAAAGTACGGTCCGAATAAATGAAAAGCTTTTTTCTCTGTTGGAAGCTCTTATCCTGAAACAGGATAATCCCAATGTTTTTCTTTTAGAGCTTTTATTTTCTCAAGATGAACAATCCCGGAAACTGGCAGCAAATCTTTTAGACCAAAAAGGTACTCCGGCTTCGGAAAAAACAATTGAAAAGTTATTAGGGAAAGAAGCTGCAAAAACACTTTCTCCTTACCTTACATATACACGTGCCACTCACCTTGATTTACTTTATTTAATTCCGATAATTGGCAAACCTCCGCCAATTCTTGAATCATTATTACATTGTGAAAAAATTTGCGGAGACTACATTGTAAAGGAAGTAATCTCAAAGCTTGGCTGGAAAATCGTGAATTATGGACTATCAGCTAAGCGTTATGTTAGCATAACAATCAACGGGTCGCTTCCGCTTTTTATTTCTAATAGCGAAGCCAAATTCTTTGAAAGTTCAGTTAGTACGAAACGAATTTCCGAATTTTATTTATTCACTGCTCACGGAGGATTGCCATTTGAAGCTAGAGTATCCGATGAAGGTGACAAACCCGTTAATCGCTTTCGTTCATACAATTTAGCTCACGCAAATTTGCTTCAGGAAATACTTGATGTTGCTCCCCTCACAGCCGGGAAGGTGATACGTATTCTTCAACAAATGGATAGAATAGTTGATGATTTTATTAAGCTGTTCAGCTCGTATTCTGATGAATGCTCAATTCTGCCTGAAGTTTACGGACAAATAAAAACTAAAGTAGTAACTGATTTATCCAGGGAGACGTCTGAGTCTCATTTGTCTGCAGAGGTAACACGGCTTGTTCAAATGTTTGAAGATCCTCATTCTTTAGGAGAAGTTCATACTGTTCACGGATTAAAAAGATACTTGCATCAAAAAGGACTGCAATTAGGATTTAAACTTGTTGATCAATCCAGATCGCCAAACCAAAGTATTAATTTGGTTCTTGCAACTAACAGTAGAGTTTTATCTGTTGTCAAGAACATTAATTTTGCAAACTTTGAAGCAGGTACACAGGAACAATTTTCATTCACTAAAATTCCTTATCCAATTAAAATAGTCCTTGCAGGATTTGAACGACAGTTGCTGCACGGACTGACAAATTTTCCCTCAGTAAATATTTTTCTATATGGTAACGAAGTTCACTATTTTGTCTGGTTCCGTAACCACCCTGTCTTTATAAGAATAGATTACTCACCTCCATTGCAGGGTGGAATGATTGATCTTAAATATTTTGGAGTTAGTAATTACGAAATAGCGGATCATCCAAATATTTACCTTGATTCAATAAGATTTTTATTTCAGTATCTGGAATTTGATGTTAAGCTTGAAGGCACTCATATACATGCCAGGTATGACAAAGAACGTGCTCTCGATTTAACTCAGCTGTGTGAAAGAGTTGAATATCTTTTCTGTCTTGTTCCGTATCTAATGGATCTGGATTGGGTAATCGGTTCGTTAAACCTTCTATCCGATGCGAAGAAAAAAGTTGCAGTTGCATGGGCACAGTTGTTTAAGCAATGGGGTGCACTTCCATTTGATAAACTCATTACAAAGAACAGGCTTGGTATTCTTCAGGATATATTAGTTACGACTGAAGGAGATTATGAATTAGTTTGGCCAGGTGATGGAGATTATCAGGATAGATTTACAGTTAAAACGGAACCTGGTTTTTTTGATAATCTTTATAACTCTGTAAATAAACTTGGCTTGAATATTCCGAAATTTTCTGAAGTAAACATTAGCCTGCCGGGACAAATTTATTGGGAAGACAATCTGCTTAATTATTTAAGGGAATCAGTTATTGAAGGAGAAATACTTGAGACACCCGCAGGATATGAAGGTGCGTCAAAGGAGTTATTTCAAAAATTTCACGAAGCGATTTGGTTTGCCGAGATTATTAGTCAGGAAGGAAAAGATTTAGAATCTTCAGCTGCATTAGCCAAAGTAATAATTCCCCTGGAGCAAACACTCAAGTTTCAAACAAGCGGGGTTTTAGAAAGCTTCAAAGTTCAATCTGCGATTCTCCCACTTGTCGGCAATTCTTTGAGACTTTTTGTTTTGAGGGATAAAATCGGAATTATCCGTTTGGCTTTTTTTGTTAGAGGAAATTCACTTTACCATAAGCGAACAAGTTTGAATGAGGACTGGCAAGTAAATGCCGAACTCTCACCAATCGAACTTATGACGTTACTTCGAGTTAACAATTATACTGTTGCCGGATCTGAGCCTAATGTTGATTCACTAAAAGAGGAAGTTCAAAAAATTCTTGATGAACTTAAATTGCCGCACAAACAGGTTACAGAAATTCGTACACCCGGCGAAAAAATAGTTATGGGTCTTAGAGCTTCACCCGGCAGGGCAACAGGAAGAGTTATTCTCGGTGCTACAGGAAGACTACCGGAGGATTTTGATGAACACATTTTTGTCGCCTCTTCAGTTTCTCCGGATGAAAACACAATTCTTTTTCATTCTGCAGGCATTGTTGCAACAGGTGGCGGCATTCTGAGTCATGCTGGTCTTATCGCTACTCAGTTCAATAAACCGGCAATAATCATCTCGGGAAAATGGAAGCAAGGAACAGACGGCTCTTTGGTTTTATTGTATCAAACTTCAGAATATCAGATTGAACCAAGAAATGAAAAAGATTTTAATATCGTACTTTATTGTGACTTGCACGAGGTGGAATATCAGATGCAGGATGGCGACCTGGTTGTTCTTGATGCAAATGAAGGAGCACTACAAGTTCTCGGTCAGGAGAGAGATACTATCGCATTATTCGAGGAATTAAAATTTCTGGGAAAAACAAATGAAGAAATTTCAAAAGTAATTGATGTTAATGAGCTTTTAGTTTTACGGGGTAAGAAACTACATACCCGTCATCAAATTGAAAAACTGCTAAGAAGAATTTCTGCGCCGGTACTGGCAAGATATGCTATCCAGGAGATTCTGGTCGGAAATTTTCTTGATGGAAATAAAAGCACACCCGAAGAAAAAGCCTATCTGTTAAAATTCATTTTAAAAAATGAAAAGGTTAGTAATCTTGCCGAAGCTTATCTTCAGCAGACGATCGATGAAGTTGAAAACAAATTTTTAAATGCTTACACAGAAGCCGAACAAACTATTCCTCTAGCAAAATATCCATTCGAAGTTGTAATGCCGAGATTAGAAGCATTTAGAATTTACGAAATGATGAAAAGTGTAATTGCTTCAGTTGGAGCGAATCTGTCAAAGGAAATAAAATCTGGAATTGGTGATATTCAAAAAATTAATGAAATCAGTATTCACCGCTTGAAAGATCTTCGAAATTATCTTATTGAAAAAATAAAAAATCTAACCGGATGTTTTGAGAAGAAGGAATATCTTAGACATCTTTTCAGGCAAGCGAACAGAGTTGATTTGCTGCTTTCTACTTCCTTAGAAGAACAGCAGGAGATAAAGAAAATTCAAAACAAGTTTAATGTTGATGACAAAATTCTTCGTGAAAAGTTTGCGGATAGATTTATTCTTAAGCCCGGAGATGGTGCGCTTGAATTATCTCCACTTATCGGTTGGAAGGCCGCAAACCTTTCGGAGCTTGAGATGATCGGAGACAAAGGATTGGTTCCACCGTGGTTTGTTGTTACTGACAAAGCATTCCAATCAGTTCTAGAAACACAAATTAAAGAAAATGTTCCTGTTTCGGGAGATATTCTTGTTAAGGGAACAACTCTAAGAAAAGCAATTGATAAAATTGTGTTAAGGACTGATATCAATAACAGAGAAAAGTCATTACACATCAGAAACTTGTGGGAGACGATTGCATTACCGCAGGAAATCAAGCATGAAGTTATTGATGCATACCGGGAAATTGAAAAAAATTTTTTAGCATCAACAGCAAATAAAGAAAAAGCTCCTAAACTATATGTTGCAATTCGCTCTTCCTCATGTGAAGAAGATGCTGAAATTGCAGCCAGAGCCGGAGAATTTGAAACTTATCTTTTTATTGCAGGCGAAGAGCTTTTAATTGAATATCTGAAACGAACGTGGAGCGGATTGTGGACTGAAAGAGCAATACACAATCGTACACTTTAAATAATCATCTTGTTCGTGCAACAGGAGGAGTAATTGTTCAGCGAATTGTATGGTCGCGTGTTTCGGGTGTACTGCAAACCATAAATGTTCCTAAAAAAGATTTAAGAGAAATTGTAGTCAATGCCGGGCTCGGTCTTGGCGAAGGTGTTGTTTCAGGATCCGTTGCTGCTGATCAGATTATTGTTTCTAAGGAAGGTAATCTTGGAAAAGGACCGTTGAAATTTAATTATATCACATCTGATAAAATGGAGCAGGTCGTCTTTAATAAAAGAGTTGGTTATGGCACCGTTCTTACACAAACACTTTATCATCAGAGATTTCGTTCTGCTCTGGAATATGTTGAGTTGTGTGAACTTGTTTCGGTGGCTTCACAACTTGAAGCAGCATTTGGCTACCCGCTTGATATTGAATTCGGAATTGAAGGAACTAAGTTGTGGATACTTCAAGTAAGACCGGTTGCTACTTTCTTACCGGCACTCAGAGAGACCTTAAATAATTATCCGTTAATGAATATGAATATTGAAAACACTCAGGAGAAATTAAAATGATAAAGCGAGAAGAATCATTAAAGTATCACTCATCAGGACGACGAGGTAAAATAGAAATACATCCTACAAAAGCTTGCCTAACCCCGAGAGAAATGCGCCTCTGTTATTTGCCCGGTGCATCTTTTCCTTCCTCGGAAATTATTAAGGATAGTGCAAATGTATTTAAGTATACTTCGAAGGGAAATCTTGTTGGAGTTATTACCAACGGTTCGGCAGTCCCTGGTCTTGGAAATGTTGGTCCGCTTGCTGCAAAGCCAATGCAGGAGGGAATAGCAAGTATATTTAAACGACTCGCCGATATTGACGTATTTGATTTGGAACTTGACACTCAAAACCCTGAACAATTTTTTGAAACAGTTAAAGTTCTTGAGCCAACATTCGGCGGAATAAATCTTAAGGACATAAAAGCTCCTGAAGGATTAGAGATTTACGAAAAGCTATGTGATAGCCTAAGTATTCCAGTACTCCACGAAAATCTTCATGGTACTGCTGTTGTTGCAGTTGCGGCACTTTTAAATGCTCTGGATTTAGTTGATAAAAAAATTGAAGAGATTCGCATAGTTCTTTGCGGTGCAGGAACAGTTGGTATCGGTTGTGCACGATTGTTACTTCAACTCGGTGTTCAAAGTGAAAATCTATTAATGTATGATGTGGATGGACTGCTTCATCCTGATCGAACTGATCTTACAAAATATCAACGACCATTTGTTCTTAAGAGTTCAGCAAGAAATCTTGATAAAGGTCTCGAAGGTGCGGATGTTTTTATCGGTGCCTCAACGGCAGGAATACTTAAGCTCGAAATGATCCGGGCAATGAATAGATTTCCAATTGTCTTTGCACTTGCTACTCCTGAACCCGAAATAGAATATGAAGCAGCTAAAGGCAGCAGGCATGATGTTATTGTTGCTACAAGTTCAGCAAGACATCCAAATTCAATTCTGGATCTTTTAAGCTTCCCATATATTTTCCGTGGTGCTTTGGATGTGCAGGCAACCAGAATTACAGACGGAATGCTATTGGCCGCAGCTCGTGCTTTAGCAGATCTTGCCCGTGATGAAGTGGTTGAAGAAGTTGAACGTGCTTATGGATTTGAACACTTCAGCTTTGGTCCGGAATATTTACTGCCTAAACCAATTGATCCCAGAATATTTATCAGAGAATCAACCGCAGTGGCTTTACAGGCAATAAAGGAGAATGTAGCCAAGTCTAAAATTAAAAGTGAAGACTACCAGGAAAGTCTTACAATTCGTTTAGGTACAGGCAGAGACACAATGCGCAGACTAATACTAAGAGCCCGCCAGGAAAATTTTCGTGTTGTCTTTTCTGAAGGGACCAGCGAAACTATCTTACGTTCGTGCAGTGTTTTGCTGGATGAAGGTATTGCCAAGCCAATTCTTCTTGGTTCGGAGGAGGAGATTGGTAAAACTATTGACAAGCTAGGTCTGGAACTGCGAGGAGTTCAAATCGTAGATCCGACTCACAGCGTGCGTTTTAATACTTATGTTGACGAGTATTTCCGGATGCGTCATCGCCGTGGTGTTATACGCGCCAATGCAATAGACAGGGTCCGCCTTAAAGATTATTTTGCAGCAATGATGGTTCACTGCGGAGACGCAGACATGATGTTTGCAGGATCTTCTACTCATTATGTAGATACTCTCCGAATATTTTTAGAGGTAATTGGCCCTGAGCAAAGCATTAAACGGATATCAAGCCATTATCTGATTCTACTTCCTAAAGACGTTGTATTGATGGCTGATTGTGTTGTTAATATTGATCCTTCTGCTGAAGAACTTGCTGAGATTGCTTTACTTACAGCAAGAACCAGCCGTGCACTTGGAATCGAACCTGTTGTCAGTATGCTCTCGTATTCTAATTTTGGAAGTGTAGATAATCCTTCCGTAAGAAAAGTTCGTATAGCCACAGAAATTGTTAAGAAAAAATCTCCTGATTTAATTATCGATGGTGAAATGCAGCTTGCTACTGCACGAGATGAAATGATACGAAAAGATTATTTCCCTTTTACTAAATTGAAGACGGATGCAAATATTTTAATTTTTCCTGATCTGCAGTCAGCTAACCTGACAATGCAATCTTTGCAATATATGGGAGACGCAGTAACTGTGGGGCCTATTCTTATGGGAACAAGATTGCCCGTGCATCTCATTCAGTATAAATCTACTGTTGAGGAAATAGTTAACTTGGTTACCGTTGCTGTTGTAGAAGCTGCAGAAACTAAAAAGTTGTGAGCATCAATAACTAAGATTTTTTATTGATCTTGAATTAGTTGCTATAGAGATTATTGCTGCTGTATTAGTAGTATTTAATTTGTGCAAACCTCTGAAATCACTCAGTAAATTTTTGTTAGGCTAGTTCAAAATCCTTATTTTAAGCCCTGTTTTAGCAATTCATGTTAAATTTAAGTCGAAAAATAAATATGAAATTAAGTAAATATTTCGTTCCTACACTTAAAGAAGTTCCTTCGGATGCAACTGTTACAAGTCACGTTCTAATGCTTCGCTCGGGTATGATAAGAATGGTTGGTGCAGGAATTTATTCTTTTCTTCCTGTGGGTTACAGGGTGGTTAGAAAAGTATCTCAGATTATCAGAGAAGAAATGGATGCAATCGGCGGACAGGAATTTCATCTGCCGGCACTTAATCCAAAAGAGATTTGGGATGAAACAGGAAGAGTAGAAGCATTCGGCGATATTCTTTTTCATATTAAAAACAGGGAATATGTTTTAGCACCTACACATGAAGAAATTATGACTTATCATGCACGAAACGTTGTTAAATCATACAAAGATATGCCGCAGATTTGGTACCAGATACAAACAAAATTTAGAAATGAACCAAGACCAAGAAGCGGAGTTATTCGCGGCAGACAGTTTTTAATGAAGGATGCTTACACTTTCGATGTTTCTTATGAAGCCTTAGATGTTGCGTATGGATTACATGATAAAGCTTACAGAAAAATTTTCGACAGATGCGGATTGAAATACTTTGTTGTTGGTGCATCGAGCGGTGCAATGGGTGGAACTGGTTCTGAGGAGTTTATGGTAAAATCAGAAGCAGGGGAAGATACAGTTGCTTATTGTTCATCTTGCGGATATGCTGCAAATGTTGAAGTCGCTTCTTCTAAAGTTGAAGTAATTAGAAAGGGAAAAAGAAAGTAAATCTGTTTATGAAATATCAACACCGAATGTAAAATCAATTGATGAGCTATGTGAGTTTCTGAAGATTGATGAATCTGTTTGTGCAAAGTCAAGAGTTTATATTAATGATGGTAAAGCAGTATTGATTTTAATGCAGGGAAATGATGAGGTGAACGAATCAAAGCTTACAAAAATTTTAGGAGGAAATGTTCGTTCCGGTCATCCTGAAGAGCTAATGGAAATTACCGGTGCGGATGCTGGCTCAATTGGACCAATTGGGTTTAAGGGAAGAATAATTGCTGATTTAAAACTGAAAGACAGAAACAATCTGTTCAGCGGTGCAAATAAAAATGATTATCACATTGGCGGAATTGATTTGAAGAGAGATGTTTCAACAATTGAATATGCTGATTTAAGAATTGTTCAATCTGGTGAAGGTTGTCCAAATTGCGATAGTAAGCTTGAAGTGTTCACTGCAATTGAACTTGGACACATTTTCAAGCTCGGCACGAAATACTCAGAAGCACTCAAAGCATTTTATCTTGATGAAAAAGGAGAAGAGCATCCAATTGTTATGGGAAGCTACGGCATCGGAGTTGAAAGAATTATGGCTTGCTACATTGAGCAGAATCACGATGACAAAGGCATTATCTGGAATAAAGCTCTTTCACCATTTGATATTCATATCATTGCATTGAATATGAAAAATGAAACGGTAGTTTCTTCTGCAGAAAAAATTTACAATGATTTGAAGAGTGCCGGCTACGAAGTTTTATTTGATGATCGTGATGCTGCTGCCGGATTTAAGTTTAATGATGCAGACTTGCTTGGTATGCCGATTCAGATAGTTATTGGTGAAAAGAAACTCAAAGACAACAAATGTGAATTGAAAATTAGAAAAACCAGCGAGAGGTTTGATGTTGAATTAAGTGAGCTGGTTGAAAAAGTAAAAGAATTATTGAAGAATATGTAAGAGTTTTTAGAGTTATCTAAGTGGGATATATGACTGACGAATGGAATGAAGAAGATTTAAATATTCTCAAAGAGCATTACACATCAAAAGGTTCAAAGTATGTTGCCGAGCTGGTGAATCGCAGTCGTGCAGCGGTAATGACAAAAGCAGCAAAACTTGGATTGCGTATGGCTCCTCTATGGTCTGAAAATGATATTCGGTTTCTAAAAAGATATTATAAAAATAAGGGACCGAATGTACGTTTCAAAAAAATTGAATAAAAATCAGAATTCGGTAATAGCCAAAGCTTCAAAACTTGGCATACGTTACAATGGACTTCGAACCTGGGAATCGTGGGAAGATAATTACCTTCGCAGGCATTATAATGACAGGAAGAAAGTTTCTTTATCGCGTACTCTTAAACGTACTGTCCCTGCAATTCTTGCAAGGGCACACTTCCTTAAACTAACTGAACCGAGAATAGTCAAATGGTCCCAAGAGGAAAAAAATATTCTATCCGGTTTATATCCAAACAGAAAAAATACTCTCGAGCAAATCTCTAAATTATTGAACAGGTCATACTATGCGATCCTTCAGCAAGCCCAAACTCTGGGTCTTAAAAGACCACAGCATCATCACGTATGGACGAAAGAAGAGCATGATTATCTTATTAAGAATTTTAAAATAAAAGACTACAGTGAAATTGCGAAGGACCTCGGTTTAACTCATAGTGCAGTTGCTCACATGGTGAGCAGATCCGGGTTAAAATTACGCGAAAAGGGACGTCCCTGGACAGAAGAAGAAAAAGCATTTATAAAGCAGAATTATAAAAAGATACCTACTAAAGAAATTGCCCGGAGGTTAAACAGAACAGTAAATGCAATTATTACTATCGTTGGTCCTCTTGGAGTCAGTGCCCGTCGTCCCACTCCCTGGAGCGATGAAGAAAAAGAATATTTGAAAAAAAACTACGGACATACCCCACTGAAAATAATTTCTGAAGAGCTAGGGAGGAACAAACAGTCAATAACCGCAGTCGCTGTAAAGTTAAACCTGACTAAAAAAAGAAAGATTCGCTGAAGAAGTGTGTGGAGATTTTTTCCTTTGCTATCATCGTTGTGCTTACTTTTTCAGAAATAAGCTGGTTAAGTTAAAGATTAGAAAAACAGGCGAGAGGTTTGATGTTGAGTTGACTAATCTGGAAACAAAGCTTAATGAAATATTTAACTTGTTGATATAAAAAAGAGACGCATCAGCGATGCGTCTCTACAAAATATAATTGTCTCCCCCTTTGGGGGAGAAAAAGAGGGGGCCTCTTATTCCGTATCCGGTTTCCCTCTCAAAGAATCCCAAATCATATAAGCACAAAGAAGAGCAAACATTACTAGTCCAATCAATTCTGCTGAATGTGATCCTGCCCATTCATAATTAACCCAATTTAATCCCTGCCATCTTAACATTGCACTTATAACACCCATTAACGCTCCGCCTGCAATAAATCCGGAAGCGATTAATGTTCCTCTTTCTCTTCTTGCAGTATTTATTTTTTCATCTTTGCTTCTTGTGGAAACAAAGTGAGCAATTAATCCACCAACTAAAAGAGGTGTATTAAGTTCAAGTGGAATATACATTCCAAGAGCAAAAGCAAGAGCAGGTACTTTTATCATTGTTAATAACTAAAGCAAGAATAGCTCCGACAATGTAAAGTGTCCACGGTGCCGGCTGCTGATCCATCAAAGGCTGAATTACTGCAGCCATTGCATTTGCCTGCGGTGCAACTAAAGCTCCATCTCCAACAAAGCCATAAGTTTCATTCAAAATCATAATTACAAAACCAACAGTTAATGCTGAAACAAGCACGCCAAGAAATTTCCATCTTTCCTGTTTGATTGGAGATGAACCAAGCCAGTAACCAATTTTAAGATCGGTTATAAAACCGCCGGCCATTGATAATGCTGTGCAAACAACTCCACCAATTATTAATGCGGCAATCATTCCGGAACTTCCTTTTAATCCAACAGAAGTAAGAATTATTGAAGAAAGAATCAGTGTCATCAAAGTCATTCCGCTAACAGGGTTTGTTCCAACAATCGCAATTGCATTTGCTGCAACTGTGGTAAAGAGAAATGAAATTACAAGAACAATAAGTAAACCAGCCAGTGCCCAGCCGATATTATAAACAACTCCCATATAAAAGAAAACCAGGAGAAGAATTGCTGTCAGAACGATTCCAACAATAATTATTTTCATCGGAAGGTCACGCTGAGTTCTTAGCTGTGTATTATTAACATGTTTCTTTTCAAAAATTTCTTTGAAGCCTAAACTGATTGCATCTCGAATAATTCTTGAAGATCGGATAATTCCGATGATACCTGCCATTGCAATTCCACCGATACCAACGTGACGAACATATTGCCTGAAAATTTCTTCCGCACTCATTGCAGAAATTAATTTGGTTGCACCGGTTCCAAATGTTTCAGTTAAACCTCCACCGATGTAGGATATTACGGGTATTAGAAGATACCAGGAAAGAAAAGAACCTGCGGCGATTATCGCTGAATATTTTAATCCAACTATATAGCCAAGACCCATAACAGCAGCACCAAGATTCAAACGAAATACGAGCTTGAACTTATCGGCAAGCATTTCACCAAATCCGAAAACTCTTGTTGTGAATACTTCACTCCACCAGCCGAATGTTGCTATAATAAAATCATAAACACCACCAATTAATCCGCTGACAACAAGAACCAAAGCCTGCTTTCCACCTTTTTCACCTGCAACCAGAATTTCAGTTGTGGCAGTTGCTTCCGGAAATGGAAATTGACCATGCATCTCCGCGACAAAATATTTTCTGAAAGGTATCAGGAAAAGAATTCCTAAAACTCCTCCAAACGCAGAAGCTAAAAATATCTGGTAGAAATGAGCATCAAGATTTAAGATATATAAAGCAGGAATTGTAAAAATTGCACCTGCAACTACCAACCCTGAATTCTGTCCAATGGATTGGATAATCACATTTTGTCCAAGCGGACTTTTTATTTTCATCAAAGTTGATACTCCAACTGCTATTATTGCAATCGGAATTGCTGCTTCGAAAACCTGTCCGATCTTCAGACCGAGATAAGCTGCAGCCGCTGAAAATAATACTGCCATAAGTAAACCCATAATCACAGAATATGGAGTAATCTCCTGAGGAGTTGTACTTGCTGGCATTAATGGCTTATACTCTTCACCGGGCTTAAGCTCTTTGTAAGCATTTTCCGGAAGCCCTTTTATTGCTCCTGATGTATGTTCACTCATAGTGGTTCCTTTTAGAATTTGAATTTAATTGGTAGTTCATACTCTGATTTTTTTGTTGAAGATGATTCAAAGTTTATTACACCGATTGGTTGTGAGTAAATCGGAAAATATTCATTCGGCATCTCGAAATAAATTTCCATTTGCTTTGGTAATGATGGATATAAAGTCACGCTGGATTTTCTTTCACTAACCACATCAAAGCTGTATTCCGATTTAAAGTTGGTAATTTCTTTAATATGAATATCAGCCGAACTTGTTTCGTGTGCAAATCCGGGCACAATTTCAAAAACATACTCACTGCTGTCAGCATCAGAAGAATTATCCAGGCTAACACTTCCGGTTCTGAAACTTAATGCATTATTATCTACTATCATTCCTTCTGAATCATAAATCATAAAAGCAAGATCAGTTAGTTTATTATAATCTTCTTTACTCATCTCGAGTTGGAATTCCTTCGACTGTTCTCCTTTTCTTAAAACAAAAGGCATTCTGAATTTTTCGCTGCCCTGGATAGTAACTGTATGATCAATTTCATATCCAGATAATTTTCCTGTGAGATTATAGCTTTCAGCTTTGTTAAAAAGATTTACGACTTCAATCTTATTATTTGATTGATCAATCTATCTATCATCCATCCGGTTGATTCCATAAAATTGAATCGTAAGATCATAAGTGGAAGTATCTTTTGCAAGGAAGTGTCCTTCAACGTCTACTTCATAAACACCGGGTTTAAGATCATAATAAAAACCCTCAATTTCATTTTTGTTTTCAAGAGTATGGATAGCAGATGAAACGTCAATACCCGTCCCATCCGGATCAAAAAGGTCATAGCGAACTCTTGCATAATCTTTATTAACCGAGGAGAGTTTTATACTCATCCCTGTTTGACCCGCAGGTAATTCAATGAAGTAACGATCAATTAATCCCTGCTCAACTTTTATGGAATTCCAACTCATCGAGTAATTGTTCTCTGAAGAAAACTTGTATGGAATTACAACAGTCGCAAGCATTTCGAATTCGGGGAACTTAGAATTATCATCTCGGTATGCAGTGATTCTTCCTGTGTAAAGGCCGGGCTGCTGCATTTTTGATTTATCGAATTTAACATTTACGAAAGTTGCCTGGTCATTTCTTATATATGTTTTTTTCTGAATAGGAATTAACCAATCACTATCGCTTTCGAGTTTGAAAGCTCTGTAAAACTTATCGGTTTTTAAAAGGTTTCTTCTTTTTATTGTATAAGTAAAATGTGTCTTCTTCTCTAATGAATGAACCATTTCTTATGTAAAGATTTGGTGCTTTACCGAATGGAAAGTTAGGTGCAGTTGATGAAATTGAATAAGTCTCAAACTTATTTACCTCACCGTCATCAATATATTTCTTCAATAGTTTGTACGCATTCATTGCATTTATATAACCGTGTCCCTGGTCAAGATGATTATATCCTTCCATTGGAGTTGCGCTTTCGCGAATCACTTTATATAAAAGCTGTGATGGAATTTTAACTCCCGGATATTCTTTTACTGCAGCACTTAAAAGAAGTGACATAACACCTGCCGAGTAAGGAGCTGCCATACTTGTTCCCCAGGCCCTGTCCCATTGGTCCAGTTTGGCACTGTTGAAGTGCATGCGCCGGGTGAACAAACGTCCGGTTTGCTTACTTCACCCCCACGTGATGAAAAGTATAGAATAATATCTCTGTTTAAAGTTGCACCGTAAAGATCTCTCCCAACCTCCTGAGTTAATACTGCACCTGATGAAAAAACCGCATATGAAGAAGATGGTAAACCAGGTGTAGAAATTCCCGGACCTTCATTTCCGCTTCCAAGACAAATGTATAAATAAGGATTTTCTTTTGTAAGATTTTCCAGGAATGTTTCCATCTCAGCCTGTCCCTCGATTTCTGAACCGATACCGAAGCTCATATTTATAATTACCGGCACTTTAGCTTCTTTGGAAATTTTATCTGCATAGAGATATGCTTTCTTCATACTCTCAGTTACAGTTGCTCCACCAGAATATAAATTATTTCCAAGCTTCATACTCATCATTTTTGCACCGGGAGCTATTCCATTAAAATCAATTCCGCCAATCATACTTCCACCGGCAATTCCGGCAACGTGGGTTCCGTGAAAATCATCATCAAAATGAAAAGATACTAATCCCGACAGAAGCCGGGTCTTCCGACTTTTCATCAGGAAGAACATTCAAACCCATAGTTAGCGGAGGAAGACCATCGGGATGTTCAATTGCAAATGCATCCTGTTTTTCTTTGTAATTTCTTAAAGGTTTATCGTCTGAAATATCTCCATTGCCATTTATATCAAGATAAACAATCCAGAACGAATCATTTCCTTCGGTTGTTTCAAATACAACCATAACATAAACATCTTCAATGTCACCATCACCATTAAGATCACCAGCACCGGAACCCGAGTTCATTAATCTTGCTTCATCAAAACCACCAATGTAATATTTATTATCTTTTGGTAAATTTTGAAGAGGTGAAGATGCAGTAACAGAATACTTTTCGTCATCGTCTTTAAATATTGTTTTGCCTTCTTCTTTATCAATATCAGCTTCAAACAATTGCACATCTCCCTGGTGAGTGAAATCCTGAACGTCAATAAATTTCACGTCGCCGGTTGAAGTTTTGGTAAGTCCATCAACACCAATGTCAACACCGGTATCGAGGATGATAATTATTGTTTCTCTACCATCGTAATCAGGGTAAGTTTTATGGAATTCCTCAACACCCGTACCTTCGAGTGATAAAAATGTTTGAGTGCTCTCCTGAGCAAAGGTTGAAAAAACTACAAAAAGAAACAGTGCGATTAGATTAATTGTTTTCATTATAATCTCTGATGATATAATAGTTAGAAGTTAAAGGATTGTCTGAAATTTCAAGCTTTTTGATAATTATGTTTTATGTGATTGGAAATAATTCTGCACTAAACATAAGCAAATTTAATAAAGTTAAGAGAATTAACCGTCAGAAAAATCAGCCCCGAAATTCAGTTTCAATTAGTTAATTTTAGTTTATGGAAAAAACACTTTTCATAGTTTCAACACCAATTGGCAATTACGAGGACATAACTCTCAGAGCATTGAGAGTTCTTAAAGAAGTTGATTTTATTATTTGCGAGGAATTCAAGGAAGCCAGAAGACTTCTTTCAAAATATAAAATTGAAAAGCAGTTACTTGAACTGAACGAGCATAATGAGAACGAAGTCTCAGATGAAATTTTGATGATGCTGCTTGAAGGAAAATCCGCAGCACTTATTTCTGATTGCGGAACTCCGCTTTTTTCTGATCCCGGCCATTTCTTGTTGATCTTGCTATTCAAAATAAAATTGATGTTGTTCCTGTTCCCGGTGTTAGTTCATTGCTTACAGCTTTGGTTGGCAGCGGAATGGACTTTGAAAAATTTTATTACTACGGCTGGCTTTCACCTAAAAAAGATATCCGCAGAAAACAATTACTTGACTTGAAAAAACGAAAAGAAACAATTGTGTTGATGGATACTCCATACCGCTTAAAAACTTTGATGGAAGATATTGTAAAAATTCTTGGAGCGAATATTCCCTGTGTTCTTGCATTTGAGTTGACAAAGGAAAGAGAAAAATTTTATCGCGGAAACGCAGGCAACATTTTAATCATGTTGAAAAGGAAAATCTTAAAGGGGAGTTTGTGTTGATAATCCAAAACTAATTGTGGTTGAAATAAAATGAGTAAAAGAGTCAAAGAAAAATTGGACTTAATACCTCTTTTTCACAAATTAGGTGAAGCGGAGGAAGATGATTTTAAATTAATCATCTTAGTAAATACCTTTCTCGAATTATTAGTAAATATATTAATTCAAGAAAGAGTTAAAAACAAAAGTAAAATTATAAACGGGAATGAATATACTTATTCAATAAAATTAGTCATCCTTAATGAAAAGAATATTATTGATGATATTCTTTTTAAAGATATTGATACTCTCAGAAAAATTAGAAACAAAGTAGCTCACGAACCAGTTTTTAAATTAAACAATGATGATATAAAAGATTTGCAATTAAGAAAAAACGAAAAATTATATGATGGTTGTATTACTACCATTGGAACTTTATGGAATCGAAATAAAAATACGTTTATAAAATACTTCAATTTATAAATGGGAATTAAAAATGAAAAAATACTTATTCACTTGTTTCATATTATTTTTTATTGTTGAAATAAATGCTCAGGAGAATTCATTATGGTTAGATGGTATTTATATTGAATTAGGAATGGCTAAAAATGATTTGATTAAGAGGATAAACACTGAGCGTTATATAATACAAGAAGAGGAATGGCTTCTAGTAATAAAAGATAACATTAGAGGAGAAGGTGGAAATACTGTAGGAAGTGTTCGATTAGAAAAAAATAAAGTTACAGGGATTCAGAAAAATTGGGGCAGTTTCCGTAACGATGCTCTTATTTCGAATGGAAAAGGTGTATGCATTACTTGATTAAGAGGTTGAAAGAAGGAGTTAGTCAATTTAAGAAATATTTAGTAAGAAAAGGATAAATTACAGTATTGAAGTAGAAATACTATAAGAAATGTTCAATAGTAAAAAATTAAGTTACACCGATCAGAAAAATTATACAGTTGTAACAATGCTTAAAATTAAAGTTAGTCATTAAGTTGAATTATCTGAAGATATTGAGCCTGATTTAACAATAAAAACATACATTTTCGAAATGGTAATCATTACATAAAAATAAGTATTTTCCCAACTAATATTCATATTGCTGAGGGAATAGAATAGTAATAACTAAGTTCAAAACATTAGATATTTGTTACTTTATAACATACTAGAAATTATAACTTATTATGTTATTGGGAGTTATGAAGTAATGCTACATTCTCAATATGGTAAGTATGCGGAAACATATCAACCGGTCTTATCTTAACTAAGTTTATAACCACCTTCAACTAACATTTTAATATCTCTCACCTGTGTTGAAGGATTGCAGCTAACGTAAACAATTTTTTCCGGACTCAGTTGCAGACACATCTTTTACTGTAACGCTGTGCATTCCTCCTCGTGGTGGATCAAGAATAACAACATCTGGTTTTGGAAGTACATTGGTGAACGCTAAAAATGATTTGTAAAGATCTGCCTGGACGAAGGTTACATTTTCTATTTTATTTATTTCAAGATTTTCTTTTGCATCATAGATTGATGACTCAACAGATTCAAATCCATAAACTTCTTTTGCAAATGCAGAAACATAAATTGCTATGGTTCCTGCACCTGAATAGAGGTCATAAATAATTTCATCACCTTTCAATTCAGCATACTCTAAAGCTGTGTTGTATAATTTTTCTGCCTGTATTGTATTCGTCTGGAAAAAAGAATTTGCGCTTATTCTGAATTTGTAATTTCCAATTTTATCGTGTATGAAATCCGCTTCCGTGGTAAACTATTTCATAATCACCAACCGCAATGGATGCTTTCTTTTTGCTGATGTTATTTACAATAGTTGTGACTTCAGGAAATTTATTTGTAACCGCAGAAGCATATTCTTTCATCAATAGCTCATTCTCTTCCAGTGTAACAAGATTTAACATTATGTCTTTAGTCTTTTGCGCCTGACGTATTATCATATTGCGTAAGTAACCGGAATGTGTTTTGGTGCTGTAAATAGAAGCGTGTCTCTTCTTGAAGAATTCACGTGTAAAATTCAGAATGTGAGAGCTTAATTCTGATTGAAGAAAACATTCCTCAATATCCAGGATTTTTTCAAAATTATTCGGAACGTGAAGTCCGAGAAAGAATCCTTTGTTAGATATAGCTTCATCCTCAATTTCAATCAGCCATTGTAAATCAGAAAATGAAAACTCCATTTTGTTTCTGTAATAAAAAATATTCTTGGAACTCAGAATATTTTCAATTTCAAAATCTGTGAAATCCACCATCGTGCTTAAAAATATCTTCAACCTGTTCCTGCTTGTAAGCTATTTGTTGCTTATAATCAAGATCCTGCTGTTTGCACCCGCCGCAGGTACCAAAATATTTACAACGTGGTTGAACCCTTTGCTGTGAAGGCGAGATGACTTCTTCAACAACTGCTTCAGCATAAGATTTTTTTAGTTTTTTAATTTTTGCGGATACAATGTCACCAGGGTAAGCGCCGTTAACAAAAACAATGAAGGAATCCGGTTCTGAATTTTCTGATGGATTATCAATATCTACTTTGCCAATACCTTTTCCTTCGAAGGCATACCTGTCAATTTTTATCTGAATTATATCTCCCTTTTTCAATTAAATTTCCTCATTATCAAAGATTTAAAGCCAATGTATTTATCACCGCCAAGCTTTAGATATGCATTTGACTCGTGCTTCATCCGTGAAAAATATTTTTTATCTTCTTCTTTTTCAGCTTTACCTGTTTTCGAAACTACAGATATGGTTCCTTCGTAAAAATCTGTTAGTGTAGTTGATAAGTCTCTTTCACTTAGAGCTTCAAAGCCTCTGCTTTCATAGTATTTTTTTATTTCTGATGCGGCAATCGGTTCCAGACCGCTTCGTTCCCAAATATCACTAACAAATCCTGGAACAGGTTCTTTGAGAGAGACAATTTCACCCGCACAGAATAAACCTTTACTGGTTATAATTCTTTTTAATTCCTTTAAAATAACTTTTTTATCAGGAACAGATATTGAGCCCTGTGCGTAAATTAAATCGAAGGATTTGTCCTGAAAATCGGTATGTGCGTAATCCATCATCTTAACTTTGATTTTATCTTCATCTTTCAATTTCATTCTGATTTGCATCACCGATTCATAATTATCTATTACGATGAATAGGTTTGTAAAATACTTGATTAGTTTGGCGGCAATAGATTCACAATTGGGTCCAATGATCAAAGCCTGTTCACCTTTTGGAATATTTTGCTCAAGGAGATGCTCAAGCTGCTTACTTCCACCCGGAAGAAGAATATTGTTTGTTTGAATTACTTTTTCTGCAAGATCATTTTTTCTCACCTCCAAATTTAATCATTATTATAATTTTGCATTAATCTTAAATTCTTGTGCTTTGTCTTTCCGAATTGTATGCTGTATTTTTGATTGGAAATTTAAATTGTTCGCTTAAAATATTTTTCTTTAACGGAATTCCCTGAAAGGTTCTTATATGAATAAAGAAATAGATTATCTGGAAGACGATATTTTAGAAGATTTTGGTGAGCTAAAAGAGCTGGATTTTGGCAACAGGAAAGGAGTAACTGAGGAAGATTACGATGAAGAAAAAGTTCAGAAGAAAATAGATTACGTTGATGAAAATCTCTGGGGTAAACTTGAACATTCTGGAAGAAGAATCTCTTTTGCAAAAGATATTCTTGCACTTTACAAGTATATGAAAGATCCGCTTGTCAGGTGGTACAGAAAAGCGATTGTTGTTGCTGCACTTGTTTATTTCATTGTTCCGATTGATACCATTCCCGATATAACACCTTTATTTGGTTATCTTGATGATCTTGGAGTTATAACTGCGCTTTTAAAATATCTCGGCAGTGAGTTGATGGGTTATTATCCCGAGGGATATCGAACCTGAAAATATTTTTATTCGTTCAGGGTAATTATATCATACATCCATTCCTAATATTAATTCTATAGAGAAAATTAAAATGAATTATAGAATCATAAAAAGCGAAGTTATTTATAGCGGCAAAGTTTTCAATACAAAAGTTGACCAGATTGAATACAAGAGCGGCAACAAAGCTGTTCGCGAAGTAGCAGAACATCCTGGTGGGGCAGTTGTGGTGCCAGTCACTGACGATGGAAAGATTGTTATGGTAACGCAGCATCGTTTTCCGGTTGATAAAATTTTGCTTGAGCTTCCGGCAGGAAAATTAGGGAAAGGTGAAGACCCATTTATCTGTGCTGTTAGAGAGCTTGAAGAGGAAACCGGATACAAATCGGATAATGTAAAAGAGCTGGGAAGTATTTATACTACACCGGGTTACTCAACTGAGAAACTATGGATTTATATTGCAAAGGATTTAAAGCCAGGCAAGCATAACCGCGAGGAAGGTGAACTTGGAATGGAAGTTTTTGAATTCTCACTAAAAGAAGTTGAAGAAAAAATTTATAACGGGGAGATAGTTGACGGTAAAACAATATGTGGGATTTATCTTGCAAGAAATTCTATATCCAGATAAAATCATAACAGAGTATTTTTAAAAGGTTAGAAATGCCATATCTTTGAGATGTGGCATTTTTATTTGGTAAATAATTTCAATGCTCAAATCATTCGAAGTAAAAGATTACGCTTTAATAGAACATATCTCTGTTGAGTTCGGAAGCGGACTTAATATTATCACAGGTGAAACCGGTGCAGGTAAATCAATATTTATTGATGCTATGAGCCTGTTACTTGGTGAAAGAGCTTCAACAGAAGTTGTACGCAAAGGTGCACAAGAAATCTTTTGTCGAAGGAATCTTTAATGTAAAGGGTAACAAAAAAGTAAAGTCACTTCTCGAAGAAAATGATGTTGACTTCGATGATGAGCTGATTATTCGACGAGAGATTTCGCTTAAAGGATCCAACCGATGCTTTATCAATGACACTCCTGTTAATCTTAACCTTGTGAAAGATATCGGCAACCTGTTGGTTGACCTGCACGGTCAGCATGAGCATCAATCACTCCTCAGAAATGAAACTCACATAGATTATCTCGATGAATTTGGTGATTACCAGGAACTTCTTCATCAATACAGAAAAATTTATTCCGAATTACTTCATAAAGAAAATGAGCTGAAACAACTGCAGGAAAAAGAGAGCAGCATAAAGGAGAAAAAAGATTTTTATTCTTTCCAGATAAAAGAGATTGATAATATTTCTCCTCAGGAAGATGAAGAAGATAAACTGATAGAGGAATTAAAGATTCTTGAAAACTCTGAAAAGCTGGCAGAACTAACTTCTGAAATCTATCAGTTGGTATATGAATCTGATAACTCTGTTCAGGCTTCACTCGCTAAAGTAAAAACTCTTCTGCAGAAAATTAATGAAATAGATAAATCATTTTCAGATGCTTTAACTGAATCAGAATCTGCGCTCGTACAAGTCGAAGATATTTCAAACTTTATTAGAAGTTACAACTCAAAAATTAATCTTGATCAGGATGAAGTTGAGGGAAAACGGGAACGGCTTGGAGCAATAAATCTTCTTAAAAAGAAATACGGCGGTTCAGTAAAAAGTATTCTTGAGTACAGAAAAAAGATTGGTGAAGAATTTGCACTAGCTGAAAATTTTTCAGAAAAGATTAATGAGCTATCCAAAAATATTTTTGAATTGATGAAGTCTGCCGGCAGTTTGGCAAAAAATCTATCGAAGCAGAGAGAACAAGGCTGCTAAATTGGTCAAGAAAGGAATTGAAGAAACACTGAAAGAATTAGGCATTCAGGAACCTCAATTCAAAACGCAAATCATTAACTCTCAATCAGAAAAAGATAGTGGAGTTTTTCTGGATGGAAAATATTTTAAGGCCACATCAAAAGGAATTGATGAAGTAGAATTTTTCATCTCAACAAATCCTGGTGAAGATTTAAAACCTCTCGCAAAAGTTGCATCCGGCGGAGAAGTTTCAAGGATAATGCTTTCATTAAAATCAACACTTGCAAAGAACGATAAACTTCCGCTTTTGATATTCGACGAAATTGACGTTGGAGTAAGTGGTCGTATTGCACAGAAGGTTGGTAAGGCTCTGAAGAATCTTTCAGCATATCATCAGGTTATTTCAATTACTCACTTGCCTCAAATTGCCAGTCTTGCTGAACATCATTTTTCAATCGAAAAACTAACTCAAAATGAGAGGGTAGTCAGCTCAATTAAAAAGTTACCTGAATCGGAAAGAATTACGGAAATCGCCCGGCTACTAAGCGGCGAAAAAATCACCCAAGCCAGCCTAAAAAGCGCCCGTGAACTGATAGGTATAAAGGAATAATATTTGCTTAATTACTTCATTAATCATAATTGATTTTTTGAAGTGATATTTTCCTTTATTAACTATTAGAATGAACAAGATTTATAAAACAATCTTAATTGCGCTGATACTTTTTTTTGTTTCATCATCGAAAATTTTTCCTCAGACCATTGGTGAAACTCTTTCAAATTTATCATCCGGTGCTGTATTGAAGTACTCTGAACCGGTTATATCTGCATTTGGTTCAAGCATGAACTCAGGCTGGTTCACCGGACTACCATCATCATCAAATGGTATTCATGCCAAGTTAAGATTTGTTGGAGTTGGTTCGTTCTTCACAGATGATCTCAGGAGATTCAGCTATGTTGGTAATTTGCGTTTAACATCCCCACAGGTAGATGAAATTCTTATCTCATCCGGTTATGATCCAAATACTATTCCGAATTATGAATCACTGAAAAGTGAAATTCTATCAAAAGAATGGGAAGTTAAATTTGATGGTCCTACAATCACTGGAAACATCGAAGAGTATCTGTCGGTTGAATTTCCTGAAGTTGAAGTCCAGGGATATACAATTGAAAGCTACAAGTTTGAGTTAACGGATGTAAAAGGCTATCTGAATAATATTGATGTGATGCCATCGCCAGCTTTGCAGTTTGATCTGGGAAGTATTATTGGAACCGGTGTTTCCGTCAGATACTTCCGCGGAATAAATTTACAGGATTTGGGAATAGTAAATATTTGGGGTGGCGGAATCAGTCATAATTTAAATTATTGGTTTGATGATTCATTGCCACTTGAAATTGGTTTTGGATATTATTTTCAGAGTTTTAAAGTCGGAGATGTTTTTAAGAACACAGCCTCTCAATACGGTTTATTTATCAGCAAAAAAATCGGTGGCAGGATTTCAATTGAGCCTTATGCCGGGTTGACGTACGAAACTTCTCGCAGTGAAATTAACTACAAATATGAATTTGATAGCCCTGCAGGCAGACAGGAGTTACAGTTAAACATAGATTATCATGGAGATCAAACTGTTAACCTTGCTATTGGAACCTCTATTAACCTTTCAATATTTGTAATAAACTTTGATTATAAATTTGGTGGAACAAAAACAGGCACCATTGGGGTTGGTTTCGGGTTTTAATCTGTCTTTTTCTTACGGGATATTTGCATCTAAAAAATATTTCTATTATTTATCTTCAGTAAAATTCAATATTCTTTACAATTATTATATCCTGCTGAAAAACAGGATAAACAAGAATAACGTCTTTGCGTGATTGTTCTGGTAAGACAAAAGAAATAATTTCTCCTTAAAAAATTAAAAAGATAATTAACTATTTCTATCAGATAATCATAGGAGGCTTCTATGCGAAATATCTTAATCAAGGTTTTCGTTACCGTGATGCTGCTTGTATCAACCTCGCTTGCGCAGGTAGGTTTAGGAATATTTGGATTAGCACCTGACGATGCTAAAGAATATTCTAAACCATTAGCAACTTTCTTCGGTACCTACCTTAATTCCGGATCATACTATTCAGCTGATTTACCAACAACATTTCAATTTAAATTCAGCATTATCGGTATGTATTCATTTATTGGTGATGGTCAAAAAACATTCTCACCAAATTCCGGGCTTGAGGGTTACAGTACATCAGGGACAACCGGCACATTTGTAGGAGAAAAAGGAAGCTATTATGTTGGTCCCGGTGGTTTTCTTGCTTACCCGGGAGGATTTAACGTAAGCAATGCTCCAGGAGCAATTTATCAGTTTGCAGGAAGTTTATATGGAACAGAGTTGATGCTGAGATATTTTCCACAAATTAATTTCGGTGATGTTTCAACTGGTCTTTGGGGCGTCGGACTTAAACATCAGATCAGCCAATGGTTCCAGGGCTTGCCTTTCGATCTGTCATTGCAGATTTTATTTAATAACTTCAACCTTGAAAATAACAGCAGTGACGAAACTGAATACATAAAGTTTGATTCAAAAAACTTTGCGATTAACGTGCATGGAAGTAAAACATTCCAGGAAATGTTCGTTGTATATGGCGGTTTGCAGTATGAAAGTTCAACAATGGATCTTGATTATTATTTCCAGGATCCGAATGAATTGTATCCATCAATTAGAGATACTCGTCAGAGCACTTCTGTTGATGGTGATAATGTTTTCAGGTTCACTGCGGGCGGTGCCATTAAAGTTTTACCGGTTGTGTTTAACCTGGATTTAAATATTACCTCTTTGTTTACGCTCACCGGCGGCATTTCATTACAGCTATAAAGGAGCATAAAAATGAAAAAAATAAAAAAATATTTATTTCTGATTCTGATTACTTCTACAGTTTTTTTAAATCAGAGTTGTGATATTCTTGAAAACTTTTTCTTAAATCTTCCTTTGAAACAGGGAATAACATCAACCGGAACAAATACGACTGTCGATGGGAGTGAAATAGTTTACCTTTCGGATTATGATGCTTACGCTGATAATATTGATGAAATTGAAAACGTCAAATATCTGGCTGCTCTTTATCGAACTATACCAAGAGGTGAAAATCCAAACCCTCCACCGGACTCTCTGGATTTAACTCCGGGATTGGCTGGATCAAATATCCTTGTCACAGTAACTGATGGAGATGGAAATGTTGTCTTTTTAAGAAGCCTTCCTACTGCTGTAGCCGAAGATTATCTTGAAGATCCTTATATGGTTGAATTAACAAGTGAAGAAATCACTCAACTAAATGGATATCTGGCTGACTTTAAAGATCCGGTTAAAAGAGAGCTACTTAGTTTTACAGGAACAGTTACAATGGATGGTGTACCACCACCCCCAGCTGGTGAAATTAATGTTCTCACCGGTGTAGTTGAAATTCTACTGGAACTGGAACTAAAGCCATAAAATACTCGATTAAGTTTTAGAGGCTGTCTCACAAGTAATGTTTTCTCGATAATTTTTCTAATTCCATCAGAAAAAAACCTGCTTGCAGCAGGCAAGCTCGAAAACCAAACAAACTAAAAGGTTCTCGAGTAATGAAATGTTTCGAGAGAACCTTTTAAGACAGCCTCTTTTTTTACTTATTTTATCACAGGTGAAATATTTTTTGTAAAAATAATTAAAAACTTGTGAATCAAACTGCTTGTTATATACATATTCCTTTCTGCGATCATAAATGTATCTATTGTGATTTCTATTCGATAATTACTTCAGATAATGTTCAATCATTTCTGAAATCTCTGAAAAAAGAAATAACTCACTATGCGGAAAAATATTCTAGAAATCGGGAGCTTATTTCAATCTACTTTGGCGGCGGGACTCCTTCACTGATGGAGCCAGATTATATTTCTGAAATAATTGAATCAGTAAAAACAGATTTTGTTGTTTTATCTGATGCTGAGATTACACTTGAAACAAATCCCGGTACAGTTACTCTTGAAAAATTAAAGTTATTTAAACAAGCCGGAATTAACAGGATAAGTATTGGCATTCAATCGTTTGATAATAGTGATTTGAAATTTCTAACTAGAATTCATAATTCAGAAGCGGCAATTCGAACAGTGGATGAAGCCGCAAATGCTGGCCTTGAAAATATTAGTCTTGATTTAATATTCAATTTGCCCGGTCAGACAAAAAAGAAATGGAAAAAGAATCTTGAACAGGCAATTAAGCTGCCCATCAAACATATTTCTGCTTACAGCTTGATTCTTGAGAGAGGAACCATACTTAACAAAATGGTTCTGGACGGGAAAGTTAAAATTCAGGATGAAGATTATGATGCGGAACTCTATCAAACCACGATTGAATTTTTTACTTCAAACGGATTTTACCAGTACGAGGTTTCAAATTTTGCAAGACCTGGTTTTGAATGCATCCACAATAATGCTTACTGGCATTACACGGATTATTTTGGTTTTGGAACTTCCGCTCATTCCTTTATTGATGGAAATAGATGGTGGAATTTATCCAGTCTTAAAATGTACATCCACAAGGTTGAACAATCCAGCAATGCTGTTGCTGGTTCGGAAACCATAAGTCTCGAAATGGCAGTAAACGAGTATGTAATGCTTGAATTGAGAAGCTCGGGATTAAATATTAAAAGATTTGAAGAGCAATTCGGACAATCATGGTTAAAAAAGAATTATACTTATTTTGAAGTGCTTAAAAAACAAAATTTTGTGACCATAGATGATGGGATTGTAAAACTGACTTCGGAAGGTTATTCGATCTGTGATGAAATTTTGAAAGAGTTATTATAAATGAATCTTTAAAAAGTAAAGGTTGTGGGTATTAAAAAATGAAAACTTTATTCTTATGTATTTTGATTTTTGCTGTTTCTATCTTCCCTCAAAATATTAAAAAGATAAAACTCTTTTTAGAAAATAATTCGGACCTGCAAAAGGTTTATTCACTTTCCCTTGATCTTGAGCATTCCATTTCAGATAAAGAGGGCGGAGTAATTCTTTTTGTTGATGAAAATGAATTTCAAGCTATTTCCGGCTCAGGATTAAATTATGAAATATTAATCAATGACTGGAAGGCTTACTATCATTCACTTCCCAAATTATCCGAAGGAGAAAAAGAATTCATCAAAATAGAAAGTGAGAAAGATTTTGGTGTAACTGGTTTTGGTTTCGGTTCAATGGGTGGTTACTATACTTTTGCCGAGATTGAAGCTGATCTTGACGAAATGTTTTCGCTCTTCCCAAATCTTATTACACAAAAATTTTCAATTGGGACAAGCATTGAAGGAAGAACAATGTGGGCAGTAAAAATATCAGACAATCCTAATATTAGTGAAAGTGAACCGGCAGTTGGCTTTGATGCACTTGTTCACGCACGTGAGCCACAATCAATGGCAACTCAAATGTACTTTATGTGGTATTTACTTGAAAACTATGGGACAGATCCTGAAGCAACTTACCTTATCAACAACCGTGAGATTTATTGTGTGCCTTGTTTCAATCCTGATGGATATGAATACAACCGGCAAACAGATCCGAACGGAGGAGGATACTGGAGAAAGAACAGAAGAGACAATGGGGGAGGTTGTTATGGAATAGATCTCAATAGAAATTTTGGTTACCAGTGGGGGTACGACAATATTGGTTCCAGTCCTGATCCTTGCAGTGAAACTTACAGAGGAGCATCAGCTTTTTCAGAACCGGAATCTCAGGCGATAAGAGATTTAGCTAATCAAAAAAAATATCGTACACATTTCAATATGCACACCTTTGGTGGTTATATTTTATATCCTTGGGGATACATTGATTCGGAAACACCTGATTCTTTAACTTACAGAGAATTTGCGGCACTGCTTACATCGTCCAGCGGATATCTTTATGGTTCAGGTTCTCAGCTTCTGGGTTATCCATCCAATGGAAGCATCAGAGATTGGATGTATGGTGAGCAGGTTACAAAAAACAAAACCTTTGGTTATACCATTGAAATTGGAGATGACTTCTGGCCTCCACAAAGCCAGATTTATCCAATAGCTCAGCAGAATTTAAGGACGATGATTTATCAATCTTTTCTTGCAGGTGAATATGTTCAACTTGTTTCACCGAATTTTATTAACGAATATTTTCTTCCTTCAGACTTAGTGCAACTTTCACCCGAATATAAAAATATTGGATTATCAACTGCATATAACCTTCACTTTGAACTTTCATCACCAAGTCAGTATGTCAATACGAAAACATTCTTTGTTGAATTAGATTCTATAGAAGCAAGAACCAGTGTTATCCTTTCGCCCTCGCTGTCATTTATAATCAACAGCACAGCTCCACTTGAAGAAGAAATCCCGCTCATTCTTACAACGAAATCAAACGACGAAATTGTTTCAATCGACACTATTAAAATAATTATCGGCTTTCCTGTTTTTATATTTGAAGACAATTCAAATAATCCAGCAACTTATTGGACAATAACAAAAACTCCCGCATCAAGTCCGCAGTGGGATTCAACTTATAGATCATTTTACTCTGCGCCGGTATCTTATACTGACAGCAAGAACGGCAATTACGTAAACAATGCTACTGTTACGATGACGCTTACAAATCCACTCAATCTTGCCGGGTATGTAAATCCACGATTAACATTCCAGACTAAGTTCAATATTGAAAATGACTTTGATTATGGACAAGTAAAGGTTTCAACAAATAACGGGTCATCCTGGATTCCACTTGCCGGTAGATATACGCAGCCCGGAGTATCTCCTCAACCTGTCGGTCAGCCCCTTTATGATGGTGTTATTTCAAGCTGGGTGAAGGAGGAAATGAGTATTGCAAATTATATCAGTTCAGAATTAAAGATTCAATTCCAGCTTAAAACGGATGGCGGAACCAGAAAAGACGGCTGGTACCTTGATGATATTGGAATTTTCATTTACACAATTCCAACAGATAATTCTAATGATACAGAACCTATTTATGAGTTTGCTTTAGGACAAAATTACCCCAATCCATTTAATCCATCGACAAAAATAAAGTATTCAATTCCGGCCTTTCTAAATCCCTCCTCCGAAAGGAGTCCTTCGAACAAAGGAGGGACTTTGGTAATGCTTAAGGTTTATGATGTTCTTGGTAATGAAATAGCAACACTCGTTAATGAGGAAAAACCCGCAGGGAGTTATGAAGTTGACTTTGATGCAACCGGACTTTCAAGTGGAATATATTTTTATCAACTAAGTGCAGATATTTATAAAGATGTGAAGAAAATGATTGTAATCAAATAACAAAAGGGAATATAAATTCTAAAAAAATCTTTTATGTTTGATATGTAAAATTTTTCATTTTTATCAGTTATACTTTTATCAACCTTTATTACAAGTAACTTTTTCTCTGATATTATTCTGAAAGTTAATATATGAAAGGTTTAAGCACTCCCTCACAAAATATAAGAGACATTTCTCACGGCATACAAATTGAATTTCAAGCCTTCAACGATTCTTAACTATGTTCTTCCTAAATAAACTTAATTGACTCTAAAATTTTTATAACTAAAAAATCTGAGGAGTATATGAAACTTCAATTACATCTATTAATAGCTCTCATCTTTATTATCTTTTTTTCTAAAGTATTTCCGCAAGTCAATCTTGATTCAGGGCTGGTGGCGTTTTTACCTTTGAATGGCAATACTATTGATATGAGTGGAAATGGGCACGACGGAACTATAAATGGTAATGCCGTTTTAACAACAGACAGATTTAATGTAACCGACAGAGCTTTCACCTTTCCGGATCAAACCAGCAATATTTCACTTGCCAATTCTACTAATCTGAATTTAGAAAGTGGTTTTACCATTAATACCTGGATAAAGTATAAAAACACGTATGCTGTTATCGTCGGTAAACATATCTGCAGTTATGTTAATGGTTTTATACTTTCAATTGACTACGACGGGCAAATTCAACTATGGCTGGGTAATTCAGGCTGGGCAACAATTCGAACAAACAAATCCTATATTGAAAATAAATGGTATATGGTGTCAGCAACTTATGATGGGATTAATGAAAATGCAAAGATATATATTGATGGAGAATTAGAAGGATCCGGAAATATTCCTTATACAAATTACAGTTCTTATCCAATAACAATCGGTGAAGTTTTCCAGAACAACTGTTCTCCAGCAAATATGTCTGGTGCTGTTGATGAAGTTAAAATATATAACAGAGCACTAAGTGATGCTGAAATAGAAACAGAATATTTAATATCCCGCAATGGGCTTGTGGCTTTCTTTCCATTTAACGGAAACGTAAATGATGAATCGGGGAATTTGAATAATGGAGTAAACTTTAATGCTTCATTTGCGATGGACAGGTACGCCATTGAAAACTCGTCTCTGTTCTTTCCTGCCGGTATTGATAGTTACGTTGAAGGAATGAACCCGGGTAACAATTTACCGGTTGGTAATTCTCCGCGAACATTTTCAGCCTGGATAAACACAGGATTTTATAATCAGGTACGGAAGTAATATTTTTCATTACGGAACACAGGAGGCTGCACCGACTAATATGCATTTCCTTATTACTGATGTATTAGGTTTGGGTAATGGTTATGGTTTTGGAGTTGTATATGGTAATCAAAATGTAGTTGATGGGATCTGGCATTTTGTTGCCGGAGTTTACGAAGGCGGTACGGAAAGAATCACAAAGTTATATGTTGATGGAAAACTCGATGCTTCCGGTACAATATCAACCGAACCCAACACAACACTTGGAACAAACTGGCGAATAGGAAGATTTATGGCGGGCTCAGCAAACTTCCAGGGATTTCTTGATGAAGTGAGAGTTTATAATGCTGCATTAACACAGCAGGAAATTTGGGATTTGTATTATTCAGAAACGACAGCTCCGCCTCTTACTTACCCGGCTAATAACTCAACTATAAACACTCTTACGCCCTTGATGGATTGGGATAGCACAGTAACTGCTCTGTATTACAGATTGCTAATCTCTCAGGATTCGACTTTTGCTACATCTTTTGTTGATCAGGATTTGACGCATTCCTCGTTTCAGGTAACGCCCGGGTTGCTGCTGGCAAATACAAATTATTATTGGAAAGTTAGGACAGTTAATAATGGAGGAGTTGGCCCTTGGTCAGAAGTGTTCAGATTCGATATTAATATTTCAGATGTTGAGGGCGAACAGGAGCCGCCTAAACAATTTGCTTTACTGCAGAATTACCCAAACCCTTTCAATCCTTCTACTAGTATCCAGTATCGGGTATCCAGCATCTCGAATGTTTCATTGAAGGTTTATGATGTTCTCGGGAATGAAGAAGCAACTCTGGTCAACGAACAAAAATCCGCAGGAAGTTATGTTGTTGAATTTGATGCTTCTCATGTTTCAAGCGGAATTTATTTCTATCAACTTAAGGCAGGAAATTATATAGAAACAAAGAAGATGATTTTAATAAAATAATTTAAAGATGAGAATGTGATGAAAAAATATATAATTACTTCGTTAGTAGTTTTACTTTCAAGCTTTTCTCAATCCCAGTGGCAGTCTGATGTAAGATTAACAGTTGATATTGCATACTCTATAACGGCGTATCTAAATAATTCATGGTGCGTTAAATCATCGGGAGACACCGTTCACGTTGTCTGGAGTGATAACCGCAATGGACAGATGAATCTGGAAATATATTATAAACGGTCTGTTGATGGAGGGCTTACATGGAGTAACGATACCAGATTAACAAACAGTACCGGCGCTTCTGAATGTCAGTCTGTTCTGGTTTCCGGTTCTAATGTGCATGTGATTTGGGGGGATTTCCGTGATGGAAACGGGGAAATATATTATAAGCGCTCGTCAAACGGAGGCTTGAACTGGGAAAATGATGTGAGACTGACTAATGACGGTAACGCCTCACTACATCCTTCTGCAGCAGTATCAGGGTCGGATATTGTTGTCGTTTGGGATGACACAAGAGCAGGAAATTATGAGATTTATTTTAAGCGTTCTACAGATAACGGAACAACCTGGGAGGCTGATACGAGATTAACTAATAACACCGCAATATCCGATATTCCCTGTATTTCTATGGTGGGTTCCTTAGTGATGGTAGTATGGCGTGACAACAGAGATGGAAATTCAAATGAAAAAGTTTATTACAAACGTTCAACGGATAAAGGTTTAACCTGGGGTTCCGATTCCAGAATATCAAGTGATACGATGACTCAGTATTATCCTTCAATTGCCATTGCAGGAAATAATGTACATGTTGTTTGGGAAGATTACCGTGTAAGCGGTGGTGGGAATGGTGAAATATTTTATAAGCGTTCAACAGACGGAGGAATAAACTGGGGAACCGATATACGGTTGACAAGCGAGTTCGGAGAGTCGTTGCGTCCGACATTATCTTTGTCCGGTTCATTAACTTCTCCGAATGTTCATGTTGTATGGACTGACGAACGTAATTCAAATAAAGAAATTTACTATAAATGTTCTTCGGATAATGGGAGTTTATGGGAAGGGGATACAAGGCTGACATCGAATTCTGCCGACTCTTACTATCCTTTTGTTTCCGCTTCCGGACCTGCTGTTCATGTAATATGGCAGGATAACCGTGACGGAAATCTTGAGATATACTACAAACGTAACCCAACAGGTAATGTTACCGGATTAGAAAATATTGTCTCAGAAATCCCAAAGGAATTTAGACTTGAACAAAACTATCCAAACCCGTTTAATCCAGTTACTACGATAAGATATACAATTCCAATCCCTCCTTCATCCTCCCCTTTGGCAAAGGGGAGGAACGAGGTGGGGTTCGTTTCATTAAAAGTTTATGACGTTCTCGGTAATGAAATAGCAACACTCGTTAATGAAGAAAAGCCCGCAGGAAGTTATGAGGTTAATTTTAACGCTGCAGGTTTATCAAGTGGAATGTATTTCTACAAGCTTCAGGCTTTAGATCCTGAAACAAGTTCAGGACAAGGTTTTGTTGAAACCAAGAAAATGTTACTATTGAAATAATTTTCACTATATATTAACATAAAGACCGTCGCTTGGCGGTCTTTTTTATTGACTATTCCTTTGCTATTATTATTACAGGCACTCTTAAAGTTTTTTGTTTAAAGAAACAAAATGACTCTTCGTTTATTTCCAATTTAATGAATTAAAAATATGATTGGTCAAACAATATTACATTATAAAATACTAGATAAACTCGGTCAGGGCGGGATGGGCATCGTATACAAAGCTGAGGATACTAAACTTAAACGTGAAGTTGCAATCAAATTCCTTCCTCATAATTTCAGTGTAAGTGAAAAGGACAAAGCAAAATTAAAAACAGAAGCACAAATTGCTGCCGGTTTAAATCATCTCAACGTTGCTACTGTTTATGCGATAGAAGAATTCGGCGATGAAACATTCATTGTTATGGAATCTGTGAAAGGCAATGAGCTTAAAGAAATAATAACAAAAAGCCCCGATAAAAAAATCAATATCAATGATTTCCTAAACTATTCAATTCAAATCACCGAAGGAATAAATGCTGCTCATAAGAAAGGAATAATTCATCGTGACATAAAAAGCAGCAACATTATGCTTTCCGGTGATGGACGAATAAGAGTAATGGATTTTGGTCTGGCTCACATTCATGGCGATCCAAACATTACTAAAAAAGGGTCTACTCCCGGAACAACTGCCTATATGTCACCCGAACAACTTCGTGGTGAAGAAGTGGATTTCCGTTCAGACATCTGGTCATTGGGAATTGTATTTTTTGAAATGTTGACAGGGCAGCCACCTTTCCAGGGAAATTTTGATCAAGCAATTATTTATTCAATCCTTCACGAAAAACCAAAGTCATTAAAGAAACTTAATCCAGAAGTTTCAGATGAACTTGAACAGATTGTTCTGCAGTGTCTTGAGAAAGACCGGAAAAAAAGAATACAATCTGCAGATGAACTGCTAACGAGACTGAAAGAAATTCAAAGCAATACTTCAGTTATAAGTTCTAATAAGTTCAGTCCATCGAGATTAAAGATAGGAAAAGCAGGTTTAGTTGGATCAACGATTATTGCAGCTGTAATTATTGTCCTCGCTGCTTTTCTTCCAATAAAAAAAATATTTAATCCAGTAGATGTCGAAGAGTTAACCAGGCAACTTGATACATTGGTTAGTCAAAGAAATTATTTTGCGGCTTTTGATTTGGCAAAGGAGTATCATACCGAACTTAAAGCTGATCCTTTATTTAAGGAATTAAGTTTATTTATTTATGATACACTTGCAATTGCTACAGATCCTGAAGGTGCAAAAATATTTCTGAAACGTTTTGATCCCTCAGGTCAAAATCCAGATATCAAAGGAGAATATGCCGGAGTTACTCCAATAAATAATTTGATGGTTGCACGGGGAGATTATTTAGTTACTATCGAGAAAAATGGCTATTCAACAATTCAGAGAATAGCTTCCAGCTATCCGATAATAAAAGAATTTCCTGTCCCCCGAAGAGGAATAAATATTTCAGCGAATAATGTTGAAGACTAATGAGATAGATTCAAACATGGTTTTTGTGCCTGGAGATGACTATAAAATTGTTAGCTGGAGTCTTTATGATTTACCCTCAGTTAAATTAAATGACTTTCACATTGATAAATATGAAGTGAGCAATAAGGAATACAAGGAATTTATTTTAGCAGGTGGATATTTGAAAAAAGAATTCTGGAAACATCAATTCACACGCGATGGAAAAGAAATTTTCTGGGAAGAAGCGATGAAACTTTTTATTGATCGGTCGCAGCTTCCCGGTCCAAGAAGCTGGGTCAATCAGGAATTTCCGGAAGGGAAAGAAAATTATCCTGTTACTGATATTACCTGGTATGAAGCCTCGGCTTATGCTGAATTCAGAGGTAAAAGTTTGCCCAACGTTTACCAATGGGAAAAAGCGGCAAGGAATGGAGTTATAAATTACCAGGGAATGTCTTTACCTTGGGGAGTTGTTTATTCAATGGATAATTTGAATGAAAGAGTAAATTTCAATGGAAAAGGAACTGAGCCTGTTAATAAATTTGAATTCGGAATAAGTGCTTTTGGATGCTACAATATGGCTGGAAATGTTAAAGAGTGGTGTTTGAATAATAGTTCAGATGAATACTTTATTACTGGTGGTTCGTGGGAAGATATCTTACTATCTCTATGGAGATTTTGGTTCTGTTCCCGAGTTTTTATAGCTCAAATACTTTGGGATTTCGATGCGTTAAAAATTTAGTTACGGTTGAAAATGATCCAGCGGCACGGTTTATAAATAAAGATCATAAAGTTGAAACTTATAAACCAGTAAGTGAATTAGAATACAAAAAGTTGCTGACATATTACAAATACGATAAACAACCCTTAAATGCTGAAGTTATTTCAAGAGAAGAAAAAGAGTTTTGGACTGAAGAGAAAATAGAATTCGATTGCTCGCTTGGAGACAGAGTAACAGGATTTTTATTTCTTCCTAAAAATATTCAGGAACCATTTCAGTGTATTGTGTGGGATCCGCATGGTGCTGTTTATGATTTCGGTGCACCTGCTAATTGGACAGCTGAATTACTCTTCTCAGGAAATATTAAATCTGGTCGTGCTCTTTTTGTTATTGTACCGAAAGGTTCGCCTTCAAGGAAGTGGGAATATGGCGAGCAATGGCCGGATGTTTCAAGTGTGCTTTTCCGTGATAGAGTTCTTCATTGGGTAACAGAATCTCGCATTGGTCTGGATTACCTTTCTACCCGGAAAGAAATTGATATGAAAAAAATTGCCTGGATACCAACCAGCCATATTATCAAATGGATTAATTGTTCCTGCCGTTGATGATCGTATAAATTCCATTGTTCTTATTGCCTGCGGAATCTATCCTGAAAGTAAAACCTCTTTACCTGAAGTGAATCCAATTAACTTTGTTGCTCATTATAATAAGCCAACATATTTCCTATATGGCAAATATGATGAAGCAATGCCATACAATTTGCTTGTTCTTCCATTCTATAAATTGTTAAAGAATATAAAAGCAGTCGAGTTGGTTAACTCAGGACACATTCCGCCCATTGAAATTAGAGTGCCAATAATTAATAAATGGCTTGATGAATCTTTAGGTCCTGTAAAATTTAAAGAGTAGAATTACTTTAAAATGTTAAGCAAAGCAGATCAAAAACTAATTCAGGAGAATGAAGAGCTTAAGCAAAAGCTTGAGCAATACAAGTCTGCTGTTAATGAACTTCAACTCTTGAATGAAATTGCGATCGCTTCAGGTAACTCTCAAAATATTGATCAGACATTAAACACAATTGTTCAGAAAATTTTAAGAGCAGTTAATGCCGAGCAGGGTTCAATTATGCTTTTAACTGAAGATGAACAAGATCCTTTCAAAACATTTTTAAGGAAGGAAGATTTCAGCACTCTCAAACCTCATTACCGAATTAACACAAGCATTTCCGGTTGGGTTTTAAAAAATGAAGAGTCTCTTTTAATTAAAAATCTTTCAAAGGATAACAGGTTTAATTCTACTGAAGAGGAACGAAAAGACATCAAATCCATTCTCTGCACACCAATCTGGTTTGAAGGAAAGATCATTGGCGTGATGACAATGGTGAATAAAAAAGATAAAACGGAATTCACCGAAAGTGACCTCAGACACTTCTTTCAATTATTTCAATCCAGACAGGACAGTTAATAAAAAATTCGCAGCTTCAGCAGGAATATTTTCAGAAGACAAAAGAAGCGGAGTTATCCAGATGGGAATCCGAAAAACTTAAAGAGCTCGATACAATTAAAACAAATTTTTTCACAAATCTTTCCCACGAGTTCCGCACACCTCTCACTTTAATTTTAGGACCGCTGGAAAAATTACTTGATGGAAAAGCAAAAAGCTGATCCATCATCTCAATATCAACTGATGTATGATCACGCTTCAAGATTGCTTCAGCTTGTAAATCAGCTTCTCGATCTTTCAAGTATTGATGCCGGAAAAATGAAACTTGAAATCAGCAAGTATGATGTTGTGAGTTTTATAAAAGGAATTGCAAGTTCATTTCAGCATTTTGCCGAGGAGAAAAAAGTCTCAATAAATTTATCTTCAAAAAGTGATGAACTGCCGGTCTGTTTTGATCGGGATAAACTCCAGAAAATAATCAGCAATCTTTTGTCCAATGCTGTCAAGTTCAATAAAGAAAACGGTTTTGTGAATATCTCTCTTTCTGAAAAGCTGAGAAAGGCCAATTCATATTTACAGATTGAAGTTGAAGATAACGGACCGGGAATGACCAGCGAAATTCAGAAAAATATTTTCGATCGCTTTTACAAATCGCAGGGATTATCCGCAGTTGAAGGAACCGGAATCGGTTTAGCTTTAGTTAAAGAATTAGTTGAATTACATTTTGGTGAAATTGAAGTGAAAAGTACGGTTGGAAAGGGAACAAGATTCAGAGTTACTATTCCTTCCGATGAAGAATTTTATGAAAAGAAAAATGTAGCAATTCAAAAAACAATTCAAACTGAAGCTGGAGTTAGACCAGTCGAGAAAACATCAGAAACAGAAAATGTAATGGATGAAATTTCTGAAGAAGCTCCATATAATTCTTATTGTTGAAGACAACAATGATATGAGGCAGTTCATTAAGGAAAATATTCAAACGAGTTATAAAGTGATTGAGTCTGCTGACGGTGAAGTGGGATTGAGCACAGCATTGGAAAATATTCCTGACCTGATTATTAGTGATGTGCTTATGCCAAAACTGAATGGATATGAATTCTGCACAAAGATTAAAACTGATGAAAGGACAAGTCACATTCCGGTAATACTTTTAACTTCAAAAGCAGAGACCAACAGCAGAATAAAAGGACTCGAAACCGGTGCTGATGATTATTTAACAAAACCATTTTACAGTGCAGAACTCCTGCTCAGAATAAAAAATTTAATTGATCAGCGGAAAAAGCTTCGTGAGAAATTCAGCAGAGAAATTACGCTTGAGCCAAAGGATATAGCTGTCACATCTACTGACGAAAAATTTCTCATTCGTGTTCTTGAAATCGTTGAAAAGAATGTCAGCAATGAAAACTTTTCAGCCGAAGATTTTGCCGAAAGTGTTGGAATGAGCAAAACACATCTCAACAGAAAACTAAATGCACTTACGGAAACATCTGCAAATGAGTTTATCAGAACTTACAGATTAAAAAAAGCAGCGAGACTACTATCTGGCAAAAGTGGAAACATTTCTGAAATTGCTTACGAAGTTGGTTTCAGCAACCCATCCTATTTCGCTGAATCATTCAAAAAACATTTTGGTTATTCTCCTTCAGAATATCTTCAAAGCCAAATTATCCCGCCGACAATTTCTTAAATTGAAAGTTTATTTGTGACTGTCATTCCTGCGCAAGCAGGAATCTATTAATTAAATAAAATTGGATTCCCACTTTCTATTAAATGACTACGAAAATAAATTTTATAATGATAAACTATGTCAGCTTCGTTTTGTGGAAATCATTCGATAACTAAAAGAACTCATCCCCCAGCCCCTTCTCTTGAGAAGAGAAGGGGAGCGGACTAATTTTTCAAAGTCCCTCTCTTTTTAAGAGAGGGATTTAGGGTGAGTTAGCACCTTATATTGAGATAAAAATTTAATCTCGCTATTCGATGTGACACTTCAATCCCGATGTTCCATTTGTTATAGTCTTTGTTTCATTTCTGGTAGATAAGCCATCCAATATTCACCACATTTGTCCCCAGATAAAAAGCTGGATTCTTTTATAAGGATATCACGGTAAATCAATTAACAATAAAAAAGGAGATTAAAATGAAAAATCTTTTACTAACACTCACTGCAGTAGTTATTATAATTATTGCAAATCAAAAAGTTTGCAGCCAGCCGACAGTTGAAATTTTTGCCACGGGATTTGTAAATCCAATTGGAATTGAAATCGATGGTGCTGGAAATCTTTGGGTTGGTGAACAGGGAACCGGAAGCGGAAATACAGCGAAGGTTTCAATGGTTACGCCAGATGGACAAGTTCATACATTCATGGTTGATCTGCCTTCAACAGCACCGGCTTTTGAACCAGTTGGTGCACAGGATGTTTATTTTGATATTGATGGAAAGCTGCTTGTTATAATTTCAAATGATGCCGGCAGCGACTCTTTATGTGGAAGAGTTTTATTTGTGGATACAACAGGATTCATACCTGGCGGTTCTCCGTTTAACAGAAACAATATTGTATCTTCATTTGATTTAGGGTCGCTCTTTCCAGGTCAAAATCCTTTCAAAGTAACTGTTGGACCGGACAATGATTTGTTCGTTGTTGATGCTTCTGCCAACGCGATAGCTCGCTGGAAAAGAAGTAACGGTTCATTGAGTTCATTTACTACATTTCCACCTATTGGTCAGTCGGAAGCAGTACCAACTGGAATAGTTTATACTGGTTCCAGTTTTTACGTTGGAACTTTAACTGGTTTACCTGTTCCAAATGGTGCTGCGAAAATTTACAATGTTGATTTATCAGGCAATAAGACAATTCATCAGGATGGATTAACTGCTATTGTTGATATTGCGATAAGTCCTATTGATGGAGCTTTGTATGCAATTCAACATGCTGAATTTGGTCCACCATGGTTGAATAATAAGGGAAGACTTTTCAGAATACAAAATGGAACAGTTGATACTTTATTAAGTGAAATGCCAAGACCTTCAGGATTGGTTTTCAATTCAAATGGTGACTTATTTATATCATCTTTTTCTGACGATAACATTGTTAAAGTTTCAAATCTTCCAGTAGGTGTTGAAGATGAAAATAATTTTGTAGCTGATAATTTTTCTCTTGAGCAGAATTATCCAAATCCTTTCAATCCATCTACCAGTATCCAGTACCGAGTATCGAGCATCTCGAATGTTTCATTAAAAGTTTATGACGTACTTGGCAACGAAGTCGCAACACTCGTCAACGAACAAAAGCCAGCAGGAAGTTACGAATTAAAGTTCGATGCAACTGGAATATCAAGCGGAATTTATTTCTTTATCCAAATCCATTTAACCCTTCCACCAGTATCAAGTATCAAGTATCCAGCATCTCGAATGTTTCATTAAAAGTTTACGATATTCTCGGCAATGAAGTCACAACACTGGTCAACGAAGAAAAACCAGCAGGAAGCTATGAAGTAAATTTAACGGTTCAGGATTATCAAGCGGAATTTATTTCTATAAACTACAAGCTGGTTCTTTTACCGAAACAAAGAAAATGATATTGATGAAGTAATTTTTTATCTTAAGGCCAAAATAAATTCAAAATTCAGAGACCTGTAATGGGTCTCTGAACTATAATTAGAAACTTTGCCTTAAAAACTATTGAAACATTAAAGACGTTTTTATGAAATTTTTTTTGCATGTTCTAATGATGCTTTCTTTTTGCTCAATCCTGATTGCACAGGTATCTGATTCAATTGAGGAGGAAAAGATTATCAAGCAAATTAAACAGCTTGAAGATGCAGAACTAAAAGCAATTCTTGAATCAGATACGGTTGCTTTGAGAAAAATGTGGGCTGAAGATGTTCACGTAAATAATCCTTCGAATACTGTTGTAAACAGGGCTCAGGTTTTTGACAGGATAAAAAGTACTTTTATAAAATACTCACTCTACACTCGTGAGCAGGAATATTATGGAGTATATGATGATGTTGTGATAGTTATGGGTAATGAAACTGTTATTCCAAGTGGTAACAACCCGGACAATGGAAAAACACTTAAACGTCGGTATACAAGCGTTTATAAAAATTTTGATAATAATTGGAAATTAATTGCCAGACACGCAAACATAATTAAATAAAACTATGAAAAAACTAATTACTATTCTTTTCCTCATTACTGTCTCGGTATTTACTTTCTCACAAACAGAACTGCCAACAGGTACATCAACTTTATTTAGCGGTTCAGGCAACTGTATTCTGTGTCATCAAAGCAACGGAAGTGCAATGACCTGGAACGGTATCGATGTTTCACCAATTTCTTACTGGCGCTCAACAATGATGGGAAATGCAAGTAAAGATCCGTTATGGCGAGCAATGGTTGCAGAAGAAGTGAGTAACTTTCCTCAGCATCAGGAATTTATTGAAAGCACTTGCCTCAAATGTCATTCACCGATGGGTTATACTCAGGCTATTTATAATGGACATTCAGGATATTCAATGGCTGAGTTGAAACAAGATCCGCTTGCAAATGATGGAGTTAGCTGCACGGCTTGCCATCAAATTAAACCAGATAATTTCGGAACACAGCAGTCTTATTCCGGAAACTATATCATTCACGCTGACAGCATTTTATATGGACCTTATGAAAATTCAGATACAACTTTAATGTGGGCAATCATTGGTTACAAATCACAATTCAGTCCACACGTAAATCAATCCGAACTTTGTGCAACCTGTCATACTCTGTTCACTCCAACATTTGATGCACAAGGAAATATAATCGGAAGTTTTCCTGAACAAACACCATACATCGAATGGAAGAACAGTGTTTATCCATCTCAAAATATCCAGTGCCAGGATTGCCATATGCCGAAGATTTATGATCCGATAAAAATTTCCGGAATGGGAAATTTTCCTGATCGAACTCCTTTCTGGCGGCACACTTTTGTTGGCGGAAATTTTTATATGCAGAATTTGCTGAAGAATAATATTGATTCACTCGGACTTACGGCAGAGCCCGAACATTTCGATTCAACAATTTCCAGAACTGAATATAGTTTGCTGAACCAATCTGTTGAATTAACCACTTCAGCGAGTTATCAAAGTGATCTGTTAAAGGTAAAGCTCTATATTAAAAATTTAACAGGTCACAAAATTCCAACAGGAATTCCTTTCAGAAGAATGTGGGTTCACTTAAAAGTTGAGCAGGGAATTGGTAATGTTATTTTTGAATCAGGCGAATGGGACGGTACGGGCAAAATAATTAATTACAATTCTGATTACGAACAGCACTACGATGTAATCAATTCAGAAGATCAGGTACAGGTTTATGAAGGAGTTTTTATTAATAATGAACAGCAGGTAACATATACTCTTATTGAGCGCAGCAGAATACATAAAAGATAATCGTCTTCCGCCGCAGGGATTTTCAACTACTCATCCAAGTTATGATTCAATTAAGATTGCTGGTAGTGCAAACGATGATACAAATTTTAATAGATATGGAATGTATCAGGGTTCGGGAGGAGACAGTGTCACGTATTTAATTCCAACTCTCCCAAACACAGAATATAGAATTACCGCCGAAGTATGTTATCAAACAGTAAAAACACAATTTGTTGATCATATCAGAACAATCAACAATGGAGACATAAACAGGTTTGTAAATATGTACGATGCTTTGCCGAACATTCCATTTATTATGAAGCAGGAAGTGCTTGATATAGTTACCGGTGTTGAAGATGAAAAATCATTTGTTAATGAGTTTTATCTTGAACAGAATTATCCGAATCCATTCAATCCATCAACTAGTATCCAGTATCGAGTATCCAGCATCTCGCAGGTGATTCTTAAAGTTTATGATGTTCTGGGTAACGAAGTTGCCACATTGTTAATGAAGAAAAACCAGCAGGTACATATGAAGTTGAGTTTTCTGCTGATGGATTAACGAGCGGAATATATTTTTATAAACTTACTGCTGGTAATTTAACTGAGACAAAGAAGATGTTGCTGATGAAATAAATTAATGTGTAATTGAAAATTATTAAGCCCCGTTGGTAGCTCTGGCGGGGCTTTTTGTTTGCCTCTAGCACGCGTATTCTATTTGCTTTTGATCAAGAAATAGTTGATGTTAAGCAAGCAAGAATACATCTACACTTTTTGGAAGGGTTTATAGCTCAAACTACGCTATCCCTCCTCTTCTCATATTATTCACATCTCCTTAAGCGTGGGTGCAGCTTTCTAAATTGAGTTCTGTGTTTCGTTAAAGCAAATCAATTTAATCAAATTATTAGGTCACTCTAATAATATTTTTTTCATCAATCACTAAAGGAGAATCAATGAAGATTCATATGACCGTCCTGGCATTTCTGTTCACATTAATTGTTTTGAGTACTGTTACACTCGCTCAAATAACAATTACCTCAACAGACGCATCTGCTATTAATGCAGTAGGCAATGTAATAACCAATCATCTCGATTCAACAACTACCTCTATTGATATTGGCTCGCCGGGTGCAACTTCCTGGGATTTTTCTGCGCTCAATTCTTACTATACCAGCTCATTTACAAGTGTTGTACCTTCTTCAACACCCTATTATTTATCGGACTTTCCCACTTCAAATGTGGCTTTTACTTTTACTGAAATAATAGAAGGTAACATTGCTGATGGCTGGCAATACTCTACCCAAAATCCCGGTGATTACTTAATGAATGGTGTTGTAACTAGAGCTACCATTGGAACAGATACAATGCTTATAAAGTCAAATTATTCTCCCGCTCAACTTGATCTGCCGCTGCCATTCACATATAACAGCCAATGGGGCAGCAGTTTCACTATTACGAACATAACTTATTTTAATGGTATTCCATTCTTTACTACAACTGCAAACCACACGGAAACAGTATTAGTTGATGCCTGGGGTAATATGACAATGCCGGGTGGAGCTGTTTTACAAGCATTAAGATTACGCAGAGATGATAGATACACGTCACCTTCTCCTCCTTTTTATAACAGAACTATATCATATTCGTTTTTAACTAAATCCGGTTCTGTAGTAGAGATTGTAGCAAGTGATACTACGGCACCAAACAGTGGTATAATTCAAACTGATGGAGCTACCTGGAGTATAAGTGGTGCTGTCGGCGTTGAAGACGAAGATCAAATACCGACTCAATATTCTTTAAGCCAGAACTATCCCAACCCATTCAACCCGTCAACAACAATTCATTTTTCAGTGCCATCTTCGGAATTTGTAACGCTTAAAGTTTTTGATGCGTTGGGCAACGAAGTAGCAACATTAATTAATGAGGAAAAACCAGCAGGAAGTTACGAAGTTAATTTTTCCGCCAAAGGCGGATCCGCCTCCGGCGGAAATGCTTATAACTTATCCAGCGAAGTTTATTTCTATACAATTAATGCAGGAAGTTTTATTGAAACGAAGAAGATGATTCTAATGAAATAAGGAAAATAAAAATGTTAAAAAGAAAGTTATTTCACCCAGGGATAATTGCAGCAATTTTCTTGCTCGCAATTGTAATAATCGCAGCTCCTCTTGCCATTGCACAAAAAGAAGGTCATCCGTTAATTAAAGGATTTGAAGGATCTGTTATCATAAAACAGGAAGTGAAAGAGTTTGATGAACAGGAGCTTGTAATCGGCAAAGTTCAAAAAGATGGTTCAGTTGAAACTGTAAAGCTTGAAGGAAAAGTTACAAGGATTGATTACCAGGATCCTGACAACCGCTCTTCACTTGAGCGAATACGTAACTACGAACAGGCATTAAAGAAAGCCGGGTTTGAGATTAAATTTATCTGCAATAAAGAGGAATGCGGACCTGAAATTTACCGTGAATCCATTGGCTACTATCCACCGGAGCGTTACCTAACTGCATTTTTAAAAAGAAAAGAAGGCAATGTATGGATTGGTGTATTTGTGCCGGCAGGTTCCTGGTCAATTATAAGAATAGTTGAGGAAAAGCCGATGGAAACCAGATATGGTTAAGGTAACGGCTGATGTTTTTAAAATCGAATATTCTTAAAGATGGTCACGCGGCAGTTTACGGAATCTATTTTGATACCGGTAAATCAGTAATCAAACCTGAATCTGATGAAACTATTAAAGAGATTGCCACTCTTCTTAAAGCAAATCCTTCAATGCAAGTTTATATAGTTGGTCACACGGATAATGTAGGCAAGCTTAAAGATAATATGGAGCTTTCCCAAAAAAGAGCCGAAGCAGTTGTAAATGAGTTAATTACAAAGCATAAAATTCCTTCAACAAATCTTGAGGCAGGGGGAGTTGGTCCTCTGGCACCAGTTGCAACAAACGATACGGAAGAAGGAAAAGAGATGAATAGAAGAGTCGAGATAGTAAAAAAATAATTTTTTGGTATAACAAATTTTATAGGTGTTAATGTGAAAGCATTAAAAAATAAGAACAGACTAAATGTAGTACCGCTTGCTTCCTTTGCTGTTTTCTTTATTACAGCAGTAGGTATCTTAACTAGTGTTCTTTCTAGCGCATCACCGCTAATCGCAGGTGAACAGAACCAACAGGATTCGGTAAAGATTAGAAATGAAGCGTACCGATTTGAAGTAACCGTTCCTGAAAGCTGGTCTTTCAGAAAAATTATACAACAAGACCCTTACGAAGAGATGAAGACGGGTTTATATAGCTCCTCCATCTCCGTCGGTGAAGATCAGGAAGTACCGGAAAACTGGAACGGGTTTAAACTCATTTCTACAGACACATCGGATAATAATCCGCAGCCGTTTTTAATAATCTATGGTCACAAAGTATCTGATCAAAATCGGGAGGAGTTTGCAAAACTCTTCGAAAAATCTCTCTCCAGATTTAGTGGTGAAGGGTTGAAAGCGGATTGGGATTTCTCCGTTGGAGACGCTAAAGGTTTCGACTGCACTTATGGTCTCGGTGCCAAAGTTCGTTACACGGCTCTTTACGGGGATGGAATACGAGTTGTCATTATGTACTATTTCCCGTCAATTGATCCAACGGATTTTGATAAGTATGCGCCAGAGGTCGATGCGGTCATTCAGTCGCTGCGCATCAAATAATTTCACTAGCTATTGAGCTAGCGCTATTGAATTTTGAAATTGTAACAGAAATATTTAATAACTAAGAACAGAAGGAGAAACATCATGAAACAGATTCACTTACCTTTTCCACTGCTTATATTAGTGGTCTTTACTTGGCTTATTGTTAACACCTCTTCACATGCACAATGGTCAACCGATCCATCCATTAACACACCAATCTCAACAGCGGCAAATGGACAATATTGGCAGAAGATGGTCAGCGACGGTGCAGGTGGTGCAATTATCACATGGCAGGATGGTCGTATCGTTAATACTGATGACATCTATGCTCAGCGGATTGATGCTTCAGGTGTGGTACAGTGGACGACGGATGGCGTCCCGATTTGTACGGATACCTTAAACCAGCAGCTACCCCAGATTATCAGCGATGGTGCTGGTGGTGCAATCATTACATGGGATGACTTTCGCAACGGTTTCAATCACGACATATACGCTCAACGGATCAATGGAGACGGAGTTGTGCAATGGCAAACAAATGGTGTCCCAATCCATACTGGAGCGCGATACTCAATGGTGGCCTGCGATAGTTAGTGACGGTGCTGGTGGTGCAATTATCACGTGGGAGGATGTGGATGCTTTTGACTCAGAGGACATTTACGCTCAACGGATCAATGCTTCAGGTGTGGTACAGTGGGCGGCGGATGGCGTCCCGATTTGTACGGAATCCGCAGGACAGGAATACCCTGCTGCTATCAGTGATGGTGCTGGCGGGGCAATTATCATCTGGACAGATGAACGAACTGGTGGTAACAGCATCGGTGATATATATGCTCAGCGGATTAATTCCGCAGGTGTGGTACAATGGACGATGAATGGAATTCCGGTCTGCACTGCAGCAAATCCCCAGTCGAATCCAACTATAGTCAGTGACGGTATCAACGGTGCAATCATTACATGGGATGACCAGCGAAATCCCAATAATCCAGATATCTATGCTCAACGAATTACAGGGGCTGGCACCACACAATGGGCAGCCGATGGTGTAGTAATTACTTCGGCAACAAATTTACAGACCACACCAGCAATCACAAGTGACGGTGCAGGTGGAGCTATCGTTGCATGGCATGACTACCGTAACGGCTATTTAAACATTGATATCTATACGCAGCGAATCAATGCTTCGGGGGGAGTGCAGTGGGCTGCCAACGGAGTCCCCCTGTGCTCAGCAATAAATGGACAGTCAGGGCAAGTGATTGTCAGTGACGGTGTCAACGGTGCGATTGTTATTTGGGAAGATCGCCGTATCGCTATTGATCCTAACCTATACGCCCAACGAATTGCCGGGGATGGCAGCACACAATGGACTGCAGATGGTATAGTAATCAGTTCAGCGACTGATTACCAGGCCTTTCCTGTAGTCATCAGTGATGGTTATGGTGGTGCAATCATAGCTTGGCGTGACGGACGCAATACGACGACGACCTGGTGGGATATCTATGCCCAACAGGTGAATGCAGATGGAAACCTCGGAGTTGTAGCAGGCATTACCGGAGAACCGAACATAGCAACAGATTTTGCTTTATTGCAAAACTATCCAAACCCATTCAACCCATCAACTACAATTCATTTTTCAGTGCCATCTTCAGAATTTGTGACACTTAAAGTTTATGATGTGCTTGGCAACGAAGTCGCAACACTTGTCAACGAAGAAAAACCGGCAGGAGTATATGAAGTTGGATTTTCCGCCAAAGCCGGATCCACCTCTGGCGGAGATGCGTACAGCTTATCAAGCGGGATATACTTCTACAAATTGCAAGCAGGTTCATTTGTCGAGACGAAGAAAATGATATTGATTCGATAAACTTAATTAAGCTAATTAACAAAAATTATATAACAAATAAAGAAAGTATAAAATGAAACTACTTAAATATCTACCAATCACTATTGTGATAATATTATCGCAAAGTATAAGTGCTCAATGGACAAACCCTGACTTAACACTAACCGGCAGGCAGATTCTATGTTTTGCAAACAAAGACTTATCGGTTCTTGCCGGAACGAATGGCGGCTTAGTGCGCTCTACAGATGGTGGAAGCAGCTGGACTAGTAATGGAGGAGGACTTCCATACCCAAATGTTCGTGCATTATTAAATGTGGAATCTTCTTCATTTAATTTATTAGCGGGTATGGTATCTGGAAGAATTTCAATGTCGACAAATTACGGTGAAAATTTTACAGGATTTCCCGTGGATTCCGTACAGCTCCCATTTTTGGCTGATATTAATTCTATTCTAAAGAAAGAAAATAGTTCGAATTATTTTGTAGGAACAGAAAGAGGAGCTTACCTATTACCTCAATACTACCCACTCTCAACGTGGGTGCCAATAAACACTGGCTTACCCTCAGCTGAAACTAAAGTTAGAGTAATTATAGAAAAAGACGGAGAAATTTTTGCAGGAACAAATAGCGGTGTTTATCATAGAAGTGGTACTAGCTGGGATGATAAGAATTTTGGATTAACAAACACAAATGTTACTGCACTTACAAGTATCGGTGGATACTTGTTTGCGGGAACAAGTCAAGGTTCAGTTGGCGGTGTATATATTTCATCTGACAATGGAAATAATTGGACTCTCTCGCTAAATGATCCCTGGATAAGCTCATTTTTAAATGTTGGTTCAAACATATTTGCTGGAAGTGTTGGTAACGGAATTTGGCGCTCTACAAATTATGGAAATTCCTGGATTCAAATCAATGATGGACTTGGCAGTGGAGCTTATAATGTATTGTCATTAGGTAATGATAATCAATATATTTTTGCTGGAACAATTGCTTCAAGCATTTGGCGACGTCCTTTATCTCAAGTTGTAACCGGAATAGAAGAGGAAACAAATCTTCAACCGACAGAATTTTCTTTAGAACAGAACTATCCCAACCCATTCAACCCATCAACTACGATTCATTTTTCAGTACCATCTTCAGAAATTGTAACACTTAAAGTTTTTGATGTGTTAGGTAACGAAGTTGCAACATTAGTTAATGAAGAAAAACCACTAGGAAGTTACGAAGTTGAATTCGACGCTAAAGGATTATCAAGTGGAATATATTTCTACAAACTACAGGCAGGTTCTTTTGTAGAAACGAAGAAAATGATATTAATTCGTTAATGTCTCAAAAATATCGGACGAACTTTAAATGCTAAAAAAGTTTAAAAGAACAAACAAAATTAAAAGGAAGTGAAATTATGAAATCACGAAAACAAAAAGGCACGAATAACACTTTGTTTATATTAATATTGATGGTGGTAACATTGCTTTACTACAATGGATATGCACAACAACCAACGCTAATTTGGTTTGGTACTTTTGGTGGTAATAGTAGTGAAGCTCGCGCAGTTTCAGCAAATGGTTCAGTTGTAGTTGGTGTTGCGGATGATTCAAATGGCAATCCACGTGCATTCAGATGGACGCTCGCAACTGGAATCCTGGACCTTGGTACACTGGGCGGTGATGGGAGTGAAGCTACTGATGTTTCAGCCGATGGCTCAGTTATAGTTGGATGGTCTTCTGATGCCGGCGGAATTTATCGGGCTTTTAAATGGACTGCTTCTACTGGTATGCAGGATTTGGGTGTAGGTGATTATAGCAAAGCATATGGAGTCTCTGCTGATGGTGCAGCTATTATAGTTGATATTTATCCAAATGCTTTCCGTTGGACACAAGGTGGAGGATTACAAAATCTGGGAACTCTTGGCGGAGCTTCATCTTCAGCAAGCGATATTTCTGCTGATGGTTCTAAAATATGTGGTTCTTCTTACGTAAGTGCCGGCGATCCATATGCATTTCGCTGGGTAGATGGTGTTGGCTTAGAGCAAATAGGAACTTTCTACAGTTTTGGCAGAGGAATATCAGGTGATGGCAACACAATTACTGGATTTGAAACGGGCAGTGCTGGTTTATACCGCGCATTCCGTTGGACGCAGAGTGGGGGTTTCGAATTTAATATTGCCGGGAATTTCAGCCAGGGAAATGCTGTCTCTGGAAATGGAAGTATTATTGTCGGAGATTTTGGTGATGGTGCTTTCCGCTTATCAACCGCTGGAGGGTTACAGGCATTAAACCAGGTTTACTCGAGTCTGCTTACTAATGGATCAAATTTATTTATTGCTCAGGGGATATCCCCAAATGGTCTTTTCATAGTTGGTCAGGGTACGAATGGCGCAACTTCTCGAGATGAAGGTTTTCTACTAGCTACGTTTGGTAACAATTTAACCACCACTACACTAACCGCAGATGCTGTTGCAGGAAGCCAGGCAATAGAAGTTTCAAGTACGAATGGCTTTTATGTTGGTAATAATATAAAAATTAATCCCGGCGGAGTGAATGAAGAAGATAACGTAATCACCGGTTTTGGTTCTATGCTGCTTCAGAATCCGTTGCAGTTCGACCACTCAGTTGGTGAGATTGTTTTAAATCTAAATCCAACTGCCGTCGAAGAAATTAATTCGGATATACCTTCAGATTATGTACTTTATAATAATTATCCTAATCCCTTTAATCCCTCAACTACAATTACTTTTTCAATTCCAAGTGAAGAGTTTGTAACTCTTAAAGTATTCAACTCACTTGGAGAAGAAATAGCAGAGTTGGTAAATGAAACTAAACCTGCAAGTAATTATTCCATTTCGTTTGATGCAAGCAAATTATCAAGCGGAATATACTTCTATAAACTTCAGACAGGTTCTTTTGTAGAAACTAAGAAGATGATATTAATTAAATAGTGACAAATGTCTTAATAATAAATGAAAGGAATCAACATGAAAAACTTATGTTTTTATGTTGCAATCAGGTACTGTTATATTCTATTCATCCTTAAATGCACAATGGATCCAAACCGATGGCCCTGGTTCACCGGTAGTAAGTATGGCAGTTAATGGAACAGAACTGTACGCAGGAACCACTACCCAAAGAGGAACCGGCGGAGTTTATCAATCCACAATTGCCAACCCTATGGTTTGGACTCCAGTCAATTCAGGATTGGTGAATCGCTATGTGACGGCATTGGGGGTCCATAATTCAATCCTATTCGCAGGAACATTTCCCTCAGGTCCTCTTTATCGATATTCTGGTACAACATGGGATACTGTTTCGCTTGGAAATAATACATACGTGATGTCTTTCGCTTCTCAAGATAATATGTTCTTTGCAGGTACATTTTTACTTGGTGTATATCGTTCCAGTGATCAAGGGATAAGCTGGACTCAAGTGAACACAGGAATGCAGGCATTTCCTTCCGCTCAATGTTTTGCTCTCAAGGAAAATAATCTATTTGTAGGAACTTCCGATAGCGGAATCTATCGTTCAACAAATTATGGTTCCAATTGGCAACGTGTGAGTAATGGTCTTCAAAATCAAAATGTGTATGCACTAGCTGCAATTGATACAGTCCTTCTTGCCAGTGTGCCAGGTTTTACAAGTTTTAGGGTATATCGGTCTACAAACAATGGGGCAAGTTGGCAATTAATTAATTATGATCAACGTCCACCTATCAGTCAATTTGCAGTTAGTGGGTCTAATGTTTTTGGTGTGGTATACAATGCTGGTGTCTTTATCTCAACTGATTTAGGCGTAACCTGGAATCCCGTAAATGATGGACTTCCCCAATCACCTCCATTAGAATGTCTGGCGGTGGGCGAAGACTATATTTTTACAGGAGCAAGTCACTCAGGGTCAAATGATGGTCTAGTGTATTATCGTCCTCTATCTCAGATGATAACGAATGTTGAGGAAAAAATAAATATAGCAACTAGATTCCAATTAGAACAGAACTATCCAAACCCATTCAATCCTTCTACTAGTATCAAGTATCAAGTATCCAGCAACTCGCAGGTGATTCTTAAAGTTTACGATGTTCTCGGCAACGAAGTCGCAACATTTGTTAATGAAGAAAAGCCAATTGGAAGTTATAAGGTAGATTTCAATGCTTCACAACTTACGTCGGGAGTTTATTTCTATACCATTAATGCGGGAAGTTTTTTAGAAACAAAGAAGATGTTGCTCTTGAAATAAAAACAATATTGCTCTAAAAAATTGTTATACTCAGTAAAAAGGAGTCGTGCTATGAAAATCAAAACACTATTTGGTTACATATCAGGCATTATAATAATGATCTTGATCATTACAAATAATGTTAATGCACAGGTTACTCAAGAATGGGTGCAATTATATAACGGACCTGGAAATAGTAGTGATGCTGCATATTCAATTGCAGTAGATGGTTCAGGAAATGTTTATGTAACTGGACAATCATACAGTGGATCAACCGGAACATCTTATGATTATGCTACAATAAAATACAATTCCTCAGGTGTACAGCAGTGGGTTACAAAGATATAACGGGCCCAGAATAGTGTATGATGTAGCATATTCAATTGCAGTGGATGGCTCAGGTAATGTGTATGTAACAGGATCAAGTGTCGGAAATAGGAACTAATACTGACTATGCCACAATAAAATATAATTCATCAGGTGTACAGCAGTGGATTGCAAGATATAACGGACCGGGAAATTATTCTGATTATGCAAGTTCAATTGCTGTGGATGGCTCAGGTAATGTGTATGTAACAGGTAGAGTTTTGGTAGCGGCAACAGATATTGATTATGCCACAATAAAATATAATTCATCAGGTGTTCAGCAGTGGGTCACAAGATATAATGGTCCTGGAAATGGATATGATTGGTGCATATTCAATTGCTAGTAGACGGTTCAGGTAATGTTTATGTAACAGGTTATAGTTCAGGAGCGGAACACGCTTTGATTATGCCACAATAAAATACAATTCATCAGGTGTACAGCAATGGGTTGCAAGATATAACGGACCGGGAAATTGTAGTGATGATGCTTATTCAATTGCTGTGGATAGTTCAGGTAATGTTTATGTGACAGGGTAGTAGTTACTGGCAGCGGAACATCAGATGATTATGCAACAATAAAATACAATTCATCAGGTGATTCAGCAATGGGTTGAAAGATATAATGGACCAGGAAATAATAACGATGTGGCGCGTTCAATCGCAGTTGACGGTTCGAGTAATGTTTATGTTACAGGTTATAGTTATGGCGGTGGAACAAATCATGATTATGCAACAATAAAATATAATTCTTCAGGTGTTCAGCAGTGGGTTGCTAGATAAACGGTCCCGCAAATGATGGGGGGATCAGGCTTCTTCACTTGCATTAGACGGTTCAGGAAATGTATATGTTACAGGCTCTAGTTGGGGAAGCGGAACACTTAGTGATTATGCAACAATAAAATACTCTTCCGAAGGTGGACAGCAGTGGGTTGCAAGATATAACGGACCCGGTAATTATCTTGATGACGCATATTCAGTCGCATTGGACGATTCAGGTAATGTGTATGTGACAGGTAGAAGTGATTATGACTATGCCACGATAAAGTATATTCAAGGAGGCTCAGTTTATAAACCCGCTCCGTTAGAGAAATGGATTTCCGGCGAAACTAATACAATAAAATGGGTCTATCAGGGTTGGCCATCAGTAAACATAAAATGTATTCTCAACTTTGAAACCCCTCAGGAAACCGAATATACAATTGCACAAGGTTTTATAATTACTAACCCCGAATATGTCTGGGAAATACCCGATTCGCTACTTTCATTCAGATCAAAAATAATTGTTGAAAATGCGGTTGATACTACTCAGGAAATTGAAAGTGGTGTATTCAGGTTAAAGCCATATATTCTTACAAGAGTAAAAAATGACTCTACTTACTACGATTACAAAAAAGCAGTTGACCAATGGGGATTTCAAAACGATTCCAGCGATGTTTGGCCGGAGCCCTGGTTTAGTCAGTTCAATTACCAGGGGATTGATCCGTTTACAGGTATTTCATATTCTCAAATTGTTTTAGACAATTCCTTTGCAAAATCAAGATCTCATTACCACCCCGACTGGATTTCCTGGTAAATGCTTTTACAGTTGATGCTTGTTATTATGATACGACTTATGGAATATACAAACCCACCGCAGTTCTTAAATGGCAGGCAAAAACTGAGGATTGGGGTGGATCTTGTTTTGGAATAGCTGCAGCAAATGCACTTGCCTTCCAGTTCAAAGAACAATTTGGAATTAAATACCCGGACTTCCCTGCTTTCGTAAATCCAATTTCTGTGGTATCCAGCAATGATGTGATAAAAGTTATTAATGAACTATTTGCACATCAATTTGGTTATCCAACTCAACTAAAAAGACAATACTACAATCCCAAACCAACCAAGACAATGAACTATATTAAAAATATGCTTAAAGAAGATAATGTGCCGATTATGACTTTAAGTTTCTGGGATAATGGTCCTGGTAGTGGAGAGCACACGATTCTTGCCTACGTTTAGAACAGGATTCTGTTCAAAGAAATAATTATTTGATAAAGGTTTATGATAATTCAAATCCAAATTCCAATAACCCAATAACTATTGATACTTCAGCAAATGGAGGGAATGAGCTTGGAATACTCCCGATTGGGCGAGCTGGGGAGGAATTAAATCGATCCAATTAGAGGAATTTTCTGAGGTATATCTTGATAATACATATTTACCACTTAGATCTAGGAATTATAAATCACCCTTCATACTCAGCGATTCGACACTCGAGATTAACAATACTTACGATGCATCTATCCAGATAAAAGACAACCAGAGAAATACCACAGGTTTTATTAATAATTTAGTTATGGATGATATCCCCGGATCTCACCCTTTGATTGTCACTAATGGTAGCGAAACTCCACCTAACAGCTTAATCTCCCCCAGATAATTATTCTGTTGTTATGAATAACTTTACTGCTGATACTGTTGATGCTTTTTTCTTCACAGGTAATAAATCATTTATGTATGAAAGATTTGGTGCAACTCAAACACAAACAGATAGGCTGTTCTTTGATAGAGGAGTTTCTGCTTCAAATCCTGATGCACAAACAAAACCGGTGAGACTTCTTAACATAATAAATGAAACAACTCAGGAAAAATTATGCGTTGTAAGATCACTTAAACTTGTACAGAATGACTCTGTAAAGATTGAAAATCCTGACAGCAATAAAATTAAACTTATTTCTTATGGAAGTGCTAAGGACTATGACATTGAACTAAACTATGTTTTCGAGAACGGATGGGGGAGATTTGGTGATTTTAATATTCCTTTAATAACAAATACATCACATATTATCGTTCCAAACTGGACAGATCTATCAAACAACGAGTTGATCGTAATTGTTGATATTGGTAATGACGGAACAATTGACGATACACTTTATCTTCAGAACCAGCTATCAGGAATTGGCGATGATCAAAGCTCACTGCTTACACCGGTAGCTATAACTTAGCGCAGAATTATCCTAATCCGTTTAATCCAACAACTACTATTCAGTTTTCAATTCCCCAACGAAGCAGTGTAACCTTAAAGTTTATGATGTTTTCGGTAATGAAATCGCAACACTTGTTAACGAACAAAAACCCGCAGGAAGTTATGAAGTGAATTTTGATGCTAAAGGATTATCAAGCGGGATTTATTTCTACAAACTTCAAGCAGGTAATTTCACTGAAACAAAGAAAATGATATTGATGAAGTAATTTCCAAACCTCAAAACTTTCTTATTACCCCTGTTAGTAATTTCAGTAACAGGGGTTTTTTTATTTAAAATATTTTTTCTTCCTAAAAGAAAATATATTTGCTTAGAACATTATCTATTATTAGTAAAAACAACTTATAAGGAAGTATTACAATGATTAAAAACTTTACTGTTATTGTCAGCATTATCATTATGCTTTCAGGTATGATGGACGCTCAGACAAATTATCAATCCCTTTCCGTTGACTGGAACAATGGTGGAGGAAATCCTCAAAGGAATGGTTTGTCAGATTTAAATGGACCAACTACGGATAGTTTATTTTGGGAAGTAAATAGCGGGAGCTTAATTGGATTCCCTGTTTATATAGAAGGCAACAAACTCATCACAATGAAATTTCTTCAAATGACAAATGCACCTGTTGTCTGCTATGATCTGAGCAATGGTCAGCTTTTGTGGGAGAAGGAAGTGACCGGATTAGCCGGAAGATCTCTGCCACTTGGTATTAGAGATGGTCAGGTGTATGTGATGCGATTAACAGAAAGTGGTTTTGATTCTCTGTATGCTTTGAATGCAACTACTGGAGAAAAAATCTGGACTGCTGATGTTACTATCAGTACATACATTACAGAAAGTTTGAGCTTTACTTCAAACGGCGACTTGCTTGTTAATGGCAGTAACTTTAAAATGTACAGAATTAATCACTTAACGGGACAAAAAGTTTGGGAAACCAACATAGTTAGCCTTGCATCCGGTAGTGGTGAAATGGTTGCATATGAAAATACCGGTTATGTTCAAAAGCAAATTGCTGGGATGGTATACATTCAGGCAATTAATCTTGATAATGGGCAACAAAAATATGATCACATAATAAATGATACTCATCCCGGAGGTCCCGTTCCTCAATGTGGATTTATGGTTGGACCTGATGGAATTATATATGTGCAAAAGCAAGGAGATAATGTTACCGCTTTGCAGGATAATGGTACATGGATTAAGTTTTCTATGGGAAACGGAAATTTTTGGCAACGCTCCATTCAGCTTAATGTGCGTTGGTTCAGATGGTTCAATCTACGCACCTTCAAGCGGAAGAATTCTTAGGTTAGACCCTACCGATGGTCAGAAATTAGACTCAACTGCTGTGCTGGCAAATCCTGAGCTGTTTCAGCTAAGACCTTCTGCGTCAGCAAATGGAGTTATTTATGCAACTACTGGCGAAAGTAATATTTATGCTTATACTTTGGACTTACAAGAATTATGGACCGATAATATTGCCAACGTGAATACCAGCGGAGTTGCAATTGGATTAAATGGTTTGATTGCAGTTGCAGGTTCCAATAAAATAAAAGTTTACACTGCGGGCAACCCGGTTCCTGTTGAATTAACTTCATTTACAGTAGAATCACAAAGTAATAATGTTATTCTTAAATGGTCAACATCAACAGAACTTAATAATAATGGATTTGAAGTTCAACGTAAGTTTGAGGAAAATGATTATGCAACAATTGGTTTTGTTAAAGGCGAAGGTACAACAACAAACCCTAAAGAATATTTTTATACAGATGAAGATTTGACTAACGGAAGTTACTACTACAGACTAAAGCAAATTGATTTTAATGGAGGTTATAGATATTCTGATGAGGTTGAAGTCGATGTTGTAAATGTAGATGAATTTGATTTATCGCAAAACTATCCGAACCCGTTCAATCCATCTACAACTATACATTTTATTATACCTGCTAATGGTTTTGTAACCTTAAAGGTTTATGATTTGCTGGGTAATGAGGTAGCAACTTTAGTTAATGAAGAAAAACCCGCAGGAAGTTATGAGGTTGAATTTAATGCTAATGGTTTATCAAGCGGCATGTATTTGTATACATTGCAGACAGATAGTTACATAGAAACTAAGAAGATGATTTTAATGAAGTAATTAGAATGCCCCTCACCTAACCTCTCCCCTAAGGGGAGAGGAGAGGAATTCTCAACCAAAGTCTATGATCTCTAATGGTCACTAATAATCAGAATCGTTTACGCATTCAACACCAATTTAATGCCGTTAATCATTAAGTGAGCTCACAAAAACTTTCAGTATACTAATTTTGTATCTGTATGGTAACCCTTTCTTTGAAATCTAAGTCTAAGTTTAAAACAACGGGAGAAAAATTATGTTTTCTAAATTCAATCTGTTAAAACAGCTTGCTGCTTATTTTTTTATTTCTATGGCATTTAGTTTAAATGCGTGTGGAAGCATGCATATACATTCGGATGATGACCTTCAGCTTATAAAAGAAAAAACATTTAGTATCTTGCCCGGGAAGAATCTTTTAGTTGATATATTCATCGGGAGATGTTAAAGTAACCTACTGGGATAAAGAAGAGGTTTATGTAAAGATTTTAGGAGATGAAGATGCAATGGAGAAAATGGATTTTACTTTGGAAGGAAATGAAGATCACGTCAAAGTTATTGGTAAGAGAAAGTCTTCAAGCTCTTCATGGTTCAGCAGCATGGATGTAAATGTTGAAATAAAAGTGCCTGCTCAGTTTAATCTTGATATAAGTACCAGCGGGGGAGATATTAAATGCGGAGGTATAACCGGCAAAGCAGAATTGAATACATCGGGTGGTGATGTGTGGGCTGATAAATTTTCAGGAAACCTGAATGCTTCAACTTCAGGAGGAGATATTTTTCTTTTTTGCAGAGATGCAAAAATTAATGCTGAAACTTCAGGTGGAGATATCAAGGTTGAATACGAAGGTGAAAATAAAGAAATAGATGTTTCAACTTCTGGGGGCGATATAGAAATAACGCTTCCAAAGGAGTTCAAAGCAGCTATGGAATTATCAACTTCAGGCGGAGATGTTTCTTGTTCACTTAATATGAGTAATGTAAAGAAATCTTCTGGTAGTCGTTTAATTGGCGACTTAAATGGTGGCGGTGAAAAACTTTGGGCGCATACATCGGGCGGGGATATTACTGTAACAGGAAAGTAGAAATTAAAAAGGCGGGTCAAGCCCGCCTGGTAAACGATTAGTTAATTGTAACGAGGTAAGGTTTTATCTTTTCTTCCAAATACTGTTTTGGAACTGCACCAATAACAGCATCAACAACCTGTCCATCTTTAAATATTCCCAGAGTTGGAATGCTTCTTATTCCATAAGTTATAGCAGTGTTCTGATTTTCATCTGTATTGAGTTTAACAACTTTTAACTTTCCTTCGTATTCATTAGCAATTTGTTCAACAACCGGTGCAACCATTCTGCAAGGACCACACCATGGAGCCCAGAAATCAACCAGTACGGGTGTATCAGATTTTAATACTTCCTGTTCAAAGTTAAAGTCAGTTCCTTCGATTACGTTTTTCATTCTTACTTAGCCTTTGTTTGTTATTAAATATTTGCAAAGATAAGATGAAAAGGAATAGCATATGGATTCATCCATATTTTGATGAAAATCACGACTTTCTCACGACTCAAAATTGGAAATCCAGAATGATTATAATTCTGCATCCATCTCTTCTTCATAGTATTTACGGTAGGTTTTAATTGAACTGAAAATTGATTCGGCAACTTGATTCTGTCCGGCAGCAGATTTCAAAAACTTAGCATCTTCCTTGTTTGAAATAAACCCTGTTTCAACAAGAACACTTGGCATTGAAGCACCGACTAAAACATAAAATCCTGCCTGCTTTACTCCGCGCGATTTAAGTTTAAGATTCAAGTCAAATTCTTTATGAAGAAGTTCAGCAAATTTTTCAGAGTATTTCATATAAGCTGAATGTGCCATGCTCACAAGAATAAAATTCTCGTCGGTGAGCTTTTCATATTTCTGTGGATTGTCTTCATATTTAATTACACTGTTTTCTGTCTCGGCAATTTCGATGGCTTCCTGAGTTCTGCCTGGTCTTAGGAGGTAAACTTCTGCGCCGCTTACATCACTGGGTTTTTTCTTTGTTGAGTTGCAGTGAATTGATACGAACAGATTACCTTCATTTTCATTTGCAATTTTTCCCCGTTTGTACAAATCAATGAAGGTGTCATCTTTTCTTGTGTAAACCACTTTCACATCGGGCATTTCTTTTTTCATTAATTCACCAAGCTTAAGCGCAATTGCGAGTGTAACATCTTTCTCTCTTAATTTGTCAATTCCTATTGCACCCGGGTCTTTTCCTCCGTGTCCCGCATCAATTACCACAACATCAAAATTCCATTTATCCATATTTTTCTTTGTTTGATCGCTCTTGCTGAATACTTTGTTATGTATAGTGATGATTACGTCATTGCTTTCAGGAACATTCATAACTTCGTTTGTTGAGTATTCACTCCCGACTTTGAATTTAAATTCAACATCTGCCCCGACATTTCTTGTTTCGATTTTCTTAATCAGACTGCTGAATCCTTCACGGCTGGTCTTCTGAACATCAGCATTTACTTTTCTGAAGATGATGGTAAGCTCATCATCTTTAAATGAACTGTAATAAGAAGGGATTATAGATTTTGAATGAATTCGTATAAGTGTTCCATTAACTTTTTCAGATATCGATAATCCTGTTATATCATAACCTGTTGTTGGCGGTAGATCAGGAATATCATACATCCATTGCTTGTCTTCAAGCGGAGAAGTAATCTTTTTCCCGACTATAAGTCTGTTTGGCTTTTCAAATTTCAACTCACGCTCGACTATGATTTCAAGTGGATCGAGAATGAAAGGAAGCGGAATGAAAGTTTTATTACCCCTTAAATAAGTTGATGTTGGAAGCTGGTAAACTTTGGGGGCTCCGCTTGAACGTGGAGTAACAACTATAAATGGATTTCGTGGCGATGATTTAAGTAGAAAATAATTTGACTTTAGTTCGACCTTTCCTGTCTCATCATTTTCGAAGTAGTTGATTGATAACGCTTCCGCCAATTCTGAAATTGAAACGTAGAGTATTCCTTCACGCATCCAGGCAGAGACAGACTTTGTTCCCTTGTCATTTACAATAAAGAGATTTTCAACCTGCTGAGCAAACAAATTTCCAAATGCGAGTAGAAGCAGAATCAGAAAAAATATTTTTTTCATTGAGAAGTAAAACCTATCCAATGAAGGGGATCATAAATCCGCTTTTCTTCTTGTAGTCGGAAAATTTTTCTGAGAAATATTTAGCAAGCAATTTATCTTCAAGCGAGGCTCTCATTATATAAATTGGTATTTCAATCAATGCCAGAAAGCCTACAATGTAACTAAAAGTTGCTGCAGCTGCGCCCAAATCCAGAAGAATCTGGCAAAGGTACTGGGGGTGCCGAATGATTTTAAATGGTCCCTTTGTAATAAGTTCGTGATTCTTTTTTATCATGACATCCTGCGAGTAATTATCGCCTAGAGTTTTAAATGACCAAACCTGAATCCAGGAAAAAACCAGGTAGACTGCAAGCCCAATGTAACGGATTGGGTTATATTCTACTATGTATTCCAGCGTACCAATCTGAAAAACAGCCAGTATAAGTGTAACCAAAGAAAGCATTGAAACCACGGGAGGAAATTTCTGGAGAAAAGTTTTTGGTTTTTCTTTTACCTCAGAAACAGTTGATTTCAAACCACGCTTGGCACCGGTTACATTTGCACCGAAGGTCCCGATTATATTAAGTAGTACAATTATGTTGATTGGATCCATTTGTTCTGACCTTAGATAGAAAATCTGAAATACTTTTCAGAAAATATAATTAAAAAGATTATTAGTTGGCTGGAGGAATTTGGGGGAGGGAAGTGGTAAGCAGGATTTGGGAATTCAAAAATTACTAAATGGTCGTCATTGAATTTTTAGATGTTATAAACCTAACAACTATGAATCAATAACTACTCAACCGTTTTCCCGTGCCGCTTCATTATCTCCCTCCACTCTTCCATCGAAAGCTTTTCCGATTCATCAATAAGCATAACAGGAATATCATCCTCTATTCGATAACGACGACGTGTATTTTTATCTGTAGAGACGAGAGTGTTGCCATCCAGTACCAAATCCGCCTTGGTTTCAGGACAGCAGAGGATATCTAATAATTCTTTACTAATCATTATAAACTCACTTTTTCTTTTTGTAAAGATATAAAAGTTGCCAATAATTAGTAGGATGGTGGTTTTTTTGACGATGTTATATCATTATCAGCATCAAAAATCAAAATTAATTTGCATCATTCATAAACTATTGTTAAAATTCAGTCCCTCACCCTAACGTCCCCCGCAAAACTCTGACTCTTTTTGCAAAGAGAAGGAGGGGGGACGGTTTTAAACTCTGATTATGTAACAAAAAATTAACCCAAAAATGGACGAACTTTTTCCGGCGGGCGGGCAAGAATTGCTTTTTCGCCTTTCTCAACTATCGGTCTTTGGACAAGGTCGGGATGCTTAATCATCAAATCTAAAATCTGATCTTCGCTGAATTTTTTTTCTTTTATTTTAAGATTCTTATAAACCTGCTCATTTTTCCTCAAAAGCTCAGAGGGCTTCATTTTCATCTTCTTTAATAACGATTGAAGCCTAGCTTTCGAGAATGGTTCGACGTAGTAATTCACTTTTTCGAAATCAACTCCGTTTTCAATCAGAAGCTTTGAAACCTTTCGACAGGTGGTACAGGTTGGTTTTTCATAAATTGTAATCTTGGACATAATATCTTTCCGATTTAAGGTTATACTTTTCGTTTCGAACTGAATAAACTTTTTCTTTCAAATAGTTCGTCAGCCAAATTAAAATAAGCCTTTGCAGCCCGGTCATCTGGTTTGTATACAAGCAAAGGTCTGCCAAGTTCGAATGCTTTTTGGACAGATGAACTTTTTGGGATGGAAGTGTTCAGGATTAGTTTGGGGAATTCCTTGAACAACTCTTTCTTTAAAGTAAAAGCATCCTCATTATTGAACTCATAAATAGTAAGAAGAATTCCTGCAATTTTCAAATCTGGATTGTAATTTTCACGAATATAATTGAGCTGAAGTATAATCTTTCTAACAGCAGCAGCAGAAAATTTTCCAGTTGCAACTGGAATTAGTACACTGTCTGCGATGATGAGTGCTGCATTTATGTTGCCTGTATGGTGAGGTGGGCAGTCAATAATGACATTATCGTAATTGGCTGCTTCTGGTTTTAGAATATTTTTCAGGATTAGTTCATTTGTTGATAATTCCCCAACTAAGTGCTCATTAAGATGGGGTAAACGTTTTATATGTATAAACTCAAGTTTCTTGATGCCGGTTTTCAGTATGGCGGGTCTTAGAGAAATATTATAATTTAATTCACTAAAAATATTATTAGTAGCTTCCTGTTTAGTAAAGCCCAAACCTTTGGCACAAGAACCAGCGGAATCTAAATCAACTAAAAGAGTCTTGTTACCAGAATAAGCAAAGGCAATAGCTAAATTGATAGCGGTAGTTGTTTTACCAACCCTCCCTCTGCGATTTGTTATTGCTATTATTTTACCCATATCATCTTTTATTTTGATAAGAATATTGGATGCTCAAAGAATTATCTTATCAACTCAGCTAAAATATGCCTTTCTGATTTCTATTATGCAAAATAAACCCAGAATAAAATTAAAATGATGATGTCTATTTCTTTCTAATAAAAACCAATTTTTATATATTTCAACCCGATTTATATCGGGAACATTAACATTTATGAAAATATACAATTACCTCTTAAATACTATTCGAGAAAAAGGAGCTGCTTATTTAATCCTTTTAGATCCCGATAAATTATCGAACTTAAAAATAGCTCCATTCATCCAACATTGCGAAAAATCCGGTGTTGATGGTTTCCTTATTGGCGGAAGCCTTATGATGAGCGGTGACCTTGATTCATTTATCGAAAATGTAAAGGTTGAAACATCTCTTCCTTTAATAATTTTTCCCGGAAGCATAAATCAGATTTCACCTTTAGCTGATGCAATTTTGTTTCTTTCAGTAATAAGTGGTCGAAATTCAGAGCATCTTATCGGTAAACATGTAACTGCTTCACCATTAATTAAAAGAGCTAAAATTGAGCCAATTTCTACCGGCTATGTTTTAATTGAATCGGGAGTGACAACCACTGCTGTATACATGAGTGGGAGTCTTCCAGTGCCGAGAAACAAACCCGAAATTGCGGCAGCCACAGCACTTGCCGGTGAATATCTCGGAATGAAATTTATTTATCTTGAAGCAGGATCAGGGGCGCAGGAATCAGTCCCGGATGAAATGGTTAAAGCAGTTTCAGAAGAATGCAGCATTCCAATCATAGTTGGCGGTGGAATCCGTAATCCGCAGATTGCCAGAAGAAAAGTTGATAACGGTGCAAGCATTATTGTAACGGGTAATTTTTTTGAGAATGAAAATAACTGGGATCTTATAAAAGATTTTGCAAGTGCCATTCACAAAAAACTACCTGTTGAAGTTTAATAGTTTTTATAGGCATCACTCCAATCATTTATCACTACTTAAATTAATTAAATATGGATGCAAAGAAATTTATAATCGATTCTTTAAATGAAAGTTCTGAAACAAAACTCAAAATAAGAGATCAATTAACGAATGATATACTCAAAGCAGTTGACTTGCTTTCTGCGTGTTACAATTCAGGGAACAAACTTTTACTTTGCGGTAACGGCGGCAGTGCAGCAGATTGCCAGCACATTGCAACTGAACTAATGGTAAGATTAAGTCATCACATACAAAGACCAGCTCTTCCTGCAATTGCTCTTACCACTGATACATCTAATCTGACTGCCGGTGGAAACGATATCGGTTTTGAAAATGTGTTTGCAAGAAATGTTGAAGGTTTAGGAATTAAAGGAGATGTCCTGCTGGCAATTTCCACAAGCGGCAATTCTCCAAATGTTATTAAAGCTGTTGAGATGGCTCATAAAAAGGGGATGAAGGTTATCGGGTTTCTTGGTGGAAGCGGCGGCAAGCTAAAAGATGTTGTTGATCTACCAATAGCAATTCCTTCTTCAAATGTTCAGCGGATTCAGGAAGGACATATCACAGTAGCGCACATCATTTGCGAGCTTGTGGAAGATAAGCTTTACGGCAAAGCTTAAATCTGAATCTCAAGCTCAAATTTAAATAAGCACCAATGCAAATTCAAAATCCCAAACATGTATTTGAAAATTGTTTATTGAAATTTATTTGTGATTTGGTGTTTGGTTTTGGAATTTATCATTGGTAATTGACAGCTTACTTCCTATCCAGAAAACTTTATCACCCATTTTAACATCATGCCTTTCACAAAATCCCGCATTTACTTCAAGCACATAAATAGCTGGTTCTGATGAAGGATAACTTTGTTCTGAAAGTGGTTTTGTGTTTTTATGGATTGTGACTATTTCTTTTTGACTGTTAATAAAAAGAATATCGAGAGAAAAAAGAGTATTCATCATCCAGAAGGATTGAAATCTTTCTTCCGGGAAAATAAATAGCATCCCCTGCATCTCTTCCATACTTTCTCTGTTCATCAATCCAAGCTGTCGTTCATAATCGTTATCGGCAATCTCGATATCAATTTTTAAAATCGGGTTCCCTGTTGAGTCAGTAAAAGTGAGTTCGCCCTCTTTTTTAAATTTGTAGTATTGCATATTTGTGCTTTCATCATCGCAGTTGTTAAGGATGAAAAAGAATACAACAATTAATGCTACAGTTGCTATTCCGATTTTCACGATTAGCGGCTTTAAACTTTTTTTTGGAGATGCAGATTCTTCCTGCTTTTTTTTTCTATTCTTTTTACCCATTGGATAAATCCCGATATTTGCAGGAGCTAATATAGTCAATAGCATCCTAAATTTAATCCAGAATTACTATGAGCAAAGAAAAGCCTACAATTCTTGAAAGAGAAGAAATAATTCTCACTCAATCCCAGAATAAAATGATTGCCAGCGGATGGGGACAGGAAGTGCTGGATAATACAGTTACTGAAAAGATTTTTTATTCATCAGACGGATTGAAAGTTAGGGGGTACATTTCTTATCCAATTGATAAATCAAAAAAATATCCTTGCGTTATCTGGAACCGTGGAGGAATTGGAAACAAAGGTGCTATTGATTCTTTTACAGCGAGAGGAATCTTTGGACAGATTGCAAGCTGGGGATATGTTGTCTTTGCAACTCAATACCGCGGCAATGATGGCGGGGAAGGACAGGATGAATTTGGCGGTGATGATGTTAATGATGTTCTGAATTTAATTCCTTTAGCAGATGAAATTGAAATTGCCGATACAACCAGATGGGCAATTGAAGGCTGGAGCCGTGGTGGAATGATGACTTATCTTGCTTTAACCCGAACCAATTTGCTATCCGGCGGTTTAAGTGTGCAATAGTAACTGGAGGAATTGCGAACTTACGATGCAGTTCTGATGAAAGTCCTTTTATGAGAAGGTTATATGAAGTTACTCTCGGTAAGTATAAGGAAAAAGAATTTTATGAAAAATGTGAAAGCCGTTCGATTGTAAAATTTCCTGAGAAGCTTTCTAAAACCACACCGATATTAATTATTCACGGAACAAACGATGAAAGAGTTCTTCCTCACGATTCAATTGATCTTTCTTACATATGCTTAGACTTAAAAATTCCATTTCGACTCGTGATGCTTGAAGGCGGCGATCACTTTTTGAAAAAGCACCGCAAAGAAGTTGATGAGATGAGGAGGAAGTGGTTTGAGAAATTCCTCAGATAAAGAGTATGAGTAAGAGAAAGAGTGAGAGTTTAAATTCTTACTCTTTCTCTTAAACTTAATCTTACTCTATTTCAACAGCAACATCTTCTTTGTCTGAACAAATTCTCCTGCCTTCAGCTGATAGAAATAAACTCCGCTTGGCAAGTTCGCAGCATTGAACTCAACGGAGTAGTATCCTGATTCCATTTCTTCATTTACAATTAAGGCTACTTCTTCGCCAATGTTGTTTAGTATTACAACTTTTACAAATGATTTTTCTCTTGTACCAAATCCAATCGTTGTTGTTGGGTTGAATGGATTGGGATAATTCTGTTCAAGCAGGTAGGAGTTAAATACTCTTAACTCAATTTCGATTATATCTGAATATTCATATCTCCCCAGGTAATCAATCTGCTTCAGACGATAAGAATATTTCCCATCGGCAAGAATTTTATCGCTGAATGTATAATCCTGTCTTTCAGTCGTTGTCCCTTTGCCGTAAACAAAACCTATTGTAGCAAACTCGTTTCCCTCAAAACTTCTCTGCACCTCAAACAATTGATTATTAAGTTCTGTTGCAGTTGACCAGTTAAGTATTACTTCTTTGCCATTCGATGTTGCTGTAAATGATATGAGTTCCACTGGAACCGGAATAAAAGGTGATGATGTTGCAAGACCTATTTGCCAGAAAGAATCATTTCCGTGGTACCACATGCATAAAGAATCTCCTATAAATAGCACGGTACCACATCCAACACTACTTCCATCCCATTGACCTGGAGAAGGTTGTAAAACAGGATTTCTTGAATGTTTTTCCCAGTTAATGCCATCATATGATGTAGCTAAACCAATTTCAAATAAAAATGAATTGTTGTCTGTACCCACATACCACATATAATAAAGATCTTGAATAAGCAGAACCTCTGAATTAAATACCCATGTATCGTCCCATTCCTCGGGACTACCTGGTACTAATACCGGATTATTATTCCTTTGCCAAGAAGTTCCATCGGTTGAATTCGCATAGCCTATACTACAATTGCCATTTATTCCTGCAGTAGTAAGCCCTGTATACCACATTTTATATCCACCTGAAACCGGCATTACAGAGCAGGCCATTACACCACCAGCTTCCCAAGGTTCTGTTCCGAATCCAAGAATTGGATTACTGGCATATTTAGTCCAGTTAATTCCATCGAGTGAAGTAGCAAGTCCAATTTTGTATTGAATATAATTTGACCCACCCGAAGAATACCACATTTTATATTGTCCGTTTTCCCGAATTACATAAGGAAATTCTACAGTATATGCATCCCATTCGCCTGCGCTACCAGGATTGAGAACAGGATCAGGATGTATTTCCCAGGTTATACCATCATAGGACTTGGCAAATCCTACCCTGTATGGAAACACCGGGCTGCCAGAGGTACCTACAAACCACATCTCAAATCTGGAAGAGTCGGCATTATACAAAACACTTGCTTCGGCCACATTACGGTTCCAGGAGCCAGGTGCACCATTTAATGACTCGAGAGGATTTCCAGTATACTTCGTCCAGTTTACCTGGGCAAGTATATCACCACTGCTCATAACCAATACTGCAATGAGCAAAAACAATTTGAAAATATTTTTTTTCATATCGAACCTCCTAATATAATTGATTGATTAAATTATCAGAGTGTTCAGTCGCAAGAGTGTTGCAATATGATTGAGCACTCTAAACGTTTTTAAGTTTTTATTTTATTAATAACATCTTCTTCGTATTTACATATTCACCTGCCTTTAGTTGATAGAAATACACGCCACTTGGTAAAGTGGAAGCATCAAACTCGACCTCATGTTTTCCCGCTGGTTTGTACTCATTAACAAGAGTAGCAATCTCGTTACCAAGGATGTCGAAGATCTTCAAAGTTTGATGACTGCCAACTGGCGCCTGCCAACTGATCTTTGTGTTTGGGTTGAAAGGGTTGGGATAATTTTGTTCAAGTGCAAATTCTGTTGGCAGAGTAGTTTCTTCTTCAACTCCTGTTACAATATATGTAACCGAATCTTGCCAGTATAACCAGTCATCGCTCCTAATATCAAAATTAAAATTGAACAGACTGGAAAAATAATTTGTATCAACCCTGACCGTAAAGCTACCGGTAGGTACTACAATTTCACCCGGCGACAAACTATCAACACTCAAAGAACCATTAATATATGTTACTGAACTATCTTCAGTTGACATAGTTATAAAAAGATTTTTTACTGTAACAGTTTGACCATCATTTTTTATGGAAGCTTTAACTGTATACGTTCTAGGGAAAGGATTGTACGTGACCATTAAAGAATCAATTACAACAGGTCCTGCGGTTGTAAATCTTGCTATGTTTGGTAAAGTATGAACTGTGCTATCTTCATTATCTTTTGTATTGATTGTTATAGAATAAAAATCCTCGCTATTTCCTGGAACGCTCCAGGTTTCTGAGATTTTATTCTCTACAATAGCGCAATCAAGTGAGTCGATAACTATGTCATTATTAAGTATGTATGCAATAATTGAAAGTGAATGATTGTTTGGATTCTTAACATCAGCAGTAATTTCAATTTCATCCTGTGTGTAATATTTATCGATCGTTGCATTGAAGCAATACGATAGATTATTTATCCAACTTACTGCTTCCTCCACCACTGTATCATATCCGTTTGCAACATCTTCTTTTGTTAACCATATTTTTTTATCAACTGGAAAATCTTTACCGGATAAATATTGATATGGATAATCGGGATGATAGGTTTCTCTTGTATGAGTATAAAAAACCCAACCGGGATAACTCGGAAGTCGAGGAAAATCATAATAACCTTCTGACCCTCCCACAGCTGCGGAAGATGTTCTTCCAAAAAACCTTCCATTTGGTAAGGACTTTAATCTATAGGCAGTGATATCGCCCGTACTCGCACACTTTGGTCCTAATAATATTGCAATAGGCTTTTGGAAGAAAGTCTGAGAATTAGGAGTAAAATTAAACCACGTCTGGTAGTAATCGCATAAAGAATATAAATTCGTCGGGTTACACCTAATAACAAACTTGAGTTCAGTAATTGTTTTATTTATTAGTAAGTCTAATCCACCATTTAGATTTTTATCAAAATAACCACCCACATCACTTCTTAAATCTATTATCAAACCGTCAGTATTATATAAATTCTGGACAGCTTCAAGAAAAATTTGATTTATTGTTGGTGATCCTGTTATATGATTATATATATAAATATATCCAATATTCAGATTGTCTATTATTCCATAAGAACCTGGTTCACCTTGCCCGTAGTCAGGCTTTGGAACACCCGGTATATCCATTTGTTCAGGAAATGTTATGTCTCCAGGAGGAATTTGAAGCATTGGTTCCAGGGATAAATGTAATGTATCTCCTGTGGAATATTTAATAATATCTATTGTGCTGAACATATGCCAATTCATTCCTGCACTTATTAGCAAATCGTGATTTCTAGCTTCTTCATTAGTAGAACTTTGACCATAAATTGGTATATGAAAATCCATTAACTCTTCTACTATCTCCATCCACTTTACGCCCTCATATCCAAGTATCACATCTCCCGGTTCCAAACCCATGGATGATTATCGATAGTTTTAAAAACGAATATTTCACCTTCACTATTTGCAGTTAAACTAGCACCGAAATGGCTAACATCCCAAATAACATAGCAAGGTATAAGGAATAATGGGGTTCCTGGATTTAGCGGCATATGAGAAATATCAACATCCCAAGAAGCTGAATGTCCGTCTTTTAGTGTCCACGCTAAATGACTCATTATCTGATGAAATCCGCCTTTGCTTGTATTATCAGTAATTTTGTGAAAACCAAAAAGTTCTTAGTGAATCCCAATCCAGGTTTAAACGATAAAATAAAGCGAATTTATTTTGAATTAAATTTGCATAAGTATTAAATATTTGAAGCTTTTGAGCCGTACTAGCCCCAGGACCCCAAGTAGAATCAACAATCCATTGCCATTCAGCTTTTCTTTGGTAAAAAGATTGTGGCGGCCACTGCGCTGTCTTCTCGTGAGTAATGACTTTAGAGAAAAATTCTCCTGCGGTTTCATACTCCTTCAATTGTGCAAACTCTGTTATGGTAAAAGCCATAAAACTTATGATTACCATTAAAAACTTTTTCATAACTCCTCCTATAAAAATTTTAATTTGGGCGAGATATCATCCCGCCTCTTCCAAATTCCGTTTCTATCCTACTTACTTTCATCAACAACCATCTTCTTCTCTGCACGTGAATTCTCCGGCTTCTAACCTGATAGAAATAAACTCCGCTTGGCTAAATTACGTTGCGTTTAAATCTACTTTATGATATCCCTTATTCTTTATCTTCATTCATTACCACTGCTACTTCCTCTCCAATTGCGATTAAGTAAATGTAAGCCTTGACATTTGTACTTTTCTTTAAGACCATATCCAATTGTTGTTACAGGATTAAATGGATTTGGATAATTCTGCTCAAGAGCAAGTATGCATTGAATGACTTCTTACATCAATTTCGATTATATCTGAATATTCATATCTACCGCTGATAATCAATTTGTTTAAGTCTGTAAGAGTATTTTCCATCAGTCAAGGATTTTTATCGCTATATGTATAATCTCTGTCATTTATAGTTTTCCACTTCACCTAAATAAAACCAACTAGTAGCGAAATCGCTTCCTTCAGCAACTCTTCTTTGCACTCTCGAAACAATTGATTATTTAGTTCAGTTGCAGTTGTCCAGTTAAGAATTACTTCTTTGCCATTCGATGTTGCTGTAAATGATATGAGCTCTACAGGTATTGGAATAACTGGAAATGATGTCGCAAGTCCTATTTGCCAGAAAGTGCCCTCTCCATGTACCACATCCTCAACGAATCTCCTATAAATAATACAGTACCGCATCCAACACTATTCCCATCCCATTGACCCGGAGAAGGTTGTAAAACAGGATTAGCTTCATATTTTTCCCAGTTAATGCCATCTGTACGAAGTAGCTAAACCAATTTCAAATAAAAATGAATTGTTGTCTGCGCCTACATACCACATATAATAAAGATCTTGAATAAGCAGAACCTCTGGATTTAATACCCATATATCGTCCCATTCCCCCGGATTACCTAGTACTAATACCGGGATTATTATTCCTTTGCCATGAAATTCCATCAGTTGAATTCGCATAGCCTATAGAACAGGTGCCATTTATTCCGGCTGTAGTTAAACCTGTGTACCACATTTTGTATCCACCTGAAACCGGCATTACAGCGCAAGCCATTACACCACCAGCTTCCCAAGGTTCTGTTCCGAACCCAAGAATTGGATTACTGGCATATTTTGTCCAGTTAATTCCATCGGATGAAGTGGCAAGTCCAATTTTGTATTGAATATAATTAGACCCACCTGAAGAATACCACATTTTGTATTCTCCGTTTTCCCTAATTACATAGGGAAATTCTACTGTATATGCATCCCATTCGCCTGCGCTACCAGGATTAAGAACGGGATCAGGGTGCATTTCCCAGGTTAAGCCATCAATTGATGTCGCAAATCCTATTCGGTAGGGAAATACCGGGCTACCAGATGTAGCTACAAACCACATCTCAAATCTGGAAGAGTCGGCATTATACAAAACACTTGCTTCGACCACATTATGGTTCCAGCTACCACTTGGTCCACCTGTAAGGATAGGATTTCCCGGATACTTTGTCCAGTCTACTTGACCGAACATATTAGCACTGCTCAAAAACAAAACGGTTATGAGCAAAAACAGTTTGAAATAAATTAACTCGCATTGTAACCTCCTAGTTATGGTTGTTAAATAATTCAATTTAGAGAGATAATTCATTTTCCAAAGAACACTTCCCTCCCTCAGGCAGGAGGGTAAAAACAATTTTATTTATTATTTCAATAACAACATTTTCTTAGTCCTGATGAAATCTCCTGCTTGCAGTCTGATAGAAATATACTCCGCTTGGCAAACTAAGCAGCATTAAATTCTACCTGATGAAATCCTGCTTCCTTCTCTTCATTCAGTACCACTGCTACTTCTTCTCCGATTGCATTTAGAATTGTGATCTTCACGTTGGATTTATTTTGTATTCCAAATCCAATTGTTGTTGTAGGATTAAATGGATTAGGATAGTTCTGTTCTAACAGGTATGAGTTGAATGCTCTAAAATCTACTTCTACTACATCTGAGTATTCATAGCTTCCATCATAATCAACCTGCTTTAATCTGTAGAAGTACTTTCCATCATCAAGGTTTCTATCTGCATAGCTGTAATTCTGCTGTTCAGTTGTCGTTCCGTGACCATTAACAAATCCAACAGTGAAAAATTCTTCTCCTTCTGTGCTTCTTTGTATTTCAAATCCCTGATTATTTAGTTCTGTTGCTGTTGCCCAGTTAAGTATTACTTCTTTACCGTTTGCTGTTGCTGTAAATGATATAAGTTCAACAGGGACACCGCCGTTGGTTGTGTGGAGAATAGTGCCATTGTGGCCGACGACCCAGCTTGTTAGCGCATCTATAGAATATACTCCACTGAATCTATTTATTGTATCGCTTGTCTGTTCTATCCAATTTGCACCAGCATCAGTTGTGCGAAAAATAAAACCAGCCCCTGCAGACATTGGACCAGGAGCTCCCACAACAATTCCATTGTTAGCATCTGAGAAGTAAACGCTCTGGACACAGAATCTCATTTGTTCCTACCAGAGTTGACCAGTTGATTCCTCCATCTGTCGTGCCCAGGATTTCTCCATAAAAGCTCCACGAAGGACTACCATGACCTCCGACAGCGAATCCCTTATTAGCATCTGCGAAGCAAACACTATACAAAAAGGAATATGTTCCGCTTGTTTGTTCAGTCCAATTATTTCCTCCATCTGTAGTATTTAGAATTGTTCCAGCATCTCCCACAGCCCAGCCATTATTTACATCTGTGAAATATACCCCAAATAAGTGGTTTGTCGTTCCACTTGTTTGCAAAGTCCAAGTTGTTCCACCGTTTGTGGTTCTAAGGATTGTGCCATCACCACCAACAGCCCAACCATAGTTCGCATCAGCAAAAAAAATACCCAAGAGAGCATGTGTTATGTCATGCAATTGTCTTGCCCACGACATACCACCGTCTGTGTACGCAAAATAATAGAAGAATCAGAAAGAGGAAATGGCCATAAAAACAGAGCTGGTACCGACAGCCCAACCAGTATTTACATCAATAAAACAAATATCTTGAAGGTGCTGAGTTGTTCCGCTTGTTTGTGTAATCCAGTTTGTTCCGCCGTTTGTGGTCCTAATGATAGTTCCACCATCTCCAACAGCCCAACCATTATTTGCATTTTCGAAATAAACTGAGTTTAGATTTACTGCTGTTCCGCTGTTTTGCTGATACCACTGTGCAAAACATATTTGATTTACCAGCAACAAGAAAAGCAAAGTTTGTAACACGGTTTTCATAACGAACCTCCTATAAAATTTTTTTAAATTTTTATTTAATTAGTTCCATTTTCTTTTCGCTTTTGTAATCACCGGCTTCTAGCTGGTAAGTAAACGTTTGTCTTGTAGATACGGGGCATGCCCCGTCTCTACGTTTGTAAATTCAACTTCATAAGTGCCGGGTTTCTTTTCTTCATCAACTAATTTTTCTATCTCTTTGCCTTCAGAGTTATAAACTATTATTTGCACTCTGGTTTTATATGCCACACAGTATTTTATTACCGTCTTTTCTTTAAATGGATTTGGGTAATTCTGACCCACCGAAAACTCAGATGGTTCTAATTCAGTAGCATTTATGCCATTGTAAAGACTATACATTGAAATCCTGTTTTTGGTTTTCAAGACCAATGAATAAAAATTATTTTCAGATATATGATAAGTTTTATAGGAAGGGATATCTACCAGATATTTGTAAAAAACTTACACTTTTTTGTAATTCGTATGAAAAAGAATTTTGTAATTATCAACCGTTGGTAATTTTTAGGTAGAAATTACATATTGGTCCCTGCCTGCCTGACGTACATTCGGAATGTTAGTTATGATTTACGCTGATATTGCGAAGGGGGAACACCAAATTGTTTCTTGAAGCATTCTGAAAAGTAAGCAGGATTATCAAAACCGACTTCCAATGCTATCTCGGAGAGATTTCCGAATTTCTTTTCTATCAGTTCAACAGCTTTTGTAAGCCTTATCCTCTTTATCAAATCTTTCGGTGGTTCTCCCGTTAATGAAACAACTTTTTTATTAAGAAGTGATCTGCTTACTGCTATATTTTCTGTGAGCATTTCAACATTGAATTCCTCATTTGAAATATTATCTTTAATTACTCCAATTATTCTTTGCATAAACTTCTTATCAATGGATGTGATATTTGACTGCTCAAACTTCAAATATTCCTTTCTTCTGAAAATGCTCGTGCAGTCTCTTTCTTTGTTCTATAAGATTTTTTATTCTTGCTTTCAGTTCATCCGGTTCAAATGGTTTCATTAAATATTCATCGGCTCCGGTTTCATATCCTTCCAGCTTATCTTCCTTCGACGCCTTTGCAGTAAGTAGTATCACCGGTATGTGGCTGGTCCTTTCATCTGTTTTGAGTTTCTCACATAATTTGAATCCATCCATCTTAGGCATCATTACATCACTTACAATCAGATCAGGTATTTGTTCAACGGACTTGTTCCAGCCATCTTCACCATCTACTGCTTCAAGAATTCTATAGTCTTTTTTCAAATTATCTTTTATATAATTTCTTACATCAGAGTTATCTTCAACTATCAGTAATAAAGGGAGAGATTCATTCTCAAATAATTCAACATCCATTTTTTGCTTAACTTTTTTCTCGATTTTCTCATCAAACTCAACTTTTATCTCTTCTTCCCCGAACTTCTGCGCGTTTTCAATAATCTCTTCCGTTTTTAGATGCTCTCTACCTAGTGGAATTCTTACTGTAAATGTTGTTCCTTTGCTTTCTTCACTCTCAACCTCAATCTTTCCCTTGTGAAGTTCAACTAATTCTTTTGTTAATGCTAAACCGATACCCGTTCCTTCCTGCTCTCTTGTGTGACTTCCGTCCACCTGATAAAAACGATCAAATATTTTAGACATCTTTTCTTTCGGAATGCCAATGCCGGTATCGCTAATAATTGTATTTACGTATTTATCATCTTTACTCAAAGTCACTATGATTCTTCCACCTTCAGGTGTAAACTTGAATGCATTTGACAAGATATTAGTTATAATCCTCTCGATTTTATCCTTATCCAGGTAAACAATTACTTCATCCTCGATTGCATTGAACTTTAAGAGTAATTCTTTTTCTCTCAGCATAAGAAGCAAATGATAAAGTCAACGCTTTTAATAGTGGAATATAGTTTATAGGATTTGTCTGGAGCTTCATATTACCTGATTCAAGTTTGGAGATATCTAGCAGCTGGTTAACTAGCCCCAGGAGTTTGTTCGCATTTTTATGAGCAATACTAAGATCATCTTTAGTCTTCTCATCCTTTATTTTTTCTATTGCCTGTTTAACGGGTCCAAGAATGAGTGTAAGAGGTGTTCTGAATTCGTGAGAGATATTCGTGAAGAACCTTGATTTAAGTTCATCTACTTCGTGGAGCTTCTGTGCTTCAAATTTGCTCATTTCGTATTCGTGTTTAACTCTTATCCTTCTAAGCTGTGCTTTCCAGGTGAAATAGATTATACTTCCGAATAAAAGAATATAAATTAAGTAAGCAAGATTGGTTTGCCACCAGGGAGGTAGAATAATTATTTTTATTGATGCGCCTTCTTCATTCCACACCCCATCATTGTTTGATCCCTTAACTCTGAAAATATATTCTCCGGGATTTAAGTTGGTATATGTTGCCAGGTTTCTGATCGCATCAGTATAGTTCCAGTCCTTATCAAACTCTTCCATTTTATATGCGTATTTATTCTTCATTGGTGCCTGAAAATCCAACGCGGCGAACTCAAATGAAAATACTTTATCATCGTAATACAGTTCAATCTCTTCACATTCAATTATGGATTTGCTTAGAATTGTTCTTCTGCTAAGGCTATCATAACCTATTTCAACTGGTTTATTAAATAATTGAAAGTCAGTAATGTAAACCGGTGGAATATGGGTGTTATCTATAATGCTGTCAGGATAAAAAATATTAAATCCATTAATCCCACCAAAAATCAACTCGCCAGTTTTACTTTTACAACAAGCTGACAATTCTTCAAATTCGTTGCTTTGAAGTCCATCTTCAACATCATAGTTCCTAAAAGATTCTGATCGGGAATTAAATTTTGACAATCCATTAGTAGTACTTAGCCAGAGATTACCACGATCATCTTCCAAGATTCCCGTTATAAAATCACTGGGCAAACCATTCTCCATTTTAAAATGCCTGAACTGACCGTTTTTCCTGTTAAGTTTATTTAATCCACCTTCCTGAGTTCCGACCCATAAAATCCCAGATTTATCTTCATATATTGCAGAGATTTTATTACTACTTATACTTTTTACATTGCTCGGATCATTTTTATAATGAAAAAACTTCTCCTTTTGTAAATCCAAAGCATCTAACCCACTGCCTTGTTTTGTCCCAATCCAAAGAATTCCGGAATTATCAATAAACAGTACGTGTGCATCCGCTGAACTTAACCCGTTTGGATTATCAGGATTATACCTGAAATGGCTAAACCTTTCACTATTTTTTTCAAATTTATTTAATCCACCATAGTATGTTCCAATCCACAATGCACCTGATTCATCTTCAGTAATTGACAAAATTCTGTCATCACTAATACTATTGGGATTCGATGGGTCGTGACTATAATGATAGAATTTTCCTGTTCGTCTATCAAATTTGCTCAAACCGCGGTTCCAGGTTCCAACCCACAAAATGCCACTTCTATCTTCATAAATTGCTGATACCGTATTGTCATTTAAACTGAAGGGATTATCCGGATCGTGTTTATAATGAGTAAACGTATTTGTTAATCTATCCATTTTATTCAAACCGCCATCCCAGGTACCAATCCATAAAGTTCCCGATCTATCTTCATAAATTGATGTAACTGCATTTGAACTAAGAGAGAATTGATTATTTGGCTCGTGTTTGAAATGTAGGAACTGTTTCTGTTTTTTATTAAAAAATTGTAATCCTCCTCCCCAAGTTGCTACCCACAACAGTCCTGAATTATCTTCATAAATGTAAGTGACGTTGTCAACATTTAAACTAAATTGATCAGATGGATCATGCTTATATGAAATAAATGATGGATCAGAATTGTGATTAAGACTTGGAAGCAATTTGTTTAGACCTCCTCCCCAGGTTCCGAGCCACATAATATTACTTTTATCTATGTACATAGAAGCAATATCATTATCACTTATTCCAGCTGGAATATTTGGATTATATATGAAATGTGTAAAAACAGGTGGATGTTTGTCATCTTTATATACTAACTTGTTAAGTCCACCTCCCAAAGTTGATATCCAGATAACTCCAAAATTGTCCTCGCAAATTCCGGTTACTTTATTGTGACTTAAACTTGTTGGATCATTAGGATTATGCAGATAACGAGTAAACTTTTGCTTACTCCGATCAAATTTATTCAGTCCCCCATCTATTGTTCCAATCCATAGATTACTTTTAGTATCCTCGTAAATGGAGGTGACTATATTACTGCTTAAACTTGTTGTGTCTTCAGGTACATTTTTGTAAAAGATAAATTGTTCACTTTCACGATTAAAAACATTCAATCCCAAATCAGTTCCAATCCAGAGAGTTCCGGCTTTATCTTCATAAATTAAATAAATGTAATTTGAGCTTATACCTGTAGAATCATCAGGATTGAAAATAAATCTAGTGAAATTCTCATCTGTAGCATTATATCTGTTTAATCCACCCCCACCAGTGCCAACCCATAGTACTCCTGATCTATCTTCATATAATGCCCTTACAGAATTAGACCCCAGACTAAAAGCATCTTCGGTTGAATTTTTATATATCTTAAAGTTACGGCCATCGTATCGTTTCAATCCTTCTGGGGAACCAATCCATAAAAATCCTTTACTATCTTGAAGCATACACCAGATGAAATTATCTGATAAACCCTGTTCTCTGGTAAGATGTTTGAATTGAATTTTTTCGGGGATATGAGTTTGGGAAGATGTCTGGTGTGACAAAAATAAAAGAAGGATAGCAAACAAAATGCAAAACCGTGTTGGGTCCTTCATTTGAGTAATGTTTATTTACTTTAAGAGTAAAATCTTAAGAAATAATTAAAGTTGCAAGAGTAGAAGATTGATTGAGTGACTGATATAAAAAAGGCAACCTAAATAGATCGACTTCTGAGTCGCCTTATAAAAACCTTTATTTTATACTACAAAATAAACTTACTCAAATCTCTGTCTTTTACAATCTTGTCAAGCTTTTCTTTCACAAATTCTGAGTTGATGTTAATTGTTTCAGTTGGAACTTTATCCGGCACATCAAATAAAATTTCATCAAGAAGTGTAGTTAAGATTGTATGAAGTCTTCTTGCACCGATATTCTCAACAGCTTCGTTAACCTCTGTTGCTATGCGCGCAATCTCTCTTATTCCATCATCTGTAAAGTGTAATTTAACTCCTTCGGTTTCCAGTAAAGCAGAATACTGCTTTAACAATGCGTTCTGCGGTGTTGTAATAATCTGAACGAAATCTTCTTCAGTTAAACTTCTCAGCTCAACACGGATTGGAAATCTTCCTTGCAATTCAGGAATTAGATCGGATGGCTTTGCAACGTGAAATGCACCCGACGCAATGAATAAAACGTGATCTGTTCTTACTACTCCGTACTTTGTATTTACATTTGTTCCTTCAACAATTGGAAGAAGATCTCTTTGCACACCTTCACGCGAAACATCCGGTCCGTGACCTTTACCACCGCTGCTGGCAACTTTGTCGATCTCGTCAATAAAAATTATTCCGGATTCTTCCACTCTTTCAATAGCTTCACGCTGGACGGCTTCCATATCAATTAGCTTTTGTGCTTCTTCCTGTGCAAGTATTTGTCTTGCTTCAGAAATTGGGGTTTTTCTTTTCTTCTTTTTCTTTGGCATCAGGTTGCCGACAATTTCCTGGATATTAATTCCCATATCATCCATACCAAATGGACCCATAACCTGCATACCAATTGCTGGTGGTGCCTGAGAATCAAACTCAATTAGTTTATCATCCATCTCACCATTTTTCAATTTTACTTTCATCCATTCGCGGGTTTTCTTGTTCTGGTATTCTTCGGAATTAATTTCTTCAGCATTTTGTACAACATCAGTTTGTGCCTGAACCTGTACCGGCTGAACTGGTTGATGAGGTTTACGAACAGGTGGAATAAGTATATCAAGAATTCTTTCGTCTGCCAGATGTTCTGCTTTGGATTGAACTTCTTTTGTCTTCTCTGCTTTTACCATATTTACGGCAAAGTCAGTAAGATCACGAACCATTGATTCAACATCTCTTCCAACGTAACCAACCTCAGTAAACTTTGATGCTTCAACTTTTACAAATGGGGCTGCTGCAAGCTTTGCAAGTCGTCTGGAAATTTCAGTTTTTCCAACACCGGTTGGTCCGATTAGTATTATGTTGTTGGGAAGAATTTCTTCACGAAGGACATCTTCAATTTGCTGTCTTCTCCATCTGTTACGTAAAGCGATTGCAACAGCACGTTTTGCATCAGTCTGACCGATAATATACTTATCAAGCTCTTCAACAATTTTACTCGGTGTTAACTCTTGCATTGATCTTTCATTCATAAAAATTTTTTTCCTTTCAATTTCTTCGTTTTCAACTTCGCCCCTCTTGAGTGGGCGTAGTTCCGATTTATCGGAACGAAGCCCCTTATTCAATTACTTCAACATTAATTTTATCATTAGTGTAGATACAAATTTCCGAAGCGGTTCTCAGTGACTCTTCAGCAATCTCCTTTGCAGAAAGTTTGCTGTATTTTTTAAGCATTCTTGCTGCTGACAAAGCATACATTCCACCTGAACCGATAGCAACTATTTTATCATCGGGTTCAATTACATCACCATTGCCAGAGACAATTAGTGCTGTATCTTTTGAAACGACAGCCAGCATTGCTTCAAGACGGCGAAGTATTTTATCAGTCCGCCATTCCTTTGCAAGCTCAACCGCAGCACGACTAACATTTCCACGATACTGCTGAAGCTTATCTTCAAATCTTTCCATTAAAGAAAAAGCATCTGCTGCACCGCCCGCGAAGCCGCAAATAACTTTTCCTTCAGAAAGTTTTCTGATTTTCATAGGCATTGTGCTTCATAATTGTATTGCCAATTGATACTTGTCCATCACCGCCAAGAGCCGCGATTCCGTTGTGAACAATTCCAAGTATCGTTGTTGATCTTATTTTTTGACTCATATTTCTCCTTATTCAACTTTCATCAAGAACTTTTTGATTGTAGGGTTTAAATAACTTAATCGGAAAAATTCTTGGTACTTCTTTTTTATACTTTTCATAAACCTCACCAAATTGCCTCACTAATTTCTTCTCTTCATAATAAGAACCAATGTAAAAATAAGCGACTATGCAGATGAAGAATGTGAGGTAAAACAAATGCATCACCGGTCTGAACATCAAAAAAGTGATTGAAAAAAAATAAATAGGATGTCTTGAGTATCTATAAGGACCTTCAATCCGAAGTGTGAATTCTTCATCAAGCTCGGTGGTGTATCTTTTCTCAATAAATCTTTTTATCTGATCCAGACCTAAAAATTCTTTGAAGCAAATATACCTAAACACCCATAATACCCCCGCCAGAGATAGAAACTGTGGAACTAAGCACAATTATATCGTAAGGATTAGGTAGATCATAAATTATGATTAGGGGTTTTGGCGAAAATTCATAGATTAAATACAGTGAGAGTATACCGAAGAGATTATAAAGAAGACGGTAAAAGGCGATTAATTCACCAAAGATTTTTTTGAATTGAATCTTTACCTTTTCCGAGGCAAGCAGAGAATGAGTGTAACCGAAAATTGCAAAAAGTAGGATGATGATACTTACATCAAGAACCAGGTTCATTAAAGTTCTTTTCTTAGCCTCGCAACCGGAAGTCTTAACTGCTCTCTGTATTTTGCTACAGTTCTTCTTGCAATATGAATTCCTTCGTCATTAAGTAGTTCTGCCAGCTTATCATCGCTGAACGGTTTTTTCTTATCTTCTTTGTCAATTATTTCTTTAAGTCTTTCTTTGATGTGCTTGTTCGAAACTTCTTCACCGTTATCTGTTGCAAGACCTTCGCTGAAGAAATATTTCAATTCATGAATTCCCTGCGGACTTTGGACATACTTGCCGTTAACAACTCTGCTGATCGTAGAGATATCCATATTTATTTCCTGGGCAATATCCTTGTAAATCATTGGTCTGAGAGCTTTCGGTCCTTTCTCAAAAAACTCATATTGTCTTGTGAAGATTGCCTGCATAATTTTCATCAGAGTATCTCTTCGCTGCTGAATACAGGCTATAAACCACTTTGCAGATTCAAATTTTTCACGAAGGAATTTATAAGTTTCTTTTTCCCTTGAAGATTTTTTGCCGCGTCGCCTGTTGCTTTCAAACATTTCAAGGTACTGCCTGCTGATTGTAACCGATGGCATACTTCTGTCGTTCAATGTAATCACATAATCGTTTTCAACTTTTTCTATTATGAAATCAGGAGAGATCTGGTTCATCCTTTCAGAATCAATATTTCCTTCTCCCGGTTTTGGATTCATACTTTGAATCAGGTTAACAGTTTCGCGGAGAGTTTCATCACTCAGGTTCATCTTCTGCTTCAGTATATCAAATCTTCTCTTGGTGAAATCGTCATAAAACTCCACAAGCATTTTATCAGCGATGTACTTATAATACTCATCAACATCTTTACCGTTACGTATCTGAACCAGCAGGCATTCCTGAAGATTTCTGCAAGCAATTCCTTGAGGATCGAAAAGCTGAATTCTTTTCAGAAGAATTTCTGCATTCATCTAAATTTAATTTTGATATGATCAAAAAGTTCAAGCTCGTTCAATATTTCTTCAAGACTTCTTTTGAGATACCCTCCATCATCAAGGTTACCGATTATCTCCTCACCAAGTCTGAATAAATTTTCATTGAGGTTTAGCATGTTCAACTGTTCGACCAGATGATCCGATAACGTTTCTCTTACCGGCGCCAGTGGATGAAACTGCTCTTCATCACTTCCGCGGTAAACTTTCTCGTGATCAAAATCATCATCGTTCATAAAATCTTTCAAGTCAAACTCTTCATTATCGGGATCATTAATTTCATCCGTTGCATTATCTTCTTCTTTATCTTTCTCCTTATCATCGGTTTCCTGAGATAATTCCATTTCCTCTTCGAGTATAGGATTGAGCTCAAGCTCAGTTTTAATTCTCTGCTCAAGCGCCAGAGTATTAAGCTGCAGCAGCTTTTGATATTGAATCTGCTGCGGCGAAAGTTTTTGCTGTTGTGATAATCGTTGACTAAGTGTTAGCATTTTACTTTCCGATTAGTTCCTTAAATTGTGAATACCATTCTTCGCCGTATTTTCTGCTGAGAGATTCTTCACAGAACTCTGCAACAGTTGTATTATCAATTTTACCAAGTTCAATTGCTGGTTGACACTCATCGAGGTGCTCAAACCTTAGCACATCTCCACCGAAGTCGGAAATTCTTATCGGGAAGAGATGACACGAAATTGGTTTCCTGAAATCAGTTTTATCATCGAAATAAGCTTTCTCCATCGCACATTTGGCAATTCCATTAGCATAATAAACAAAAACACAAGCACGGTTGTCGATACTCCGAAGCAGCGGCTCGTCTTTTTTTATTTCAAAAAATCCATTCTCTTCGATTTCACTTCTGTGTGCTTTCGGGAGATACTTTATGACAGATGAAAGTACTTGATTAATCTGATTCACCTCATCCCAGGTTATCGGTGCACCGTAATGACTTTCAAAAGTGCAGCAGGCTCCTTTACACTTCAATAAGTCGCATTTGAAGGGGATTTCAGCAATTTCTTTTCTGACTAGTATATTTCCAACCGGTAAAATTTGCTTGTCCATTAACTTGGAATAATTTTTGAGAAAAGATAAACAATTGATTCTTTTTTACAAAGTTTAAATACTCTTTCCAATTGTTTAAATTCCTTCCTGAATTTCGATAAAATGCCCCCTGCACAGATGGATTTCAAAAACAAAACAGTTTTATTAACCGGAGCCTCTTCCGGAATCGGGTATTCCCTTGCAAAATTACTGCCAAAGGAAAATTGCTCAATTGCACTTCTCTCAAGACGGGAAAATATACTTAACGATCTGGTAAATGAAATAAAAATTACGCGGAGTTCAGGTTAGAGCTTATAAATGTGATGTGGGAAACATTGATGAGGTCAGGAATATCTTTCGCACAGGTAAAAAATGATTTTGGAAAGATAGATATCGCAATTCTAAATGCCGGGGCTTCTTCAAGAGCAGATGTAAGAAAATATTCCTCATCAACAGCAAAAGAAATTTTTGAAGCTAATACATTTGGAATTATAAATTGTGTTGAGCAGTTGTTACCCGATTTTATAAAAAGAAAAGAAGGAATGATTGTTGGAGTATCAAGTCTTGCAGAATCACGGGGTTTCCCAAAAAGTGGTTTCTATAATGCTAGCAAAGCAGCAGCAACATTACTTCTGGAAAGTTTGAGAGTCGAACTTAAACCACACAACATAAAAGTTGTGATTGTTAAACCCGGCTTTGTTAGAACACCAATGACCGATAAGAATGAATTTCAAATGCCGTTCCTGATGGATGTTGATAGAGCAGCCAGGATAATTTTAAATGGAATAAAAAAAGAAAAGAGGATTATTCAGTTTCCTCTGCCAATTGTTATCGGCTCAAAAATTATAAAGTTTATGCCCGATTGGTTGTTTGATTTTTTAATGAGTAAAGAACTGCCAGCCAGGAAAAATTGACTATTTTAATACAATGTTAAGAAAATTTATATCAATATTTTTTTTACTGTCTCCTCTGGTAATTCCTCAATCAGATTCTGCTCTGATTCTAAGCGAAATAATGTTTTACCCTCAGACCGGTCCAAATGAATTTATCGAATTATACAACTCCAGCGAAACTGAAAGTATTGATCTCAATGGCTACAAAATAAAATACTCTACTTCCAATCCTGATATAATTACAGATGCCGGTGAAGGAACAATCCTTCCTCCAAAATCTTTTGCGATTATCCTTGAAGGCGATTATCCAGATCGGTTCTGGAATTTATGATGGGCTAATTCCTCCTGAAGCACTTGTTGTAAAAATATCCGATAATTCATTTGGTACATCCGGAATGGCTAATACTGAAAACAGACAGATCTGGTTGCTCAATGCTGCCAATGATACTCTTGAAGCATACTTTTATTCGGCAAATAATGTGCAGAGTCATTCGGATGAAAAGAAGGTAATGATTAAAGACAGCTCTCAAACTAATTGGGCAAACGCTCTTGTAGCTAACGGCACTCCCGGATTTACAAACTCAGTTACTCCTGTTCAATTTGATTTACAGATGGCTTCATTAACTTTCCAACCATCAAATCCTATTGAAGGAGATGATGTAACTGTTATTGCAAAAGTTAAAAACCTTGGTACAAACACAGCGAACATTTACACAATTGAAATTTACAATGACGCAAATTTTGATTCGACAGCAGATCCCGGTGAAATAATTTTTACTCAGCAATACAATAATCTTGCTTCAGGTGATTCAATAACTGCAAGCACAATTATGAACTCATTACCTTCGGGTAATTATCAAATCATCAGCCAAGTACTATTTACGATGGATGAAAAGCCTGACAATAACCAGCTTATTAAAACATTTATAGTTTTTCCTCCCGGAAACAATTACAACGATATCGTTATAAATGAAATAATGTATGCACCTTCAAGTGGTGAGCCCGAGTGGGTTGAACTTTATAACCGTACTGCATCTCCAATCAATTTAAAAAAGTGGGAATTATCAGATGCAGCGACAACGATCGCAATCACAATTAACGATATGTACATTCCCGAAAATGGTTATATAGTTTTAGCCAGTGATTCATCAATCCTGAATTATTATAATGTGGGCTCGGAAATAATTGTATTCAACCTTCCAGCGTTGAATAACACCGGCGATGCACTTGTAATTAAGGATTCACTTGAAGTTTTGATTGATTCACTTTCTTATCTTCCTACCTGGGGCGGAAATACTGGCGGCAGATCTCTGGAAAGAATTTCTACTGAAGAAGCTAGGTACTGATCCTTCAAACTGGGGAACATCAAAAAGTCTTTTCAAAGCTACTCCCGGATTCATTAACTCTTTAACCAAAAAAGATTTTGATATTGCAGTTGACGATATTTTATTCAATCCTCAATTTCCGATTCAGGGGGACACAATATCAATCTCAGCAAAAGTAAAAAACTTAGGAAAAAACAATGCAAATTTTTCATTGGAGCTTTTTGAAGATACCAATCTCGATTCTATTCCTGATTTAATGTTGGAAAGTCTTCAAGGTCTGTTTCTTACAGTAAACGATTCCGGAGTTTTTAATTTTAACTATTCAGCAGAGAATATTCAAACTCAACGTGGATTTTTTGTTGAAGCAGTATTTGGTTCAGACCAGGATACTTCAAACAATAAATTTTACAAATCAATTACACCCGGAATACCGCCTCAATCGATCGTTATTAATGAAATAATGTATGCACCATCAACCGGCGAACCGGAATGGGTTGAACTTTATAATCGCACTTCTGCCCCAATTAATTTAAGTAAATGGAAATTTTCAGATGCTGCTTCATCTGTTACAATCACAGATGCAGATCAATTTATTCCTGCAGATGGATTTATAGTTCTGACTGCCGATTCATCTATATTGAATTTCTATAATGTTCCATCTGAAATAATAAGATTCAACCTGCCTTCTTTGAACAATACAGGCGATGCAGTTATAATTAAAGATTCGTTGGGAGCTGTGATTGACTCACTTTCTTATCTTGCTTTCTGGGGTGGTGATATTGGTGGCAAATCGCTTGAAAGAATTTCTACTGAAGAATCTAGTGTTGATCCTTTAAACTGGGGGACGTCAAAAACTATTTTCAAAGCAACTCCCGGATATATTAATTCATTAACCCAAAAAGATTTTGATATTGCAGTAAGTGAAATTTTATTCAATCCGGAATTTCCTATTGAAGGAGATACTGTTTCAGTCGGAACAAAAGTGAAAAATTTCGGGAAGAATGATGCAAATTTTGCATTGCAGCTTTTTGAAGATACTAATCTTGATTCTATTCCTGATTTACTGATAGCCACGCTTCAAAATCTGTCCCTTGCTTCTGATGATTCATCAACTTATGATTTTAATTTTTTCATTGAGAACATTCAAACTCAACGTGGATTTTTTGTTAACGCGGTGTTTGCTTCGGATCAGGACACGACAAACAATAAATTATATAAAACAGTTGAACCAGGTCTACCGCCTCAGTCAGTTGTTATCAACGAAATTATGTATGCGCCGGTTGGAGGCGAACCTGAATGGATTGAGCTTTTTAACAGAACAAACTCCCTTATCAATCTTAATGGCTGGGAAATAAACGATGTATACACTTCACCAACAACCGTTTTAATAAATGAGGATGTTTTTATTGAGCCAAATTCGTCTCTCGTATTAAGCAGAAGTGCTGATATTATTAACTTCCATCGTTTTATACCTTCAGATGTTTTTGTTCTTTCACTTCCTTCTTTGAATAATGATATCGATGGTGTGGTACTAAAGGATAACCGCGGACTTCAAATGGACTCGGTTCTTTATTCAAATCAATGGGGAGGAACAAATGGTTATTCACTTGAAAGATTATCGGTAAATGCAAGTTCAAACCTTCCGGCAAATTGGGGAACTTCATTCGATATTGAGCAAAGTACACCCGGAAGGATTAACAGCTTAACACCAAAACAGTTTGATCTGTCAGTTGCCGGGATGAATTTCAATCCGCGTTTTCCGGTTGAGGGAGATGACGTTTTTATTTCAGCTTTCATCAGGAATAACGGAAGCAGCGATGCAAATAATTTTAATGTTGAGTTTTATATCGATACGGATACAAACAATGTCGTTGATCTGCTTCTTAGCATCGAAGCAGGATTAAATCTTAATGCAGGTGATTCCTTAAATGTTACTTCAACGTCACCAATTCCGAATATCACTTCAAAAATATTAACCGCGGTTAGAATAGTTTATTCATCAGATGAAGATACTTTAAATAATTATTTTGAAAAATCAGTGGAGCCGGGATTTCCTTCCGGTATTTTGCTGATTAACGAAATTATGTATAACACTGAAACCGGCAAGCCCGAGTGGATTGAACTTGTTAATGTTTCCGGAGAAACAATAAATATAAAGAACTGGTCAATCAGCGATGTGCTGACAACTCCCACAAAAAGTTTCATCACAAATAATGATGTTCTTTTTACAGCCGGATGAGTATATCGTAATTGCAAAAGATACTTCATTTAACTCAGCTCATCCCGGAGTAACAGCAAAAGTCTTCTTTACAAACTTTGGATCGCTAGGTAATACTTCGGATGGAGTTGTTATTTATGATTTTAGAAATGGAATAATCGACAGCCTGTTTTATTTATCTTCGTGGGGAGGTGGAAGAGGTTTATCGCTTGAAAGAATTTCACTTGAAGCAGCAACAAATGAAAGTACAAACTGGACTACATCGCTTAATCCGAAAGGAAGCACCCCGGGTGAGCCAAACTCAATTCTCAATGTTCCCGATTATGAAAGAAATGATCTTGTCATTAACGAAATTATGTTTGACCCGGAAACAGATAACAGTGAGTTTGTTGAGTTCGTAAATCTGAGTGGTGATTCTGTTAACGTTGGTGGATGGGAAATAGTTGATGAGAATGAAAACAATTACAAACTTTCACAAATTCCTTTATTAGTACCGGGCAATTCTTTCTTTTTATTGGCTGCTGATTCATTGGTAATAATTAAATATGGATTGGATGAATCTGTACTTAAAACAATTGTGGGAGTTTCAAGTCTTGGTTTGGTTAATACGGGCGAATTAATTCTGTCTAAGAGATGTGAAAGAGAAATGTAATTGATTCAGTTTGGTATTCCGATAAATGGCACAACGATAATTTCGGTTCAACAAAAAATATTTCTCTTGAAAGAATAAATCCGAATCTCGGTGCAAATGATCCAAGCAATTGGAGCAGTTCTGTTAATTCGATTGGTGCAACTCCCGGAAACCAGAACAGTATTTACACAGTTAATCCGAATATTGAATCAAATATTTCTGTTTCACCAAATCCATTCTCACCGGACAATGATGGCTTTGAAGATTTCGCAATCATCAATTACAAATTAACTCAGGCAACTTCACAGGTTCGCATAAAAATATTTGATAACAAAGGAAGACTCGTGAGATCTCTGGCAAATAACCAGGCAAGCGGTTCATCCGGCTCTGTTATTTTTGATGGGATTGGCGATGACGGGCAAACTTTGCGTATTGGAATCTACATCATCTTTCTTGAAGCAATAAACGAAGGCTCCGGTGTTGTTGAAACAATGAAAACTGTGGTAGTGGTTGCAAGGAAATTATAATTTTAACGAGAAAGGATTTTTATGTCAGAAGACTTAAAAAAAGTTATTGATCGTTTACAGCAGCATATCAATCTGGCTCCCTCAGAATTTCTGAAATATCCTGAAGGAGAATTGAGAAGAAAACCTGCACCCGACAAATGGTCTAAAAAAGAATTGCTTGGTCACTTGGTTGACTCAGCAGCAAACAACCATCACCGGTTTATTAAAATACAATTTATGCCCCAACCTTTCTTTGTGGAAGGCTATGCACAGAATGATTGGGTTAGAATTCAGAATTATAATGAAAAGGATACAGAACAGCTTGTAAATTTATGGAAGGTTTACAACGAGCATATTTTATTTATTATGCTAAATACTCCAGATAAAAGTCTGAACATTAAAATAAATGCAGAAGATCCTTTCGAAAATGCTGCCACTTTATTCTTTCTTATGAAAGATTATGTTGATCATATGGACCACCATCTTAAGCAAATTTTCAGGTAAGCATTTCTTAAAAATCCGGCTATTTGTCAAATAAATACCGATTTTTAGCTTTTCCCTTCAATAAAGCAAATCAGCGTTTTTTAAACAAATTGAAAAAAATCTGTAGCATGGAACTTCAAATGAGGATGGAGTGTTTTACTACTTGTTCACTAAGTATTAAATAATTCATCTAAAAAAAAAGGAAAAAATAAAATGAAACACAGAAATCTTATTTTAGCTCTTGCAGTATCGATAACTGCATTTACATTCATCGGTTGCGATGACGAAGAAGATCCAATGCAGCCGGTTCCATCAAATTCTTCTACAATGGTTATTCATACATCTCCTGATGCGCCTGGAGTTGATATACTTGTTGATAATGCAGTTGCAGGCACAAACCTGACTTACCTGCAAAACACTCCTTATGTAACTTTACCAAGTGGTACAAGAAACATAAAAGTTAATGTTACTGGCACCTCAACCACAGTAATTGAGGGTAATATAAATTTTATGAAGGATAAGGCTTATTCAGTATTTGCAGTTAATTCAGTTGCTAATATTGAACCTTTAGTTCTTGAAGACAACTTAGCAGCACCTGCTTCAGGTAAAGCTCATGTAAGATTTATTCACCTATCACCTGATGCTCCTGCTGTAGATATCACGCTAGCTGACGGAACAGTAGTTTTTGGTAATGTCTCGTTTAAAGGATTTACAGCTTTTACTCCTTTGGATGCCGGAACATATAATTTGCAAGTAAGATTGCCGGCACATCCACTGTTGTTTTAGACTTAGGAAATATTACACTTACAGCTGGTGAAATTCTAACGGCTTACGCAAGGGGATTTGTTGCTGGAGTTGGTGATCAGGCAGCTTGGTGCAGCAATAATTGTAAATAACTAAACTCCTAATTTGGTATAAAAATTTCCGGACGGGATTAAATTCCAGTCCGGTTTTTTATTTTAAATTCAAATTTATAATCCTCAGTCTTTTATCTATTTTAAACAGTAATAATTAAAGAATAATATGATAGAAATTAAAAACCTTCATAAATCTTTTGGTGAAAACAAAGTACTTCAGGGGGTTAACCTTGAAATTGAAACCGGCGAGACAATTGTGATTATTGGCAGAAGCGGCTGCGGTAAAAGTGTTTTAATAAAACATATTGTTGGGCTGCTTTATCCCGGATGAAGGATATGTAAAAGTTGAGGGGCAAAGAGTTGATGAGATGACTATGGAGGAACTCTATACTCTAAGACAGAAAATTCGGATTTTTGTTTCAGGCTTCTGCTTTGTTCGATTCGATGACAGTAGAAGAGAACATCTCCCTTCCTTTGGTTGAATCAGGTAAAAAATATTCGCGGATGGAATTAGATAAACGAGTTGCCGAAAAACTGGAATTGGTTGGTATGGGAGGGGATCAAAAATTAAAACCGGCAGAACTTTCAGGAGGAATGAAAAAAAGAGTTGGTCTTGCAAGAGCCTTAATTACTGATCCCGATTATATTATCTATGATGAGCCTACTACCGGGCTTGATCCGATTATGTCTGATTCTATAGATGGTTTAATTAAAGATCTTACTGATAAATTAAATGTAACTTCGATTGTAGTAACTCATGATATGTACAGTGTAAAGAATGTAGCAAACCAGGTTGCAATGATGCACGAGGGGAAAATTCATTTTACTGGCACACCCGCTGAACTCATCTCTTCAAATGATAAAATCATAAAAGAATTTATTCAGAGAACTGAATAGAAATTAACTCTTATCTCTGCACAAACGATTCATTTTCATTTTTTTTGTAAGATTGGATATCCTTCTAAGAGATTAAATCGCTTATCGGGAATTATATTTTGCTCTTTGCAACTGATAAGATAATTTTTATATTAAGATTAAAAATAAAGGAACAATCATGGAAAACATTAAAGAACTACTCTCTAAACGTGAGCTATACACTGTTAATATAGGAACAACAATTAAAGACGTTGTTTTTTATATGGCAGAAAAGGGAGTTGGACTTGTTCCTATAATGGATTCAGGAAAGCTGATTGGTGTATTCTCTGAAAGAGATTTAGTTAAAAGAGTGATCGCAAAAAATAAAAATCTTGAAGAAACAAAAGTCGAAGATGTAATGAGCACTAAATTAATTATTGCAGATGTAAATGAAGCGAATGAATCCGTGCTTGCAAAAATGAAAGAAGCAAATACCCGGCATATCTTAATTATAGAAAATGAAAAACTTATCGGGGTTGTTGCGATGAGGGATTTACTCGAGCTGGATTTGTCGGCTTGCAAATTGACAGTTGAAGTTTTGAACAACTACATTTATTCAAAGTAATTTACGATTGAGGGTTATCTGCAACGATCCTGGTTCCGCAATCAGGATTGATTAGTTGAGTTGATTCGGTAATTATTGTTTCTTTACCTCCATTTTTTACAAATTGAATGGCAGCTAATATTTTCGGACCCATACTTCCGTCTGCAAATTCTCCTTCTTCTAGATATTTCTCAGCTTCAGTTACAGTTATCCTTTCTAACTTTGATTGATTCGGTTTATGGAAATTTAAATAAACATTCGGTACATCTGTTAAAATGAAAAAAGCATCAGCCTCAATTTCTGCTGCAAGAAGTGATGAAGCAAGATCTTTATCAATAACAGCTTCAACACCAATAAGATTTTTCTTCTCATCTCTGAAAACAGGAACTCCGCCACCGCCTGCTGCAATTACTATATTTCCACGCTTAACGAGATCACGGATTATCTTTCTGTTAAGAATATCGACAGGTGCCGGTGAGGGAACAACTCTCCTCCATCCTCTTTTTCTCGGATCTTCATTAAAAATTAATCCTCCGGCCCTGGCAAGAAGTTCTGCTTCCTCTTTCAAATAAAATCTGCCGACGGGTTTGGTTGGCTCTATAAATGCAGGATCATTTTTATCTACTAACACCTGAGTCACAATTGTAACAACGTTTTTTCTAATTTTATTTTCACGAAGGATATTCTTGACTTGCCGCTCTATCATATATCCAATTCCACCCTGCGAATCGGCTACACAAATATCCAGCGGCATTTGAGGGATTTTATACTCTTTATAACCAGCTTCATTCCTTAACATTATATTTCCAACCTGCGGACCGTTTCCATGAGTTATCACAAGTTCATAGCCATCTTTAAGCAACTTCAGGAGATGGATAAAAGTCTCATAAGTATTTTTCTCCTGCTGCTGGATTGTTCCAATTTCATTACCTCTCAAAAGAGCATTTCCACCAAGAGCAACTACTGCAATTTTTTTATTCATACAGGATATATTAAAAAACAGAATTCAAAAATGAGGCGTAAATTTACGCACGTAATACTGCAAATAAAACGATTAGAAGCTAACATTAATCAAACCAAAATTATTTGAGCAAAAGCGATTGAATACTTATGTTAATAATCATATAATTGAAAAAATAACTGTGAACAGCAAAGAAAACTTCAACCCGAAAGATCTCTTAAAGCCTGAAAATATGATCCGGCTGTATGCAAGCGGAGCGTTTCCGATGGCTGATGCTGAGACTGGAAGTATCAATTGGTATTTACCTGAAATCAGAACAATTATTCCTCTCAATAATTACAACATTCCTCGCTCTACTAAAAAAGCAATTGATGATAAAAATTTTGAAATAAGATTCGATTCTGATTTTGATGGAGTTCTTGAAGGTTGTGCCGATAGAGAATCAACCTGGATTTCTGATGAACTGAAAGCTGCTTACAGAAGATTAAAAAAACGCGGACACATTCACACCGTTGAAACGTGGAAAGACGGTAAAGCTTGTCGGTGGACTTTATGGAGTTACATTTCGCGGTGCATTTTTGGTGAAAGTATGTTCTCAAAAGTATCGCAGGCATCCAAAGCTGCACTTATTGCTTTGCTGAAACATTTGAAGGAAAAAGATTTTGTTCTTCTCGATGTGCAGTATATGACCGAGCACTTAAAAATGTTTGGCGCAGTTGAAATTTCTTTTAAGGAGTATACTAAGCTGCTGCAAAAAGCGTATACAAGAAATTGTGAGTTTTAAAATGATGAGACGACTCATCGAGTCGTCTCTACGTATCTTAAATATTTAATTACGGTTTTACTAAAATCAATTCCTTCTGCGGAGGAGAAATAAACTCGCAGCCGTTCTTAGTTATATAAACTTCTTCTTCAATTGTAGCAACGCCGTAACCTTCAATTGGCAGTCTTGGCTCGATTGTAAATATCTGTCCTTCTTCCAAAGCCATAAATGGTGCATTGCCGTATCTTTCCCACGCAGGAAACATACCTGCAACTCCATCGTGAACAGTTTTACCAACCTGGTGACCAAGTCCGTGCGGATATTCGGGATATCCATTTTGTGTTATGTACGATCTTGCAATTGTATCCATATCAACACCTTTAACTCCGGGCTTTATTGCATCAGCAACTTTCTGCACAGAATCCCGGATAACATCAAATCCTTTTTGAACTGGTGCAGGTGCTTTTGTTTCGCCATCATTTAAAATGTACCACGTTCTCTGCAAATCGGAACAATAACCTTTATACTTAATTCCGAAATCCATATTAACAACAGTTCCTTTTGTAATTACTTTATCACTTGGACCTTCGTGCGGACCGTTCGGATTCGGACCGGCAAACACTGCAGGACAATGATTTCTTCCCATGCAGCTTCAAATCCTTTTTCAGTGTAAAGCTTTCTTCACATAATTTGCTATATCAATTTCGGTCATTCCAGGTTTCATATATTTTGTTACTTCATCGAATATCTTCAATGTTTCTTTGATTGCTTCTTTCATTAAAGCAATTTCAGTTTGGGATTTTCTTCCTCGAAGTGCTGAAATAATTTCTTCAGAACTGATAAGTCTGTTCTTATATTCTGTTCCTTCAAGATGATCAAGAAGAATTTGGTACATACCATAAGTTAAACCGTCACCAAGCACAGAAGTTTTTGAAAAATTGATAGCTATCTTTTCTGGATTTTTTCTGGTGATGTAATCTCTGAAAGGTTCACGGATTGATTTGAGATACGGAATAATATTTTTATACAGACCTGCTTTCTTAAAATTTCCTTCCTCCATTGAGCCGACTATTGCGGTTGTATCGCCATCTTTATTAATACAAAAAGCTGCCTGCCATGTTGAGTTTACTCCGGAAATCATATCCATCACCGGATCGGTCATCATTGAACTTTCACGGACGAAAGTCAGCCACATATCAATCTTTTTTTCTTTTAGAATTTCAACTGCCTGGTTAATTTTCTCTTTAAGAATTGTATTATCCATAAAAACTCCTGTTAATTAATAATTGGAAGAAAGACTATTGCAATTTATCAATTAAACGCAGAATATTCTATTTTTCACCTGAAGCACAGAAAATGCCAGAGGTGATATTTATCAAAATAATCAATTGCTTGTGCCGATAATTAAGGTTTTGATTTGCCTATTTAGTAATTTTCTTGTGACAAATAAGAAGATTTTTTATTTATCAATTAAATCATTTGGGGAAATTGATCTTTTAATTTTAACTACAATAATTTCATCACCAACAAGTCAAACAATTAATACACAGAGGTTCACATGTCAGAATACATAGAAAAAATATTAAAGGAAGTAAAAACAAAAAATCCCAACGAGCCGGAATTTCATCAGGCTGTTCAGGAGGTTCTCGAATCACTTGAAGTCGTTCTTCAGCGTCATCCTGAATACAGGTCATTTAAAATCCTTGAAAGAATGATCGAGCCGGAAAGATTAATTATCTTCCGCGTTCCGTGGATGGATGACCAGGGAGAAATTCAAATCAACCGCGGTTACAGAATCGAAATGAACAGTGCAATCGGTCCTTACAAAGGCGGACTGCGTTTTCACCCATCAGTTACTCTCGGCATACTAAAGTTTTTAGCTTTTGAACAGGTATTTAAAAATTCATTAACCACACTTCCGATGGGCGGTGGAAAAGGCGGATCTGATTTTAATCCTAAAGGAAAAAGCGATAACGAAATCATGCGTTTCTGCCAGAGCTTTATGACAGAACTTTTCCGTCACATTGGACCAAACACTGATGTCCCTGCCGGAGATATCGGCGTAGGAACAAGAGAGATCGGATTTTTATATGGACAATACAAAAGATTAAAGAATGAATTCACCGGTGTGCTGACTGGAAAAGGATTGAACTGGGGTGGTTCGCTGGTTAGACCAGAAGCAACAGGTTATGGATGTGTTTACTTCGCTGAAGAAATGCTGAAGACAAGAAAGACTTCCTTCGATGGAAAAGTTGTCGCTGTCTCAGGTTTTGGAAACGTTTCTTGGGGTGCAGTTCAGAAAGTTAACGAGCTTGGAGGAAAAGTCGTTACACTCTCCGGTCCTGATGGATATATTTATGATCCTGATGGAGTAAAGGGAGAAAAAGTTGATTATATGCTTAAGCTACGTTCAAGCAACAAAGATATTGTAGAAGATTACGCAAAAGAATTCAAAGTGAAATTTTTCCCTGGAAAAAAACCATGGGAAGTAAAAGCTGATGTTGCTCTGCCTTGTGCTACTCAAAATGAAATCTTTGAAGCAGATGCAAAAGAATTATTGAAGAACGGTTGCTTCTGTGTTTGCGAAGGTGCAAATATGCCTACAACAATTGAAGCTTATAATATTTTCAGAGATGCAAAGATTCTTTATGCACCGGGTAAAGCTTCCAACGCTGGTGGAGTTGCTACTTCAGGATTAGAAATGTCGCAGAACAGTATGCGCTTGCCTTGGTCGAAGGAAGAAGTTGACAGAAGATTACATGAAATTATGGTAAGAATTCACGATACCTGTATAACAACCGCTGAAAGATTCGGAGCCCCGGGTAACTATGTTAACGGTGCAAACATTGCCGGTTTCTTAAAAGTTGCAGATGCGATGATTGACCAAGGGTTAGTATAGGCCCACCCCTTTATCCCCTCCCAAAGGGAGGGGAAACTATTAACAAGCTGTCATAGTCTTTAATCGAATCCCTCTATTATTTATTCTGAATTCTGTCTACTGACTTCTTACTTCTGAAAAACCCTGCATTTCACCTGCTCTTTTTCTATATTAGTCAGTAAGAAAAATCAAACCATAAAATTACTCTCTTAAAATGGATAAAGAATTTTCAATAAAAGAAATCAAACTGGAAAACATATTTCACGCCAGGCTAAAAAAATTCCAGAAGCTTATGCGTTACAAGATACAGGAGATTCTTCTTGTATCAAGCATTTACGACTATTATCTCTTTGAGGAAGACGGAAGACTATACGAATTAATCAGAAGTGAATATCAAAATCTTAACCTGAGTCAGGCACCGGAAATAACACACGTAACAACCGGCGAAGAAGCAATTGAATTGCTGAAAGCAGAACACAATTTCGATTTGATTATTACAACTTTGCATATCGAGGACACGCACGTAGTTAAATTTGCTAATCAGGCAAAGGATATGGGAATTGAACTACCGATCATATTGCTTGCATACGATAACAAAGAAAGAAAAGAGCTTACCACACACTACGACACTTCCGTGTTTGAAAGAATTTTTATCTGGAACGGCGACTATCATCTTCTCATAGGAATTATAAAGTATATCGAAGATAAGATGAACGTTGTGGAAGATACTCAGAATATCGGCGTTCAGGTTATTATTTTGGTAGAAGATAACGTTAAGTTCTACTCTTCTTACCTTCCTCTCGTTTACACAGAAATTTTTAACCAGTCCCAGCGACTGATCCAGGAAGGAATAAATATTACTCACAAGTTTTTAAGAATGAGAGCAAGACCAAAGATTCTTCTTTGCACAACTTACGAGGAAGCCTGGCGTTATTTTGAAATGTATGAGGAAAATGTTCTTGGGATTATTACCGATAATAACTTCAGACATTATGGTGTTCGTGACCTGGAAGCAGGGTTGAAATTTGCAACAGCAGTTAAAGAAAGACATAAAGATATTCCCATTTTAATTCAAACGAGCGATCAGAATCTTGAAGAAAAAGTAAAAAAGATAGGTGCATCTTTCCTTTATAAAAATTCTCCAAGATTGTTGCATGATCTCCGTGAGTTTATGCTTGACCATTTTGGTTTTGGAGATTTCATTTTTGAGCTTGGAGACGGAACCGCAGTCGGTCGTGCAGTAAATTTAAGAGAGCTTGCCGATCAAATATCAAAAATACCGGAAGAAAGTCTTCTCCATCACGCAGAAGGAAATCATTTTTCGAGATGGCTGAAAGCAAGAACTGAATTTTATCTCGCTCATCAGCTCAGACCAAGGAAAGTAACCGATTTTGAATCACCCGAACACCTGAGAAAAGATCTCATCAATTCAATTAATAGTTATCTTGAAGAAAGAGCCAAGGGAGTGATTTCCGATTTCAGGAAAGAAACTTTTGATCCCAAGAACAGTTTTGCTAGAATCGGCGGCGGATCTCTCGGCGGTAAAGCACGTGGTCTCGGATTTATTAATACTTTAATTGCAAACTACAATATCAAGTATTTATTTAAAGGTGTTGAGATTTCCGTTCCTTCTGCTGTAGTTATAGGCACTGAAGTCTTCGATCATTTTATGCACGATAATAATTTGGAAAGCTTTGCCTTTAATGAAACGAACGATATAAAAATCACTCAGAAGTTTATCGAGGCATTTCACTTTCCAAAGGAAATAAAACAGAAACTGTATGATTTTCTGGAAATAATAAAAGAACCTCTTGCAGTAAGATCATCAAGCCTTCTTGAGGATGCTCAGTTCCAGCCTTTCGCCGGAGTATATCAGACTTATATGCTGCCGAATAGCAATCCGGACATAAACGTAAGGCTCGATGAGCTTCTTCAGACAATTAAAGCAGTTTATGCTTCTACATATCATCAAAAAGCAAAAGATTATATGAAAGCAACTGCTTATCGTTTGGAAGAAGAAAAGATGGCGGTGATTGTGCAGAGACTCGTTGGCTATGAACATAAAGGAAAGTTTTATCCTGATTTTGCAGGAGTCGGCAAATCATTCAACTTCTATCCTGTACCTCCTCAAAAATCTGATGATGGAATAGCATTGGTAGCTTTAGGGCTTGGTAAAACTGTTGTTGAAGGCGGGAACACAGTAAGATTCTGCCCCCGTTTTCCAAAACATTTGCTTCAGTTCTTTTCAACAAAAGAAACTCTTATGCATGCACAACAGGATTTTTTTGCTCTCGATTTGAATGGTAAACTCGATCATCATCCCGAATCGACAAAAGATCCATTAGTTAAAAGATTTGATTTGCTTGAATCGGAAGCCGATGGAACTCTTTACTCCGTTGGTTCAACTTATTCATCTGAAGATGAAGCAGTTTATGATGGCATCTCCCGCAGTGGTGTCCGCGTTGTAACATTCGCACCGATATTAAAACACAAAATGTTTCCGCTTCCCGAAATTCTTAATATGCTTTTAGGTTTAGGAACCTGGGGAATGGGTTCACCGGTTGAAATTGAATTTGCAGTTAACCTTAGTGTTCCGCCAGATAAGCCAAAAGAATTTGCAATGCTTCAAATGCGTCCGCTTGTTATCAGCAGAGAGCTGGATGAGTTAAAAGTTGATTTCAAACCGGCGGAACTTATCTGCCAGAGCAGTCAGGTTCTTGGTAATGGTGCCACAGATGGTATTTATGATTTAGTAATGGTAGATAATGACAAATTTGACAGGGGAAAAAGTAAAGCTGTAGCTATGGAGATTGCAAAGCTTAATTCAAAATTACTGAATGAAAAGAAACCTTATGTCTTAATTGGGATAGGCAGATGGGGTTCACTCGATCCCTGGCTTGGAATTCCGGTTACATGGGATCAAATATCCGGTGCTGCTGCAATTGTTGAATCTGGCTTTAAAGATTTTGAAGTTGAGCCTTCACAGGGTTCTCATTTCTTTCAGAATATTACTTCCTTCCGCGTTGGTTACTTTACAGTTGATGCCGCACACAAGATAGGATTTATAGACTGGGATTGGCTTTTAGCGCAGCCTGCAATTCAGGAGTTAGAGTTTGCCAAACATTTGCAATTCAAGAATCCGCTTTCTGTTAGAATTAATGGACATAAAAATATCGGAATAATTCTTAAGCCGGGTATTTAAGATGACAGATGATTTTCTTTTAAAGGAAGAATTGCCAAAAATTGATCTGCTGTTCGGACAACTGTGGGAAATTTCTGTTGACGGAATGCGTCTTATTGATGAGGATGGAAAAATTCTACTTGTTAATGATTCATTTTGCAAAATCTTCCAGATGGGAAAAGATCAGCTTCTGGGAAAACCGTTTTCAATAGTATATGCGCACCATGACCAGGAAGCCGCACTGAAAGCATATCAGAGAGACATTCGTAATAACAAACTCAAAACATTGTTTGAACGTGAGAACATTCTATGGAACGGTAGAAAATCCTGGTTCGAATTTTCAAATTCATTCCTCACACTGCCGGATGGCAATAAAATTACACTTAGTATTGTAAAAGACATTTCAGAAAGAAAAGAATCAGAAATTGAACTCCGCGAAAGCGAATCCAAATTTAAAATGCTTTTTAATAATGCTAACGATGCGGTATTTGTGACCCAGCTATCAAATGAAAAATCTTACGGCGATTTCATTGAAGTAAATGAAGTTGCCTGTGCAAGATTGGGATACACCAAAGAAGAATTTCTTCAACTAAGTCCTTCTGCAATCGTATCCCAGAAAAGCATTAATGATTTTAGTTATAATATGGATCGACTGCTGAGAGAAGGACATGTTATTTATGATTTAGTTCACAGGGCCAAGGATAAAAAATTAATCCCTGTTGAGATAAATTCACATTTGTTTTTATATAATGAAAAGCCAACGGTTCTTTCGATTGCCAGGGACATAACCGAACGAAAGCAAGCCGAAGAAAAACTAAAGCGTACCAGTAAACTTCTTAGAGAGCTTGCAACACATCTTCAATCAGTTCGGGAAGAAGAAAGAACTATGATCGCTCAGGAAATTCACGATGAGCTGGGTCAGGTTCTTACTGCTCTAAAAATTCATGTATCTCTTCTCGCAAATAAGCTCAATAAAAACCAGCAAGCACTCAAAGAAAAAATTGATTCTCTTTCTGATATGATTGATGCATCGGTTGAATCGGTGCAAAAAATTTCATCAAAACTACGACCAGGAATACTTGATGAGCTTGGACTTATTGCAGCAATTGAATGGCAGGCCGAAGATTTTGAGAAGCTAACAAATATTAAGTGCTCATTATCTTTGCCGAAGGCAGAAATAGTTCTTGAAAAAAATAAATCAACAGCAATATTCAGAATATTCCAGGAAGCTTTGACAAACATTGCCCGTCATTCGCAGGCAACTAAAACAGCTATATCCCTGTTAAATCACCAATCCAATATCTATCTGGAAATTCTTGATAACGGAAAAGGAATTACTCAGGAACAAATTAAAGATTTCAAATCTCTTGGCATTCATGGGATGGAAGAAAGAGCTATGGTATTCGGAGGACAGGTTTACATTGAAGGGATTGCAGGTAAAGGGACAACAGTAAAAGTAGAAATACCAATTGACTAAAAAAAATGGCAGCAAACAAAATAAAAATAATTATTGCAGATGATCACGCAATTGTTCGGGAGGGTTTAAAGCAAATTGTTGCCGAAGAAAAAGATATTTTGGTCGCTGGAGAAGCTGAAAATGCAAACAGTTTGATGGAGCTTCTTCAAAAAGAAAAATGGAGTCTTGTTATCCTCGATATTAATATGCCGGGCAAAAGTGGTCTCGAAGCCCTAAAAGATATTAAGCAGCTCTATCCCAACTTGCCTGTTTTAATTTTAACTATGTTTAGTGAAGACCAGTATGGAATAAGGGCAATTAAAGCTGGCGCATCGGGCTATCTAAAAAAAGTGAGTGCGCCGACGGAGCTAGTAATTGCAATAAGAAAAATTGTTTCAGGCGGAAAATATATAAATCCATCTCTTGCAGAAAAGCTTGCTGAAAAGTTTGGCGGGATTGAAAAAGAACTTCTGCATGATAAATTATCGGACAGAGAATACCAGATTATGTGCAATATTGCTCTTGGAAAAACCGCCGAAGAAATTGCTGTTGAACTATCTTTAAGTATAAACACCGTCTATACATATCGGAACAGAATTTTAGAAAAGATGTCATTGAAGTCGAACGTTGAATTAACTCAATACGTGCTTCGCAATAAGCTGGTTGAAATTTAGATACTTGCCCCCACAAGATTATTTTGTAACAAATTCTGTTACATAACTTTCACAAATTCTATTCTTTCCTATCACGCTCTGTTAGCTTAGTTTCATTTCAAAGATTATTAGAAAATAATCCTAAAACTAATTTCTAACTTCAAATTATCCGGAGGAAAAATGTCAGAATATGTAAAAGATTTAATGGCTGAAGTAAAGGCCAAGCATCCTGCACAACCAGAATTTCACCAGGCAGTTCAGGAGGTTGCAGAATCATTATCTCTTGTCCTGGAAAGACATCCAGAATATCGTTCTGCAAAAATTCTCGAAAGAATTATTGAGCCGGAAAGAGTAATTATATTCAGGGTTCCGTGGGTTGATGATCAGGGAGAAATTCATATCAATATTGGTTACAGAATTGAAATGAACAGCGCTATCGGACCCTACAAAGGTGGTCTGAGATTTCACCCTTCAGTTAATCTTGGCATACTTAAATTTTTAGCTTTCGAACAAGTATTTAAAAACAGCTTGACATCTTTACCGATGGGTGGTGGAAAAGGTGGATCTGATTTCGATCCTAAAGGAAAGAGTGACTTAAAAATTATGAGATTCTGCCAAGCATTTATGAGTGAGTTATTCCGACATATTGGTCCTAACACTGACGTTCCTGCTGGCGATATTGGTGTTGGCGGAAGAGAGATCGGCTACCTATTTGGTCAATACAAAAAATTAAGAAATGAATTCACCGGTGTTCTTACTGGAAAAGGACTGAACTGGGGTGGTTCATTAATTCGTCCTGAAGCAACTGGCTATGGTGCCGTTTATTTTGCAGCTGAAATGCTTACAACAAGAAATCAAACATTAAAAGGGAAAAAATGTCTGGTTTCAGGAAGCGGAAACGTTGCTCAATATACAATTGAAAAGCTGCTTGAACTTGGTGCAAAACCTGTTACTCTTTCCGATTCAAATGGTTACATTTACGATGAACAAGGGATAAGCAAAGAAAAATTGGATTTTATTATGGAAGTGAAAAATGTAAGACGTGGAAGAATAAAAGAATATGTTGATAAATATAAAAGCGCTGTCTATACAGCATTCGATCCATACCTGGATCATAATCCACTGTGGGATCATAAAGCTGATTGCGCATTTCCAAGTGCTACACAAAATGAAATAAACTGGATTGATGCACAGAACCTCGTTAAGAATGGTGTTTATGTGGTTAGTGAAGGAGCTAATATGCCCACTACTATAGAAGGAGTAAATATCTTTCTTGAAAATAAAATTTTATATGGTCCGGGTAAAGCAGCAAATGCAGGAGGTGTTTCTGTATCTGGATTAGAAATGTCTCAGAACAGCCAAAGACTTCCATGGACGAGAGAAGAAGTAGATGCAAGGCTACAGCTTATTATGAAAAACATTCACCATACCTGTGTAGAGATGGCAGACAGGTTCGGAACGCCGGGCAATTATGTTAACGGCGCAAACATAGGCGGCTTCTTAAAAGTTGCAGATGCAATGATTGATCAGGGAGTTGTTTAATCAATTAAGAATTAAAAATTAAGAATGTAGAGTTTCTTAAAAATTCTTAATTCTGTGGCGAAGCGGAGTTTGCCTCCTGAGTCTGCTTCGCCTTTTTTATTTTTCTAAAAAGGAAATTGATATTTAAAATCGTAAATTTCAACTGGTTTCAATTCTTAATATATTTAAATGAAAAAATTATATTTCTTGAAGAATGGA
>CAVOPS010000025.1:0-36820 GCA_963698155.1 uncultured Ignavibacteriaceae bacterium | reverse complement strand
ATAATAACTTTAACTAAGTTAATATCAGATTTATAAAAAAGTTTATTCCTCTAATACTTTTCTTACATTTTCTAAACATTATTTAGGAGGGTTTATGCCCAATAAAAATCTCTCTTCTTTTTTAAGAAAATTTCAATACATAATCGTATTGATCTTATTCCTCCTTCCAGGGGTTGTATTACTGCAATCCTGCAAAAGTATGGAAGAAGAACAAAAGACAGAAAGTTCTGCTGTTGCACCAGATGAACTTGATCGCACAGTTCTTCCTATTAAAGAACCGGTTCGCCAAACTTATACTGAACTGGATGCACGTGATGCAACTCCACCTTCACGCTTTGAAGTAAAAGCACCTGAAGGCGCACCTAATGTGGTAGTTATATTAATTGACGATATGGGTTTTGGTGTGTCTGAAGCCTTTGGCGGACCTATTACCACACCAACTATGGACAATCTTGCTAAAAATGGTTTAAAGTATAACCGTTTTCATACCACTGCGCTTTGCTCGCCAACGCGCGTAGCTTTACTTACCGGGTATAATCATCACAGCAACAATATGGGAAGCATTGCAGAAACTGCTACAACATTTCCTGGAAATACCAGTGTCAGGCCTCAATCCATTACACCAATGGCAGAAGTGTTGCGACAGAATGGATACAATACTGCTGCTTTTGGAAAATATCATGAAACTCCCCCTTGGGAGATTTCAATTTCAGGTCCTCAAGACCGATGGCCAACTCGTTCAGGTTTTGAAAAGTTTTATGGCTTTATCGGTGGTGAAACCAACCAATGGGCTCCTTTGATTTATGATGGGGTTACACTTGTTGAAACTCCGGATGATCCGAACTATCACTTTACAACAGATATGACTAACCAAGCTATTTCATGGGTTCGTTACCAGCAGGCTTTATCTCCCGATAAGCCTTTCTTTATGTATTTTGCTCCAGGTGCAACACATGCACCGCATCATGTTCCAAAAGAGTGGATTGAAAAATATAAAGGTAAATTTGATCAAGGCTGGGATAAGATTCGTGAACTGACTTTGGAACGTCAGAAAAAACTGGGCATTGTTCCCCAGAACACAAAGCTTGCACCAAAACCAAAAGATATTAAAGACTGGGATAAACTTTCAGCCGATGAAAAGAAATTGTTTACACGCCAGATGGAAGTTTATGCCGGATTTGCTGAACAGACTGATTACGAAGTTGGAAGACTCATTTCAACTATTGAAAAATTAGGAGTAATGGATAATACCGTAATAATATTTATTGCCGGCGACAACGGAGCGAGCGCCGAAGGACAAATGAATGGAATGTTTAGTGAAATGACCTTTTTTAGCGGGGTGCCCGAAACTGTACCTGATATGTTAAAACATTATGATGATTGGGGTGGACCAAGCACCTATCCGCACTTCTCAGCCGGATGGGCTGTAGGAATGGACGCACCTTTCTCATATACTAAACAGGTAGCTTCTGATTTTGGAGGCACAAGAAACGGAATGATAATTCAGTGGCCGGCAGGTATCAAAGCTAAAGGTGAATTACGTTCGCAGTTTGGACACGTAATTGATATTGCACCAACTATTTATGAAGTTACAAAAATACCTGCGCCCAAAATGGTAAATGGTATCGAACAGGATCCAATTGAAGGTACAAGTTTGGCTTATTCTTTTAATGATGCCAACTCAGAAGAAAAACATAAAGTCCAGTACTTTGAAATGTTTGGCAACAGGGGCGTGTATCAGGATGGCTGGTTTGCAAGGACAATCCATAGACCGGCATGGCTTCAGAAACCTCTCAACACGCTGCAGGAAGATAAATGGGAATTATACAATACCAAGGAAGATTTCAGTCTTGCTACTGATTTGGCTTCACAAAATCCTGACAAGCTGAAAGAGATGCAGGATTTATTTATGAAAGAAGCTGAAAAATATCATGTGCTGCCTCTTGATGATCGTCTGTTGGAAAGAACCAATGCTGAATTGATGGGCAGACCAACTGTTATGGGTGATAGAAACACGGTTACTTATGGAGAAGGCATGCGGGGAATGCAGACAGATGTTTTTATCGACCTTAGAAACAAGCCCTACACGATCACTGCAGAAGTAGCTGTAAATTCAAATGGAAATGGTGTAATTGTTTGCCAGGGCGGAAGATTTGGTGGTCTGTCTTTCTATATTAAAAATGGTAAACCTGCATTTAGTTACAATTACCTTGGTCTGGAATCAACACAGATAATTTCAAATGAAGCACTGAAGCCGGGAAATTATAAACTGGTTTATGATTTTAAATATGATGGCGGTGGAATGGGTAAGGGCGGTGTTGGTACCATTTTCGTAAATGATAAAAAAGTTGCAGAAAAGTAGAATTGAAAAAACACAACCCGGTATTTTCTCAGTTGATGACCTGGCAGATATTGGCGTTGATGATGGTACCCATGTTGCAGATTATGGATCTTCGTCTAAGTTCAACGGTAAAATTGAATACGTAACCATCGAGCGAAAAAAGTAGTTAAGGGTCAATGGCTTGATTAAATAACGGTCATCATTTTGCCTGCCCGGATGACCTCCGGTCGGACGGGGTGGCCGTTATTTTTTTTAAAAATTGAGAACGATTTTAGTAACTTTTTAAGAACATTTTTTTTTATTTCTCAATTGATCTAATGAAAACCCCTGAAATCGTTAATAAACCCAAACGTTTTGCCGGAATTCTTCTTCACTTGCATCCAAAATCAATTAATGAAGAAGCTTTAGCTTTCAACCGGACTTTCGGTTTGGGTGGAATGGCTGCACTGCTGATTGTAATTCAGTTCATCACAGGAATAATGCTTCGCTTCTATTATGAACCTTTTCCTCAAAAAGCTTACGACTCAATTTTACTTTTGCAAAACAATGTTCTGTTCGGTCAACTGATCAGAAACATCCATCACTGGTGTGGAGTGTTTCTTGTTGTGATTACTTTCCTTCATTTGCTAAGAGTTTTTTTTACTGGCGGTTTTCAGTCCTCAAGAAAAGTTAACTGGCTGATTGGTTTGATGCTACTAATATTAATTATTTTCTCAAACTTCACAGGTTATCTGCTTCCGTGGGATCAACTCGCCTTCTGGGCAGTCACTGTAGGAACTAGTTTGCTTGATTATTTTCCATTCATCGGAAATAGCATCAGAGAATTTGTGCTTTCAGGAGATGAGGTTAATGCAAACACGTTATTAATTTTCTATAATTTTCATACGGCTGTTCTGCCAATCATATTATTAATCCTGATGGTATATCATTTCTGGCGCGTAAGAAAAGCAGGAGGAATCTTCTTACCTGAATCAACTGAACCGAAAACATTAACCCAGACATATCCAAATTTAGTTTATCGAGAATTTGTTGTTGCCTTGGTTTTGATTGCAGTTGTTCTTGTCTTTTCTGTTTTTCTTAATGCTCCATTACTGAGCAAAGCAAATCCTGACTTTAGTCTTAATCCGACAAAAGCTCCGTGGTATTTTGCTGGTATTCAGGAATTGCTTCTTCATTTTCATCCGTTTGTTGCAGCATTCCTGATTCCACTTACAATTATATTTTTACTCGCAGCATTACCTTTTATTAATCTAAAAGAAGAACCAAGTGGTTTTTGGTTTCATTCAGAAAAAGCAAAACAAGCTGCTAAATTTACAACGATTGTTTCTTCAATAATTACTTTAATTCTGATAATCGTCAATGAATACGTCCCTGATTTTGAAACGCTATTACCGTGGTTGAATTCTTTCATAAGTAATGGAATAATTCCGCTGGTAATTATCCTATTGATACTTTGGGCTTTCTATAAATTCATGTTACAAGAAAGTTCAGTTTATCATATCTTGAAGTCGTTCAAACTATGTTCGTTTTTATAACCACAGCATTTGTAATTCTGACTATCGTTGGAATCTTTTTCCGTGGTGTTGATATGGAATTAACTTTCCCCTGGAATATGTCATAAATGAAATCAAAGAAAGAAAAGAAAAAAGTAAAACAGGAAAAGGTTGAAATAAAAACTCAACCAAAAGATCCTGTCCAAAGCAGACGAGAATTTCTGAATAAACTTTGGAAGGGATTAGGTGTCGTTGCTGTTATTGAATTTACTGCTGTGTTTTTCGGATTTTTGTTCTCAGGTAAAAGTGATGATGAGAAATCAAGGGCAGTACAATTATTTGATGCAGGTGATGTGAATTTATTTCAATCAAACTCTGTTACAATTTTCAGAGGAGGCAGGTTTTATCTTGTAAGATTATCGGACGGAGGATTTCTTGCTTTATCAATTCGCTGCACTCATCTTGGCTGCTCAATAAACTGGGAGGATGACAAAAAGAGATTTATTTGTCCCTGCCATGCATCAGCTTTTGATATAAATGGCGAATGTACAGAAACCCTCCCGCCCCATCTGCTTTAGATTACTTCCCTGTTGTAATTCAGAATGGAAAAATAATGGTTGATATCGGAACGAAGTTAAACCGAAACCGATTCAGTAAAGAACAAGCTGCATACGTTTGAAATTTATGATGAGTAATTGGAAGATAACCGGAATCGTTGCAACAGGAATTATTGTGCTAATGATCCCTTTGTCCCTACTTATTCACAAACCTTCTTCAAATTCTGGAATAACCAAAGTAAAGTTTGTTGGAGGGAAAGAATGTATTAGCTGTCATCAACGAGAATACGAATTGTGGAAAGGTTCTGATCATGCAGAATGCAATGATGGTTGCAAATGATTCAACTGTTCTGGGTAATTTTAACAATGTTGAAGTCGAACTCAGAGGAAAGAGGCACAAGTTCTACAAACGTGACGGAAAGTTTTTTGTTTATACTGAAAGCATCAGTGGTGAAATGAAAGAACTGCAGATCACGCACACATTCGGAGTTCGTCCACTTCAGCAGTATTTAATTCCGTTTGAAAAAGGTAAGTATCAATGCTTACCGATTGCCTGGGACACAGAAAATAAAAAATGGTTTGATATGGCTGGAATGGTTTATCAACCGGAAGAATTAACACCAGATAGCTGGTTTTACTGGACAAACCAATCACAAAACTGGAACGGGATGTGCGCAGAATGTCATTCAACAAATCTTCAAAAAAATTATGATCTGGAAAAAGATTCTTTCAGTACTACCTGGGTTGATATCAGTGTTAACTGCGAAGCTTGTCACGGACCGGGCTCAGATCATTTAGATTGGGCTAAGCTTCCAGAAGGTTCACGTGACAATGATGGGAATATGGGTCTAGTTTTAAAAACAAGCGGAACAACATCCAAACAATTTGTTGAAGCATGCGCGCCATGTCATTCACGGAGAACCTCATTTGGTCCGAATGAACACAGAGATGGTGAATATTATAATAATCATCGCCCGCAAAATATATCTCCCCCGCTCTACTTTGCTGACGGACAAATCCTCGATGAAGATTATGAGTTTGGTTCATTCACCCAAAGCAAAATGTATATGCACGATGTAAAGTGCAGTGATTGTCACGATTCACATAGCATTAAATTTAAGTTCGACGGGAATGCTCTCTGCACGCAATGTCATCGCCCGGAAGAATACGATACTTATCAGCATCACTTTCATAAATATGCGAATGAAGATGGTCAGTCTGTCACCGATAAGTTTGGAAAAAAGATTCCTGTTGGAGAAGGTGCATTGTGCAAAACCTGTCATATGCCCGGCAGATATTATATGGGAATTGACTTCCGAAGAGATCACAGCTTCAGAATTCCCCGGCCGGATCTTTCAATCAAATATAATGTTCCGAATGCCTGTAATGATTGTCACGCGGATAAAAGCAATCAATGGTCAGAGGATTACATTAAAAAATATTATGGCGAAAGAAAAAAACCGACATTTGGATTTACACTTGCTGACGGTTATTTGCAGAAAGAAGGTGCTGATACAAGCTTAATAAAATTAATTAAGAGCGATCTTTATCCCGAAATGGTAAGAGCAACAGCGATAAGCTATCTATCAGCTTACAATTCATCAGCAACAAGTTCAACAATAGCAGAAATGCTTGATAATCCTGAACCAATTATCAGAGAGAGAGCAATAGATGCCTTTAATACAAATGATGTTGATGAATTAGTAAAAGCACTAACTCCCCTCCTCAATGATCCGACAAAGATGGTGAGAATAGCTGCTGCTTCAAAACTATCCGTTTTGGGAAAAGAATTCTTTACAGAAGCACAATTCAAAAAACTTAATGAAACTCTCGAAGAATATTTGACAACTCTGGAATACACCGCAGACTTCCCTACCGGCAAATTCAATCTTGGTAATTTTTATTCCAACAAGGGTGACTTCATCAAAGCAGAAAGATTTTATAAAGATGCAATTAAAGCAGACAAAATGTTTTATCCAGCAAAATCAAATCTTGCGATGCTTTACTACAACAATGGTGAATTGAACAAAGCAGAGGAAATATTTTTAGAGTTAATAAAGAACCATCCTGAGTATACTGAAGGAAACTATTATCTGGGTTTATTGTACGCTGAACAAAAAAGATACGACGAAGCTGCTGATATTCTGGAAAGGGCAGCATTAAGAGAAAATGTAAATCCACGCATCTATTATAACCTCGGACTTATTTATCAATATCTGAATAATCCGAACGAAAGCAGAATCATCTTTATTAAAGCTTATTCAATTTCTCCGAATGAGTTCGATGTGCTTTATGCGTTGGCTGATTTCTATATTAAAAAAGAGAGTTACCCATCTGCAATGAAATATGTCAACGAAATGAAATTGAAATTTCCTTCAAATCCGACCGGGGAACAGTTGGTTAAATATATTTACAATAAGTAAACGAGCAGTAGAGACACGCTATAGCGTGTCCCTACGATGGTATGAGAGATTATTACTTCACACTTTGTTATTTTTAAAAGAAAAACTTTTAGGTTTTATGTATGAACACTCTCTACCTCGGCGATTGCTTATCTAGCTCCGGCTTGGCGCCTGCGCCAAGACGAGAATGTTTTGCTTCTCAACATCACATTCAAAGCCGCACAGTTGAAGGGAAAGAAGAAGAAGAAGAAGCAGAACCAAATGAAATTAGTTGTTTGAAAAATTATTTTATAAAAAAAACTTGCTTCATTAAGTATTCGTTGAATCTTCCACTATCGAATCTTTAACAATATCTTCGATCGAATCCTTTCTGCTAATGTGACCTACCAGGTGTTCAATTTCTTCGGAGCGCAGTATATCACGAACCGAAGCCAGGGCTTCCGCTATCCTGAGTAAAATTCCTTTTTGTCTGTAAATCCAGGTAAAGCCGCTTTATCATTTTTGCCCCTGCCGTGTCAACATAAGGCGATGTGCTCAGATCCATTATTACAGTTTTTAATGAAGAATCCGATTCAAGTATTTTTGACCATACCACATTCCTGATATTATCAACATTGAAGTAGAGCAATGATGCTTCAACCCTGAAAAGCAAAACTCCCGGGATGACGTTCATTGTCTGGATGGCGACTTGTATCTGTATAACGATTAGTACCCGGAATTCTACCGAGAAATGCAACATGTGGATTTGATACCGCTTTTATCATCAATATCAAAGTGATTACGGCAGCTAACAATACTCCTTTGAGAATACCAAAGACTATAACGCCAACCATAGCAATCAATGCAATTATAAAGTCAGTTCTATGTATTCTCCATAAATGAATGAATTCTTTCACATCCACCAAACCCCTGATCGCTACAAGCACAATGCATGCAAGGATTACAGTTGGTAAATCTTTTAGCATCCCTGTTAGAAACAGAAGACACAGTGCAATAACTGCTGAAGCAATCACCAATGATATGGGTGTTTTAGCACCGGCTTTTTCATTAACGGCTGATTGAGATAAACCACCACTAACCGGATAACCTTGCCCGAGAGCAGTGGCTAAGTTTGCCGCTCCAAGTGCGAGCAATTCCTGCCGTGGGTCAATTTCATATCCGTTCTTTTGTGCCAGGGTTTTTGCAGCAGAAACACTTTCAATATACGCGAGCAGGAAACAGGCAAAGGCAAGTGGTATAACACCATCCACATCCCGGATCCTTAATGCAGGTAAATGGAAATGAGGTAACCCGGATGGCAGTATCCCTACTGAATTGAAACCTGCTTCACCAAGCGATGTTGCTGAGACAAGTATGATAGAAATGATCACGACAATGATTGCAATTGGCCGGCCTGGAAAAATCTTTTCTCCTGCAATTAAAACTGCGATGGCTAAAATACCAAAAATAAAGACCGATATATTGGTCTGGGGCAGTTGTGAACCTAGTACTATCAATCGTTCAAAAAAACTTTCTCCTCCACCAGGCACACCAAACAACTTTGGTAATTGAGTTAGTCCGATGGCTAATGCAGCGCCTGCTTTAAATCCCAGCAAAACCGTTTCGCTGATAAAATTAATTAATCCGCTCAACCGCAGCAGGTAAGCAAGGATACTCATAATTGCAAATACTAGTGCAGTGAGTGATGCTATATCAGCCCATCGCTGGGGATCACCATTTGCGATACCAGCAATGGTCGTTCCGATTAGTAGTGAAATAGCCGAAGTGGGCCCGATTGCAAGCTGTCTGCCAGTTCCGAGCATCGCATAAAACAGACCACCTAACAGATAGCCATATATTCCATATTGCGGAGGCAATCCGGCAAGCATTGAATAAGCCAGGGAAACCGGGATTGCATATGCGGCCAAGGTTATTCCAGCAATTGCATCATTGCTGAAAATTTTAACCTTGTAACCGATAAGCCATTCTGAAGCCGGTAATAATTTCTTCCTCATTGATTTCACATTAATTTGCAAATAAAAGTGTTTAAATTTATACAAATCAAGAGTTAGAAATTAGGGAAATATAAGCTAAGGCCAAGCTTCTCAAACACAGTACCTAGCAAGATCCGCTTCTGTAAAAATGAGATTAACATTTAATTTATTCTTAAGTTTTTCTTATTTCCAACAAAAAATCGTTCTACTATTTAAAACCTCATATTTAACTTCACTAATAACTTTGTATAGGACTAAGTACCTATTTATCGAGTCACAATTAAAAGTTAATTTAAAGCGATTTTTCGCTAAATTTAATCAGCGTAATAATAAAATTAAATTTCAAGGCTGCTCAATGTTCAGAAAACACGTTTTGAAACTTCTCTTCCTGCAATTGTTTTTATTGTTTGAGACCTCCATTGCTCAACAATTAAATTTCCAGGAAAATACTTTCTTTTATCCACATTCATATCAATCAGGTCAGATCATTCAGTCTCTCGGTTTATCAACTGCAAAGCTGCCCGAAGATGTTGTTGAAACTGATGATGTATTCAGAGCTCCTTTGTTTTCTTACAAACTAAAGTACGGCTTACCTGAAAACTTTCTTGCGGAAGGCGGTGTGGAATCGAATTTAATAACATTTCATTTTGCGCTGGGACCCAAATGGAATTATTCATTAGACAAATTTGGTTTTTCAGTCGGTGGTGACATCGCTTATTGGTTTGGTCAACTTGAACAATTTGGTTTTGATACAAAGTTCAAAGGATGGATGATGTATCCAAACTTAAGTGCAGGTTACCGGTTTAATAAATTTACTCTCTCAATAAAATCCGAACTTGTTTTCAATCTCGCTGAAACATCAACTAATGGTGATTCAGAGATAGAAAACGATTTAGATTTTTTTAATGGCTGGACAATTGGTTTTTACTTAGAACAACCTTTGTGGAAGGATAATTTTGTGGTTATCGGCATTCGTTCCACATTCCTTAAATTTTATTACCCGATGTGGGCAGCATTCTCCACATTCGACAGAACATTTTATATACCAGAAGCAACATTTACATTTATCTTATGAAAACAATAATAATACTATTAGCAAGTCTGCTTTTATTTTATTCCTGTACTAATGAAGTAGACGTTACAAATCCGGTAGTTGATCCGAGTAACTTCCTGTCACAAACTACTCCTCTTCCTTCCAGCTCGAAGACGGTAATGGAAGGAGTATATGAAGTAACGCTAGGTAATGATTTACTTGGCGACCAGGTAGTGGTAAAATGGAATAGAGACCGCTTATCAATCTTCTCGGGAAAGAACGGTGGTTACATTGTAATGAATGGCGGATCACTTGATTCAGTTCTCTTCTTCCTTGGTTACTGGCGATACTCAACAAACCTGGAAACAGGAGTAATTAATTTTTATGTTCCTGCAACTGAAGGAGGAGGACAAATTCTTTCAGGCGATACTACAAATACAGCTATCAAATTTGTTGGTGAATATGGAATCGGTAATGACGTAGCAAATCAGCCAATAATCCTTAAGTATAAAAGACCATTCAGCCAGGAAGTAAAGCAAAGTGATTTTTTTATTCTTGCTCACCGCGGTGGCGGGAGGAATTCTGATTATTTGGGAGTATCAGAAAACTCAATAGAGATGATAAACATAGCCGAGAGATTTGGTTCAACAGGAATTGAGATAGATGCTCGACTATCAAAAGATGGCGTTCCATTCTTATATCACGATAGCGATATTAATCTTCGCCTTGTTCAGAAAAGTTTGATTTGGGGAAAGATTGAAGACTTTACCTGGGCTCAGTTAAGAACTCTTGTAACTTTAAGGAACGGAGAAAAGATACCCTCATTGCGAGAAGCTCTTGAATTCGTTCTTGAAGAAACTAATATTCGTGTTGTATGGCTCGACACAAAAGACGTAGATGTTGTTCCGGCATCAATCGAACTGTTAACAGAAATTAACGATCGGGCTGTTTCAATGGGAAGAGATCTGAAAATATATCTTGGTATCCCTGCCGACGATATCTTTGAAAAATTTATTGAACAACCCGGTTATCAGGATGTTCCCTCTCTTTGCGAACTCTCTCTTGATCAGGTTAGACAAGCTAACTCTCTGATATGGGCTCCAAGATGGACACAAGGAACACAGACAGCCGAGGTTCAGCAAATGCACGCTGAAGGAAGGTTGGTGTTTACCTGGACACTAGATGAGTCCAGCTATATTGAAGAGTTTATAAATGAAGGTGAGTTTGACGGTATACTTACTAACTATCCTACAATAGTATCATACTATCACTATATAAGATAAAAGAGAAAATTTTATGTACATAAAAAAGATATTAGTCGTTTTAATTCTGGTTAGCTGCTCAGTTTTCGCTCAGTTGAAAGACTCAACTTATTCATTATCAACTGAATTAGGAGTAGGCTACTCGAGATATTTTACAACAATGGATTACAGTGATCTGAATAAGAATGGTTTTTCGGGAACAGTAAGAATTATGTGGAATCCCGAACACTTACTTAGCGTTGGTCTCGAAACAGGTTACCAATATCTGTATTCAATTGATATAAGTGATTACGATACAGAGTTTGGCACTACAGATTTCTCAGCTTCAATGTATACTATTCCAATCTTTATTATGTTCTCAATGAAAGTGATGCCAAATGTCAGATTAAATGCAGGTACGGGAATGTATTTGCTTTTTAATTCTGGTAATATGTTTGGAGATGAGTTAGAAAGTAACCAGTTAAGTATTGGTGGTCATGCAGGAATTGCTTATACATATCCTATCAGTAATGATATTGCAATAGGTGGAGAGTTGCTTTATTCCTATTTTTCAAAAATTCAGGACCAGACTTTTGCTGTACAATTTGTATTTATTTATGATTTCTTAAGATGGTAAATAATTCTTTAAACAATAAATAAAATGGAGACAACTATGTTATCAACAAAAATAAACTCTTCAATTTTGAGCTTGGTATTATTAGGCCATTATATTCTGGCAGGATGTTCATCAATATCAGTAAATCAGGATTATGATCCTGCTTACGATTTTTCAAAACTAAAAACTTACGGATTTATTCCTATCACGGAAGAAGCCGGAATTGATCAGCTTAATGCTACCAGGTTAGGTGATGCTATAAAAGCAAATCTTACTGCAAAGGGGTATACACTTGCGGAAAATGCAGATTTTGGTATAGCTTTATTTTTTACTAAAGATACCAAGACAAGCATTCAATCCACCGGAGGATATGGCTATGGTTATGGCTATGGTTACAGAGGTTATGGTGGAATGGGCGGCAGTACGTACGTTACTCAATACGATGAAGGAACACTTGTTATTGACTTTGTTGATATGGCTAAAGCAAGAATTAGTCTGGCGTGGTGTTGGTACCGGAGCTCTCGATGAAACTCCAACCGTTGAACAACGAACAGAGAATATTAATAATGCAGTTACTAAAATTTTGGAGCAATTTCCTCCCACAAAAGAAAAGTAATTGTAGTTCTTATTGAATCTAAATAAGAAAGTAGAATGAGAAAATGTATAACATTTTTATAGCTGCTGTAGTATTGGTTGTATTTCTTGGTCCTGAGATTTTAAGTCAATCATCCTCTGAACTTATTCAGACTGGATTTACTAATTATCAAAACGGCAACTACCAGGCTGCATTAATGAGTTTTAATTCTGCACTCCAGACTTCAAGTACAGAAATGAATGATGCTGTAACTGAGGAATCCAATGAAAATTATATTCGTGAAGGTGAAAAGACTTATACCAGGGAAACTGAAAAGCAGTATATGGAAACCGCCTCAAAAACATATACCGGCATTTCCAAGAGGGAAAAAATAAGTACTGAAACAAAAAAGTACGAATCCACACCCCTTGAATATCAAGGCGATGAACCTGCTAAAATTTATCTTTATAGGGGCAGAACATATTTGCAGCTTGGGAATAAACAAGCAGCACTAAATGATTTTGATAAAGCAGTCAGTTTAGATCCTACCCTCTCCGAAGTTTTTTTTAGAAGAGCTCTGGCTAACATGGAAGTTGATCCTGATAAAGCATGCCCGGATCTTTTGGCTGCTATTGAGCGTGGTCATAAGTCAGCTAAAGAACTATACGACATGATTTGCAAATAGTAATTAATACACAACGGATTTAAATAATAATATTCTGATAATGATGTAGGTTAAAGCAACTTACATCATTTTTTTTATATTTGTGTGTAGTGAATTTTTCAAATTTGAAAGTCAATACTGTATGAAACACCTCTACAATCTAAAAATAATTTTATCCTGTCTTCTTATTTTAATCACGATATTTCCGAATTTGTTATTCGCTCAGAATGGCAATGCATTCAATGCAGATTCTGAATTAGGAAGTTCTTTGTATTTATCTAAATATCAATTAAACCATTCATCAAATTTAGAATTTCGAAATAGCCTGGCATTTAAGCAAGATTTCAATCAAAAATGGGGCTCAATTAATCTTCCTGCCGAAGTACTCAATGACGATTTCAAACCATGGGAATCAGAAAAGCATTTCTGGGTTGGTGTTACTGAAATTGCAATACTTGAATTTATTCCCTGGGCACTTGCAAAGTGGATAAGAACCTGGGAAGATCCTTCTAAAAACTGGGCAAACGTTTCCTCAGAAACATGGTGGAGAAATTTATCCAACGGCTGGGAATATGATGGTGATAATTTTACTACAAACAATTTTGCACACCCTTACCATGGCGCACTATTTTTTAATGCTGGACGAACAAATGGATATAATTTTTGGGAATCAACCGCATGGTCATTAACAGGCAGTGCAATGTGGGAATATTTTGGGGAAACATATCGGCCTGCATTCAACGATTGGATTTATACCGGTGTCGGAGGTGCTAATCTCGGAGAGATTATTTACAGATTGTCTTCTATGGTTACAGATAATACAGCTTCCGGATCGGATAGAGTCTGGTCAGAAATTTTCGGTAGTCTGATTAACCCGGTAAGAGGTTTTAACAGAGCAATATCAGGTGAGATGGGACAGAATTTTCCAAATCCTGAATGGAGCAGACCAAAAGATTTCTTGATTTCTTTTGATGCAGGAACAAGATCAATGGATAAAGACGGAGATAAAACTTACACAGATAAAGAAGTTGAAGGACTTTTTAGTTTTCATCTATTTTATGGTGACAGGTATAAAGCCAAGAAACCGTTTGATTATTTTAACTTTAACTTTGCGTTTGCTTCGGGATTACCTCATTTTACTACTATGAACAGCAGCGGATATTTATTTGGATTTAATCTTGAAAAAAACAAACATCAACTCAACGTCAACCTCGATTTCAATTATGATAACCTCATCAAAGAGGAGACATCTGAGACTGATACTGTATATAAAGGATTCTTGTTTGGAACTACCCAGATATACCCGCATCTGTTATCGAGATTTCCAATTGGAGAAAAAACTAATATCGTGACTCAGGTTGGAGTAAATGCCATTCTTATGGGCGCAACACCGAACGATTATTATGTAGACGTAGAAGGAAGAGTTTATGATTTTGGCCCCGGAGTCGGAACCAGGATAATTGCGGCAATTCAGAATGGAATTTGGAGTTACGTCAGTGTATATTATTACAGTGCATGGCTTTGGACACAATCCCAGCCGAGCGATTCAAAACATCATATTCACTTCTTGTTCTTAGAAGCACAATATCCATTCACGTCATACTTCTCTGCTGGTTTTAGTGCTGGAGCATATTGGAGAAACAGCTATTATGAAAACTTCCCGGATGTAAGAAAAAATCATCCGTTAATAAAAGTTTTCTTTAGAACAGCTTTATTAGATTTATAATTATTTTAGATTACTGGAAATTTTTTAAAAGGTATTTATTATGAAAAAAATATATTTATCAATCATCATTTTGTTAATAGCTGGTTCAATTTTTACCGGCTTTGCTCAAACAGAAACATATTTGAAGAACAGGATTTTAGTTGAGGGATTTTACATTCGTAACCTGGGTAACTTCGGAGACGTTTGGACAAATGCATCCGGCGGATATGTTGGATACAGTATTGCTTTTCCAGATCATAATTTGCTTATAATGAGAACAGGTTTTATCAATAACAATTAATGATATTTAATGTCGAAGATAGCTTCATTAACTATGATCCCCATTGAGATTGGCGGCAGATATTATTTTTTTGATGACAGGTTTATGCCATTTCTTCAATTTATGAATGGATTAAACTTAGTATTTGAAAACACTAACCTCGAAGGAGAGAATAAAGAGAAAACAATGGTTAAATATGCCTGGCAGGTTGGATTTGGTGTGACAGTAAATGTGATTAGTAACCTGAGCATGGATATCGGGGTGAATTACCAATCTAATTTCTATCAGCACGATGCAATGAACACAGGATTCGAATATGCATTTGGAATTGGATACGCATTAAGTAATTAATTTATTCGAATATGACAGATAGAGAAAATAGATCTTCAAAAACATTTCAGCTAATGCTGATACTTGCCAGTTTCGTAATTGTTGTTGCTGGAATGAAAGCAGCGGAATCTATCATTGTTCCCTTTCTATTGTCAGTGTTTATTTCAATCATTGCATTACCACCTTTTTATTGGCTGCAGCAGAAAAGAATTCCAAGAGGATTTGCATTAATTATTATTATTCTCCTTTTTCTCGCATTTATTTTTCTCATTGGTTTGCTGATAGGTACATCGGTAAATGATTTTTCCTCAAGGCTACCCATCTATGAACTAAAACTTCAAAATCAAACGCAGGAATTAATAGACTGGCTAATCGAAAAAGAATTCATCGAACCTGACTTTCAAATTTCCAATGCTTTTAATCCGGGAGTAGTCTTCACATTAGTAGGAGACGTATTTAATCAGCTAAGCAATCTATTCGCCAATGGTTTTTTAATTCTGCTAACTATAATATTTATTTTACTTGAGGAGGTCAGTCTTCCTGGAAAAATTAAGAAAATGTTTTCAAATCCGGAGAATTCGCTTGGTCGGATTCAATCTGTAACCAAGAACATCAACAAGTATATCACTCTGAAAACCATAATGAATTTATGCAACGCCTTGCTGGTTACGATTTTTCTTTTTTTTATGGGAGTTGATTACTTCCTGCTTTGGGGTTTGCTTGCTTTTCTACTAAACTATATTCCAACGGTCGGTTCATTCTTTGCACTTTTACCACCGACTTTATTAGCACTCATTCAATTCGGTTTCATTGAAGCAATAGTAGTTGCTATTGGCTTTGTAATCATTAACACACTTGTTGGAAATATTATCGAACCAAGGTTTATGGGAAAGGGTTTAGGTCTCTCTCCGCTGGTGGTATTTTTATCTCTTATTTTCTGGGGATGGGTTTTAGGACCAATTGGTATGTTACTTTCAGTTCCGTTAACCATCACAATAAAGATAGCACTTGATAGCTCAGCAGAAACCCGCTGGCTTTCAGTTCTGCTTGGACCCGAGAATACTGAATAGTTTTGTATTTTTGAATATGGTATTTATCCTGCATATCATATTCGAAACCAATCTTTACTCTTTCACTGTTTATCCTATTTAATATTTCCCTTTTTGCGCAAAAGACCGATGTGGTTATTTTGAATAATGGGGATCAAATTACCGGCGAAGTTAAATACCTGAGGGTAGGTATTCTCACATACAAGACTGATAATATGGAAACTGTCGAGATCCAATGGAATAAAATTAAAAGTATAACGACAAAAAACTTTTTTGAAGTAGAAGTTGCTGATGGCAGAGTTTTTTTTGGTTCTATTGCTCCCTCTGATGATGAAGGAATGATGACTGTAAAAGGTGTTACGTTGGATCATAATCTTTTTATGAAATACGTTGTGCGAATCAATAGAATAAAAGAATCTTTCTGGGATATTATTGAAGGCTCGGTTAAATTAGGATTTAGTTTTACTAAAGCAAGCCAGATTGGACAGATAAGTCTTGGTGGTAATGCTAAATACCGAACAAAAATTAATGTATCAGAATTATCATTAAACTCAGTTATTACCACAACTGAAAAAGAAGCAACCTCAAGCAAAAATGATTTATCATTTTCCTATCAACATAACCTCAAGTATGAATGGTTTGCTGCAGGTATTGCATCACTTCAGGAGAACAGCGAACTTGGAATAAAGCTGCGAACATCATTAGGTGGTGGAATTGGCAATAATTTTATCCAAACCCAAAATCAATGGCTTTATACTTTAGCTGGTTTGTCTGTTAACAGAGAAGTTAAGACAGATCAAACTGAGGCCATATTCAACGTTGAGGGTTTAATTAATGCACAATACCAGTTTTTCAAGTATGAACATCCCAAGGCAACCTTTTTAACATATACTTATATATTTCCCAGCCTCAGTAACCTGGGTAGATTCAGACTTACTTATAATGCTGAGTTAAGCTGGGAGATGGTTTTGGATTTTTATTGGGACCTGACATTTTATTTTGAGTATGATAATCAACCACAATCTGAAAGTGCTTCTCAATCAGATTACAGAATTGAAACTTCCATTAAATATGTTTTTTAAGGAATGATTGTATGAAAAGAAAATTACTGTTTTTCATAGTAATTATTTTACTTCCCTCCCTTCAATTTGCACAGGAAAATAATTACTGGAACATTCAATACGGAACAAGATCGACTTTACTTGGTGGTGCAGTTATTGGAAGTGTATCTGATTTAAGCGCAACTTTTTATAACCCCGGTGCTATTGCACTTTTTCCCGATGTTAAATTTATATTGAGTGCGCAGGTTTATCAGTTGGATAATTATAAAATCATAGATGGAGCAGCAGAAGGAAAAGATCTTGACTATTCCTCCATTGTTCCTTCTCCAAACTTTGTTGCTTTCGATCTTGGTTTTGACTTTCTTGGGGATGATCGTCTGGCTTTTTCAATTTTAACAAGACAGAACTCAAACCTGGAGTTTTCTGCCAGAGTTATAGATTCTCTTGAAGTAATTGAATCTTCGCCGGGTAAAGAAAGTTTTGCTGGAGGGATAAATTCTGAGAAAAAATTTAATGATGTTTGGGGCGGAATAACATATTCAACGAAGCTTAGTGAAATAATCGGTTTAGGATTTACAGGATATATTTCTTACCGAAGTCACAAAGCAACATCGCTTAATATACTTCAAGCTTTGCTGTCAAACGGAGACATTGCATCATACTCAAATATTTATAATTACAGATATAACAATTGCCGTGCATTAGCAAAAGTAGGTCTGGGTTTGAATCTGAATCCACTAACTCTTGGAATCACGGCTACAACTCCAAGTGTAAATATTTTTGGTACAGGCTCAGTCGGGACTCATCTATTTGTTTCCGGGATAGACACCAACCGTTTTGAAAGTAACTATCAGGAAGAAGTTAAATCGGAGTTTAATTCCTCCTGGGCAGTAGGCTTTGGCGGTGCATACAAACTGGGGAATACCAAACTTCACTTGAGTGCCGAATGGTACGATGCAATAAATAAATTTTATGTACTTGATACTGAACCTTATATATCTCAAAGTTCAGGAGAAACTCTTACTAATGATCTATCTCACGAAGCAAAAAGCGTTATAAACTTTGGCTTTGGATTAGATTATTTTGCAACCGATAGCCTTATTTTCTCATTAAGTGTTACAAGTGACTTCTCTGCTTATGTAGAAAACACAACCACAAATCTTGCCGCAAACTCTGCCTGGGATTTAATTCACATCGCCGGAGGTTCTACATTTAATTTTTTCAAATCCGAAGTGACAGTGGGAGTAGTATACTCATTTGGTTCACAAACGCTTGATAACAAAATTAACATAACTCCGGGTGATAAAAACAATTCATTAGGTCGTCAATCAGAATTCAAATATTCACAGATAAAAGTTTTACTGGGATTTGAGCTATAATTAATTGTTATTGAATCATCTTACCTTTTATTAAATTACATATAGTTCACTTAATTAAAACTGTGAAATAAATTAACATTTCAAAACAAGATAATCATCAAATGAAATTCTTAAGAGAATATATTTTTGTGGCATCGTTTCTTCTATTCATTTCAGGATGCTCACCTGATTTACCTGTTGTGCCACCGATAAATAGCGTTCCTTCCGGTGAATCACACCCCGGAAAATTTGTCTGGTGGGATTTGATGAGCGATGACATTTCTTCAGTCCAAAAGTTTTATTCTGAATTATTTGGTTGGACTTATCTGGATATTGGCGAATCCGATAATGACTATACAGTTGTTTTGCACGATGGTAAACCAATCGCTGGTATTTTTAAGTTACGGGACGTAGAAGCCAAAAGCAGATATTCACAATGGATCAGTTACATATCTGTTGTTGATATAAATCAGGCTATTAACTCTATAAAAGCCAGCGGAGGCAGTATTTACAGGGAACCTTTTAAACTTCCGAACAGAGGGACTGTATCCTTTGTATTTGATTCGCAGAATGCTGTCTTAGCATTCGTTAAATCAAGCAGCGGCGATCCAGAAGATGAAGACCCTGTTTACAATGAGTGGCTATGGACTGAATTATGGACTAACGATGTTGAGAACTCAGTTAAGTTTTATTCAGAGTTATTCGGCTATAATCAAAGAACATTTAACACAAGAGCTGAAAATCAATATTACGTACTTGAAAACGAAAACAGACCTCGAGCTGGCGTGATTAAAATTCCGTTTGAAAATGTTAAACCCCACTGGATGCCGTACATTGCAGTTAAAGATCCATCAGAAATCGTAAAAAAAGTTGAACAGCTTGGCGGCACAGTTTATTTAGGAACAGAAGGCATTGCCGGCAATAATGCAGCTATAATTGCAGATCCATCAGGTGCAGTATTCACCGTTCAAAAATGGCCATTAGAAAAAGGAGAATTCAAGGAGATTAAAGATGAAAAATAAAATTAGAATACTCATAGTTAGTTTTATTTTATTGATTATACTGGCTATTGCAGGTTGCGGAACGGGACAAGTAAGTATTGGAGTTGGAGTTTATGCACCGGGGGCATGGGGTCCGTATGGTGGTGGGTATTACCCTCCGGTTGGAGTTGGATATCCACTTTATTGATAAACAAAATTTTAAGAACACCTAGACAATTCAAATTCAAATAATTTAGCCGGAAAATATTTATGCATAATTTACGTTTAATACTGATACTACCCTTCATATTTCTTTCATTCATTTTCATTTCCTGTTCCTCAACAAAAACTGATATCATTGGTGAATGGCAGGACGATACTTATCAAAAAGGTAACATACAAAAAGTACTCGTACTCGGAATTGTTAATAAGGAAAAGCCTCTTCTAAGAAGAAATTTTGAAGATGGAATGAAAAAAGCTTTTGAAGACGGCGGTATTATAGCTACTCCTTCTATGGATCATATGCCATATGATGTAGCGACTGATTCTACGACTTTTGAAAAATATTTTAAGGAGCTTCAGGTTGATGCCGTTGTAGTAGCAAGACTTGTTGCCGTAGATGCCTCCCGCGATTACAAAGCCGGATATCTTTATACAATTCCTTATAATTCTTATTATGGATTTTATGGTTATTACAATGCCGGGATAGCATATGCAAATAGTGCCGGATATCTTTCTCAAGAAGTTGTTGTTGTTCTTGAAACAAACATCTATGAAACAACAAATAAAAAATTAATCTGGAGTGGTGTTTCAGAAACTGTTGAGCCCGATAAAGCCTCTGATGTGATTAATTCATTTGGCGATGAGCTTGTAAGAAGACTTAAAAGCGAAGGCTATTTTAAATAATGATTGTTAAGTTTTATGAGACTTGCGGCTCTGTGCCTGTTTGCCGAAACGAAACTTTTCTGACTATCGTGAAAAAATTAAAATAGAATAATTATTCATTACCTCAACTAATACAAAGGAATCACAAATGAAAAAGAATATACTCATTGCTGTTTGCTTTTTCGCTTTAACAATAACCTCATTCGCTCAACAAGGTTATGGTACTGAGCTTACTGGGAACATTGTAATCCCAATTGGTAAGAACGCCGAATACTTCAATATCGGATTCGGGGGACTGGTTGGTTTCTACTATGATATTTCCGAAAATTTCAGAATGGCTTTAGTTCTAGGTTACTTGCGTTCAAGTGTTAATGAAAGCAAAGTAAATGAAGTTTATGCTAGTGGTGGACAGAATGCTAATATAACAGGAGGTGTTGGTGTTATTCCCGCTTTAATAAGCATAAGATTAATATCACCGGGACCCGGTATGAGGCTTTATGGTCTACTGGAAGGTGGTTTATATAGTTACAGCACAAGTTTTAGTGGGACATATGGCGGCGGCGCACCGGTTGACGAGTCAGAATTCAGAAGTGAGGCGGGAATTGCATTCGGTGGTGGTGTCCTATTCCCTTTAAATAAAGAATTATCGTTGGATGTGAATGTACGTTATCATTGGGTGAATGATTCAGAATATATTGATTATGAAGGTACTTCAATTGCAAATAGCAGACTGCTAACATTGGGTGTGGGAGTAAACTGGTTTTTCACTTTACCTAACCAATAATTAAATTAATTCGGCAAAATAAATAATATAAAAAATAATTCAGGAGTATGTACGTGATTAAATATTTATTCCTCGCAATAATAGTACTCGGATTCTTAGCTGGATGTTCTTCCATTTCTGTAACAAGTGACTACGATCCGGGAGCAGATTTCATCTCTTATAATACGTTCAGTATTTATAATGGAGTTATTAAAGATAGTCAGCTCGAATCTGCACCGTTAGTAAAGAAACGGGTTCTTGAAGCAATCACAAACGAAATGCAAAAGAAAGGATTAACTCTCACTGATTCTGCTAATGCAGCGTTGATTATTTTTGCCCAGGCAGGTACCGCTGAAAAGATGAACGTTACAGATTATGGTTATGGATATGGCGGATGGTGGGGCACATATCCTTACGGTCGGGATATTGACGTATCTTATTACACGGAAGCATCTGTAATTATTGATCTAGTTGACAATGCGAAGGATGAAATGATCTGGCGTGGTATAGGAACCGGAGTTGTCCAGCAAACTGGAACACCTGAAGAAAGACAACAACGAATAGACGAAGCTATCGCTAAAATTTTAAGTCAATATCCTCCAGTTGAATAAAATTATTTAAACTTGTAAAAGGCTGCTCACCTGTTGAGCAGCTTTTTTATTTCATAATTTTCTAAAATGTAAAAAATCTACTCTTAATAATTTCAAACTGAAAGCGATTTAGCTTACTTATAATTCTTATAATTATTATCTTTGAAATAAGAATAACAACAGGAAAAAATGATGCTCTTTTATTCAAAATTGTTCAGTTTCTTACTTTCATCATCACTGGTCTTAGCTCAAAACTTCGGCAAAGAAAATACTCTCACCATTGGTCCAAATTTTAGAATTTATCCAAGTAATGTCAGCCAGACGGAAGTGTTTATCGTTACTCACCCTTCAAACCCTGATATTATGTTTGTTGCTTGCAATACTATAATATTTAACCCCTTCTTTGTCAGTGAAGGTTGTTACGCAACAACAAACGGTGGTAATAGCTGGTATGGCTCGGATACTTGCAAAGGAGCACCAATAAATCTTCATGGCGGCGATCCTGGAATTACTATAAACAAAAATGGAACTTTTATTTTAACAAGACGCGGTTTTTCTCCCGGCTTATATTCACATTACTCAACCGATTTTGGAGTTACCTGGTCAAATCAAAAAGCAATTACCAACGATGATCTTGAACGTGGTACAATGACTTCGGATGTTCATTCTTCAAGTCCTTTTTTTGGAAGAAGCTATGCTGCCTGGGTTAAATTCGCACCACCATTTCCTTTGAATTTTTCGTTTACAAACGATGGAGGAGTAAGCTGGTCAACTCCTACTCAAATTAATAATCCAATTCAGCGAAGCGCCGGAGGTGATATTACTATGGGACCCAATGGTAAAGTATATGTTTGCTGGGCTGGCGTTACATCTGTTTCTCCTTTCACAGAGGATTTTGTTGGCGTTGCCTCATCTACAAATGGAGGAACTAACTGGCAGGTTACTGAAAATGCTTTCGATATGAATGGTATAAATGGAATACTCACTCAAAAAGGAAATATCAGGGTGAATGGTTTACCAAATATTGCAGTTGATACAACCGGCGGTCCCAGAAACGGATGGATTTATATCTTAACCACACAAAAAAACCTGGCTCCTGCAGGAAGTGATCCGGATGTAATACTTAATCGATCAACTGATAATGGACAAACTTGGTCGGCAAGAATTAGAGTTAACCAGGATCCTGTGAATAACGGAAAGATCCAATACTTCCCTGCTGTTCATGTAGATAAGCAAGGTGGACTGAATGTTATTTTCTATGATGATAGAAATACAACTTCCGATTCTTCTGGTGTTTTCTTAGCTCGCTCAGAGGATGGCGGAAATAACTGGCGCGAATTTGAAATCAGTGATAAGAATTTCAAACCTTTACCAATTGGTGGATTAGGACAAGGTTATCAGGGAGACAATATTTCCATCACATCAGGAAATAATAAACTCTGGCCTGTTTGGGTGGATAACAGAACCGGCATTTATCAAATTTGGACAGTTCCCATTGAAATTTCGAGTGTGGATGTTGAACAAACTCCAGAAATAGTTACAGAATTCAGGCTTAGAGCAAAATTACCCAAACCCTTTTAACCCAAGTACCATTATAAGATTTCGGATTTCGTCCGCCTCAGGCGGAGGATTCGTATCCCTGAAAATATTTGATGTTTTAGGTAATGAAGTCGCTATATTGGTAAGTGAAGAGAAACAACCAGGAGATTATGAAATAGAATTTCCAAGTCATCCTCCAGCGGAAATGCTTACATTTCCAGTGGAATTTATTTTTACCAACTACGGGCAGGGTCATTTACAGATACAAAGAAGATGATCCTTCTTCGATAATCCGCCATGACGAATCGGAGGACAGGTTTTAGTAAAGTAAACTAAAGCTCGATTGCCCGAAATTATTTTAGCAGAACCATTTTTCTGGTAGCCATCTTACCATTTACATTCAATTGAAAGTAGTAAACACCGCTTGGTTCATTCTCAGCCTTCCAAACCACACTATGATTACCGCTCGAATTATAATCTTCGATAAGAGTAGCAATGTGAGTTCCAAGAAGATTATAGATATTTACGGATACTTGCCCGGGTTCTGATAAATAGTAACTGATAGTAGTTGAAGGATTGAATGGATTTGGAAAATTCTGATAAAGTAAAAAATCCCCAACTACCGGTAAGAGGTTTTCATTTACAAAATCAGGAGGTTGATATTTGTATTTAACAATTACCCCTTCCTGCCCAACAGCATAACCTGTGAGAGAATCAGTAAAAATGATATCGTATAAATTTGAGCTGTCGGGTGCAATGTAGTCAAGCCAGGTTACTCCGTAATCATAAGTAGCGACAAAACGTTCGGAATTAGGAACAACTGCCCATCCTTCATTTTCTGTTCTAAATGAAACTGCCAGGGCCTGCCCATAAACACCTATTTCATAGTAATCCCAGGAAATTCCGGCATCTGTTGATTGCATAATTCCCACACCAAAAAAATCAGGATCTCCGCCAACTGCCATAACATTAAGTGAATCAAAAAAGTGAATATCCCAAAGATCATCAGGTGGTGTATATTGCGCGTCAATTGCAGTCCAATTATCGCCACCAGTAGTTGTTCGCCAAATAACACCGGCTATATCAAAACGGCCACCGCAAGCAAAGCCATATGATTGATTATAAAACTTAAAATCTATAACAGGAAATTGTGAAAATGTTCCTGAGTCAATAATAGCATGTTCCCAGGTTAATCCACCGTTTGTCGTTTCTAGAAATTGTGCCGGGACTCCACCTGCAAATCCCTTTAATGTATCCAGGAAATAAATACCTCTTAAAAAAACATTTTCCTCTCTGTACTGTTCGACGCTCCAGTTTTCACCGCCATCAGTTGTTTTGAGGATTTCTGTACCATAAAATGAATTTGCGCTAGCGCCTCCATCAACCCATGCTAAAGCCCAGGCTCTGTTATCATCCAGAAAAAAGAGCTTCATTATTTTATTGGTGGTATTACTCTGCTGTTGAATCCAGTTCAATCCACCATCACTGGTATAAAATATAGAACCTGAATCACCTCCGACCCATCCTCTTAAACTATCGGCAAAATGTAAAGTTCTTAGAAAATTATCTGTCGGGCTTTGAATTCGATTCCAAAAGTTCTGACTGAATGAGATATTGCTGAGTGAGATAATGAATAGAATTAAATAATACTTTTTCAACATAATTAGTCAACTAATTTTTATTTCTTACTAAAAAGATAATAAATAATGAGCTAAAATGATTAGCAATTAAGTATCCAAAAATAGATAGTTGGTTAGAGTAAAATTTCAACCAATTAAATAAACATCTGAATCAGTATATTTATAGTCATTATTCAATAACATTATGGAAAAACAATGAAAGCATTATCCTTTATTCTAGTTTCATTTATATTTTTATTTGGTTGCGGTAATGAAGAAAAGCAGGACTTGACTGAACAAGAAGTCATGAAAAGCGAGCCTCATATAGCAAAAGTAATAGAGAAAATACCGGCTAAAGGTTACGTCTACCTTCAGGTTACAGAAAATAAAAATGAATACTGGATAGCTGTTCCAACAATGGAAATTGAAACTGGTGAGACGGTTTACTTCTCAAGATTTATGGTGATGGAAGACTTCCGTAGTGATAATATTGACAAGTCATTTGACGAAATTTTATTTGTTGAAGATGCCCGAAAATCCCCAACACCTGATGAGATGAAGAATATACATTCAGGTGCTCTTACAAGTGAAAAACAGGAAATAAAAATTGAAGCTTTAAGCGATGGTAAAACTATTCAACAGATTTTTAGTGAAAAGTCATCACTTAATGGTGAAGTGGTAAAAGTTAAAGGCAAAGTTGTTAAGTTCAACAAGCAGATAATGAAACGAAACTGGATACATCTTCAGGACGGAACCGGCAGCGCAGACGAATTTGATCTTGTTATGACTTCAAACCAGGAAGTTCAAGTTGGTGATATAATTATAGCTGAAGGAAAAGTAGTTTTGGATAAAGATTTCGGAGCAGGATATTTCTTCCCTGTTTTAATTGAGGATGCCCAAATTAAAAAGGAATAATTAAGTAATTATAATTTACTCAATTAAGGGACCTAAATCTGTTCCCGGAAACATTATAAAAGCAATTGCGAAAGCCAATACTGAAATAATCAAGCCGTACATAAAGAACGTGTAGCAGATTCTCAGCTTTTGGTATTTCTGACCAAGCACCTGTCCGAGATAATAAAAATCCATAATCATATTATCATAGAGAAACTCTTTATCTTTCATCATCTCTTTCATTCCCCACGTGAAATCTTTTAAGGTCATCTTGTGGAAATTCCCGAAGAAAAGAAGATTAACTTTTTTCTCTTTGATATCTTCTTCTGTAAATACCCCTCTTGTAACTTTTGGTCGCGTCACAAGTATTGCATACACCAAAGTGACAAGGCTGGTGATGGTTAACATCGCTGTTGGAATAATCAGGTGGGGATTCGTATCAAGCTTTCTTACCATTATGCTTACGATAATTGTTAGCACAAGTGTATTTACGCTTATCATAATGTTGGCTTTTGTATCAGCCATCGAACTGAAATCGACGTGAGTGCGAACAGTGTTCCGGAACATAGTTTCGATAGAACGTCCGGCGTCTTTCTCTTTTTCTTTATCCTTTTCTTTTTTCTTATCCTTAACTGATTCTCCAAAACCAGAGCTTTTTTCTTCTTCCATTTTTTTAATAGCCTTCTTTAATTTCTTTTCAGCCTTAATATAATTAATATTTTTTTGAGTTTCGAATCTGTTCTTTGCGTAATCAGTAAAATATTTATGCTGCTCTAAAAATTTGAGATTATTCTTAAGCCACTCGGCTTCAGGAATTGTACATCCCTTTTGAGCTTCAATCTCATTTCTGAAAAGTTCAGCTTTAACATCGTAGTTATTTGTTCCAAGATGATGAAGATCGGCATCGCAGATTATTTGTTCCAGAATGTTTTTTGGATTTCTGGGCATTCGTGTAGCGTTAATCAATGAAACTACTTTTTCAATACCTTCAGGAGGGTAATTATTTTCATTTAAAAACTTAGTTGCCATTTCTATCCCTTTGTCCTCGTGTCCTATACAGATTTCGATATGTCCGATATCATGAAACCAGGCAGCAATAATCAGAGCCTCTTTATCATTATCAGCGATACCAATTGCTTCAGCCATTTCTCCGGCAATTTTTGCTACTTCCGCAGTGTGAGTAAAGTTATGATAGTAAGACTCCGATGAGCCTTTCTCCCGGAAAGTTCTTCCTATAAATTCTTTTACTTTGCTAAGAATTCCATTATTCATTTTCGATTCCTTAATGATTGACTATAATGCAAAGTAAAATTCTTTTTTTGTCTCACCATATTATTCTTTGTTAAAAACTTAATTAATTCCATTAAAAGTTAGATTCTATTTAAATCTCCTATGGTGATAATCATCACAATTATTTAATATTGTACGGCAAATTTCTTCCTTTCAATTCATTAGTTCTAATTTGTAAAAGAATTGTGATTCAAATCATCGAGTAAATAGAATTATGAAAACACTGTACCTTGCAAGACACGCAAAATCATACTGGAAAGACCAGAGCATTCCGGATTTTGACCGACCATTAAATAATCGTGGTAAAAGAGATGCACCCTTTATGGGTAAAGTATTAAATGATAAAAAGATAAAACCCAACTTGATAATATCAAGCCCTGCAAAACGAACAAAAAAAACTGCAATGGAAATTGCAGCTAAGATCGGGTATCCTGAAAAGAAAATTTTATTTAATGAAGATTTATATGAAGCTTCATCAAATACGATTATCAAAGTTTTAAATAAAATAGATGAGAGATATAATTCTGTGATGATATTCGGACACAATCCCGGGCTTACAATGTTGAACAATCATATCTCAAATCATTATATAGATAATATCCCAACCTGCGGAATAGTAGCCTCGCAGTTTGATAAAAAATGGAACGAACTCGATAAAAACTCTTGCAAGTTCCTGTTCTTCGAATACCCAAAATTGTATCTTGAATAACGATATTCAACACTAAGTTCACAAAAAAAATCAAATGACTTTGTCAATCTAAAACCCTATTCCAAGGCCTAAATTAAATGTAGTTCTTTCTGGTGAGAACGCAACGTAAGTTGTACCGATGATAGTTGAATTTAGGTATGATACCCATAAACCCACTCCATAAGATGGATGCCAAAGCTTAGATGAATCGTTTTCAGTAAATACTCTTCCTGTTTCAGCAAAGAGATTTAATCCTACTTTACTTTTGAGTATCAGATTCAGAGGAGTTACAAAAAATCTCAGTTCTACCTGTCCGAATAGTGCAGCATCACCCGAAAATCTTTTATCGTTATAACCTCTCAAACTATTCTCCCCGCCCACAGTGGCTCCCGCATAAAACGGATACTTGCCAAACGCCCGGCTTCCTGCTGCTCTTATAGCAAGTGTAGTACTCGGAATGAACTCAGGTGTTAAATAACTTCTAAGATCAAATCCTGCATAATAAAATCCCTCCGGCTCACTAAATATTTCAGGGAATAATCTGCCAGAAAATTTCATAATGTAACCCTGGGTTGGGTAGTCCATATTATTTCTGCCATCAATCTCCAGCCCGAGATGAAAACCTAATGGACTGATTTTACCCAAACCATATTCTTCGTACCTGAAACCAGTGAGAAGTGTGTCATTTTGCAGAGAAGTTTTTGACTGAATAAATGAAATACCAAAGCTCCCTGTTAAGTTTTCACTCAGATTGTAAAACATTGTTGGAAACAACGTAATTAATTCCTGATCAACTTTATAGTAATCATTATTTTCTAAATCTATATCAAAAGATGTTTCATTTCCATAACCAAAGTACCGCGCAACGAACTGTTCAGTAAACTGAAGCAGCAAATTCAATCGTCCGCCTCTTAGCACAGAATAAAAATCTGCTTCATACGCTGCTGTAAAATTTTCAAAGCGTGTTGCATAGCTTACTGTTACCTGCTGCATATATTGTTTCGGTACAGCTCTGAAGTTATATTGATTTAGTTGAATTCCACCGCCAATCGTCAAACCATAGTCAGTATCGAGTCCAACAACAGGAACTGGCAGCCAGTTATGTCCCCTGTCCAATTGCAGTGGTTCGTATTTTTCAATATCATCTATTGGTTCCGGCCAATTGAAACTGTCGAATGTTGTCCCAGGTCCTTCTACTACTGAAGTATGTTCACCGCTGTCATAAAAGCAGGTTTTTCCTTGAGCAGCAGGAAAAGGTGTTATAGAAAGGAAAAATCCTTTGACAATTGATTCATCAATAAATTCATCCTTTCCTTTTCCTCCGACAATTCTGATTACGGGTGCTTCTGAAGATTCTCCATAAACATAAGCCTTATCATCTCCATCGTTTAAATGAATCCTCAAGTCTTTTGTAATCTCATTATCAAAAATTTTATAGAAGAGAAGTTCACCCTTTCCCTCATCGGAAGATTTTTCTCTCTTAAAAACAGAAACTATGGTTGATTTATCATCCAGTCTGTTGACTTCGATATAATCATCTTCATCGCTGCAAAAAACATCAGCATACTTGTTAATAAGTCTATAAAATTCATCAGATGCCCATTGAAGATTATCTCTTCTTAATTTTAGTTTTGTAGAAATTTCGTCGGCACAAATTTCATAAACTTCGGGAGGAAGTCTTTTAACAGCACTATCTATTTCTTCATCAGTAATACAGAGCTGAACATAAGCAGTGACAGAATCCCAGGCTTTTTTATCTAGTTCAACTAATACTCTTTGATCTAGAAATCTGCCGTTCCAGGTAAGGTCTTCGATTTGCGGATAATCTTTTCCAAAATGAGTGATCTGAGGAACAAGATAATCAGCAACATAAGGGAAAATACCGTCATACTTGGAGAAAGCCTGGTCTCTGTCTCGCGGAATTGGTTTCCAGATTTTTACTTTTTCATTATCAACGGTTTCCTCAAATTGAGCCCAACGCCACTGGTCCATATGCCTGTCCCAATCACCAAATAATATATCCATCAATCGTGCTTTAAGGAATTCTTCTGCATCTATTTTTTGATTTCTTTTTTTAGCTAAGTGGTCAAAGAGCTTATAAGTACCTTTGACATCAATAGCATTTTCAAAACCGGGCGCATCATCTTCGCTTTCCGTTGGATGCTCTTCTATAAATCCGAGTATGTCGCCAAATTCTTCTCTGAACTCTCCAAGCCTTTCATCATCAGGAAGAAAAACGAGTTTCGGTTCAGCTTCAAGAATATTAACCGCCTCTAGAAGGGGCACAACAACAAGAGGTGCAAAAGGGTTGGCTGAACTTATCTGATCCTTGACTAAATCTTCAGCAATTGACTCGCGAAGATCATCAGGTAAAACTTTGGATGGATCTTTATCAACTGATCTGAATTTCCAGATTTTTCCGTCTTCTCCTTTAAATTGAAGTGATTTTGTTTGCATTCCTCCGCCTCTGCGAATTGGAGTTAAACCACCTGCAAACTCATTCAGATCGAGAATTTCTACATTGATTGGAGTTGTCCAAACATCACGCCAATGTTCACCAAACCAGAATTCATAAAATCCGCTGGCTGCATATTGCTCTCCCGGAATTATTGTAATATAATTTTTGTCACCGTGATTCTGAGAATTAATAACGGGGTGAAATACAAAGAAAAATAATAGTATGAAATAATAGCCTTTCAAGCTGATTCTATTTTATTCTGAATATTAATATTTGTATTAAAAAGACTATATAGTACTACTCCAAAGGTAAATTCATTCGCTGAAGAATATCTTTGAATTTTGGGTGATCATGAAGTTCTTTCCAGAATTTACCATTTATAAAATTTTAGCCTGCCGCTCATTCTCCTGCATTAAAGCTGTATAGCCTACCATATCGGTAAACATTATAGCAGCAAGCATTCTTATTTCTTTCATATGAAAAAATAATAAAAGTTTTAAGTAAAATTTTTAAGAATTATAAAAAAAATAAAGGACTAATCGGTTAAATGCAATAAAACATAAACCAGTAGTCAAAGATGATGAGGATGGAAAAGAATTAAGAAGCCAGTATAAGGTTTATGAATTGTTGGGAAGTTTAAGTATTAAAAAATGACAAGCAAAATTATTGTGATAAGCTCATTATATTTTCAACTGTCCCTGGTAATCCTATCAGCTTCTTGTCCTTATCTATCAAAAACATAGTTGGTGTTGCATAGATATAATAATCAGACACAGCTTGTCCTTCCCAACCTTTGAGATCAGAAACATTTAACCAGTTTAGGTTATTACTTATAACGAAGTTTAACCAATCTGTTCTTGATGTATCAATCGAAATTGCCAGCACTTCAAACTTTTTGTCTTTTTGGTTTTTATAAAGATCATAAACCTGTGGCAGTAAGGTTTGACAATGCGGACACCAGCTTGCATAGAAAATTATTAAAGTCTTTTCTGAATTTATTTTATTTAATTCTATCAATAAGCCTGTTGAATCTGAAACAATAATGTTTGGGACAATTGTTCCAACCTTAAAATTCTTCGATTGCTGAATTCTTCTTTCCAATGCTGTTTCAAGTTTTTCATCTAAACACAATTCATCTTTGATTACATAATTCTCAATTATGTAATTTATCACATTATCAAACCCGAATTTCTTAAAGCCATCAAGTAAATATTCTACAATATGTTTATAAACAATTTCATTCACTTTGGCTTTACTTAGAATTGTATCAATAGCAGCTTCAAATTCTTTCTCAAGCAATCCCATTGGAAGCTGTGGATTTCTATAATAGGTCAAGTACTCAATCGATTTATTTGTGAATGCATCTGAGTATATCAATCCATCATCATAAAAGTTTACATTGTCCAGAGAATATGTTTTCAAATAAGCTAATTGCTTATCAAAAGGTATTTCAACATCTATAGCCGGCAGTTGTGCAGTCCTGATATATCTTGCGACAAATGAATTTGGATTTACTTGAGAAGTTACATTTACAAAGTACCGGTACTCTTCCTGTAACTGAATAAGCTTTTCTTTTGTGGTTTTGTAGTAATCATCTTCTTTAGGATAGCGTGCAAGTATAAGCTGAAGCAGTTCTGATTTGGATTTGTATTCTTTGTTTAGTTTGATGAACTCATAATAAATTTTATTTGCTTCTGATTTAATTACTTTAAGGTTATCAAGAATATTATTCGCATTAGTTTTTATTTCTACTTCTTCATTATCAAAAATAAAATCTAACGATTTATTATTACTAAAAGATAAGCGGTAAATACATGCGTGATGCTTTTTATAATCAAATGAAAACCTATAAACTCCATCACTCGAACTTACAGAATCTATCACAACAATTTTCTCACCGCTCAACTCTGATAGAAATGCTTTATCAGTAGCACCAGTTATTTGTATCTCTAAATGTTGAGCAAAGCAATCACTTAACAAAATGATGAAGAACAAAATAAGTAAATATTTAATTCTTGTCTCTATCATTTAATCCTTTAGGCAACGAACACTAAAACCGAATCCCTCCTGAAAGGGGTAGTTCAGGTCGATACTACTACCAACGTTGTACAACCACAGGTAGTAAGCGCTATTTGCATTGTAATAAGTAGAACTCCAAAAATGAGTGGCGTCCCCTAAAGTGTAGAAGACACCATCGGAGCCTCGGGCGCCCGCCAACAGCGCGGAAAATCCGCTTGTGTTTGTGCCTGCTCCACCACCTGTTCCTTGCCCTATTGCTTTTAATGAATTTCCATCACTGTTTACTGCTGCTTTTAATGTCTGGAACTCTGCTACTGTTGGTATATGCCAGCCGGTGGGGCAAATACCTTGTGCGCCGGGAGTTGTCACATATTGCATTGCTTCATTCCACTGGTATAAACCGCCGTAAGTTGTGCAGTTTGCTACGTCGTTATAATAGCAATACTTTTCTATGATTCCATTATTTCTCATTGAATCTGCTTCTGTAATGCTAGTGATCATTGTGCCTATATTTAGGTTTTCTTTCAGCCAGCATTGGTCTCCTATTTGTACCGTGTTGTATGTTTTGCCTTCATAAAGAACAGTTATCGTACCCGGGCAATATCTTTCTATTGTCAAGGTTTCTAAGTCCAGCGTATCACTAATTATACTTGGTAAATTAGTAAATGTTTTTCTTCCAATAATTGAACTTGTTGCAACAAGACTATCTATGTTAGTATCAAGGTAAGTATTGTTGGGTTTATTTAATGGTGTAGTGATTGCACCTCCACTTGTTGTTAAATGCTGACTTCCATAAATCAACATCATTTTTTTAACAACTGTGTATTTGTTATCGATAGTTATTCTTGAGATATAAAAACCATTTGGCAATCCATTCAATTCTATGTCAATATAATTTGTACCAGCATCAAAGGTCTGTTCAATTACATCTGCTACTGATTGACCAAGCAGATTAAAAACTTCCACTTTAACATTCTCTCTATTTGGCAAAGTTATACCTATTCTGGTTTTGGGATTGAACGGGTTAGGAAAATTATTTGTGATATTATATCCAGAAGGTAAAGCACCCTCATCTTCAACATCATTGATATTGTTAAAGAAAAAGCTGCCATCGCTCAAAGAGGTTGTATTATAAACATTTGGCGTAACATAAAGCTGCAATTGTATGGCCGCAAGCCCAACTCCATTTTCATCTATTAGTTTACCCACTACTGTTTGGGGCTTTAATAATAATGTTAATAACAATACTATCGTAATGCAATAGTAAAAATAGTTTTTCATAATCCTCTCCCTAATAATTATTGAATGAGTTTACTCTAAAAATATTTCCTTGAAAACCAAGATTTAAAAACTATGATTTGTAAAGTAGCATAGCCTTTTTTGTAAATCACCCGAAAATACTTGACAATTCTATTAAATAAATAAAAAAAATACTTAATTAACTGGAAAGTATTTTTTAATCCTTTAGGCAACGAATACTAAAACCGTCTTCCTTGTAATAGCTGACCAAGTATATGATACTATCATTGTAATACAGAACTAGGCTGCCAGCGTAATACGCATCGTTCTCCGTAGAACTCCAAAAGATAGAGTAGTATCCGAAATGGTAGAAGTGACCATCGTAAAGACGGTAGCCTGCCAACAGTGCGGAAAATCCACTTGTGTTTGTACCTTGACCACCTCCACTGCCTTGATCTTCTCTCTTTAATGCCTTTCCATCACTGTTTACTGCTGCTTTTAATGTTTCAAATTCTGTGTATGTTGGTATATGCCAGCCAGTGGGGCAAATACCTTGTGCGCCGGGAGTTGTCACATATTGCATTGCTTCATTCCACTGGTATAAACCGCCGTAAGTTGTGCAGTTTACTGGATTGTTATCGTAAACAATATTTTTCCAGAATTCCATTATTCTGCATTGAATCTGCTGAATTCCTATTTATCATTACTCCAACATCAAGGTTTTCTTTCAGCCAGCACTGATTTCCGATTTGTACTGTGTGGTATGTTTTGCCTTCATAAAGAACAGTTGGCGTTCCCGGGCAATATCTTTCTATTGTTAAATTACCTAAATCAAGTGTACCACTAACAAAATTTGGAAGACCTGTAAAAGTTTTTCTTCCAATTATCGCGCTTGTTGCTACAAGACTATCTAAACTTATATCAAGGTAAGTATTGTTGGGTTTATTTAATTGTGTAGTGATTGTACCTCCACTTGTTGTTAAATGCTGGCTTCCATAAATCAACATCAATTTTTTAACAACTGTGTATTTATTATCGATGGTTATTCTTGAAATGTAAAAACCATTTGGCAATCCATTCAATTCTATATCTATATAATTTGTACCAGCATCAAAAGTCTGTTCAATTACATCTGCTACTGATTGACCAAGCAGATTAAAAACTTCCACTTTAACATTCTCTCTGCTTGGTAAAGTAATACCTATTCTGGTTTTGGGATTGAACGGGTTAGGAAAATTATTTGTAATATTATAGCCAGAAGGTAAAGCACCATCATCTTCAACATCATTGATATTGTTAAAGAAAAAGCTGCCATCGCTCAAAGAGGTTGTATTATAAACATTCGGTGAAATGTATAACTGGAGAAAAATATCAGATAAGCCAATTCCATTTTCATCAACAAGCTTACCTGTTACTATTTGAGAATTGATATAAGTGGTTAAAAATAAAATTATAGCAACAAGGAAGGAAATAGTCTTTTTCATAATTCGCCCTTTTTAGGATTGTTAACATATATATAAATAATAAAAGAAAACAATAGCTATTAGGAAAAATTTAAGAAAATTAATTATTAAATATTTTGATGAAGCAGGAAAAAAATTAAAGGACTGATCGGTTAAATACAACAAAACCTAAACCAGCGGTTGAAGATGAATTTGGGTGAAAGGAAGAACTTTTACAATTCTTTCCCTTCACCCATTAAAAAATATTTTTACTGACCCACTTACGTGGGGGCTATGCCAAATAAATAAATTGTTTAATCCTTCACGCAACGCAAACAAAACCCACCTCCCTTGTTATCGGTGCTAATAGGGATATTACTACTATTGCTACTAACTCCAAAGTAGTAAGAGTCATCTGCATTGTCCTCCGTAGAGCTCCAAAAAGGAGCGTAACTCCCTAAACCGTAGAAGGTACCACTGTTGTTACGGAGGCCCGCCAACAGAGCGGAAAATCCACTGGTATTTGTACCGGCTCCACCACCTGTGCCTTGCCCTATTGCTTTCAATGAATTTCCATCATTATTTACTAAAGCTTTTAATGTTTCAAATTCAGCTAAAGTTGGTAAATGCCATCCATCTGGACATATCCCCTTGATACCTTGAGTTGTTACATACTGCATTGCTTCATTCCACTGGTATAAACCGCCGTAAGTATTACAATTATTCGTATCATTATCATAACAATATTTTTCCACTACTCCATTGTTGGTTTGGTTCTGGCTTCCTTGTATCATCGTCCCAACATCAAGGTTTTCTTTTAGCCAGCCTTGTGTCCCTATTTGTACTGTGTGGTATGTTTTGCCTTCATAAAGAACAGTTGGCGTTCCCGGGCAATATCTTTCTATTGTTAAATTACCTAAATCAAGTGTACCACTAACAAAATTTGGAAGACCTGTAAAAGTTTTTCTTCCAATTATCGAGCTTGTTGCAACAAGACTATCTAAACTTATATCAAGGTAAGTATTGTTGGATTTATTTAATGTGGTATTGATCGGACCTCCACTTGTTGTTAAATGCTGGCTTCCATAAATCAACATCATCTTTTTAACAATTGTGTATTTATCATCGATGGTTATTCTTGAAATGTAAAAACCATTTGGCAGTCCATTCAATTCTATATCAATATAATTTGTACCAGCATCAAAAGTCTGTTCAATTACATCTGCCACAGTTTGACCAAGCAGATTAAATACTTCAACTTTAATCTTTTCTCTATTTGGCAGTGTAATACCAATTCTTGTTCTGGGATTGAACGGGTTAGGAAAATTATTTGTGATATTATAGCCAGAAGGTAAAGCACCCTCATCTTCAACATCATTGATATTGTTAAAGAAAAAGCTGCCATCGCTTAGAGAGGTTGTATTATAAACATTTGGTGAAATGTATAACTGAAGAAAAATATCAGATAAGCCAATTCCATTCTCATCAACAAGCTTACCTGTTACTACTTGAGAATTGATATAAGTGGTTAAAAATAAAAGTATAGCAACAAGGAAGGAAATAGTCTTTTTCATAATTCGCCCTTTAGAGGATTGTTAACTTATATATAAATAATAAGAAAGAAAACAATAGCTATCAGGGAAAATTTATAAAATCAATTATTAAAATATTTTGATGAAGCAGGAAAAAAAATTAAAGGACTGTTAAGTTAAATGCAACAAAACCCAAACCAGCGGT
>CAVOPS010000024.1:0-22111 GCA_963698155.1 uncultured Ignavibacteriaceae bacterium | reverse complement strand
TAAGACCATTTGGGCAACTTTTTCTTTATGTGCAGGTTGCTATAATTGTAGGAATTGTTGCAAGCCTTCCAAATATTTTTTATCAGCTCTGGCAGTTTATTGCACCAGCCTTAAAGAAACGCGAACGCAAATATATTCTCTGGATAGTTTTCTTTTCTACATTTTGCTTTCTTGCAGGAATTGCATTTGCTTACTTTGTAATGCTTCCACTTGCGATGAAGTTTGCAGCTCAATTTGGATCAGAGGCAATAAAGAATGAATTCTCAATTGAAGAATATATGTCAATAATAATCAGTGTAATGCTGGCTGCCGGTGTTGTATTTGAACTTCCGATGATTTCCTTTTTCTTATCGAAGCTCGGAATTTTAACCCCGTTATTTATGCGTAAGTAAGAAGACATGCAATTGTTATTATCCTGATACTTTCGGCGATTTTAACTCCCGGAGCCGATCCTGTTTCGCAGGTAATACTTGCAGTTCCATTGGTTCTTTTATATGAAATAAGTATTTTTATATCAAAATTATCTTCAAAGAAAAGTGCTTAAAAGTCAACTCGCCGAAATAACGCAACCGATAAAAAACGAGCTGGAGACATTCAATAATATTTTCAGAGAATCCCTTAGATCGCGAGTAGGACTGGTTGATCTCGTTACCCGATATATCATTCGTCAGAAGGGGAAAAAAATCAGACCGCTTCTTGTTCTGCTTTCAGCTAAAGTTTCCGGCGGAATAAATGAACGAAGTTATCGTGGAGCCGTTTTAGTTGAGCTTCTTCACACTGCGACACTTGTTCACGATGATGTAGTTGACAACGCAGATAAGAGAAGGGGACTATGGTCTATTAATAAAGTCTTCAAAAATAAAATTGCTGTATTGATGGGAGATTATCTTTTATCAAAAGGATTGCTAATTGCAATGGAAGGAAAGGACTACGATTTCCTTGAAGTGATTACAAATACAGTAAAACGAATGTCAGAAGGCGAACTTCTTCAAATACAAAAAACCAGAAAGCTTGATATTGATGAAGAGACTTACTTCAGAGTGATATCAGATAAAACTGCTTCACTTATTGAAACTTGTTGTACCATAGGTGCAATGAGTGCAGCGTCCGATGTTGAATATATTTCTGCAATGACAGAATTCGGAAAGAATCTCGGTATATCTTTTCAAATCCGTGATGATATACTTGATTATGAAGGCAGTCTTTCTATTACAGGTAAGAGAGCCGGCGGCGATATTAAAGAAAAGAAAATCACTCTACCATTAATTTATTCCCTCAACCAGGTTTCATCTAGTAAAGCATCAGAGATTAGAAAGATTATTAAGAATGGAAAAGATAAATCGAATGTAGAAACAGTAATTAATTTTGTAAGAGAGAATAAGGGGATTGAATATGCAGTTGGTCAGGCCAGGACGTATTCACTATCTGCAAAAGAAGCTCTGAAAAAACTTCCCGATTCACAAAGCAAGCTTGCTCTCGAAGCACTTATAGATTTTGTGGTTGATAGAAAAAACTAACTTCTCTCTACTTACTTTTCTCCTTCTTTATTCCCTCTTTATAATTAAAACCTTTTATAGGTTCCCGTAATGTTAGAACAGGGCAGGGTGCTTTTCTAACAACTTTTTCTGCAGTGCTTCCGAAAAGAATATGCTCCATACCTGAGCGACCGTGAGTTGCAATAATTATCAAATCAACATCAAGCTCGCCGGCAGTTTCAATAATTTCAATAAACGGTTTACCGGTTTTAATAATAGTCTTTACAGTCATACCTGAAGGTATTTCTTCTTTTGCCAGTTTATCAAGTTCCTGTCTGGCTCTTTCATCCCATTCTGAATTAACAGATGGAATTGCTATCTGTCCCATACTGAAATCAGGTGGGTAGATTACCGGCTCTACTACGTAGATAAGTATCATTTCAGCCTGGCAGTTTGTACAAAAGTTTACCGCATATTTTAATGCGCTCTTTGAATAATCAGAAAAATCAATTGGAACAAGTATTTTTTTAATGTCGGGTCCCATTATAAACCTCCATTATTTTTTTTCAGTTCGAAGATTAAAATAATCTTCATTTAATGTTCGTAATCTTACAGCAGTAATTTCTGCAATTCCCTGTGCTATTCTAATTCCTTTTTTAGGATACTTTTCGATGAATTCATCAAGATCAGGTTTGAAAATAACTGAAAGCTTTGTATCGCTATTGGCAATTGCAGATGCTGAACGTTTTTCACCATCAATCAAAGCGAGTTCACCAAAAAAATCGCCTTTATGAAATGATGCGAGAGTAATTTTATCACCTTTGTCGCTCTCACGGTTAATCAATACTTCTCCCTCTCTTATTAAATACAATCCTATTCCCGGATCACCTTGATAAAAAATGTATTCGCCTGCTATATAATTTCGATTGTGAATTATACTTATCAAACTTTTAACATCTTTATTTGTTAGAGACTTGAATAAAGGAATAGCCCGAAGAGATTGAACTAACTCGTCTGTTTCAGTTGGTGTATGAAAAATATTTGCCCAAAAACTGCTGTGAATTGTTTTTTTGTTTTCTTCAGTCATTGCGGGTAAGAACTTTTATTTTATAAATGATTTTTTTAATGTTTGTAAAATAATTAATCAATCATCCAATCATTCATTCATACAATCATACGCAAAATTACTCATTAAATAGAAAAAACTGTATAGCTGTTTAAATAAATATTTAACTAATTAAATATTCCCGATTCAGCTACACGCCAGAGTTTCTGGCAGGGGAACCTGTTTTCATAAAGTGCACGACCAACAATTACAGAATCAACTCCAATCGGTATCAACTTTTGAATATCCATTAATTCATCTTTATTTCTGATTCCGCCGGCATGAGTGACTTTTGCTCCGGTTAATTCAGCAATTTCTTTTGATAATTGAATATTAGGTCCCATCTGTGTACCGTTCCTTGTAATATCACAAACAATAAATCTGTTTACTCCAAGCTCAACCATTTCCTTTGAGAAAGTTCTGAAACTGATTCCTGTTTTTTTACTTCTGCCTTTAATTAACAATTCTTCACCGAGAATATCAAGTGAAATTACAATTTTGTATGGGCCATACTTTTCAAGGACTTTTAGTAATTCCTGTTTATTTTCTATTGCCATTGTATTGATAGCAAGCCTGATTACGCCGGTTTTCATTATCTCATCTGCATCCTGTAAACTTCGAATGCCACCAGCAAACTCAACAGGAATAACAACTGATGAACAAATTTCTTCAATAACTTTTATGTTTCTTTTTGATTGTTCATGTGCACCGTCAAAATCCTTTACGTGAATCATCTTCGCGTTTTCTGCCCGCCAGATTTTCGCCATCTCAACAGGATTGTTTCCGTATTCAAAACAATCCAATTCAGGAATTCCCTGAACCGTACGGACACATTTTCCGTTTTTTATATCTATTGCTGGTATGACTAAAAGTTTCTGCTGCATACTTAAACTTTCCCATTTACTTTAATTACATGTCTGCCAATAATCATTTTCTGAATTTCAGTTGTGCCTTCAAAAATTCTTAAAATTCTTGCATCACGATAATATCTTTCCATCGGAAGTTCACGGGAAAAACCCATCCCTCCATGAACCTGCAATGCTTTATCGGCTACTTCTGTCATTGCTTCAGAAGCATAAAGCTTAACTATTGCTGCATCAACAGAAACATCTTTTCCCTGATCGTAATCATAAGCACATCGATAAACGATACTATCCATCGGATAAATTTTAGCAGCCATTTCAGCAAGCATAAACTGAACAGCCTGAAATTTGGAAATTGTTTCTCCAAATTGCTTTCTGATGCTTTGCATAATTTGTTGATATTTCCAGCAACTCTCTTGAAGCTCCGAGGCAGCAAGCTCCAATAGTCAATCTTCCTCCATCTAATTGTATTCATTGCGATAATAAACCCTCGACCTTCTCTGCCGATCATATTTTCATCTGGAACTTCCACATTTTCAAAAGTGATCGAATTAGTTGTGCTTCCTTTTATGCCAAGCTTTTTTTCAGGAGGACCAATTGTGATGCCGGGAGAATTTGCTTCGACAGCAAATCCTGTGATGCCTTTTTCAGTTCGTGCAAATACTGAAATTAGATTAGCAATTCCTGCATTTGTAATCCAAATCTTCGATCCGTTTAAAATCCATTTATCACCTTTTTTTTTTGCTTCAGTTTTAAGATTGAATGTATCTGAACCAGCTTCAGGTTCGGTCAATGCAAATGATGCAATCATTTCTCCAGAACATAGCCTTGGCAAATATTTTTTCTTTAATTCTTCAGAGCCGCCAATGTAAATTGCATTTGTGCCGATGGATTGATGTGCACCAACCATTGTGGCAGTTGATGAACAGCCTCGTGCTATTTCTTCCATCATTATACAATAACCGACTTTGCCAAAACCACCGCCACCGTATTCTTCAGGAAACGAAGTACCAAAGAATCCTACTTCAGCTAATTTTTTGATTAACTGTTCTGGTATCTTTTCTTCCTCATCAATCCTCTGTGCAATAGGTTTAATCTCGCCATTTGTGAATTCCTTTGCTAATCCTTTTAGCATCAACAAATCTTCTGAAAAGGTAAAATTCATAATATCAACTGTTTTTGGAATGATGAATATTTATTTGGAACTCAACCGAAAGTTAAAAAACGGCTTAAATACATCAAAAAGTTAATTTTTTATCAAAATATTAAATTTTTTCTAAATATTGACTTTTCTAACGATATTCGGCATATTTGAATCGGATGAACAAAGATTTTGTGTTAAATACAAAGAAAAACGAAAAAATAAGAATCACCACATACGGATACGAAAATTTAGCAACAGCATCATGCCTTATTTTTGTTCACGGATTCAAAGGTTTTAAAGATTGGGGCTTCTGGCCTTATACTGGAAATTTTTTTGCTAGTAAAGGATTTTTTGTTCTTTCATTTAATTTTTCTCACAATGGAATAGGAGAAAACGTAACTGAATTTGCTGAACTTGATAAATTTGCAAAAAACACATTCTCTCTTGAGCTCGAAGAACTTAATGAAATAATTGATGCGTATTTGAATGGTTTTTTTGGAACAAACAGCAATAAGCCTATTGGAATATTAGGACATAGTCGTGGTGGAGCGGATGCGTTGATTGTTTCATCAAAAAGAAAAGAAATCAAAGCAGTAGTAACCTGGGCTGCAGTAGCAAATTTTGATCGATATTCTAAACGACAGGCTAAAGAGTGGCGAAAAAATGGTTTCTTTGAAGTATTGAATTCCCGAACAAATCAAATGATGAGATTGAATGTTTCCTTGCTTGAAGATATCGAAAAGAATAAAACTGATTTGTTAAATATTGAAAAAGCAGTAAATAATCTGAATAAACCATTGTTGATTATTCACGGAGAACAAGACTTATCAGTTAAAATTGAAGAAGGCGAACAAATTTATAATTGGTCAAATAAAGAAATAACGGAATTTTATAAAATTAAAGCTACTGGTCATACTTTTGATATTGCTCATCCTTTTGAAGGAAGTAATCACAAAGTTTGATTTTGTGTTAGATAAAACATTAAACTTTTTTAACAAAAACTTAAATTGAGGGACATATGAAAACATCTTCAAAGAGCTTGACTCTTACCCAGCTACTTAGTTCAGTAAAAGAATCGGAGTTATTCTGGGTGGTCTCATTTTCAATTCTGACTGCAATATCTGCACAAATTTCAATACCAATTAAACCTGTTCCATTTACGTTGCAAACAATGATCGTGCTTTTAGCTGGAGCTTTCCTCGGTGCAAAGAACGGTGCTTACAGCCAGGTTCTCTATATTTTTCTTGGAGCAATCGGTTTACCGGTATTTGCACAAACTGCTGATGGAACAATGGGATTTGCAAGATTAATTGGACCAACAGGTGGTTATCTTCTGGCTTTTCCAATCGCAGCTTATCTGGTTGGATTACTTAACTGAAAAGAATCAAAAATATTTCACTGTTATCATCTCAATGTTTGTTGCTGAACTTGTCGTGATTGCTTTCGGAACACTTTATTTGTATGCAGCTTATCTTCACAACTTTGTTGATGCAGTTAAAGCCGGTGCAGCAATATTCACAGTCTGGATGGTAGTTAAAGTATTTGCTGCTGCTACAATTTATTTCGCAGTTTCAAAAAAACAGCCAAGACTGCCATAAAAATTTTAACTGACTTAAATAATTCCTGATGACGATTAAAAACATCATATTCATTATAGTCTTTCTTTCTGCCTTCGGATTCCTTTTCTGGAGTTTGAGAAATCTTTTTCTTTATATGAAAGTTGCAAAAAAGAAAGACGACAGATTTAATGATGTTGGAAGAAGAATTGGAAATGTAATTAAAATTGCATTTGGTCAATCGAAGCTATTGAGAGATCCTGTTGCCGGAACAGTTCACTTCCTTATTTTCTGGGGATTTATGCTTTTCCTTTTTGCTGTAGTTGAAACTATCATACAGGGCTTTTATTCAGAATTCAATCTTTCATTTTTAGGACCCGTTTATTCTCTCATCACTATTATTCAGGATGTATTTGGAGTGCTGGTAATTCTCGCAGTTATTGTTGCACTTTTAAGAAGATATGTATTCAGTATTCCAAGACTGCAGGTTGATAAAGCTGCTTCATTGGATGCAACAATCATATTAACATTAATTCTGATAGTCGTTGTCTCAATGATGTTTCAGAATATGGCTGGTATTGCAAAGAATGATTTTGTTTTGCACAGTTACGAAGTTCGTCCTGTTTCTGCTTCACTTGCACCAATGTTCTTTGACAACCCTTCTGGCGGAGCTGGAGTAGCTTATGAAATTTACTGGTGGATTCATATACTGACGATATTCGGGTTTATGAACTTGCTTCCGTACTCAAAGCATTTACACGTATTCACTTCAATACCGAATACTTATTTTGCAAATCTTGATCCGATAAGAAACACCGTTAAACATTTAAATCTTGAAGATGAAAATGCTGAATCATTTGGTGCTTCAGATATTGAACATCTTTCCTGGAAACAGATTCTTGATGGATATACGTGTACCGAATGTGGAAGATGCACTGATGCTTGTCCCGCACACACAGTTGGCAAGTCACTTTCACCAAAGGAAATAATTGTAAACATCAGGAGAGAACAAAAGATAAAGCACCTTCACTTGCAAATGGAATCACTGAAGGAGAACAGTTTCAAAAAACTCTTGTTCACGATTATGTGACAGATAAAGTTCTCTGGCAATGCACAACTTGTATGGCTTGTGTTCAGGAATGTCCGGTGATGATTGAGCATCTTGACAGCATTGTTGATATGAGAAGAAATTTGGTTCTAACTGAATCACAATTTCCATCTGAATTAAATAATGTATTCAAAAGTCTGGAAACAAACTTTTCTCCGTGGGCATTCAATCCTGCTGACAGAGCAAACTGGGCTGAAGGTCTTGGAGTTAAAACAATGGCTGAAGATTCAAACTGTGAATATTTATTTTGGGTTGGCTGCGCCGGTTCTTATGATGACAGATATAAAAAAGTATCCCAGTCATTTGCTAAGCTTATGCAAAAAGCTGGCATTGAATTCAGAATTCTTGGCACGCAGGAAAAATGCAACGGTGATACAGCAAGAAGACTTGGCAATGAATACTTAGCTCAGATGTTTATGATGGAAAATGTAGAAACTTTAAATCACTACAAAGTTCAGAAAATTGTTACTGCTTGTCCTCATTGTTATCATTCATTAAAAAATGAATACAAGCAGTTTGGCGGACATTTTGAAGTTCTATCATCATACAGAATTAATTGATGAGATGATTGCTTCGAAGAAAATCACCTTGAAGCAAAACGGAAAATCCGATGTTACATATCACGATTCTTGTTATCTTGGCAGATATAATGAAGTTTACGATGCACCAAGAAAAAATCTTGATGCGGTAGTTGGAATTAATCTTATTGAAATGAAAAGAAGCAAGGACAGAGGATTCTGCTGTGGTGCAGGCGGCGGAAGAATGTTCCTGGAAGATGATGAAGGCGGCAGAATTAATGAAGAAAGAACAAAAGAAGCTCTTGCAACTGGAGCCGATACAATAGCATCAGCCTGTCCGTTTTGTATGACGATGATGACGGACGGCGTAAAACATTTTGAAAAAACTGAAGAAGTTAAAGTAAAAGATATTGCGGAAATTATTCTTGAAAATTCTAACTAACAATATATCAACCACTAAAAATGGAGGAATCTATGGATAAATTCAATCAATTGGTTCAATTCGTACAAGGATTGGAAACCGATTTTCATAAATTTTATGAGAAAGGTCAATCCGCTGCAGGTACACGCGTAAGAAAAGGCTTAAGTGATCTTAGAAAACTTTGCCAGGACGTACGCAAAGACGTGCAGGATGTAAAAGCTCAAAGAAAAGCATCTAAAGGTTAAGCTAAGGCTTTCCGATTAAATGTGAGGGCTGGGTTGAGCAATCAATCCAGCCTTATTTTTTATGTAGAGCGAGATTTATCTCGCACCAGTTTATATTACTAATCATTAAATGAAACACATTTTTGCGATTATAATATTCAGTATCACTATAACTTTTCAACATTTCTTTTTGAACCATTCAGGATTAGAAAAATCTGAAATAGTTGTTATGGAGGATACTATCGTAACTGCAACACTTTGCTTTGTTGGTGATTTGATGTGTCATTCAACTCAATTTAATTATGCGAAAGTTGATGACGATAGTTTTGATTTTACAGGAGTTTATAAAGAGGTCAAACAGTATTTATCTTCTGCTGATCTAACAGTTGGGAATCTTGAAACTGTAATTGCTGGGAAGAATAAAGGCTACAGCGGTTATCCGTATTTCAATGCACCGGATGATTATGTTTATGCACTTAATGATGCCGGATTTGATTTGCTTATTACTGCAAACAACCACGCACTCGATCAGGGCTGGGACGGCGTGAAGAGAACTAATGAGGTTATTGATAAAAATAAAATTCATCGTACCGGTACTTTCCTATCTCAGCAGGACAGAGACTCAATAAGAATTTATCAGATGAATTCGATTAAAGTTGCGATCCTTGCCTATTCTGAAAACACAAATGGGTTACCAATTCCAAAAGGAAAAGATTTTGTAATAAATCTAATTGATGAAGAATTGATTAAACGGGACATTGATAAAGCAAGAGAACTAAATGTTGATATTGTTTTAGTCCATCTTCATTATGGACCTGAATACAATCGAGAGCCAAGCGATTATCAAAAGCAAATTGTTCAAAAAATAATTGAGCTTGGTGCGGATATAATTATTGGCGGTCATCCTCACGTTGTTCAGCCTGTTGATTTCTTCAAAACAAACAACACAAAACTTGATTCAGGATTTGTCGCTTACTCGATGGGAAATTTTATTTCAAATCAGAGATGGCGTTATTCAGATGCAGGAGTTATTCTCAATATAGAAATTTCAAAAAATATTATGAGCGATTCCATCTATATTAGTGAAGTCAGTTATCTGCCAACGTGGGTATTCAGAGGTCAAACGGAAAGGGGAAGAGAATATATTATTTTACCGTCTCATAAATCAGATGATTCAACTTATTATTACCTGACAGATCAGGATAAAAAATTAATGAAGGAAGCTTTCAGCGATACCAAAGAAATTATCAATAAATATTCAACAAATACTAAAATTAAGTTACTGAAATGAAACGAATAAAATTTTTATTGGTTTTAATACCAATTATTCTTTTAATCGATAGCTGCACCAAAGAAGAAAATCCTATTGTTGATCCTCCTCCACAGGCAACAAGAAGTTTTTATATGGGATTTACTCCGTTTCCATATGACATTTCAAATGAGGCTGTTGATTATGTCTATGATAAACTTGCAACAGACGCAGATTTAATTTCACATCACTTCGATGATGGTATTCCATGGCCGGAGGCATTAAGTGGTGCAGATTTTCACATCAACATAATGAATGATTGGCAATTCAGGCTTTCACGCACACCAGCTTCTCATAAAATTCTTCTCTCTGTAACACCCATAAGATGGTTAAGAGATGGATTAGCACCGTATAAAGCTGAAAAAGGTGATCTGCCTTTGCCAGCACCCTGGGATACGATTTCATTTAATCATCCTGATGTTAAGCAGGCATACCTGAATTATTGTACTCGAATAATGAATTATTTTAATCCTGATTTTTTTGTTATCGGGATTGAAGTAAATCTATTAATGATTCAGAAGCCTGAGTTATGGTCTGAGTATCTGGAATTGCACCAGTATGTTTATCAGCAACTTAAAATTCTGGATCCGGACTTTCCAATATTTGTTTCGTTTACGGGTATGGATCTCGTTGAAGGTTACACAGACGCAAATCACTCAGAGCAGATGCAAGTGCTTAATGATATGATGAATTATACCGATTACTGCGGTATTTCACTTTATCCATATCTAACCGGATTTTTGTGCAATACAATCCCGACAGATATGTTCGACAAAATATTTTCACAATTGTCTAAACCGATTGCAATTACTGAAACTGGTTATGCAGCAGACTCGATTACCGTTTATGGTGGCAGTATTGTTTTAAATGGTTCTCCTCAAAAGCAGAATCAATATATTACGCTTATGCTTAATGAAGCAGAAGACAACAAATTAAAGTTTGTCGTGAATTTTGTTCTTCGGGATTATGATGCGCTCTGGGAAGATATTGGTTCGCCGGACGATCTTTTCAAAGTCTGGAAAGATACGGGTTTGTACGATGAAGATGGAAATACTCGTATAGCATTTCAGAACTGGTATTTCTGGCTTAATAAAAAATATATTTCACTCTGAAATCCACTACAATTAAATGATGAAAATAAGGATAGAATTTTTTGAAAAATAAATCTGCTCTCTCGCTAATATTTCTTACAGTTTTTATAGATCTGCTTGGATTTGGAATACTTATCCCGATACTACCGTCATTCGCAGTTAAAAAATTAGGAGTTGATGAGGCTGCAATCGGGATCGCTATTGCTATCTATTCTTTTGTCCAGTTCATTTTTAATCCGATTCTTGGAAAGTATTCAGACAAGTACGGACGAAAGCCTGTTATTGTTCTCTGCTTATTTATCAATGCATTAGGCTATATTATTTTTGCATTCACCAGCTCATACATCATCCTTTTAATTTCAAGGATAGTCGCCGGTATTGGTGGAAGCAGTATTGGAGTCGCGCAGGCATATATTGCTGATGTAACCACAAAAGAAAACCGATCCAAAGGAATGGGTATGATTGGTTCAGCGTTTGGATTAGGATTTGTTTTTGGTCCGCTCATCGGTGGATTGTTAGCTGAGTATGGATATATGATTACTGGTTTAGCTGCTGGAGGTTTTTCATTAATTGCTTTCTTTTTCACTATGCTATTTCTTCCTGAATCACTAATGAAGAGTGAAGAAGTAATTTCTCAGGACACAGTTACACGGAGAAAGCTATTTGATTTTGTGGCGCTTAGAAAAGTTTTTAGCGAACCAAGCCGCGCGATATTTATTTCTCTTTTCTTTATCCTGGTTTTTTCATTCGCTAATATTTACGGCACATTAACGTTGCTTGGTATACAGGTTTACGGTTTAACTGATTTACAGAACGGTTATCTGTTTGGAATTACAGGAATGGTCTCTGCAATTGTGCAAGGCGGATTGATTGGTCACATAGATAAGATGATGACTAAGAAAAATATTTTGAAAATTGGTTCATTGATAATAAGTATCGGACTTGGATTAATCCTTACGGTGGAAATTTTCTTGGACTTGCTTTGATTTCAGGTTTTCTTTCCATCGGAACAGGAATGCTTCAGCCAACCATACTAAGCTTAATATCTGATGTAACACCGGACAATGAACAAGGAGTTACTCTTGGTGTAAATCAATCATTATCTGCCCTGGCAAGAGTAATGGGACCGTTGTGGGGCGGTTTTGCATTTGAATTTCTTGGTTATCCATTCCCGTTTTTAACCGGTGCTGCATTTATGTTTGTGGTTTTTATTTTTACGATGTTTTATATACCAAAGAATATAAAGTTTGCCCACTGATTTTCTTTTTCTCATTCTGTATTTACGGACGAATAACCATTATTAATTTTTTATAGCATTGTAATAGATATAATTATTGATGAGATTTAGGATGAGATTAATTGCGGTAGTGCAATCCCGATAAAGTTGGGATTATTAATTGATAAAGCTGAAGAGGTTTAATATGGAATACACAATTGAATACCTGGAAGATAAAAAGATTGTTCAGGTGAAAGTTAAAGGAAGAGTAAATTTTCAAATTGCACAACAGTATTCTATGGAGGCAAGAAAACTCGCACACGAATACAATTGTAAAAAATATTTGATTAACCATTCAAAGACTTCGCTGGAAGCAAATATCTACAAGATACACACCGATGGTGATGCACTTGAAAAGTTTGGATTTAATAGCAGCGAGAAAGTAGCAATTGTTATTTCCCGTGTCCGGGATGATCTGCGTTTTAGTGAAGCAACCGATGCCAATGTTAAATGGAGTAACTTTAAATATTTCGGTGATGCTAAAGAAGCTTTGCACTGGCTTACTGCTATCGAATAAGAAAGGACTTTGTCCGTTCCTGATTGCGGCTACAATATTTTATGTGCCGAACAAAATAAGTCTTAAAATTTGAAATGATTAAGAATATTTGAGAACTTGGTAATAATGAATTATAAAAAATCAATTAAATAGGATTAAAGTTGAACAGATTTTACTCTTGGGCTATGCTAATCATTAGCTTGATTGGTTTTATAATATTTATATTTTCCACATATCTATATTTTACAGCGGCTAATCCAAAAAACAGCGATGTTATTTGTACTGATATTAGAGTATTTCAGCCTTTAGACTCATTATCAACCAAATTTACTTCTGATCAGATTTTTGATCACAATAGTAGAGTGATTTCAACCTTGCAGGAAAGAGAGTCAACCACTTATAATCTTCGAATGTCTCGAGAGTCTAATATTAAGCAAGCCAGAACAATTTATATAGCAATTTTGGTTGTTCTACTCACTTTGTTATTCAATAAGAAGAAAGAGGATGTCGGACTTAATTTTAAATTCATATTATTAACATTTGCAATATTAGTGTTTTACTTGGTAGAAGTTCATTCAGAAGATTTACTGCAAAGACAAGATAATTGTACACAGATAATTTCCAGATCAACAGAAGAGATTGTGAATTCAACTAGGCTCAATTCAACTTGGTTTGAGTTGAATTATAGTAATTATCTCACCCAAATATATGAAGCAACGGAGGGAAGCTTTTATAGAAAATTAATGAAAGCAACCCATCCTGATATTGAACAGATTGGAATATATGCATTTCCATACTTACTAATAATTATTTCGTTTATCATAAGTTCTTTTAGGCAACTAAGAAAGAATTATAATTGAAATTCAATAGATAAAAGAACATTTTATGAGTTGTTCTTTAATGCCTATCTTTGCAAAAACGAATTAAACTACCTTACTAATGCTCAACATCGGCAACATAGAGCTAAACAAAGCTATTCTCCTTGCCCCAATGGAAGATGTAACGGATATATCCTTCCGTTTGGTTTGCAGAGAATTGGGTGCAGATATTGTTTACACCGAGTTTGTAAACTCTGAGGGATTGGTCCGTGCAAACGCAAAAACTCATCAGAAGCTAAAAATTATTGAAGAAGAACGTCCGGTTGGAATACAGATTTACGGTGCAAACATTAAATCAATGGTTGGTGCTGCAAAAATTGCAGAAGCCGAGAATCCAGATTTAATAGATATTAATGCTGGATGCTGGGTTAAAAATGTTGTCGGCTGTGGTGCTGGTTCTGCATTGCTCAAAGATCCTCCATATATGCAGGAGTTAGTAAAAGCCGTTGTCGATTCAACTTCATTACCTGTAACAGTAAAAACAAGATTAGGCTGGGATGAGAACAGCATTCAGATTCTTGAAGTCGCCAAAAGAATGGAAGATGCTGGGGCAGTTGCTTTGACTGTCCACTGCAGAACACGAAAGGTCGGGCATGATGGGGCTGCGGACTGGAGCTGGATTCCGAAAGTCAAAGAAGTTGTAAACATTCCAGTTTTCCTCAACGGAAATGTTCTCACTGCACACGATGTAAAAAAAGCTTTCGATGAAACCGGTGCCGATGGAATTATGATTGCGCGTGGAGCTATCGGAAATCCGTGGATATTCAAAGAAGCAAAAGAATTTCTCTCAACTGGTAGTATTACCACTGTTGTTGATGAAGAGATGAGAATAAAAACCTGTCTCAAGCATCTTAAGCTTGCAGTAAAAGTAAAAGGCGAGAAGAGGGGAGTTTTAGAACATCGTAAGTTTTATGCAGGTTATCAGCGTGGTATGTACGGTGCAGCAAGAATACGGGCTGAGCTTATGAAACTTACTGAATATAATCCTGTTGAAGATGCGTTGCTGAAATATCTTGGCTCGCTGAAAAAGGAGGTTGTAGTTGCTTGAATGTAATTCTATCTGTCACCCTGAACCTGTTTCAGGGTCTCAATCAAATCAACTAATGATGCTGAAATAAATTCAGCATGACAAAGAGTAAAGCAGATAAGCTTGCCAGAATAATTTCAACACTTTTTGTCCCTCCTTCATTTACCATTATTGTTTTTACCATTTTTGCTTTTGTTCTTGAGTCTGATCCGCTAAAAACTCTGATAACCATTCTTGTGGCCTTTCTGTTTGGATTTACTGCCCAGATTATTCTTTTTGTAGCTCTTCGAAGACGAGGAAAAATTGTTGACCTGGATGCATCTGTTAAAGAAGAAAGGAATATACCGTTTCTAATTTCGGTAGGTTTTTATCTGATCGGACTCTCTATCCTGATAATTTTTCAAGTCAACATTATTTCAATCGCCTTTTGGTTTTGTTATATTTCTAATACCTTAATTACAATCTTAATTAACCAGCATTGGAAAATAAGTGCACACGCAATGGGTGCGGCTGGACCATTAGCCGCATTAACTTATGTATTTGGACCAATAGCCTTGCTCTTTGCAATAATTGTATTTTTGGTTGGATGGTCAAGGATTCAATTAAAGGTTCACAATGCTGCGCAGGTAACAGCAGGAATTCTGCTGGCTTTTATTTCAACTTATTTGCAGATTTATTTAATTGTTCGCTTCTTTGGATAACTAATTTTGGTGGATTTATGATCAAATATGAAATAAAAAATGAAATAGGAATCTTGACCCTCAACCGTCCAGAAAAACGGAATGCATTACATCCTGAATTAGTAAGACAAATGAAGTTAAAAGTTAAAGAAGCCGCCGAGGATGAATCAGTCAAAGTTTTAATTATTACTGGCGAAGGAAAAGCATTCTGTGCCGGGGCAGATCTCGAATACCTGAATGAGATGAGAAATTATTCCTCACTGCAAAATGAAAAGGATTCAAGAGAACTTGCAGAACTTTTTCTTATGATTTACAATTTCCCAAAACCGGTTATTGCAGCTGTTAATGGAGCAGCCATTGCTGGTGGTTGTGGTTTAGCCTCTGTCTGTGATATTATTGTAGCTGATGAATTAAATGCCAGGTTTGGCTATTCAGAGGTAAAAATAGGATTCATACCTGCCATCGTCTCTACATTTTTGATTAGAAGAGTAGGTGAGGGAATGGCAAAGCAATTGTTACTCTCCGGGGAAATTATTGAATCCAAACGAACATATGAGATTGGTTTTGTTAACTACTTATGTTCTAATGTTTTAGAACTTTCATTGGACATTGCGTCTAAATTAAAAGAGAATTCTCAGGAAAGTATAAAGATGACTAAAGAGATGCTTGAAAAAGTATCTAGCTTGTCAGTTGAAGATGCAGTTGAGTATTGTATAGGACTGAATACGATTAGTCGAACAACTGATGACTTCAAAAAAGGACTAAACAATTTCTTATCAAAAAAATAGGACTAATATGCCTACCGATCTTAAAAAATATATCCGGAGCATACGGGATTTCCCCATAAAAGGAATTATGTTCAGAGATATAACAACTTTGCTCAAAGATCCAATCGCAGTTAAGGAAACTTTGAATCAACTAATTTCTTTTGCGAAAGAGCAGAAGATTGATAAAGTGGTTGGAATTGAATCCCGCGGATTCATATTCGGAGCGATGCTCGCAAATGAGTTGAAAGCAGGTTTCGTTCCTGTAAGAAAACCCGGAAAGCTTCCAGCGGAAAAAGAGTCACAAACCTATCAGCTTGAATATGGACTCGATAAAATTGAAGTCCATAAAGATGCAATAAGTAAGGGAGATAAAGTATTAATTCACGATGATCTATTAGCAACCGGGGGAACAGCGGAAGCTGCCTGTAAGCTTGTGGAAAAGCTTGGTGGAAAAGTAATTCAAATTTCCTTCATCATTGAACTTGCATTCTTGAACGGAAGGGAAAAGCTCAGGAATTATAATGTTAATTCCTTAATTACCTACGAAGATGAAAATTAGCTGAAAGTGGCAAGTTGAGAGAAGTTTCATTCCTGAAAAAGAATGCTGAGAAATGGAAAGAAGTCGAAGCATTTCTTTCTTCAAAAGAAAATGTAAATCCGGATAAACTAGCTGATCTTTTTATCCAGCTTACCGATGATCTTTCTTATTCAAGAACATTTTATCCCGGCAGTAAAACCACTCAGTATCTTAATTCACTAACTGCAAAAGTTCATCAATCAATTTATAAAAGTAAGAAGGAAAGAAAAGAAAGATTCATTCGTTTCTGGAAATATGAAGCTCCACTTCTTTTTTATAAGCACAGGATGAAAATTGTAATCTCATTCTCAATCTTCTTTCTTGCAATGCTGATTGGAGTTGTTTCATCTGCCGGTGATTCGGGTTTTGTAAGGTTGATTATGGGCGACAGCTATGTGAATATGACTCTTGAAAATATTGATAAAGGTGATCCGTTGGCTGTATATAAAAAGATGAACGGTTTTGATATGTTCCTTGGAATTACATTTAATAATATTAGAGTTTCTTTTATTGCCTTTATGTTTGGCCTGCTGCTTTCGTTTGGAACTGCGTTGGTGCTTTTATCAAACGGAATTATGCTTGGAGCTTTTCAGTATTTCTTTCACATTCACGATTTATTATTCGAATCAATTCTTGTTATCTGGATTCATGGCACTCTTGAGATTTCCGCTATCATCATTGCAGGTGCTGCCGGGTTAGTTCTTGGAAACAGTATTTTATTTCCAGGAACATATTCTCGCCGACAATCATTTATGATTAAATTCTAAGGAAGGATTGAAAATGATTGTGAGCCTCATCCCGATTTTTATTACTGCAGGTTTTCTGGAAGCATTTGTTACGAGGCATACAGGAATGCCGGTGTTCTTAAGTTTAACTATCATACTTGGTTCGCTGGCATTTGTGGTTTGGTATTTCATTATCTATCCAATAAAAATTTATAATAAAATGGCGGACGAAAATGAATCAGAATAAAATTGAATTCAGGAAAGTAAGAGACTTTGGCGGTCTGTTAAATGCAACCTTCGACTACATAAAAAGTAATTTCAAAATTTTATTTAACTCAAATCTCCTGATTAGTGCTCCGGCGATTTTACTCGCTGGAGTCTTTATGGGGCTATACCAATCTTCAATGTTTAATTTCACCGATTATCCGGATTTACAGCAAATTGGTATTCCATTTTTGCTTTCAATGTTTTTTATGGTGCTCTCATATTTAATAATTACGGTTGTTACATATTCTCATTTGATGGTTTATAAGCAATCTGAAACTGGATCCTTTGATATCGATGATGTTTGGCAAATGGCTAAGCATAACTTTTTTATGATTTTACTGAGTGGCATTGGTTATACAATTATTGCTGGATTTGGTTTTCTTTTCCTGATTATTCCGGGTGTATATCTCTCAATTGCTCTATCATTAATTTTTATTGTTCGGCTTGAAGAAGGATTAGGATTTTTTGAAGCTATTGTTAGATGCATTAGATTAATTAAGTATAATTGGTGGTTTACTTTTGGTTTAATCATAGTCGTTGGATTTATACAGGGTTTTCTTGGTGGAATTCTTTACCTGCCAAATTACATCGTAATGATTTTTGCTGTATTCACAGGAGTAGATGGTGAATCCGGCGGACTCGTGAAAATATTATACATTATCTCGTCCATAATAACTTCGCTAAGCGCTTTACTTTACGTGATAAGTACACTAGCTATTGCTTTCCAATATTATAATCTTGTTGAGCGCAAGGAAGCACCGGGACTTCTTCAGCAAATAGAAAATATCAAATAGAGAATGACTTCATTTAGGTTAATAATAATTGGTGTGTTCATTCTATTGAATGTACAGCTTACCTTTTGTCAGCGAGCTGCTTCAGCTAAATATCCATATTATGATAATTATGCTGATACCACAAAAAAAATTTTCCCTGCTTCAGATGAAGAATTAATTATTGGTGTTCGTCTTTTATCAAATGATCTTCTTGAAAAATATAAAAAGGATCCTGAGTTTGATTACGATGGCGATCCCGAAGAATCTGAAGATTGGATAACAAAAATTAAAAACTGGATAAATCAACAGCTCGCAATTCTTCGTTCTTCTAAAACTTACTCAACACTTCTTGATTATCTTTATTACGGGCTAATGATTGCTGCACTGATACTCATTATTAGAGGTCTTATTAAAGCAGATAGGAGAGGTTTGTTATTCGGTAAAATTAATTCCAATGAAATCAAGATGATTGAAAGCGAAGAAGATATCAGCCAAATTAATTTTGATGAACTCATCGCTGCCGCAGCAGAAAGGAAAGATTATAAACTTGCAGTGAGGTATTTGTTTTTAAAGTCACTCAAGATGCTGTCTGAAAAAGAATTAATCGAATTAAGAAATAATAAAACTAACCATCAGTACTTGTCGGAGATTAAGAATAACAGGATTTCAAACGCATTCCAAATTGCAACTTCAAGGTTTGAGTGGATATGGTATGGCGACTTTCCTGTTGATGAGAAAGTTATGAAATCTTCTCAGAACGATTTTAATGAGTTATTCGGATTGATAGCATCGTAATGAAAAGAAAAAATATAAAATATTTAATACCTCTGATTATCACTCTGATAATTCTAACAATAATTAAAATAGTTGAACCGGAGGAAGTTGACTGGACAAAAAGTTTCGCAAAGAAAGATAAAATTCCTTATGGCGGATATGTAATCTATGATATTGTCCCAAACTTATTTCCGGATAACGAAGTTGTGTTAAAAGAACTGCCAATCTATAATATTCTGAAAGACAATTACTATTACGGCACAAACTATATTTTTATTAACACTTATTTTTCTCCTGACAGGCTTGATGCTGAATATCTTCTCGACTATGTATCCAATGGAAACAATGTTTTTATTTCAGCCTTCGGAATTTATGGTGATCTTGCTGATTCACTCAGGATAAAAACATTCGATGAATTCTTCAGCCAGGATTCCATGAGCATAAATTTCAGTCAGCCGGAAGTGAAATCTGAAAAAGGTTACTCATACTTCAGAGGTAATTTTGAAAATTATTTCAGTGAATATGATACAGCGTTAGTTCAGGTGCTTGGGAAAAATGAGAATAACAATGTTAATTTTGTAAGGATTAAGTACGGAAACGGCAATTTTTTCCTGAACACAGTTCCGCTTGCATTTACAAACTATCATCTCCTTAAATCAGGTAATAATGAATATGTTTATAAAGCACTATCGCATTTGCCAGTGCAAAAAACATTCTGGGATGATTATTACAAAGACGGAAATAAGTACACTGCTTCAACATTACAATATATTATGTCCCAACAATCACTTAAGTGGGCTTATTTTATAATTCTGGTGTCAGTGGTGCTTTTTATTTTCTTTTACGGTAGAAGAAAGCAAAGGATAATACCTGTAATCCCTCCGCTAAACAATACTACGGTTGAATTTGTTGAAACAGTTGGCAATCTTTATTATCAGCAAAAAGATTTTAAGAATATTGCAGAGAAGAAAATTTCTTTTTTCCTGGATCATATTCGGAATAAATATTTTGTTAAAATCAGCAGCTTTGATGAGGAGACAATTCAGAAAATTGCAAATAAATCCTCTTTATCAACAGGAAAAATAAAATCATTACTAAGAGAAATTGACAAAATCAATCACAGTCAAAAAATAACTGAAGAAGATTTAGTAAACATCAACTATCAAATCGAAAAATTTTACGAAAGAACAAAGTAATATGGAAGAAACAAATTTCACTCCGCGTACAGATTTAACCGAACTCAAAGATTCAATTGAAAGAGTCCGGGCAGAAGTTAAAAAAATTATAGTCGGACAAGAAAAAGTAATTGATATGATGATTGCAGCTGTTCTGGCTGATGGTCACGTATTGATTGAAGGTGTACCCGGTGTTGCGAAAACACTTCTCGCAAAAATAATTGCACGAACAATATCGGCAGATTTTTCGAGGATTCAGTTCACGCCCGATCTTATGCCTTCGGATATTCTTGGAACTTCTGTCTTCAATATGAAAACATCGGAATTCGAATTTAATAGAGGTCCGATTTTTTCAAACATAATTTTAATTGATGAAATAAACCGCGCACCAGCTAAAACTCAATCAGCATTGTTCGAAGCAATGGAGGAGCGTCAGGTTACAGTTGATGGCACAACTTACAAATTGGAAAGTCCTTTTACTGTATTTGCAACTCAAAATCCGATTGAGCATGAAGGGACATACAAATTGCCCGAAGCACAGCTTGATCGTTTTATTTTCAAAGTTGAAATGGATTATCCATTGCCCGAAGAGGAAATAAAAATTTTGCTTGATCTTCATAGCAGGAAAAATATTAATGATTTGAATTTGATTCAGCCCGTTTTCACAAAAGAAACTCTTAGACAGCTTCGGGAAAAAGTCAGAACCGCTCATCTTGATGAGAAAGTTGCGGGATATATTACTCAAATAGTAAACCGGACACGCAACAACAGCGATCTGTATCTTGGCGGTTCACCGAGAGCTTCAATTTCAATTATGATTGGTGCAAAAGCAATTGCTGCAATTAATGGCAGAGACTTCGTCACTCCCGACGATGTGAAGATGGTAGTTTATCCAACGCTCAGACATCGCATTCTTCTTACTCCTGAAAAAGAAATGGAAGGAAAAACTCCTGATGACATCGTCAAAACAATACTTGAAAGAGTTGAGGTTCCAAGGTAGTGAAAGTTCTTAAGTCTTTCTATCTATCTTCAAGATTTTTTATTGTAGCTGCAGGGCTCGTGGTACTTTTTGTCTTTTCGTATTTCTTGCCACAGCTTCTGGTTATAAGCAATTTGCTTTTAGTGGCTATAGTCTTTTTACTTTTATCTGATGCATTAATTCTTTTCATAAATAAAAAGGGAATACATTCATACAGGGCAGCGCCAAACCGTTTGTCCAATGGCGACGATAATGAAATTAAAATCTTTCTTGAGAACAGGTATGCCTTCAGAATCACTTGTGAAATTATTGATGAAATACCATTTGAATTCCAGATACGCGATCTTTATTTCAAGATTTCTGTTGAACCGGGAACAACCAGAATATTTACTTACACTTTAAGACCTGTCAAAAGGGGAGAGTATAATTTTGGAAGCACAAATATCTTTGCTGCTTCACCTATTGGTTTTGTAAGCCGCAGATTTAGTTTTGAAGGAACGAAGATTGTTCCTGTGTATCCTTCGTACATCCAAATGAAAAAATATGAACTAATGGCAATCTCTGATAGATTAACTGAAGCCGGCGTTAAAAGAATCAGGCGTGTTGGGCACTCGATGGAATTTGCACCACATAAAGGATTATGTTAGGGGAGATGATTATCGGACAATCAACTGGAAAGCTACGGCAAGAAAAACACGGTTGATGGTAAATCATTTTGATGATGAAAAGTCCCAGCAGGTTTACAGCGTTATTGATATTGGTCGTGTTATGAAAATGCCTTTTGAAGGAATGAGTTTGCTGGATTATGCAATCAATTCTTCACTGGTTATTTCAAGCATAGCAATGCACAAACAGGACAAAGCAGGCTTAGTAACCTTCTCGAATAAAGTCAGCAATATTTTA
>CAVOPS010000023.1:0-47210 GCA_963698155.1 uncultured Ignavibacteriaceae bacterium | reverse complement strand
AAAGCTGTTGAGAGATCCTTTTGCTGGAACTGTTCACTTCCTGATTTTCTGGGGATTTATGCTGTTCCTCTTTGCAGTTATTGAAACAATAATTCAAGGATTTTATTCACCTTTTAATCTCTCATTTTTAGGACCGATTTATTCTGCGATTACTGTTATACAAGATATTTTTGGAGTACTAGTAATTCTCGCCGTTATTGTTGCACTTTTAAGGAGATATGTATTTAGTATTCCAAGACTTCAGGTAGATAAATCAGCTTCATTGGATGCAACAATTATATTAACATTAATTCTGATAGTCGTTGTCTCAATGATGTTTCAGAATATGGCTGGCATAGCGAAGAATGATTTTGTTTTACATAGTTATGAAGTTCGTCCTGTTTCTGCTTCACTTGCACCGATGTTCTTTGATAATCCTTCTGCTGGAGCCGACGTTGCATATGAAGTTTACTGGTGGATTCACATTCTTACGATTTTCGGATTTATGAATTTGCTTCCATATTCAAAGCACCTTCACGTGTTCACTTCAATACCAAATACTTATTTCGCAAATCTTGATCCTATAAGAAATACGGTAAAGCATCTAAATCTTGAAGATGAAAATGCTGAATCATTCGGTGTATCGGATATTGAGCATCTTTCCTGGAAACAAATACTTGATGGATATACATGCACTGAATGTGGCAGATGTACTGATGCCTGTCCTGCAAATACTGTTGGTAAGTCACTTTCACCGAAAGAAATAATTGTAAACATCAGAAGAAGAACAAAAGATAAAGCACCTTCACTTGCAAACGGAATCACTGAAGGAGAACTGTTTCAAAAAAATCTTGTCCACGATTATGTGACAGATAAGGTTCTCTGGCAATGTACAACCTGTATGGCTTGTGTCCAGGAATGTCCTGTGATGATCGAACATCTCGATAGCATTGTTGATATGAGAAGAAATTTAGTTCTAACTGAATCACAATTTCCATCTGAATTAAATAATGTATTCAAGAGTCTTGAGACAAACTTTTCTCCCTGGGCATTCAATCCTGCTGACAGAGCAAACTGGGCTGAAGGACTTGGAGTTAAGACGATGGCTGAAGATTCCAACTGTGAATATTTATTCTGGGTTGGCTGCGCCGGTTCTTATGACGACAGATATAAAAAAGTATCCCAGTCATTTGCTAAGCTTATGCAAAAAGCTGGTGTAGAATTCAGAATTCTTGGCGCGCAGGAAAAATGCAACGGTGATACTGCGAGAAGACTCGGCAACGAATACTTAGCTCAGATGTTTATGATGGAAAATGTAGAAACTTTGAATCACTACAAAGTACAGAAAATAGTAACAGCTTGCCCTCATTGTTATCACTCATTAAAAAATGAATACAAGCAATTTGGCGGACACTATGAAGTTCTTCATCATACAGAATTAATTGATGATATGATCTCTTCGAAGAAAATCACCTTGAAGCAAAATGGAAAATCCGATGTTACATATCACGATTCTTGTTATCTTGGCAGATATAATGAAGTTTACAATGCACCAAGAAAAAATCTTGATGCGGTAGCTGGAATTAATCTTATTGAAATGAAAAGAAGCAAGGACAGAGGTTTTTGCTGTGGTGCAGGCGGCGGAAGAATGTTCCTCGAAGATGATGAAGGCGGAAGAATTAATGAAGAAAGAACAAAAGAAGCTCTTGCAACAGGAGCTGATACGATAGCATCAGCCTGTCCGTTTTGTATGACGATGATGACAGACGGAGTTAAACACTTTGAAAAAACAGAAGAAGTAAAAGTAAAAGATATTGCGGAAATTATTCTTGAAAGATCTAACTAACAATATATCAACCACAAAAGATGGAGGAATCTATGGATAAATTCAATCAATTGGTTCAATTCGTACAAGGATTGGAAACCGATTTTCATAAATTTTATGAGAAAGGTCAATCCGCTGCAGGTACACGCGTAAGAAAAGGCTTAAGTGATCTTAGAAAACTTTGCCAGGACGTACGCAAAGACGTGCAGGATGTAAAAGCTCAAAGAAAAGCATCTAAAGGTTAAGCTAAGGCTTTCCGATTAAATGTGAGGGCTGGGTTGAGAAATCAATCCAGCCTTATTTTTTATGTAGAGCGAGATTTATCTCGCACCAGGTTATATTACTAATCATTAAATGAAACACATTTTTGCGATTATAATATTCAGTATAACTATTACTTTTCAACATTTCTTTTTCAACCATTCCGGATTAGAGAAATCTGAAATAGTTGTTATGGAGGATACTGTCGTGACTGCAACTCTTTGCTTTGTTGGGGATTTGATGTGTCATTCAACTCAATTTAATTATGCAAAAGTTGATGACGATAGTTTTGATTTTACAGGAGTTTATCGTGAGGTAAAGAAATATTTATCTGAAGCTGATTTTATAGTTGGAAATCTTGAAACTGTAATCGCTGGAGAAAATAAAGGCTACAGCGGTTATCCGTATTTCAATGCACCAGATGATTATGTTTATGCACTAATTGATGCCGGATTTGATTTGCTTATTACTGCGAACAACCACGCACTGGATCAGGGCTGGGAAGGCGTAAAAAGAACTATTGAGGTTATAGATGAAAATAAAATTCATCGCACCGGTACTTTCCTGTCTCAGCAGGACAGAGACTCAATAAGAATTTATCAGATGAATTCAATTAAAGTTGCGGTCCTTGCTTATTCTGAAAACACAAATGGGTTACCAATTCCAAAAGAAAAGGACTTTGTAATCAATCTTATTAATGAAGAACAAATTAAGCAAGACATTAGCAAGGCAAGAGAACTAAATGTTGATATTGTTTTAGTTCATCTTCATTATGGACCTGAATACAACCGAGAGCCAAGCGATTATCAAAAGCAAATTGTTCGAAAAATAATTGAGCTTGGTGCGGATATAATTATTGGCGGTCATCCTCACGTTGTTCAGCCTGTTGATTTCTTCATCACAAATAACACAAAACTTGATTCTGGATTTGTAGCATACTCAATGGGAAATTTTATTTCAAATCAGAGATGGCGTTATTCAGATGCAGGAATTATTCTCAACATCGAATTTTCAAAAAATATTATGAATGATTCCATCTATATTAGTGAAGTTAGTTATCTGCCAACGTGGGTATTCAGAGGTCAAACGGAAAAGGGAAGAGAATATATTATTTTACCCTCTCATAATTCAGATGATTCAACTTATTATTACCTGACCGATCAGGATAAAAAATTAATGAAAGAAGCTTTCTCTGATACTGAGGAAATCATATCTAAATATTCGTCAAATATTCAGCTTTTGCATACCGGAATAATCAGAACCAAATCTTTATTTCATGCATTTGTATATTTGGTCATTAGTAAGAATCAATTTATTAAGCATATATGAAAAATTTAAATCAAATATTAAATATTATTTCCAAGAATAAGAAGCTCGCTTAAGCGAAAGTATAGAATCTCCAAAATCGGAGTTTTCGGTTCATATAGCAGAAACGAAGCAACCGAAGAAAGTGATGTTGATATTCTTGTTGAATTTGAAGAACCTATCGGGTTAGATTTTGTTTTATTAGCTGAAGAACTTGAATCTCTCATAGGTAATAAAGTTGACCTGGTATCCTCAAATGCGGTTAAACCAAAAATAAAAAAGTATATTGAGGATGAGCTTGTCTATGCCTAAAAGGGATTGGAAAATATTATTTGAAGATATTCTTGAAAGTATAGATAAAATTATAACTTTATACTGAAGAATATTGATTTCGAAAAATTCATATCGAATCCTATGATTATAGATGCAGTGGTTAGAAATATTGAAATTATCGGTGAAGCTTCTTCGAAAATTCCTGAAGAGATAAAAAATAATTTCTCTCAGATACCTTGGATTAAACTAAAAGGAATACGGAATAGAATTGTCCACGATTATTTTGGTGTTGATGTTAGTATTATTTGGGAAATTATTGAAAAAGATTTGTTGAGTTGAAGAAACAAATCGAAATGGCTTTAAAGAGTTAAACAATATTCCTTCCTATCTGGAAAGTGACTAATCGTGAAAAATAAATCTGCTCTCTCGCTAATATTTCTTACAGTTTTTATTGATCTGCTTGGATTTGGAATACTTATCCCGATACTACCTTCATTTGCAGTTAAAGAATTAGGAGTTGATGAGGCTGCAATCGGAATCGCTATTGCTATCTATTCTTTTGTTCAGTTCATTTTTAATCCAATTCTTGGAAAGTATTCAGACAAGTACGGACGAAAGCCTGTTATCGTTCTCTGCTTATTTATCAATGCATTAGGCTATATTATTTTTGCATTCACAAGCTCATACATCATCCTTTTAATTTCAAGGATAGTTGCCGGTATTGGTGGAAGCAGTATTGGAGTCGCGCAGGCATATATTGCTGATGTAACCACAAAAGAAAACCGATCCAAAGGAATGGGTATGATTGGTTCAGCGTTTGGATTAGGATTTGTTTTTGGTCCGCTCATCGGTGGATTTTTAGCTGAGTACGGATATATGATTACTGGTTTAGCTGCGGGAGGTTTTTCGTTAATTGCTTTCTTTTTCACTATGCTATTTCTTCCTGAATCACTAACGAAGAGTGAAGAAGTAATTTCTCAGGACACAGTTACACGGAGAAAGCTATTTGATTTTGTGGCGCTTAGAAAAGTTTTTAGCGAACCAAGCCGGGCGATATTTATTTCTCTTTTCTTTATCCTGGTTTTTTCATTCGCTAATATTTACGGCACATTAACATTGCTCGGTATACAAGTTTACGGTTTAACTGATTTACAGAATGGATATTTATTTGGAATTACAGGATTGGTCTCTGCAATTGTGCAAGGCGGGTTGATTGGTCACATAGATAAGATGATGACTAAGAAAAATATTTTGAAAATTGGTTCATTGATAATAAGTATCGGACTTGGATTAATTCCTTACGGTGGAAATTTTCTAGGACTTGCTTTGATTTCAGGTTTTCTTTCCATCGGAACAGGAATGCTTCAGCCAACAATACTAAGCTTAATATCTGATGTAACACCGGACAATGAACAAGGAGTTACGCTTGGCGTAAATCAATCATTATCTGCCCTGGCAAGAGTAATGGGACCGTTGTGGGGCGGTTTTGCATTTGAATTTCTTGGTTATCCATTCCCGTTTTTAACCGGTGCTGCATTTATGTTTGTGGTTTTTATTTTTACGATGTTTTATATACCCAAGAATATAAAGTTTGCCCACTGATTTTCTTTTTCTCATTCTGTATTTACGGATGAATAACCATTATTAATTTTTTATAGCATTGTAATAGATATAATTATTGATGAGATTTAGGATGAGATTATTGCGTTAGTGCAATCCCGATATAGTGGGATTATTAAATGATAAAGCTGAAGAGGTTTAATATGGAATACACAATTGAATACCTGGAAGATAAAAAGATTGTTCAGGTAAAAGTAAAAGGAAGAGTGAATTATCAAATTGCACGAGCAATATTCTATGGAGGCAAGAAAACTCGCACACGAATACAATTGCAAAAAATATTTAATTAACCATTCAAAGACTTCGCTGGAAGCAAATATCTACAAGATACACACCGATGGAGATGCACTTGAAAAGTTTGGATTTAAGAGCACCGAGAAAGTAGCAATTGTTATTTCCCGTGTCCGTGATGATCTGCGTTTTAGTGAAGCAACCGATGCCAATGTTAAATGGAGCAATTTTAAATATTTTGGTGATGTTAAAGAAGCTGTTCACTGGCTTTCTGCCATTGAATAATTCAAAACAATTTCTGTTTTTAGCAGGTAGTGCGTTTATGTTTGTAAGTATTCATATTTTCTTGGGTTTATATTTGCCAAAAAATTTGAAATTCATTAAATAATTGAGATGAATATTATTAAATATTTTCGAATATAATTAAGAAAGCTAAAATAAAAGGAATATTAATTGAATAAGATTCTACATTAGGAATTTATAAAATAATTGAGCACACTTCTTACAATTAGTGTGTTATATTCGATCTACATTTTTATTTACTACAGCAAATCCCAAAGATGTAGATATTATAAATACGGATATTAGAGTACTTAAAAAATTGGATTCGCTTTCAACTGATATTACTAAAGAACAGCTATTAGAACATAATAAAATAATTATTGCGACTCTTCAGGAAAGAGAATCAACTGCCTACAGTCTTCGGATGGCCCGTGAATCAAATGTCAAACAAACTAGAACAATCTATATTGCGATTTTGGTCGTTTTACTTAGTTTACTTTTCACAAAAAAGAAAGAGGATTTAGAACTAAGTATTAAACTTATACTAATACTCTGTATAATATTAGTATTTTACTTAGTTGAAGTACATTCCGAGGATTTACTTCATAGACAGGATAATTCGGTTTTGATTATCGCTCGATCAATAGAAGATATCGTTAATTCAACTAGTATAAATTCATTCTGGTATACTTTGGATTATAGTAATTATCTTTCTCAAATTTATGAAGCAACGAATGGGAGTTTTATAAGAAAGTTAATTAAATCAGCTCATCCCGACATTGAACAAGTCGGAATTTATATATTACCATTCTTATTAATTTGCATTTGGCTCATAAAAAATTCTTTCGGTAAAAAAAGAATTAATTGACTGAAATGAATCATTAATGTGTGTTGTTATATTCTTTAGATTCTCTATGTAAATATTTATAATAAACGTAATTTAACAATACATAATGTTTAAAATTGGTAACATAGAACTAAACAAAGCAATCCTCCTCGCACCAATGGAAGATGTAACAGATATTTCCTTCCGTTTGGTTTGCAGAGAGTTAGGTGCTGATATTGTTTACACTGAATTTGTAAACTCAGAGGGATTGGTACGTGCAAATGCAAAGACTCATCAGAAGCTAAAAATTATTGAAGAAGAACGTCCGGTTGGAATACAGATTTACGGTGCGAATATTAAATCAATGGTTGGTGCTGCTAAAATTGCAGAAGCAGAAAATCCGGATTTAATCGATATCAATGCAGGATGCTGGGTTAAGGGAGTTGTCGGTTGTGGTGCTGGTTCCGGGCTGCTAAAAGATCCACCGTATATGCAGGAGTTAGTAAAAGCAGTTGTTGATTCAACTTCTTTGCCTGTAACAGTAAAAACAAGATTAGGCTGGGATGAAAACAGCATTCAGATTCTTGAAGTTGCAAAAAGAATGGAAGATGCCGGTGCTGTTGCTTTAACTGTTCACTGCAGAACGAGGAAAGTTGGTCATAGTGGCGATGCAGACTGGAGCTGGATTCCGAAAGTCAAAGAAGTTGTAAAGATTCCAGTTTTCCTTAATGGAAATGTTCTTAACTGCTCACGACGTAAAAAGGGCATTCGATGAAACTGGTGCAGATGGAATTATGATTGCAAGAGGAGCGATTGGTAATCCCTGGATATTCAAAGAAGCAAAAGAACTTCTCTCAACCGGTAGTATTACAACAGTTGTTGATGAAGAGATGAGAATAAAAACTTGTCTCAAACATCTCAAGCTTGCTGTAAAAGTAAAAGGTGAGAAAAGGGGAGTGTTTGAACATCGAAAGTTTTATGCTGGTTATCAAAGAGGTATGTACGGTGCCGCAAGAATAAGATCTGAACTTATGAAACTTACTGAATATAATCCTGTTGAAGATGCTCTGCTGAAGTATCTTGGCTCGTTAAAACAAGTTGTAAAAGCATGACTGTATTTCTAATAATGTCACCCTGAATGTTGTCACTTCGTCTCCGAACAGCAGGAATCTAACCTCATTATGCATGAAATGGATTCCCACTTTCGTGGGAATGACAAAATGAACAAGACCGATAAACTTGCCAGAATCATTTCAACACTATTTGTCCCGCCATCTTTTACAATTATCGTATTTACGCTCTTTGCTTTTACACTCGAAACAGAATCATTAAAAACAGTAATTACAATTCTGGTTGCGTTTCTGTTTGGATTTACTGCCCAGATTATTCTTTTTGTAGTTCTTCGAAGACGAGGAAAAATTGTTGACCTGGATGCTTCTGTAAAAGAGGAAAGGACTACACCTTTTCTGATTTCTGTTGGGTTTTATTTAATTGGGATGGTCATTCTGATAATTTTTCATGTCAACATTATTTCAATCGCTTTCTGGTTTTGTTATATTTCCAATACGTTAGTTACAATCTTAATTAACAAGCACTGGAAAATAAGCGCGCACGCAATGGGTGCTGCAGGACCATTAGCAGCATTAACTTATGTATTTGGACCGATAGCTTTACTCTTTGCAATAATTGTATTTTTGGTGGGATGGTCAAGGATTCAATTAAAGGTTCATAATTTAGCTCAAGTGATTGCAGGTGTTATACTGGCTTTCGTTTCAACTTATTTGCAGATTTATTTAATTGTTCGCTTCTTTGAATAACTAATTTTGGTGAATTTATGATCAAATATGAAATTAAAAATGAAATAGGAATCTTGACGCTAAACCGTCCAGAAAAACGGAATGCGCTACATCCTGAATTAGTAAGGCAAATGAAATTAAAACTTAAGGAAGCTGCGAAGGATGAATCAGTCAAAGTTTTAATTATTACTGGTGAAGGAAAAGCATTCTGTGCCGGGGCAGATCTTGAATACCTGAACGAAATGAAAAATTATTCTTCTTTAGAAAATGAGAAGGATTCAAGAGAACTTGCAGAACTTTTTCTTATGATTTACAACTTTCCAAAACCTGTTATCGCAGCTGTCAACGGAGCAGCCATTGCTGGTGGTTGTGGATTAGCCTCTGTCTGTGATATCATTGTCGCTGATGAATTAAATGCCAGGTTTGGCTATTCAGAGGTAAAAATAGGATTCATACCTGCAATAGTTTCTACATTTTTGATTAGAAGAGTAGGTGAGGGAATGGCAAAGCAATTGTTACTCTCCGGGGAAATTATTGAAGCCAAACGAGCATATGAGATTGGTTTTGTTAACTACTTATGTTCTAAGGCTTTAGAATTTTCATTGGACATTGCGTCTAAATTAAAAGATAATTCTCAGCAAAGTATGAAGCTGACTAAAGAGATGATTGAAAAAGTATCTGGCTTATCAGTTGAAGATGCAGTTGAATATTGTATCGGACTGAATACGATTAGTCGAACAACTGATGACTTCAAAAAAGGATTAAACAATTTCTTATCAAAAAAATAGGACTAATATGCCTACCGATCTTAAAAAATATATCCGGAGCATACGGGATTTCCCCATAAAAGGAATTATGTTCAGAGATATAACAACTTTGCTCAAAGATCCAATCGCAGTTAAGGAAACTTTGAATCAACTAATTTCTTTTGCGAAAGAGCAGAAGATTGATAAAGTGGTTGGAATTGAATCACGCGGATTCATATTCGGAGCGATGCTTGCCAATGAGTTGAAAGCAGGTTTCGTTCCTGTAAGAAAACCCGGAAAGCTTCCAGCAGAAAAAGAGTCTCAAACCTATCAGCTTGAATATGGACTCGATAAAATTGAAGTTCATAAAGATGCAATCAGTAAGGGAGATAAAGTATTAATTCACGATGATCTATTAGCCACCGGGGGAACAGCGGAAGCTGCCTGTAAGCTTGTGGAAAAGCTCGGTGGAAAAGTAATTCAAATTTCCTTCATCATTGAACTTGCATTCTTGAACGGAAGGGAAAAGCTCAGGAATTATAATGTTAATTCCTTAATTACTTACGAAGATGAAAATTAGCTGAAAGTGGCAAGTTGAGAGAAGTTTCATTCCTGAAAAAGAATGCTGAGAAATGGAAAGAAGTCGAAGCATTTCTTTCTTCAAAAGAAAATGTAAATCCGGATAAACTAGCTGATCTTTTTATCCAGCTTACCGATGATCTTTCCTATTCAAGAACTTTTTATCCCGGCAGTAAAACCACTCAGTATCTTAATTCACTAACTGCAAAAGTTCATCAATCAATTTATAAAAGTAAGAAGGAAAGAAAAGAAAGATTCATTCGTTTCTGGAAATATGAAGCTCCACTTCTTTTTTATAAACACAGAATGAAAATTGTAATCTCTTTCTCAATCTTCTTTCTTGCAATGCTGATTGGTGTTGTTTCATCTGCCGGTGATTCGGGTTTTGTAAGGTTGATTATGGGCGACAGCTATGTGAATATGACTCTTGAAAATATTGATAAAGGTGATCCGTTGGCTGTCTATAAACAGATGAATGGAGTTGATATGTTCCTTGGAATCACTTTTAATAATATCAGGGTTTCTTTTATTGCCTTTATGTTTGGTCTGCTGCTTTCGTTTGGAACTGCGTGGGTGCTTTTATCTAACGGAATTATGCTTGGAGCTTTTCAGTACTTCTTTCACATTCACGATTTATTATTTGAATCAATTCTTGTTATCTGGATTCATGGCACACTTGAGATTTCCGCTATCATCATTGCTGGTGCTGCCGGGTTAGTGCTTGGAAACAGTATTTTATTTCCAGGAACATATTCCCGCCGACAATCATTTATGATTAATTCTAAAGAAGGATTAAAAATGATTGTAAGCCTTATCCCGATTTTTATTACTGCAGGTTTTCTGGAAGCATTTGTTACAAGGCATACAGGAATGCCGGTGTTCTTAAGCTTAACAATTATACTTGGTTCGCTGGCATTTGTTGTTTGGTATTTCATTATCTATCCGATAAAAATTTATAATAAAATGGTGGACGAAAATGAATCAGAATAAAATTGAATTCAGAAAAGTAAGAGACTTTGGAGGTTTGTTAAATGCAACCTTCGACTACATAAAAAGTAATTTCAAAATTTTATTTAAATCAAATCTTCTTATTAGTGCTCCGGCTATCTTGCTTGCAGGTGTGTTTATGGGTCTTTATCAGTCTTCGATGTTTAATTTCGCCGATTATCCGGATTTACAGCAAATTGGTATTCCATTTTTGCTTTCAATGTTTTTTATGCTGCTCTCATATTTAATAATTACAGTTGTTACATATTCTCATTTGATGGTTTATAAGCAATCTGAAACCGGATCCTTTGATATCGATGATGTTTGGCAAATGGCTAAGCATAACTTTTTTATGATTTTGCTGAGTGGCATTGGTTATACGATTATTGCTGGATTTGGTTTTCTTTTCCTGATTATTCCGGGTGTATATCTCTCCATTGCTCTTTCATTAATTTTTATTGTTCGGCTTGAAGAAGGATTAGGATTTTTTGAAGCTATTGGTAGATGCATTAGATTAATTAAGTATAATTGGTGGTTTACATTTGGTTTGATCATAGTCGTTGGATTTATACAGGGTTTTCTTGGTGGAATTCTTTACATGCCAAATTACATCGTAATGATTTTTGCTGTATTCACAGGAGCAGATGGTGAATCCGGCGGACTCACCAAAATCTTATACATTATCTCGTCAATAATAACTTCGCTAAGCGCTTTACTTTATGTGATAAGTACACTAGCTATTGCTTTCCAATATTATAATCTTGTTGAGCGCAAGGAAGCACCGGGACTCCTTCAGCAAATAGAAAATATCAAATAAAGAATGACTTCATTTAGAATAATAATAATTGGTGTTTTCATTCTTTTGAATGTACAGTTTAGCTTTTGTCAGCGCGCAGCTTCAGCTAAATATCCATATTATGATAATTATGCAGATACTACGAAAAAAATCTTACCTGCTTCAGATGAAGAATTAATTATTGATGTTCGTCTTTTATCAAATGATCTTCTCGATAAATATAAAAACGATCCTGAGTTTGATTACGATGGCGGTCCTGAAGAATCTGAAGATTGGATAACAAAAATTAAAAACTGGATAAATCAGCAGCTCGCTATTCTTCGTTCTTCTAAAACTTACTCAACACTTCTTGATTATCTTTATTACGGACTAATGATTGCTGCACTGATACTCATTATTAGAGGTCTTATTAAAGCAGATAGGAGAGGTTTGTTATTCGGTAAAATTAATTCCAATGAAATCAAGATGATTGAAAGCGAAGAAGATATCAGCCAAATTAATTTTGATGAACTCATCGCTGCCGCCGCAGAAAGAAAAGATTATAAACTTGCAGTGAGGTATTTGTTTTTAAAGTCACTCAAGCTGCTGTCTGAAAAAGAATTAATCGAATTAAGAAATAATAAAACTAACCATCAGTATTTATCGGAGATTAAGAATAACAGGATTTCAAGCGCATTCCAAATTGCAACTTCAAGGTTTGAGTGGATATGGTATGGCGACTTTCCTGTTGATGAGAAAGTTATGAAGTCTTCTCAGAACGATTTTAATGAGTTATTTGGATTGATAGCATCGTAATGAAAAGAAAAAATATAAAATATTTAATACCTCTGATTATAACTCTGATAATTCTAACAATAATTAAAATAGTTGAACCGGAGGAAGTTGACTGGACAAAGAGTTTCGCAAAGAAAGATAAAATTCCTTATGGCGGATATATAATCTATGATATTGTCCCAAACTTATTTCCGGATAACGAAGTTGTGTTAAAAGAATTGCCAATCTATAACATTCTGAAAGACAATTACTATTACGGCACAAACTATATTTTTATTAACACTTATTTTTCTCCTGACAGGCTTGATGCTGAATATCTTCTCGGCTATGTATCCGATGGAAATAATGTTTTTATTTCAGCCTTCGGAATTTATGGTGATCTTGCTGATTCACTTAAGATAAAAACATTCGATGAATTCTTCAGCCAGGATTCTGTGAATATAAATTTCAGTCTGCCGGAAGTGAAATCTGAAAAAGGATACTCATACTTCAGAGGTAATTTTGAAAATTATTTCAGTGAATTTGATACAACTTTAGTTCAGGTGCTTGGGAAAAATGAGAATGGTAATGTGAATTATTTAAGGATTAAGTATGGAAAAGGAAATTTCTTTTTGAATACAGTTCCGCTTGCATTTACAAACTATCATCTCCTCAACTCAGATAATAATGAATATGTTTATAAAGCATTGTCTCATTTGCCTGTGCAAAAAACATTCTGGGATGATTATTACAAAGACGGCAATAAGTACACTGCTTCAACATTACAATATATTATGTCCCAACAATCACTTAAGTGGGCTTATTTTATAATTCTGGTGTCAGTGGTGCTTTTTATTTTCTTTTACGGAAGAAGAAAGCAAAGGATAATACCTGTAATACCGCCGCTAACAAATACCACGGTGGAGTTTGTTGAAACCGTTGGCAACCTTTATTATCAGCAAAAGGATTATAAGAATATTGCAGAGAAGAAAATATCTTTTTTCCTGGACCATATCAGGAATAAATATTTTGTTAAAACCAGCAGCTTTGATGAAGAGACTATTCAGAAAATCGCAGATAAATCCTCCTTATCAACAGGAAAAATAAAATCAATACTAAGGGAAATTGAGAAAATCAATCACAGTCAAAAAATAACTGAAGAAGATTTAGTAAACATCAACTATCAAATCGAAAAATTTTACGAAAGAACAAAATAATATGGAAGAAACAAATTTCACTCCGCGCACAGATTTAACCGAACTCAAAAATTCTATTGAACGAGTCCGGGCAGAAGTTAAAAAAATCATAGTCGGACAGGAAAAAGTAATTGATATGATGATCGCAGCCGTTCTGGCTGATGGTCACGTATTGATTGAAGGTGTGCCCGGCATTGCGAAAACACTTCTCGCAAAAATAATTGCACGAACAATTTCGGCAGATTTTTCGAGGATTCAGTTCACGCCTGATCTAATGCCTTCGGATATTCTAGGAACTTCTGTCTTCAATATGAAAACTTCCGAGTTTGAGTTTAATCGCGGACCGATCTTTTCTAATATAATTTTAATAGATGAAATAAACCGTGCACCTGCTAAAACTCAATCAGCATTGTTTGAAGCGATGGAAGAGCGCCAGGTTACAGTTGATGGAGCAACTTACAAATTGGAAAGTCCGTTCACGGTATTTGCAACGCAAAATCCAATTGAGCACGAAGGAACATACAAATTGCCCGAAGCACAGCTTGATCGTTTTATATTTAAAGTTGAAATGGATTATCCATTGCCTGAAGAGGAAATAAAAATCCTGCTTGATCTTCACAGCCGGAAAAATATTAATGATTTGAATTTGATTCAGCCTGTCTTCACAAAAGAAACTCTTAGACAGCTTCGGGAAAAAGTCAGAACCGCTCATCTTGATGAGAAAGTTGCAGGATATATTACTCAAATAGTAAACCGGACACGCAACAACAGCGATCTGTATCTTGGTGGTTCACCGAGAGCTTCAATTTCAATTATGATCGGAGCAAAAGCAATTGCTGCAATTAACGGCAGAGACTTTGTTACTCCCGATGATGTGAAGATGGTAGTTTATCCAACACTGCGACATCGCATTCTTCTGACTCCTGAAAAAGAAATGGAAGGCAAAACTCCTGATGACATCATCAAAACAATATTAGAAAGAGTTGAGGTTCCAAGGTAGTGAAAGTTCTTAAGTCTTTCTATCTATCTTCAAGATTATTTATTGTAGCTGCAGGGCTTGTGGTACTTTTTGTCTTTTCGTATTTCTTGCCGCAGCTTCTGGTTATTAGCAATTTACTTTTTGCAGCTGTAGTCTTTTTACTCTTATCTGATGCTCTTAATTCTTTTCATAAATAAAAAGGGAATTTATTCATACAGGGCAGCACCAAACCGGTTGTCTAATGGCGACGATAATGAAATTAAAATCTTTCTTGAGAACAGGTATGCCTTTAGAATCACTTGTGAAATAATTGATGAAATACCTTTTGAATTCCAGATACGAGATCTTTATTTCAAGATTTCTGTTGAACCGGGAACAACCAAAATATTCACTTACAACTTTAAGACCTGTTAAAAGGGGAGAGTATAATTTTGGCAGCACAAATATTTTTACTGCTTCACCTATTGGTTTTGTAAGACGCAGATTTAGTTTTGAAGGAACGAAGATTGTTCCTGTTTATCCATCATATATTCAAATGAAAAAGTATGAACTAATGGCAATCTCTGATAGATTAACAGAAGCCGGAGTTAAACGAATCAGGCGCGTTGGGCACTCGATGGAATTTGACCACATAAAGGATTATGTACGTGGAGACGATTATCGAACAATCAACTGGAAAGCAACGGCAAGAAAAACTCGGTTGATGGTAAATCATTTTGATGATGAAAAATCCCAGCAGGTTTACAGCGTTATTGATATTGGTCGTGTTATGAAAATGCCTTTCGAGGGAATGAGTTTACTGGATTATGCAATCAATTCTTCACTGGTTATTTCAAGCATAGCAATGCACAAACAGGACAAAGCAGGCTTAGTAACCTTCTCAAATAAAGTCAGCAATATTTTACCTGCAGATAGACAAGCACGACAAATGCAGAACATTCTTGAAATTCTTTACAATCAAAAAACTGATTTTCTTGAATCCGATTTTGAAATACTGACAAGCACAATCCTGCAAAAGATCAGCCACCGAAGTCTTATTCTTTTATATACAAATTTTGAAAGCTTGAATGCACTTCAAAGACAGCTTGCTTATTTAAGAAGGCTTTCGCAGGCACATCTCGTTATAGTAATCTTTTTCATTAATACAGAACTTTTTTCTTTGATAGATAAGCCAGCGAAGAATGTTGAGGAAATTTATCACAAAACTATTGCGGAAAAATTTGCATTTGAAAAGCGGTTAATTGTAAAGGAACTTGCCAGGTACAGCATTCAGTCAATACTTACAACTCCTCAGAATCTTTCAGTAAATACAATAAACAAGTATCTTGAATTAAAGGCACGCGGATTGATTTAGTTTTATCTATGCAAACAATTGAAATTCAAACTACGCAGAATGTTCATATTGAGTACCCGGTAGCCAGTGTCGGTGACAGAGTGGTTGCCGGATTAATTGATCAGCTCATTATGATTGGTTATTTAATTGCGATAATATTTTTTTATCTCTGGCTTTTAAATGTCACCGAAGGGATCTTCATTCTCGTATCCTGTAGCATATTTTGTGATTTTATTTTTACCCTTATTCTTCTACCACTTGCTTTGTGAAACTTATCTTAACGGACAATCCTTTGGAAAAAAAATAATGAAGATGAGAGTTGTTAAGCTTGATGGAACTCAGGCAGGAATCGGTAGTTATTTTTTAAGATGGATACTGGCGCCAATAGATATTTATTTCACTTACGGCTCTGTTGGATTAGTGACAATGATTGTAAACGGAAAAGGGCAGAGGCTTGGTGACCTTGCTGCTCACACTACAGTTGTAAAACTTAAAGCAGAGACAAAGCTTGATGATACAATTTTACGAGCAACACCCAGTTAATTACGAAGTTAAGTTTCCACAGGTAAGTGCATTGAGCGATAAAGATATTTCTTTAGTGAAAGAAGTTTTGGATTTAAACTTTAAGAAACCAGATATTATAGTCTATACGAGGATTTTAAACAAAACAAAAGAAGCAATCGAAAAGAAAATCGGTGTGAGCACAAATTTGCATCCGCTTACTTTTTTAGATACGGTGCTTAAGGATTATAATTATTTATTGAGTGAATAAAGCTTATCTGAATTAGTTTTTCCAATTTTTACTTGCAATAACGACTACGAACTCTCCCTTAATTATTCTTTCATTAAGCTTTTCTTTTAACTCGGCAGGATATCCTCGCCAGGATTCTTCAAACTTTTTTGTCAGCTCCCGGCAAACAACAACATATCTTTCCGGAAAATATTGAACCAACTCATTAATCAACTTTTCAATTCTGTGAGAAGATTCATAAAGAACAATAGTCCTTTCTTCTTCACTTAGTTCACCAAGTTTTTTTTGTCTTCCTTTTTTTTGTGGAAGGAAACCTTCAAAGACAAATGAATCTGTTGGAAGACCACTGATAGTAAGTGCAGAAATTAGGGCAGTCGCACCTGGAATAGTTATAACCTCAATTCCATTCTTTATTGCTTCTGAAACTAATCTAATTCCAGGATCAGAAATAGCAGGAGTACCTGAATCTGAAATAAGTGCATAGCTCTGTCCATTTTGAAGTCGCTCGATTATGGTGGGAATCTTCTTTGTTTCACTTACAGCATTAAAAGAAATTAATTGTTTTATAACATTGTATTGTTTTAGAAGAACTAGAACTAACACGTGTATCTTCACAAAGAATAAAATCAACTTCGTTAAGAGTTTCAATTGCACGAAGAGTAATGTCTTTGAGGTTTCCAATTGGTGTGCTAACTATGTAAAGTTTTCCAGTCATTGATCCAAAGAATAATTTAAAACAGGAACGGCTCCAATTCCGGAGCCGTCCCTGGCAAGTAGTTAATCCTAATTTATTTATTGGACGACATAATTCTAAGAACTTTTTCAATAACCTGCAAGCCCTCTTCGAGTTCATCATCTGTAATATTAAGCATCGGTCTGAACCTTATTGTTTTTGTTCCGCAACCAAGAATAAGCAGTTTTTCTTTCTCAGCAGTTTCCTGAATTTATTCCTTAGTTCAGGTGTTGGAAAATCAAATGCGCATAAAAGACCTAAACCTCTTGCGTTGCTGATAAGATCAGGATATTGTGATTGGATTTCATAAAGTCGTTTTATTAAATACTTACCACGAGTAGCGGAGTTTTCAACTAGCTTTTCTTCTTCCATTACATCCAGAATTTGCTTTGAACGAACCATATCAATAAGGTTTCCACCCCAGGTAGAATTAATTCTTCCTGAAACATTAAAGCAGTTTTCATCTATTTCATCTACTCTGTCTGATACCATTATTCCGCACTGCTGAGATTTTTTACCGAAAGCAATAATGTCCGGCTTAATATAATGCTCGTATGCCCAGAATTTTCCAGTTATTCCAAAACCAGATTGAACTTCATCAAACATCAACATAATATCATTTTCAAGAGTAATGGTTCTTAATTCCTGCAGAAATTCTTTTCTGAAAAAATTATCTCCACCTTCACATTGGATCGGCTCAATTATTAAAACAGCAATATCATCAGGATTATTTTTAATAGCAGATTTGATTTCCTCGATGGCCTGCATTTCCAATTTTTTTACTTCATCAAGATGCTGCTCAAGAGGGAAAGTAATTTTAGGATTTATAATCCTTGGCCAATTGAATTTAGGGAAATAAAGGATTTTATTCTGATCCGTATTTGTTAAAGACATTGTGTAACCGCTTCTTCCATGAAATGCTTCCTTGAAGTGTATTACCTGCTGTCCTTTTTCTTCCTTATAACCTTTCTTAAAGTTCTTCCTTACTTTCCAATCGAATGCAACCTTCAAACCATTCTCCACAGCAAGTGCCCCGCCGTCAATAAAAAATAAATGTTTCATATAATCTGGTTTTGCTATTCTGCTGAATGTATCAACAAACTCTGCCATGTGAGTTGTATAAATATCAGAGTTGGAAGGTCTGTTTACCGCTGCATAGCCCAATATTTCTCTTGTCTCATCGGAGTTCAACTTTGGATGATTCATCCCAAGCGGGTTTGATGCAAAGAAAGTGAAGAAATCTATATATTCGTCACCGTTTCTCTCATCAACTATTTTATTTCTATAACTGTTTTTTAAATCAAGAATTAAATGAAAACCATCAGCAAGCATATGCTTTCCGATAACTTCTCTGACTTTTTCTGCGGGGTTAATAGTTTCTGTGAACATATAATCACCTTAAAACTTAAAAATGAATAAATAATTATTGCAAGAACTGTGCAACAGGTTTTTTACCTGTTGAGATAGAAAAGGGGAGTATTAAAAAACAGATTCGTAGGCAGAAACAAAATAGCTTCTATGCCTTAGGAGAAATAAAGTAGGAATTATATGTAAATATGTCTTTTTCATAATATTTAATTACAGCGCAAAAATACAAAAGGATGAGAGTAAATTCAATCAACAAAAAGCTAACCTTGTTTCGAAATAACGATTTAAATCAAGGTTTCAAAAAAAATCCCGGCCCAAAAGGACCGGGACTTTAAGAAGAAATTTACTTCCTTTTACTTCATAAGTATCATCTTTTTAACTGAAGAATAGTTCTTATCACCAGCCACGGATTTTGCTTCTATTGTGTAGATGTAAATTCCACTAGCCAAATTAGAAGCATTCCAGTTGAAATCATGGAATCCGACTTGCTTGGTCTCATCAACCAGTACATCAAGCATTTCACCGAGAATATTATAGACAACTATTCTTACATTACTCTCGAAAGGCAATGAGTACTTGATTGTAGTAACCGGGTTAAATGGATTCGGATAGTTCTGATACAATGTGTACTCTTTCGGTGTGAAATCAACACTGACTTCAACTTCAGGCGAGTATGCATAAGTACCATCAAAATCCATCTGTTTCAATCGATAGGTTATTGTTCCCACGAAAGATTCATAAGTGAACTTATCAATGAATGAGTAAGAAGATTCGGTGGTGGTGGTACCTCTACCATCCTTGAATCCTATCTTCTCCCATTCACCGTTCATCTTACGCTCAATATCGAATCCACGGTTGTTCAGTTCTGTGGCAGTTGTCCAGCTTACCATTATTTCACGGCCTGAAAGTTCAGCAGTGAATGTAGTAAATTCAACAGGTATAAAAGTGGTTGTCTCTACCATATTGCTGAAACCTGAATTACCTGAGGAGTTAAAGCCAAACACCCGGTAAGTGTACATTGTGTTAGGGCTTAAACCGGTATCCAGGTAGTTAATTACATTTGCACCAACCGTACCAATCGAGTCAAACTGATTAACACTCAATGAATCACCAAGCTTTCTTTGAATGATAAATCCGAATTCGTTAGTTGAGTTATCCTGCCAGCTTAAGTCAACGGTGAATGTATCAGGAATTGCAGCAAGGTTGGATGGTGAATTAATTGCAACAAAAACACCATTTTCATAAGCGCCAATAGTTGGTGGAGTTCCTCTCAGAGCACCAAGAATATCTGTAGTTATTCCAGAAATTGGTAGACCGGCAGCGAGTAAAGGTGAAACAGCTTGCGGTCTGTAATCCAGGTTAGATACAAATATCGGATCATTACTGATTGAATTGGCTTCCTGAGTTGTAAGTGTCTGCCATGATGCAAGGTTATTTACAGTTGTTGTTCCATAGAAACCAAATACTCCACCAGTTCCACTAGTATAATAATGATTGTAGTTCATATCAAATAGTGTAGCAGTGGTATTGGTGAACTGAACTGCATAGTGAATTCCTGTGCCGGAAATATTAGACCGTGCATTGTTGAAAGTGTTATCTTTTAAAACATAGTTGAGAGCTACATCCCGCTTAACAAGGGCCGCTGTTGTTCCAGCTGTAACGTTGCTTCCACCGATATAGACTGTATTGTAATATATCTCTACAGAATTAGCAGCGAAGCCATAGTAATCAATACCGCGAACTGTACCTACGGTTTGATTTGCACCTGCGGAAAGTGAGATGACGTTATTGAATATCTTGATGATCATCGTATCGCTACCGGCACCGATATAGTATATACCAGTTAATGTCGGAGTTGCAACAGTGCTTTGTAGGTTATTTATGTAATTTCCTTCAACAACATTGTTTTTACCTCTTCCTAGGTATATACCATAAATGGTGGTAGCAGTAGACGGAACAGTTTGGTATATAAGGTTTTTGATAGCCTTATTACCATTAACTCCGGCTGCACCCTGCATTGTTATTCCGCGAGCAGAGAAATCGACGAATTCGTTATTAGATATTGTAGTATTGCTGCTTAAGGTGGCTGAGAACATATAAATACCTATCGCATATACCGCAGCTGATGGAACTGGTTGGAACAAGCAATTATCAATTAGGTTATTATTGCTAGCGGTTCCTGCTGCCAGAATAAGACTTCCTGATCCGGTGCTTGTCTGTTGACTTTGGATTATACAATTCTTCACAACGTTATTGCTTCCGTTGCTGAAGAAGTGTACTGCTGGTACAACGGCAGGAGCTATTATTGAAAGGTCTCTTGTAGTTCCACCGACAGTATTAGATCCATCGATGATATAATATTGTCCATCGGTGTTCAATCTTAAAGTTGCAGTTGTTTGTGTTGTGCTTCCTGGAATAACAGTCTGAACACCTGTTGCAGGTTTAAAGGTAACTGTATTCGTTGCACTAGCGCCTGCGAAAGCAGTTAGATCAATCGGATAAGTTTCTGTTGGATAGTTTGTATCAACCAACAGGAAGGTTACCGCTCCAGCTACGCCACGTAATTTCAGATCCGTAACTGCAGCAGTTATTGTAGGATAAACACCCATTGATTGATCGCTCTTAAAGAAGCTATAATCAAATGGTTTTCCATCTTCCATCATTTCAAGATATTCTTCTGTTACGGTAACATAGCGTTGACTCTCATCTATTACAGGTTGAGTACCATTCTTTTCGTCATAAGCAAGAATATCAATCTGTGTATCATTTCCAAGAAGATCCTTTGTTACAGTTCTTGTTCTGGTTTCAAAATAGATCTTCTTACCGGTTGCCTGCATAAATGCACTTAGTCCAACTGTATAAGTACCAGGCGGTATCGGAGTTATAACGCCTTGCTCATAAGCGCCTATAGTTGGGTTAGTCGCACTTCGTGTTACTCCTAAGAAATCGGTTGTTATACCTGCAATTGGAGTTCCTGCTGCAATAACCGGTGAATTATATGCAGGACGAAGGTCTGTAGTTGACTGATATAATGGATCAGCGGAAATTGAATTGAAATCCTGTCCTGTTGCAGTCCGCCAAGCAATAATATCTACCTGATTTGTACCTAAATAACCGATATAAGGGTTCACACCATTCACGAAATAATCATTATTGTTTATAAAATTGAATGCACTATTAGCGCTGCTGGAATAAACCCCATAAGTAGTATTTGTTCTTGTAGAGCCTGGGAATGACCCCATGGAATTTTGGAAAATATTATCTCTTATATCTAGAAGAGTAATGCCAGCTGCAATTGATAAACAAGCACTTCTTCCATCAAATGAAGTACCCTGACCGAGAGTATTCCCTGACATATAAATGGAATTATAGTACAAGTTCACGTTTCCACCAGTAATTATATAAATTCCAGCTGGAGTATAAGTTAAACTACTTGCATCACCATCACCCTTAATATTATGGATGAGATTATTTGAAATTTCAGTAACGGTTGTAGCATCTGAATTATATCGAATTCCAAAACATCCATATCCTGTGGTTCCTGTATAGTAGAAATCGTGAATATTATTTTTTTGAACTTTGCTATTGGTTGATCCTGTAATTAATGAAATACCGTATTGACTGCTATTTGCGTTTCCTGCAGCCTGACCAAATATTTCATTACCAGTAATAGTCAAATTATCGACTTGAGAACCTAAAACACCTCCAATTAATATTGGTTTAACATCATCACCAATCACGTTGCCGGAAACCAAACCATTATTAGTTATGCTCCCTGCAACTCCTGCAAACTGTACTCCAATTTTTACATTTTGGATTTTATTATTAATAAAGGAAGTATTATCGAAATCACCACCTGCTGCATTTAGAAATAATCCATAACTGTTTGTAACCGTTGAAGTACCTTCGATAATACAATTCTTAACTGTAATACTTGAAGCTCCTTTACCTCCAGCATTCCATAATACAATTACCAGGTTGAATGTACCACCGGTATATGTGTTAACTATTGTTAGATCTCTAGTAGTTCCGCTTATTGTATTTGATCCATCAAAAATTATATAGTCATCGTAAATACCAAATACATTTTGTGCAGTTGCACCAGTAATTACACTGCTTACACCGGTATTAGGTTTGAATGTTACTGTATTTGTTGCCGTGGGCAGATTTTCATTAAAAATATTTACCGTGATTGGATATGTTTCCCCGGTTGAATATGAAGCATCGGTTAATAAAAATCTAACTGGGCCAAGAACTCCGCGTAAATTAAGATCAGCAACTGCAGCGGTAATGGTTAAATAAACACCATCAATGCCATCAGGGAAATTAATTTCCGGATGATCAACTTTTTTCACATACAGATCACCAGAATAAGGCATTCCGTTTTCCATTGGAATCCATGTAGTCTCTTCAACTTCCATCAACTGTTTTGTCGTTGTTGATTGTACGGAAGATTCAGTCGAAATGCTTTCAGTCTCTTTTCCTTTTTCAACTCGATTATCAGAAACTGGAACTAACACTTCAACTTCTTTTATTACCTTCTGAACCACCTTTTCAAAATAAATGTTCTTACCAGTGATCATATTGAACATTGCTATTCCTACGGTATAATCACCGGAAAGTGAAACATTTGTAATTAAATAACTGTATGGTGTTGTTGGAGGCGTAGCTGCAGCGGGAGGATTAGCTGTAAATCCGCCAGCACCTGCAAGTGGATTAGAAGTAACATTTGGAGTTGTTGCACCGTCTTGCGCGCAAATATAATATTTAACTGTATCACCTATGGCAACTCCTGAACCAAATGTAAACTGATAGTTACTACCTGATAAATATGTTGCTTGTGCTGAATTCCAGGTTCCGGAGTTAATTCTCCAATATAAAACTGGTAATCCAATTCCAGCAGTTGGAACCCCACTACCGGCATCTGAAATAACAGCATTTAATGTTCTTGCACTTGTTGATGAAGTATATGGAAGAGGAGTAAATGCAATTACCGGAGGGGTTAAATCCTGCGCAATACCCGAAAATTCATCACCACCAATATCAGGTGTTGTAGCATTTCGCACATTCCCATCAATATCATCAGTAATCCCTGCTATTGGAATACCACCTGATTCCAGCTGTGTAGGAACAGTTGATTGGATATGAAGATCTGTTGGTACTTACAAATGGTGTATTCTCTGCAAAACTTTGTGCATCACTGCTGTTAGCTGTTCTCCAATCAGCTACAGTAGCGTAATTTGTTGTGCTGATTCTGCCTGTATAATGTAGAGCATCAGGAGTTCCGACATATAAATTATTATTATTTGAAACTAGATTTGCAGTGGTGCCAGTTTTACCTATCGCGTATGCAATTCCGGTTGTACCATTAATGCTTACATTATGCAGAATATTATTGTAAAGGTTTGCTAATCCACTTGTAGAACCTCTGTAAAATCCATAGCTAAGGCGATTGCTTGCAGATGTTGTGGATAAGTATACAGAATTATAAGCAAAAACATCAGGTGTCGTCGAATTAGCAGTGCCTGAGTATATACCGTAGATGGTACCGGTCCCTGTAGCAGGAACTATTATGTTCCAAATGAAATTATTATATACTGAAATAACACCAGTGGTAGTACTTGTGGCTACATAAATACCATAAGTTACGCTGGTGGATGTTGAAAGTTGTCTAATATCATGAGCTTTATTACTGTACAATTTAACGTTTGTTGATATAGAACCTACGTACAATCCATAAATCGTAGCTGAACTACCTCTGAGAACGTTAACATCATTTCCGTAAATCAGTGAGTTGTTTTGATATAAGCTATAAATTCCAGCATTAGCTACTGAGTCAATTACATTGTTTCTGACAATGGGATTCTCCATTACATCAGCAGCTGCATTTCCTTCCATTCTTATACCGATGTATGCATATCTTAGAAAATTATTTTCGCAGAGTATGTTATCTGGATCTTGTCCAACACCAGTGTATCTGTAATCAATGCAGATTACTGCTGTAGTTGGAGCAGCGATATCTTTTCCTGCGGTAATATTACAGTTTTTGATAACAGTGTAATTCGAAGCTCCACTTACCCAAATACCTCGTTGTCCATTAACTCCATTGGAATTAATGGTTAAATCCCGGGAAGTTGTACCATTATTACTTCCATCAATTGTAACATATTGGGTTGTGTCTACTTTGATGGCGAAATTGTATGTGGTATTTGGTGGGGAAACATTGATGACTACCGTTGCACCAGCATCAGGTTTAAAGATAATTGGTGCAGATGCATTACTATGTGCTGGTTCTAATTCTAAGTGAGTCCTCAGCATAGGTTCCGCTTCTAATTAAGAATGTAACACCCGGTGCAGTAACGCCCTGAGTATTAACTGCATTTATCGCAGCTTTAATAGTTGCATAATCAGGGGTAGTTCCTCCTATAGTTTTTGTACCTGATAGTTGTGCTAGTACAGTTGAAGGGAGGAATACGATTAGCAACAGAAAAAAAGACAAATAAATTTTGTGACTATTTTTCTTCATAATAGTGCCCTCTTTAAAGTTAATTGAACAAATAATTAATTAAATACGAATTGTTTCGGCTAGTGAAACTATAGATAAAGTGTAGATTTTTCTTCCGCAGGCAATCCTCCTTTCAATCCTTATAAAAAAGAATGAATTTTCATTCACATGTTATAAATTCTTAATTAAAGTTCAAAGTAATTTCAACTTTTATGATATGATTTGAATCCTGATCAGTGTTGGTAAAAAACCCATTTTGTTTGATTTTTACATTTTAATTTGTTACACTTACCGTAACAATTAAAAAAATTATGTCTGCTTCGACAAAATTGTCCACTTCCGTGAAAGCACTTTGCTATTTAGAACGAGCTTATCCAAAGCCAGTATCAAGTTCTGAAATAGCTGCAGCCATCGGAATAAATTCTTCAAAACTAAGAATGATACTCTCTATGCTTGCAAAGAACGGTATAGTCGAAAGTAATTCAGGAACTGCAGGAGGATTCAAACTGAAGAAGCAACCATCAGAAATTCACCTTCAGGAAATTTATTGTGCTATAGAGGATCGGAAAGCTTTTCATTTGGATGTGAGAAAAGATTCAATTAAAAAAAATAGCTTGCCAGAGAAATTAAATTTTTATTTTCTCGACTTGTTCACAGAAGTCCAGGTAGATATTGAAGATAAAATGAAAAAGATATCGTTAGAGTCAATCATTAAAAAAATAAATAATAATTAATAAAAATAATTCGGAGTTAATATGGAATTCTTAAAAATACTTGGAATCAGCAGCACAAATTTTGGTTCTTCTACAGGCCAGAAGTGGAATCAAACTAAATCAGAAGGTGAGCTGAAAATACATTCACCTGTGGATGGCAAATTCATTGCATCCGTTTACCAGGGTTCTGAGAAAGATTATGAAAAAATTATGAAGAGTATGGAAGAGGCATTCATATACTGGCGGATGGTTCCTGCACCAAAAAGAGGAGAGATCGTTAGACAGATTGGTAATAAACTTCGTGAATACAAGCAGCCTCTCGGATCATTGGTCTCTTATGAAATGGGAAAATCACTTCAGGAAGGATTGGGTGAAGTTCAGGAGATGATTGACATCTGTGATTTTGCGGTTGGTCAGTCACGCCAGCTTTATGGCTTTACAATGCAGTCCGAAAGACCAATGCACAGAATGTATGATCAGTATCATCCTCTAGGAATCGTCTGTACAATTTCTGCTTTCAATTTTCCAGTTGCTGTTTATGCCTGGAATGCAATGCTTGCTGCAGTGTGTGGAGACGTAAACATCTGGAAACCATCATCCAAAGTACCCTTAAGTGCAATTGCCACTCAAAATATTATTGCTAAAGTTCTGAAAGAAAATAATCTGCCTGAAGGAATATTTACATTGATTATTGGGAAAGGTTCAACGGTTGGGGAAAAAATATTAAATGATAAACGCGCTGCTATGGTTTCTGTTACAGGTTCAACAAGAGTTGGTAAACATGCAGCAGAAGTTGTTTCAGCTAGATTTGGTAAAACAATTCTTGAGCTCGGCGGTAATAATGCAATCATTGTCACACCAGATGCTGATTTTAAAATTGCTATTCCTGCAGTTGTTTTTGGAGCAGTTGGAACGGCAGGGCAGAGGTGCACATCGACTAGAAGATTGATTATTCACGAATCAATTTATAGTAAAGTCAAAGACTCACTTCTCAAAGCATATGGAAGCCTGAAGATTGGAAATCCTCTTGATCAGAAAAATCATATGGGCCCTCTTATTGATAGAAATGCTGTTAATGATTTTTTGAATGCTCTTAAGCGTGTAAAGACAGAGGGTGGAAAAGTAATCTTTGGTGGGGATGTACTTAGTGGTAAGGGTTATGAATCAGGCTGCTATGTTTCTCCTGCAATTGTTGAAGCGCAAAATCATTATGACATAGTTCAGGAAGAAACGTTTGCACCAATTCTATATATAATGAAATACAAGAAAGACATTGATGAAGCAATTGCTTTACAAAACGGCGTTGTACAGGGACTATCATCATCTATCTTTACAAATAATTTAAAGGAAGCCGAAAGATTTCTTTCGTGCGCAGGATCTGATTGCGGAATTGCAAATGTAAATATCGGAACATCTGGCGCTGAAATTGGCGGAGCTTTTGGTGGTGAAAAGGAGACTGGCGGCGGAAGAGAATCCGGTTCAGATTCATGGAAAGCATATATGCGGCGTCAGACTAATACAATAAATTTCGGTTCACAGCTACCTTTGGCGCAGGGCATTAAATTCGATATTTAATTATTTGAGCATAAGTATTTTTGTAAGGAACGGGAATTATTTTCCGTTCCTTTTTTGATGTAATAATTCCCTCCCAACTTTACTTCCTTCATCTCTATATCAATACGAGAATTATTCAGGAAATTTTACCTGAATTATTCGAACTTTCCTGCAATTCTTTCTTGCAAATGTATCAATTCAATAATGGCCTTTCAGTGACAAGCATTAGATACCATTTGGCAGGCTTTTAGTATAAAGCTAATCTAAATGGCACTAATAAATTATTAAAAGTAAATGACAACTCTGGATTTAAAAAAACTGACTTCGTGCGGATCTGATTGGGAATCAAATCAGTACAAAATACTGATTAAGGTGAAAGAGTGGTTATTAAATTTCAGTAAGAACAAATTATTCCCTTCCATTGAAGAGGCTATCCAGCTTAATCTGGCTCTTGAAGATCTTCTTAGAGAAAATATTGAATGTAAGCTTTGGTTTGATAATGAAATAAAAGGAAGAAAAGTTAATGAGCGGGTAATTGTTTATGAAAAAGCTCACCAGGTTGGCAACCAGCTTGATAAGCTATTGAATTTTATTGACTGGGCTTTACAATTAAATAGACCTGTACTTGAAGAGGGGAGAATAATTAAAAACTTTGTTGAAGAAAATCTTTCAATAAAAAGAATTTCCAGGGTTGAGAAAAATTATCACGGCAAAGGATATTTTAGCTTGCCTGACAATAAGAACGAAGTTCTAAACATATATCTTTATGAAATAATCTGGGACTGGTCTCACGAGAATTTATACCAGCGTATTAATTCACGTCTTGTTAGATCTATTCCTCAACAGGTGATTCATAATCCAGTGGAAGAATTGATTTTGAATTTTATTACTTACTCGCAGGATTTACAAGAACCCGTAGCTTATGTTTTTGAAACTGATCTTGACTTTCGCTTACAAGGAAACGATGTTCCCGATTGCAGAAGAAAAACTTCTGAAGCACTTGAGTAGTTAACGCAGCTTAGTCAGCCCTCCCGATAAATTTATCATATCAGAAACAATCATTGCGGTTTCTGTAAGAAAAATGTCATCCTCATTTTCGGTTTTTTCAGGGACTTCCCCTTTTTCCAATAACTTCAATCCTTTTCTTTGACGTCTTTCATTTTCACGCATAAATTCCTTTTCATCATCGGCTTCTTTCTTTTGATTTCTCGTTTCCTCGTTTAATGAAATATACTTTTGATACCTGGAATGCTTGTATGTCTCTATATCTTCAAGAAGATATTGAAATTCAGGATCAGCATTTCTTCTTTTTTCTGAAGATGAAAGCAGCTCCGGAAGAATCTTATTCAGATTGCTGAATAATTTATAGTTGGTTGCATTTATCTGATCCCACGGAAGAGCCGATGGTTCTGAGCTCTCTCCAAACTCCTGAGGATCTATATAAGATGGAAAAGTAATATCCGGAACCACACCAAGATTTTGTGTACTTCCACCATTTATACGGTAATATTTTGCGATAGTCATATTTAAGCTGTCCAAACTTATTTGATCGAGTTTCTGGAAACTCTGTTTAAATCTATCAAGTTTTGAACGGTTCCTTTTCCATATGTTTGTTCACCAACTATTACTCCGCGACCATAATCCTGTATTGCAGCCGCAAAAATTTCAGATGCTGATGCACTAAATCGGTTTACCATCACTGCCAGCGGTCCGTTGTAAACCAGAGATGGATCTACGTCTTCTCCAACCTCAACTAATCCGTCTGCATTTTTAATCTGCACAACAGATCCTAAATCAATAAATAAACCTGTTACATCAATCGCTTCAGAGAGTGCACCGCCGCCATTATTTCTTAAATCGATAACAACACCGTCAACTTTTTCCTGCTTCAACTCCTCGAGAAGCTTTCTTACATCAATTACTGTACTTTTACCAGTGTCGTCTCCGTCACGATTTCCTTCAAAGTCTGTATAAAAATTTGGGATGGTAATGACACCTATCTTGTAGGCAAGTCCGTTATTATTTACCTCAACTATTTCTTTCTTAGCTGCCTGATCTTCAAGTTTTACTTTTTCTCTAACGAGGCTGATTTCTTCAGGTTTTGCAGTCACACCATCTTTTGCTCTTAATATTTGCAAGCGAACGGTTGTCTCTTTAGGCCCGCGAATCAATTTAACAACATCAGTTATTCTCCAGCCAATCACATCTACAAATTCTCCATCCTCTCCCTGAGCAACCGCAATGATTCTATCGTCAACAACTATATCTTTTGATTTAAAAGCAGGTCCGCCAGGAATCACTTCAACTACTTTAGTATAGCCATCTTCACTCATTAATCTGGCACCAATACCTTCAAGGGAAAGACTCATATCAATTTTGAAGTTCTCGGATGTTGCAGGAGAAAAATAATTTGTATGGGGATCAATTGAACTTGTATAAGAATCCATTGCTAATTGAAATACATCTTCGCTGTTATATTGGTATAAAGCACGGCTGAAATTATCATACCGTCTTTTTAAGATTAGATTTTATGGCTTCTTCATCCTTGCCTGCTAAATACAAATTCAGCGCATCATTCTTGATCCTTCCTTCCCACAATTTATTCATTTCTTCATGAGAAGCTACCCAGGTTGAATTATCTCGGTTAATCTCAGCAGAATCATTTTGCGTAAAGTCAAAGCCTTTCACGAGTATAGTATCAACGTATTCCATTCGCTCTAACATTCTCTGTTCATAAAGATTAAAGATGTCAAAGAATGGCTGAATATCCCCGGCCAAAATGTAATTATCAAAAGAATATCTTTCTTTTTCAAGAGAACTGATATCTGATTCATAGAAATACACCTTGCTGTAATCCAGAGTTTTCAGATATTTATCAAACATTAAGGAAGAAAGAGAATCGTCGAGGCTAAAATCTTTGAAATGATAACGAGAGAGCATTGTTGTTACCAGTTGATTCTCAAGTGTAAAATGATTTTTTGGTTCAATAGTCCTGAGCGTATCAGAATAGATTTCTCCTTCGTTGGAAGTTTCTTTAGAGTCTGCCAGGAAAAAATTTGCGGTCAGGATGATCAGTAAGATTATTGGTATGGCTTTCATAATATTTATCAGTTTTTTGTTCATAAATTATTTTAACTTTATCGCTCTGTTAATTACAAAGGGGAAACTTAATTATCAATGCAAAATTGATGTGCGGATTTTTTCGGGATTGATCAATTCAGATTGAAAAATAGTGTATACTAATCTTCAAAGTAAATGCTTCGCTGAAAGATGTAATCGACATTCTTCAGAATTTTATCAGTATTAAAAATCTCTTCAAGCTCTGTTTGAGTAATGCAGCTCATCACTTCTTTTGATTTTAACAATTCATCTTTGAGAAACTTTTCTTTATTCGCCCATACATCCATCGCTGCAGTTTGAACAATTCGGTATGCATCTTCTCTTGATAGTCCTTTATCAACAAGCTTCAGCAAAACGGTTTGCGAATGTACTAACCCTCTGGTAAGATTAAGATTCTTAATCATATTATCAGGATAGATTAGAAGGTTCTTAATTAATTTTATCATCAGATCGAGCATATAATTCAGAGCGATGCAGCTATCAGGAATAATAATTCTTTCTACAGAAGAATGAGAAATATCCCGTTCGTGCCAGAGAGCAACATTTTCAAGAGCTGCAACTGCATTAGCTCGCAACACTCTAGCGAGTCCGGTAATCCTTTCGCTGATTACAGGATTTCTTTTATGCGGCATTGCAGAAGATCCTTTTTGTCCTTTGGAAAAAAATTCTTCGGCTTCCAGCACTTCAGTTCTTTGAAGATGTCTTATCTCAATTGAAATCTTTTCAAGTGTCGCTCCGATTACAGCAAGAGTATTCATAAACTCAGCATGTCTGTCTCTCTGAATTACCTGAGTTGAAACACTTGCTGGTTTCAAATTCATTTTCTTGCAAACATATTCTTCAACTTTTGGAGAAAGGTGTTCAAAAGTTCCGACTGCGCCTGATATCTGTCCTACACTTATAGTATCAATTGCACTCTGAAGCCGCATAATATTTCTTTTAGTTTCTTCATACCAGAGAGCAAACTTTAGTCCCATTGTTGTTGGCTCTGCGTGAATTCCGTGAGACCTTCCGATGCAGACTGTGTTTTTGTGTTCGATAGCTCGCTTCTTCAATGTTTCTTTTAACTCAAGCATTTGTTTCATTAAAAGCTCACCAGCTGATTTCATCTGGTAGGCAAGGGTAGTGTCCAGAATATCAGAAGATGTCATTCCATAATGAATATGTCGTGAAGCAGGACCAACGTACTCAGCAACATTTGTAAGGAAAGCAATCACATCGTGCTTGGTTGTTTCTTCAATTTCAAGAATTCTTTTTACATCAAAAGCAGCTTTGGATTTTATTGTTTTCAAATCTTCTTCAGGAACTTCTCCCATTTCTGTTCTGGCTTCGCAGGCAAGTATTTCAATCTTCAGCCAGATAGCGAATTTAAATTCGTCTTCCCAGATTTTTCCCATTTCGGGCAATGTGTAACGGCTTATCATCCTTTCACCAGTTTCATTTGTTTGGTTAATTCTTTTTCATCTCTGATAATTTTTACGGTGATTGTCTGTCCTGTTCTGAATTCGTGGAATACGCTGAACATCGTATTTTCATTATTAATCTTAAAGCCTTCTACATCAACGATAATATCACCGACTTCAATATCACCGCGCTCAGCAGGAGTGTTCGGATAAATTTTTGTAACAATCACTCCTTTAGTACTTTTCAAATGATAATATTGTGCTATCCCTTCATCTATTGTCTGAATTCTCATGCCAATTTCAAAATTTCTATCGATGCTGCCTTTTTCTTTTAGTTCTTCAATTATCCTTTTAATTTTATTTACGGGAATTGCAAATCCTAATCCGATACTGCCGCTGCTATTACCAGACGTAAAAATAAGTGTGTTCATTCCAATTACCTCACCTAAACTATTTACTAAAGGTCCACCGCTGTTTCCTCCGTTGATTGAAGCATCTGTTTGAATCATATTTAAATAATAACGGTTGTTGATTGCATCGAGATTCATACCCGTAGCACTGACTACACCGACAGTCACTGTTGGTTTGTCATTTAACTCAAAGAGGCCGAATGGATTACCAAGCGCAATTACCCATTCACCAATAATTATATCATCAGAATTTCCTAAAGTTACAAATGGCAAATCATCACCATCGATTTTAAGAAGACAAATATCGCTTGCGTTATCAGATCCAATTAGCTTTGCATCAAATGAACGACCGTCGGTTAATGTAACAGTAATTTTAGTTGCATTGCCAGCAACGTGATCGTTTGTAACAATATACCCATCTGAGGAGATGATATAACCGGAGCCCAAACCTTTAACTTCCTGGTTATAAGTTCCCCTGTTGCCGAAATATCTTTGAAAGAACGGGTCGTCAAAAAAAGAAAAGAACGGATCTTTGTATTCTCTTATTTCAATAACGTTAATCCCGACAATGGAGGGACTAACATTTTTTACTGTCTCAGTTATTATGTTCCTTCGCGAATTGTTAATCTCATCATTGTTTTTATCTTTTTGATTTTGAAACTGAGCAAAGACAACATTCTTATCATTGTCAGAAATTCCCGAAACACTGATAAGATTTAACTTACCGCTAATATAAATCGCAGCTATGAGTACTGCGATTATAAAACCAATTGTAATTAGATTTTTGTGTCTGATCATTTTTTAAGCTTCCAATTATTTTTTTGTTCAGCGATTAATTCTTTTAATGGTTCTATATGCTTTATAAATATTATGATTAAAACCGCACAGCTAACCAGCAGCAAAACACCTAAATTTACTGGTCGCGGGAATGCATACTTCACTGCAATATCAGAAGTTCCAAAGACAACAAACAAGGAAAAAACAGTTGAACTAATATTAGCTAAAAGGATATCTTTTCTCATCACATAAATTATTACCCATAGCACGCTCCAGACTATCAATAAAAAAGGAAACATAAATGCTGCGCCTCCAGCAGCAGTTGCGAGTCCACGACCTCCTTTTAATTTTATCCAGGGATTGTAGCAATGACTGAATACAGCAAATAACAACGACAATGCAGGATAAATAAATTCGTTTGGAAAAAGTAATACTGGTATTAGAGTAGCAGCAAGCCCCTTTAAAAAATCAATAAGAAAAACAGAGATGCCAATCAGCTTTGAATTTGTTACTTCAAAGGAGTTCATTGCGCCCACATTTCCTGAGCCTTCTTTTGTTATATCAGTTCCTCTTGTCTTTTTGAGAAGGATATATGCTGAAGGAAAGGAACCGAGCAAATAGCCAATTGTTGAACTGATCAGATATTCCATAAAAATTCAGTGATTAACTGAATAAATTTAATGATTTTTGGGCAGAATATTTTTGAAGAGAGTTATGCGAAATTAGAGGCGGCGGTCAGATTCGCCCGCCAAATGGCGGGTTGCAGACCTTCGCCTTGACCACTTGGCTATTTACCATTTTTTTAAGGAAACTTCTTCCATAACCTGACTTGAAAAATTTCTCTCGTTTCAACGATTCAATCTTTGAATGAAATTCTTCGGAATAGATTAATACAAGTGGTCTTCTGTTTTTTGTAGATTTGACAAGTCCATCGTTATGCTCATCAACTCTTCTTATTAGGTTATCAGTTGAACCAATATAACGTTTGTGATCTTTTAAGCTCCGCAGTATATAAGTGTAATATATAATCAATGAAAACGGGTGAGATGATTAGAGGCGGCGGTCAGATTCGCCCGCCAAATGGCGGGTTGCAGACCTTCGCCTTAGACCATTAGGCTATTTACCATTCTTTTTAAGGAAACTCCTTCCATAACCTGACTTGAAAAATTTCTCGTTTCAACGCTTCAATCTTTGAATGAAATTCTTCGGAATAGATTAACAAGTGGTCTTCTGTTTTTTGTAGATTTGACAAGTCCATCGTTATGCTCATCTACTCTTCTTATTAGGTTATCAGTTGAACCAATATAACGTTTGTGATCTTTTAAGCTCCGCAGTATATAAGTGTAATATATAATCAATGAAAACGGGTGAGATGATTGAGGCGGCGGTCAGATTCGAACTGACGAATAAAGGTTTTGCAGACCTTCGCCTTGGACCACTTGGCAACGCCGCCAAAAAATAATCCCAACTGCCGGATTAGAGCGGGAAACGGGACTCGAACCCGCGACATCAACCTTGGCAAGGTTGCGCTCTACCAACTGAGCTATTCCCGCATAAATTTCAAAATGAAGAAGAACAATTCTGACTTTTTACAATCACTATCTACCAAATGCTTGTCTCGGCGAATCCTGACGAAGTCAGGAGAAGACGGAAGCTATTCCCGCATAATTTCAAAATATTTAAGAACTCTAATTCGGGAGACAAATATAATATTGGTATGTGTTCGAATCAAATGAAATTCACTACAAAAAAAAGAGTCCGGCAAATGCCGGACTCTAATCTCACAAAAGATAAATGAAATTACTTGAGTAACATCATCTTCTTTGTCTGAACTGAATTTGCTGATTGCAATTTGTAGAGGTATACACCGGTTGATAAATTTGAAGCATCAAATGCTACTTCAAATGAACCAGCCTGGCTGAAACCATCTACCAATACTGCAACTTCTTCACCAACTACGTTGAATACAGAAAGTCTGATATTACCAGATTCTGGTACGCTGTATTTAATGCTTGTTGATGGGTTGAATGGGTTCGGATAGTTCTGAGCTAAGTCAAATGTTAATGGACCAGTTACATCAACTTCAATCTCACTTGAATATTCATATGCTCCACTGAAGTCAACTTGTTTTAGTCTGTAGTAATTGATTCCATTCTCTGCAGTTACATCTGTGTAGACGTAGCTTCTTGGCTCTGTGGTTGTTCCGTATCCGTCAACAAAACCTATGGTTCTGAATTCAGAAGTTTCGGTTCTTCTTTCAATTTCAAATCCCTGGTTGTTAACTTCTGTTGCGGTTTCCCAATTAAGAGTAACAACACCATTATTTACATTTGCTGTGAATGATGTTAGTTCAACTGGTATTGGAGTATCAGAGAAACGAAAATCATCAACATACATAGCATTGTTAGCTGGAGTTGGATCTGGTGCAAAGATATCACTTGCATCTAGCACTTTGGGAACAGGAGTACCAAAAGTACCGAGAGTATACTGCCAGGTATGAACAAAAACACCATTTACCCAAAACGTAGCTAGATCAGCATCCAGATCTACTTTGAATTGAACGGCGAACCAAGCATCGTGTGGAAAAGTGAACGTAGCAGCACCTGCGCCACCAGCATCAATAGTGCCATTACCACCAGCATTAAAATATGCCTGGAAAGCCCATTGAGAAGCTCCCCCAGCAAAATCTGCTAATATATTATAGTAACCGAATTTTGTAGCTGGAATATATGCCATAAAATCAACATACCAGGTACCAGCTGTTTGTCCTCCAAATGGTTTTACTAGGTCAACCAATCTTGGTGCAACAGCATCGATCAATGCAGATTTTGTTCCACTATAAGCATAGTTGGTTGAAACTAATGCGTCTTCATTACCACAGGGTGCGTTGCTCCAGGTAGTCCAGTTTACTGGGTCCTGACAAGCAACTTGCTGACCAGCTATAAATCCTTCGAAGTCTTCGAAGTAAGTATTTCCGCCGCCCGCTTCTGTACCCATTAATTAAAAATGGCATGTCTTGTGGGAAGGTGCCATCTAATGCTTGACCCCAAACACCAACGATACTCTGCAGCGCGTTACCCGATCCTGTTTGACCAAGAACAGTAGTAGGAGGAGCCCAAGGACCTGAAGCAGCTGTTCCACCAAATTGAAATTCAACCCAATAGGTTCCTGGTGCGAGGCTTATTGGAGTTCCAAACTGAGCAACAGCTCTCATAATAGGTCTTGCTGTATTCAATAAATCAGTATCAAGAACTCTATAGATATTAGTCCAGTTTGTTAAAGTCAAACGATTTGTGGTCATATCACCCCAAATTACTGTTCCACCCGCATTCGGAGCTCCATCCCATATCCGAACTCGCAGATCATTGATGGTTGATGTATTTCCTGAATTGGTTTGATATGTGAAGAATTGCATCTCTTCTATGTCCCAGCCTGCACCGGTTACAGTAAAGTCATCAGCCATTGTGTTATTTGCAGATAGCTGGGCACCGAATCCATAAAGAGTCATACTCAGTGCAGTTTGAACAGCACTGGCATCATTACCACCACCACCACCAGCTGGATGAGTGATCAATGGCCCGTTATCATACAGGAGTGCAAAATCAGACTCGAATGGTGTGGGAATATTTTTTCCTTCCGGTATATAAGTGTTTACAGGAGGATTGGGATTAATATCCGCGGCATCCTGTGCAAACGAAAAGCCGGAAACGAAAACGAAAAGTAATAGTACGCTAAAGAATTGTTTCATTTAGAAACCTCCTTTATTTAATTGATGAATGAAGTTAATTAAGAAGAAAACACTAATTGTAGTTTCTGAACTGGGAAGAGAAAAAATCAATTGTAGATTTTTTGTATGCATTATTGACTTACAAACCCTCTTTAAAGATGAATGAAATTCAACAAAATTAGCTAGCCCTAATGAATAGATATGAATTTTTATAAAATTCTAACCCTATATTAAGAAATTTCTATAAAAAATCAACTATCAATTAAAATTTTTTTAATAGAATTATTTATAATTGTTTTACTTTTTGATAGAATAATTATTTTTTAATGAATTTCGAATAAAAATCTTAAAATGATGTATAAACAACAGAGATATGAACTGGCAGCGAGTTTACGACTGAAGGGAATTGCAGATGAATTTCTGCTGCAAGCAATGACTAAAGTTGAGAGGGAAAAATTTGTTTCCTCAGTAATGAAACCAAATGCATATAAAGATATTGCTTTGCCTATTGGTTATGGACAAACAATTTCTCAGCCTTTCACGATTGCAATAATGACTGAAGCATTGCAGGTGAAGAAAGGTGATAAAGTCCTTGAGGTTGGAACAGGTTCAGGATATCAGGCGGCATTACTTTTTGAAATGGGAGCTAAAGTTTACAGCATTGAAAGGCATATTGATATTTATAACGAAGTCCTGAAAAGATTTGAGAAGCTTGGAATCAGAGTTCATTGCAAATGCGGCGATGGAACACTTGGCTGGGATGCTTATGCACCATTCGATAAAATAATTGTTACCGCTGGTTCTCCATCTGTTCCTGAATCATTAAAGAAACAGTTGACGATAAATGGAAGAATGGTTATTCCGGTTGGGAATATGAGTTCACAAACCCTGAAAGTTCTCACTAAAACTGCTGAGAATGAATTTGAGATTGAAGATATTCCACAGTTTGCTTTTGTTCCTCTGATTGGAAGAGAAGGTTGGAAAGAGTAATAGTTTTATGGATGATGGTTAATGGATGATGTTGAGCAAAGCGAAATCCGCCTATGGCGGAGAAGATGAAAGAGAGAATAGAGCAAAAGTAATTGTTTTAGTCGGTCCAACCTGTTCTGGTAAAACAAATCTTAGCCTAAAACTTGCCCAATTAATTCCTTCCGAAATTATTTCGGCAGATAGCAGACAGATTTATAAATTGCTTGATATTGGAACAGCGAAGCCTTCTAAAAGTCAACTCGAAAAAATAACTCATCATTTAATTGACATTCTGGATCCCTCAGAAAATTATGATGCGAGTTTATTCGAAAAAGATTCTGAAACAGTTATTGATGAAATATTCAAAAAAAATAAAGCACCAATTGTTGTTGGTGGAAGCGGGCTTTACATAAAAGCACTTATTGATGGAATTTTCGATACGGCAGATAAAGATGAGGAATATCGAAAGAAGCTTCATCAAAAAAGAAAAGAATTTGGTAACGAGTTTCTGTACGAAGAATTAAAAAAAGTTGATCCTGAGAGCGCAGCCAAAATGCTTCCGCAAAACTGGAAAAGGGTAATGCGCGCACTGGAAGTTATTCACACAACAGGTGAACCAATCTGGAAACATCATCAAATACAATCATCTCAAAAGAAAAAAAATATTATTCAAACAAGTTTGGATTGAATTGGGATAGAAAAACTTCTTTATGAAAATATTAATAAGCGTGTTGATGAGATGATTGAAAAGGGATTTGTTGATGAAGTGATAAATATTTTGAGAAAGGCTATGATAAAAATTTAAATTCTCTCAACACAGTTGGTTATAAAGAAATCATTCAATATCTGGAAAAAGAAATTTCTCTTGAGCATGCAATTGAATTAATAAAACGAAATACACGGCATTACGCCAAGAGGCAAATGACCTGGTTCAGGAAAGATGAAAGAATTCAATGGTTTGATGTATATGACTTCTATGAGATTGACCAGGCAGCAGATAAAATTATCAAATCATTTGAATAGTTTTTTGACGCAAATTTATTTTTTAATCCGAAAACAATTTTCAATATATTAGCATAGTAACTAATCAATCTTAAAGAACCACAAATTCCACAACCAAATACGGAGGAAAATATGGTCGGAATAGTAGGATACGGTTCATACCTTCCAAGATATCGCATCAAAGTAGAAAACATTGCCAGAGAATGGGGCTCGGATCCTGAAGTAATCAAACGCGGTTTACAGTTGTTCGAAAAAACTGTTCCCGGTCTTGATGAAGACACAATAACAATTTCTGTTGAAGCCGCAAGAAATGCTCTCAAGAGAGCAGGTATAAATCCACAAGAAATTGGTGCCGTTTATATTGGATCAGAATCACATCCTTATGCAGTAAAACCCAGCGCAACCATTTTAATTGATGCACTTGGCATTGGACCCCACGTTCACGTTGCAAGCTACGAGTTTGCATGCAAAGCCGGAACAGAAGCAATGTATGTTGCTTACAGTCTAGTAAAAGCCGGTGAAATGAAATATGCAATGGGAATTGGTGCTGATACTTCGCAAGGTGCACCAGGCGATGCACTTGAATATTCTGCATCGGCTGGTGGTGCAGCTTTTATTATGGGAGCTGAGAATGTTGTTGCCGAAATATTATTCACAAATTCTTATACTTCCGACACACCTGATTTCTGGCGAAGAGAACATGAATTTTATCCAAGGCACGCCGCAAGATTTACAGGTGAGCCTGCTTATTTCAAACATCTTGTAAGTGCCGGCAAAGCACTTCTTGAAAAATCTAAAATGAAACCTTCAGATTTTAAATATTCTGTTTTCCATATGCCTAATGGAAAATTTCCGCAGATGGCAGCCAAGCAATTAGGATTTACAAAGGAACAGATGGAAGTTGGTTGGATTGTTCCGTGGATGGGAAATACTTATTCAGGTTCATCACCAACAGGATTAGCAGCAATTCTTGATGTTGCTATACCGGGTGATTTGATATTTATGGTTTCATTTGGTTCTGGTGCAGGAAGTGATGGATTTATTTATAGAGTAACTGATAAAATAAAAGATGTGCAGGATAAAGCACCTAAGTTGAGAGATCAACTTGATAAAGATAAAATCTATCTCGATTACGGGCAGTATGCCAAGTATCGTGGCAAAATAATTTTGAACGAGTAGAAATAAAGAGAAGTAACTCATCCTAATCCTTCTCTTCAAAGAGAAGGACTTCTTGGAGAGATAACTTTTAATTTTATATGCTGACAGAAATACAAATTAAAAAGTTTTTGATCAAAAATAATTCTCTCTCTTTTTAAGAGAGAGATACAGAGAGAGTTCACTCATGATTGAACATACTACTCTCTGGATCTAAAATAGAAAGGAATTACTTTTATGAGAGAAGTAGCAGTAATAGGAATAGGGATGACACAGTTCGGGGAACTGTGGGGAAAATCCATCAAAGATATTTTTGTTGAAGCTGCATCGAAGGCAATTAAAAATGCCGGAGTTGATCACATTGATTCAATGTATGTCGGTTCAATGAGCAGCGGATTATTTGTCGGACAGGAACATCTCGGAGCAATACTTGCAGATTATCTTGGACAAACACCAATCCCGGCAACAAGAGTTGAATCAGCTTGTGCATCAGGAGGTGCAGCATTTCGTGCAGCTTATTTTGAAGTAGCTTCTGGTGCAAGTGATATTGTTCTTGCCGGTGGAGTTGAAAAGATGACTGATGGTGCAGATGTTACAGATGCACTTGCAACAGCAGCAGATCAAGAATATGAAGTTTATCAGGGTGTAACTTTTCCCGGTTTGTATGCAATGATTGCAAATGCTCATATGAATCAATACGGAACAACAAGAGAACAGCTTGCAGCAATTGCAGTGAAGAACCACAGAAACGGAGCTAACAATCCTCACGCACAATTCAGAACTCCCGTAACATTAGAACAAGTTATGAACTCAACATTAGTTGCTGATCCATTAAGATTATTAGATTGCTCACCAGTAAGTGATGGTGGTGCAGCAGTAATTCTTTGCTCAATGGATATTGCAAAGAAATTCACTGATACAATCATTAAAATTAAAGGAACAGCTCAGGCATCGGATACAATTGCACTTCATTCACGAAAAAGTTTAACGACATTAAACTCAGTTGTAACTGCAGCACAAAAAGCTTACAAGATGGCAGGAGTAACTCCAAAGGATATCAACTTTGCGGAAGTTCACGATTGCTTCACGATAGCTGAAGCAGTTGTTTATGAAGATCTCGGCTTCTGTGAAAAAGGATGCGGTGGTCCTGCAGCTGAAGAAGGACGAACAGCAATTGATGGTAAGACTCCTTTAAACACAAGCGGTGGTTTGAAATCAAAAGGTCATCCTGTTGGTGCAACAGGCATTGCTCAAATAATTGAATTATACGAACAGCTAACCGGACAGGCTGGAAAGCGACAAGTTAAAAATGCCCACATTGGTTTAGCACAAAATATGGGTGGTTCCGGTGCAAGCTGTGTAATAAATATTCTGGAGGCAAAATGATTAGTCCAAGATATCACAGAGAAATTCCACAACGTTACCGTTTGGAAGCTGGTAAATGCAAAGGCTGCGGAAATGTTAGTTTTCCACCAAGACTTGTTTGTCCTGAATGTGGAAAGAATGAATTTGAGATCGTAAGATTAAAAGATGAAGGAAAGCTTCTTACTTATACCATAATCAGAGTTGCATCAGATAAATTTTTTGGAACAACTCCTTTTGCAGTTGGAATTGTTGAATTGAATGATGGTGTAAAACTAACCACACAAATTGCTGATGTAAACTTTGACGATTTAAAGATTGGACAGAAAGTAAAACTTGTTTTCCGGAAGATACAGGATGAAGGAAAATCAGGTTTGCATTGTTATGGGTATAAGGCGGTGTTAATTTAATTTATTTTTGTAGCACAATCTGATAATCTGTGCTACAGCCATCTTCAATTTTTTTTATACTTACCTCATTTCTTAATAAATTACTACCGAGATTTTAGTATTTTCTAACATTATTCTCAGAATAGATATCATAATAACTAAAGATGCTGAAATAAATTCAGCATAAAATTGAAAGATTATGAAAGAAAAAATACGAATAGCATCCGGGCAAGGCTTTTGGGGTGACTTAATTGATGCACCTTATCACCAGGTAACCAAAGGAGATATAGATTATCTTGTTATGGATTACCTTGCTGAAGTCACAATGTCAATCCTGCAGAAGCAGAAAAACAGAAATCCAAATCTTGGTTATGCAACCGACTTGATTGACCTGATGAAAAAGATTCTTCCTATCACTTCAAAGAAAGGAATTAAAGTAATTACAAACGGCGGAGGTGTAAATCCAATCGCCTGTGCAGATGCAATTCTTGAAGCTGCAATGAAACTAGATATTGGAAAGCTTGATGTTGCTGTTGTTCTAGGTGATGATATTAAAGACTGTCTGGATGAGATAATTCAAAAAGGCTGCGAGCTGAAGAATATGGAAACCGGTGAACCGATAACTCTTGTAAAAGATAAACTGCTTAGTGCAAATGTTTACTTCGGTGCTGCACCAATTGTTGAAGCATTAAAGCGTGGTGCCGATGTTGTCATTACCGGAAGAATTACTGATACAGGTTTAACTCTCGCACCAATGATTTATGAATTTGGCTGGGATATGAAAAATTATGATTTGATGGCTGCAGGAACTGTTGCCGGACATATTCTCGAATGCGGAGCTCAGTCAACCGGCGGAAATTTTTTAGGCGATTGGGAATCAATTGAAAATTTTACTGAGATTGGTTTTCCGATTGCAGAAGCTTATCCAAATGGCGAAGTGATTATAACCAAGCACGAAAACACCGGAGGCAAAGTTTCCTTCGATACAATTGCTGAACAATTTGTTTATGAAATTGGAGATCCGAAGCAATACATCACTCCGGATTGTGTTGCTGATTTCACTTCAATAAAACTTGAAGAAGTTGGAAAGGACAGAGTAAGAGTTTATAATGTGAAAGGAAAACCGGAAACAGAATTTTATAAAGTTTCATGTTCATATCATCAGTGGTTACAGTGCAACAGGAACATTAACATATTCCTGGCCTCAGGCTCTAACAAAAGCAAAAAAAGCTGATAGAATTCTTCGCAAACGACTAGAGAAACTTGGATTGCAGTTTGAAGAAATCCGATCAGAGTTTGTTGGATACAATGCAACTCACGAAAATCTCTCTCCTGAGTTAGATGAAGATAAAATAAATGAAATTGTTTTACGATTTTCAGTTAGAGCAAAGGACAGACAATCTGTAAACGTTTTGGACAGGAGATTGCACCACTGATTCTTACTGGTCCACCAAGTGTAACAGGATTTGCAGGTGGTAGTCCAAAACCAAAAGATGTTGTGGCATATTGGCCTGCTTAATGCCAAAGAAATTGGTTGAACCGAAAGTAAAAATACTGGAGCTTAATAATCCCTGAACTTGTTTCAGGGTCTTGGGAGATATTGATAAGCAAAATAGAGCTTACACTATAAGATACCGAAACAAGTTCGGCATTAAGAGAGAGAAAATGAAAATAAAATTACGAAAAATCGCACACGGCCGAAGCGGAGATAAAGGTGATGCTGCCAATATCGGAATCATTGCGAATGATGATAAAGGTTATGAAATTATTCAAAAGCATCTGACAGCTGAAAGAGTTAAAAAGCATTTTGAAGGAATTTGTCATGGTAAAGTTGAACGATATGAATTACCGAATATCAGGGCATTAAATTTTCTTCTTCATAATACTCTTGGTGGTGGAGGAACTGTTTCATTAAAGCATGATGCACAAGGTAAGACTCTTGCTGCAGCGTTACTGCGTATGGAGATAGATTTACCCTGAACTGTTTCAGGGTCTTTAGAGATATTGATAAACAAAATGGAGTCTACACTTCAAGATGCTGAAATAAATTCAGCATTAAATTAATAAAAGGTAGAAGAATGTACGAAGAAGAATTAAAAGAATTAAAATCTAGTCAACTGAGAATAGCTAATCTCCGGGGGTATCTTTGATGTCGATAAGAAAGTATCAAAGGTAGAAGAGCTACGCAATAAATCAAGTGAACCTTCCTTCTGGAATGACCAGATAGCCGCACAAAAAATCCTTCAGGAAATAAAAACCCTCGAGCAGTGGATCAATCTCTGGAAAGAAGTTGATAAGAAATCTAACGATATACGAGACATCATCGAACTTGCAGCCATGGAAGAGGATGAATCATTCTCCACAGAAATCCGGAAAGATCTTGATACACTAAATTCAGAAATTGAAAAAGCTGAATTCAAAAATATGCTTAGTGGAAGAGATGATGATAAAAATTGTATTCTGACAATTCATTCTGGTGCAGGCGGAACCGAAGCGCAGGATTGGGCAGATATGCTTTTACGAATGTATCTTCGCTGGGGTGAACAAAATGGTTATCATTTGAGTCTTGTGGATATTCTTGATGGTGATGGCGCTGGAATAAAATCTGCGACCGTTGAAGTTACCGGTGAATTTGCTTATGGTTATCTCAAAGCTGAAAATGGTGTTCATCGTCTTGTGCGCATTTCGCCTTTCGATTCGAATAAAAGAAGACACACCTCTTTTGCATCTGTATTTGTAATTCCTGAAATTGATGATACAATTGAAATCGAAATTAATCCTGCTGATCTTAGAATTGATACTTACCGTTCAGGTGGAAAGGGAGGACAGAACGTAAATAAAGTTGAAACTGCAGTTAGAATAACTCATATTACCTACTAACACAGTTGCAGCCTGCCAGAGTGAACGATCACAAATTCAGAACAAGACAACCGCAATGAAGATGCTCAAATCCAAACTCTATCAACTTGAATTGGAGAAGCAGCAAGCGGAGCTGGATGAAGTTGAAAAGAACAAAATGAAAATAGAGTGGGGAAGTCAGATCAGGTCTTATGTATTTCATCCATACAACATGGTAAAAGATCATCGGACAGATGAAGAAACTTCAGATGTGCAAAGAGTAATGGATGGTGATATTGACAGGTTTATAAAGGCGTACCTTTCAAAGTTTAGCAAGAATTAATCTTTAGTAGCTCCGGCATTGTGCCTTAGAGCATATTATTCTCAAAGTAAAAAGGATTTAACCACAGATGCCATATACAAAAATTTGGATACATTTAGTTTGGAGTACTAAAGGTCGAAGGCGAATTATATCTGCTGATTTAAAATCTCAAATAATAGAGCATATAATATTGAATTGCAGGGCAAAAGACATATTCATAGAAGAGATCAATTGTGTCAGTGATCATATACATATTTTAATCAGCCTTCATCCCGATCAAAATATTAGCAAAATAGTTCAACTCATCAAAGGAGAATCGTCACATTGGGTGAATAAAAATAAATTAACAAAATTTAAATTTGAATGGCAGAGCGAATATTTAGCAGTTTCAGTTAGCGGATCGGTAGTTAATAAAGTAAAAAAATATATTCAAAATCAAGAGATCCATCATCAGAAAAAAAGTTTTACAGGAGAATTGAACGAGATTTTGAAACAACTAGGATATCCTGAAATCGGTGGCTAAAGCCGATGTTTTTTTTCTTCACATTCATTCTCCGGTCTAAAGACCGGAGCTAATAGTCTAGATTGAATGAAATATAATAGCTCCGGCATTTATGCCGGAGAGCTTGTTATTTTGGAGGTAAACAGGTTTTAACCACAGACTCTAATCTCTCTTTAAACCAAACTCTTTAACAAGATTAGTTAACCTTCTCGGGTAATCAGTCTGCATTCCATTGACGCCTTTTTTAATCAGGCACTCCATTTCTCTTTTATCATTAATGGTGCATCCGATTAAAAAATTAATTGGTTCTGTTGGATTCTTTTTATTGAAGATTTTTTTCTTTCTCACATCAAAACGCATTACTCTTCTGTAAGTCATCCAATTTGCAATAGTGATTTGTCTTGGACGCAACACCAGGGCAATGGAATTTTTATTTTGTATCGCCGTTTTAGTTCCACTGTACATTCTTGGAAAAAAAATAAATCCGGGAGGTATTTCTACATCGAGGCAATATGTTAAATCAGGATATTTACTTTTTGCCGTTGCAAGTACTTCTTTGCTGAATGTTTCAAGAATAAATTTACAAGGGGGATTGCACTTTTTGACAAGCAAATCCAACTGATTGAGAATTACCAAAACTAATTCTTTTTCATCCTCTGGGACTTTCATATCAAGAAAAACATATTTTACTTTTTCTTTATCCGAAAGCCATTGAATGAATTCTGCGAAAGTTGGAATGTGTGCACCAACCGGTTTACTCTCGCCTTTTTTTGTATAGTTAAAATGTTTTCTAAATTCCTGCAGAGTAAGTTCACTTATTTTATTTCTGAAACCGCTGAATGGGGCAGGGAAGTCAGGTTTATAGGCAACTTCGGGCTCGAATCCTTTTTCTCTGATTATAGCAACCAGCTCATCAGGGTTCCAATCGTGCCAGAGGATTACTTCTTTATCTTTTGTAACGCAAATATCAACCTCAAGCGAATTTGCACCTTCTCTCAATGCTCTCTCCAAAGAAGGTATTGTGTTTTCAGGTTCGTTGACCGGTGAACCGCGATGTCCGCAGGTTAAGAATAGATGGTCTTTATCAATGTTAGATTTTCGGTAAGGACAGAATTTGAAAAGCTCTTTTATCCAGATTAGGTAATAAATGAATTTTCTTTTAAACTTGCCATAAAATAAATTTATTGTAAAATTACAATTGATAAAATACAAAACACAAATAAATCTAAATATTGAATTTCAAAATTTCAAACATTTATCATTTTGGTGATTCGTTTTTGTAATTTATTTGATTTTTAAAAATTGGTAATTGTTATTTAATTATCATAACAGTTTTCAAATATTCCTTAAAGGACAAACTTGAAAAAGTCTAAATCTAAAAAGTCAAACGAAAAAGATGATTTCTTCAACAAAGTTTATGATGTTGCAAAGAAAATCCCTTACGGCAAAGTAACCACTTATGGACACATTGCTGAAGCCTGCGGAATAAAATCTTCTGCAAGAACTGTAGGTTGGGCATTAAATGGATGTGGGTCTGATATTCCTGCACACAGAGTTGTGAACAGATACGGTGCATTAACTGGTAAAATTCATTTCGGTGATCCGAACCTGATGGAAGATTTACTCCGAAGTGAAGGTGTTGAGTTTGATAAAAATAATTGTGTGAAATTGGAAAAGCATTTGTGGATACCAAATACAAAAGTGAACAGGCAAAGCCGAGTCTCACCACAGACGGAAAGTAAAAAGTTAAAAAGAAGATAATAACTTCTTACTCATACTCTTTCTTATACTCTTACTCTATTAGGGATTAAACATTAAGAGTTTAAATCAATACCTCTCCACA
>CAVOPS010000022.1:0-24945 GCA_963698155.1 uncultured Ignavibacteriaceae bacterium | reverse complement strand
AAAAAGATTTCAAATTTAAAGTCAAATATGAAGTTATTCCTGATATTGAAGTTAGAGATTATACAAATCAGCTCATCGAAATTCCCGATTTAAATGTTAAGACAGATGACGTTGAAAAAGAAATTGAAAATCTTTTACGTTCAAACAGCATTCAAGAGGATATTGATTTAGTTGGTGACGATGATAATTATTTGCTGGATGTTGAATTGGCAAGAACAGATGAGAGTGGACAGCCTGTTGCAAATAGTAAACCTGAAAAAATGCAGATTGATCTATCAACTGAAAACGTTCATCCGGATATCAAGGCAAACTCCAGAGGGAAAAAAGTTGGAGAGAAATTCAAGTTCCATTTCCACGATGAAAGAATGGTTACAAATAAAGATGGACAGGAAGAAAAAGTTGTTGAGCATTTTGATTATGAAGTTCTGATTCTTGGAATAAAGAAAATAGTCCTTCCTGAATTAAATGAAGAGCTTATTAAAAAAGCGACTAAAGATAAACTTTCAACTGAAGCTGAGCTAAGAACTGAAATCGAAAAAAACATTCAGAATTATTATGATCAAAGAGCTGACGAATTTACCCGGAACAGACTTATTGGTTTAATAATCACAAAGAACGATTTTACTCCCCCATCATTTATGGTTGAAAGCATATTGGATGAAATGGTAAAGAGTGAAGAAGAGCGACTCAAAAAACAAGGTATGAAAAAGATTGATACCAAAGTATTTACGGGAATACCTTCAGCCAACAGCACTTAATGAGGTAAAGTGGTATCAATTAAAAAATGAAATCCAGAAGAAAGAAAATCTGGAAGTAACCGATAAAGAGCTTGAAGAACTTGCAGCAAAGGATGCTGAAAAGACAGGCTTACCGGTTGATAAGCTTATAAATTATTATAAATCTTCAAACCAGGTCGAAAGGATGCTTGATAAAAAGCTCTTCGACTTTTTAAAAGAAAAAAATGAAATTAAAAAAGTAAATCCAGAGAAACTGTCACAAAAACAGAAAGAGGATAAAGAATGAAAAACAAAATAGAAATTTTTAACCAGCTAGTTCCCTATGTAATTGAACAAACTGGACGCGGCGAGCGTGGAATGGATATTTATTCCCGCCTGCTTCGCGAAAGAATTATTTTTATCGGGATGCCAATTGACGATCACGTAGCAAGTCTGACAATTGCTCAGCTAATTTTTCTTGAAGCTGAGGATTCACAGAAAGATATCAATCTTTATATCAACACACCTGGCGGAAGTGTTACATCAGGAATGGCAATTTACGATACTATGCGCTATATAAAACCTGACGTTGCAACAATTTGTGTTGGAATGGCTGCAAGTATGGGTGCGATTCTTCTGGCTGGTGGCGCAAGCGGTAAACGTTCTGCTCTTCCTCATTCCAAAATTATGATTCATCAGCCATGGATTGGCGGATTGCAGGGACAAACGACCGACATCGAAATTCACGCAAAAGAAATGCTTAAAACAAGGGATACTTTGTATCAATATCCTTTGCAAAGCATACTGGTAAATCTATCGAACAAATTACAAAAGATTGCGACAGAGATTACTTCCTAACTTCCGAAGAAGCAAAAGAGTATAAGCTCATCGATAATGTTTTAGAGACACGAATTCCTGCTGAAAAAAAATAATTTAAGGGGGAAATTTTTCCCCCTTACCTCTTCTTCCTTCTCATTTGAAAATATTCTTATTTTAACACGAAGTTTGATTTATTTTCAAACTGAAATTATTTCGAACTAATATTTCATCATTATTGTTTATAAATATTATGATAGGACATAGATTTACAGATTTCATCCCTGATGACAGTGGCAACGGCGGCTTTGAAGATTTACTAAAAGTCTTTATGCAGCTTGTTACTATTACTTCAGGTGATGTTTCAGAAGCGTTAAACTGGATGAATGAACTTGACCGGCAGTATAATATCACCGGAGAAGAATACGGTATGGGTGATTTTATTGATGACTTGAAAGAAAAAGGATTTATTAAAGAAAATGAAGATGGCAGCAAAATTACTCTGACTGCAAAAAGTGAAATGACGATCAGAAGACAATCTCTTGAAGAAATATTCGGTAAGTTGAGAAAGTCTGCCAGAGGAAATCACAGAACTCCTTTCTCTGGTCACGGAGATGAAATTACTTCAGACAGAAGAGAATATAATTTTGGCGATACTCTCGACCAGATTGATATGACAGATTCGATAAAGAATGCACAAATCAATCACGGTATTGATGATTTCAAACTGACTGAAAAAGATCTTGAGATTGAAGAGAGAGATTACAAAGCACTCACATCAACTGTGTTGATGATTGATGTATCTCATTCAATGATACTTTACGGTGAAGACAGAATTACTCCTGCGAAAAAAGTTGCGATGGCACTTTCAGAATTAATCACTACAAAATATCCAAAGGATACTCTGGATATTATCGCATTTGGTAATGATGCCTGGCCGATTGAAATAAAAGATCTGCCGTATCTTGAAGTTGGTCCGTTTCATACGAATACTGTTGCAGGATTACAATTAGCTCACGATATTCTTCGCAGAAGAAAAACGAATAACAAACAAATTTTTATGATAACCGATGGCAAGCCAACCTGTTTGAAAGTTGGAGCAAAGTATTACAAAAACAGTTTTGGGCTTGATAGGAAAATATTAAATAAAACTCTCGACGAGGCAGCCATTTGCAGAAAGCATAACATCGCTGTTACAACTTTTATGATTGCACGTGATCCATACCTCCAGCAGTTTGTAAGGGAATTTACAAAGATTAACAACGGCAGAGCTTATTACAGCAACCTGACAGGGCTTGGTGATTTTCTATTTGAAGACTATATACGTAACAGAAGAAAAAGAGTAAGATAAATTTTAGAAAGGAAACATATTTTAGAATTATGAACAAAATGATAACAACTTTAGGCGAATTAAAACAAAGTGGATATAAATCTAAATCAATCAAGGATGAACTCAGAGATAACCTGATAAAATTTCTCAAGGAAAATAAAAATCCATTTGAAGGAATAATCGGATTTGACGACACAGTTATTCCCGATCTTCAGACTGCTGTTCTTTCGCGACACGATATTTTACTTCTGGGATTAAGAGGACAAGCTAAAACAAAAATTGCAAGATTGATGATAAACCTTCTCGATGAATATATTCCAGCCATTGAGGGCTCTGAATTGAATGATGATCCCTTTAATCCTCTTTCAGTTATTGCAAAAGAAATCATTGAAAGAGAAGGAGACAAAACCAAAATTTCCTGGATTCATCGTTCTGAACGATACACAGAAAAGCTGGCAACACCCGATGTTTCAGTTGCTGATTTAATCGGTGATGTTGATCCGATAAAAGCTGCAGCACTGAAACTCCCCTACTCGGATGAAAGAGTAATTCACTTTGGATTAATTCCTCGTTCGCACAGAGGAATATTTGTAATCAATGAATTACCAGATTTGCAGGCAAGAATTCAGGTTGCTCTTTTCAACATTTTACAAGAAAGTGATATTCAAATACGTGGATTTAAAGTCAGGCTTCCGCTTGATATTCAATTCATCTTCACTGCTAATCCTGAAGATTATACAAACAGAGGATCAATCGTTACTCCGCTTAAAGATAGAATTGACAGCCAGATTCTTACTCACTATCCGAGAAACATCGAAATCTCCAAGCGTATTACACAACAGGAAGCAAACCTTACTCAAGATCAAAAAGAAAAAATTAATCCTGATGAAATCTTGCACGATCTCGTCGAACAAATTGCATTTGAAGCAAGAGGCAGCGAATATATTGATGCAAAGAGTGGTGTGTCTGCACGACTTTCTATTTCCGCTTATGAAAATTTGATAAGCACAGCAGAACGAAGAAGAATAATCAACAATGAAAAGGAAACTCACTTAAGACTAAGTGATCTTTACGGTGTCATTCCATCAATCACCGGAAAGATTGAACTTGTTTATGAAGGTGAACAGGAAGGACCGGCAAAAGTTGCTCAGATATTAATTGGAAAAGCGTTTCGTAATAATTTCACTAAATACTTCCCCACTCCGGATAGCCTAAAAAAAACTCAGCAGCCAAGTCCCTATCAGCCGATTATTGATTGGTTCAAAAAAGGAAATAAAGCTGATTTGATGATGAACTTAACCGATAAACAATACAAAGAGCTGCTGCAGAACATTCCTAATCTTGAAAATGTTGTGAAGAAATTTCAACCTTCTGTGAACGGAAATTCAAGACTTTTACTTATGGAGTTTCTGTTATTTGGGTTATCAGAATTTTCTTTGCTGAGCAGAACAAAGATTGAAGACGGTATTCAGTTCAGGGATATGTTGAGCTCGATGTTCACTATGCCTAAAGAAGAAGACTTTGAAGATGAGGATGACTCTTCACAGTATAAGTTCTAGATTGTCATCCTGAACTTGCTGCATTGAAGTAGGTTTCAGGATCTTAATATTGATCATATAAGATGCTGAAATAAATTCAGCATAAATTACTACTTTCCCACCTAACCACGATTTTATTTATATTTCTAATGAAAGATTAATAATAAAAGTACTTTAGTTGAAGAAGAAAATAATTCTCATCGGTCCTGCTTATCCATACAGAGGTGGAAATGCTCTGTTTGTTACTCACACTTACGAATCATTAAAGAATCATTTCGAAGTAAAAATCTACAACTATAAGCTGCTTTATCCATCATTTCTTTTCCCGGGGACAACTCAGTTTGATAAAAGTAAAGAGCAGGTTTTTAAGGTTCCGAGTGAAAGAATTATCAATTCAATCAATCCTTTTAATTGGATTAAAGTCTGCAAGCCTGTTAAAAAAAGAAAATGCTGATCTGGTTGTTTTTGATTGGTGGCATCCGTTTTTTGGTTTCTGCCACGGAGTGATTTCATTTCTGATTCGTAAAAAATATAAAAACAAAATACTGTTCATAACAGAAAACGTTGTATCGCACGAAGCAAATGCAATTGATAAATTTCTAACAAGAATTGGATTGAAGTTTGCTTCAAAATTTCTAACACTTTCGGGAATAGTTGAAAAAGAAGTTCAGCAATATTCCAAAGGGAAAAAAGTTTACAGATCCGAATTGCCGGTTTATGATTGCTATAAGCAAAGCGAAAAACTGGATATCAAAAAGTTAAAACAGGAATTTGGTTTTGATGAAGATTCACTAGTTTTGTTGTTTTTTGGTTATGTAAGAAAATACAAAGGACTGGATATCCTTATTGAAGCATTTCCCAAAATTCTTTCTGCAATTCCAAAAGCAAAACTTCTAATTGTCGGTGAGTTTTATGATGATCCGAAGGAATATTTTGAGCTTGATTAAAAAGTTAAAAATTGAAGAAAAAGTTAAAGTAATAAACCAATTTGTGCCGAATGAAGATGTAGCAAAATATTACCAGGCTGCAGATGTGGTTATACTTCCCTACCGGAGTGCAACACAAAGCGGCATTTTGAATGTTGCTTATGGATTTTATAAACCAGTTATTGTAACTGATGTTGGCGGACTTGCAGAATTTGTTGATGAAGGCAAAACGGGTTTCGTAGTAAAACCAAATTCTCCTGAGGCAATTGCAGAAGGAGTGAATAAATTTCTCCTCTCCAGAGATAAAACTAGATTTTAGTAAATATATACAAGCAAGAAACCAGAAGAATAGTTTTAACCAGTTGCCGGAAGTGTTTGCTAATATTTTAGAGGAAAGCAAATAAAAACCCCCACCAACTTAAATTGACAGGGGCCAGCTCCGGCATCTACTCCGAGAGAGAGGTATTTACCAGAGACTGAAAATTATTTCAGTAGAATCATTTTCTTCGTACTTATAAAATCTTCTCCTGAGCTTGTCGAAAGATCGCCTGCTTTTAATTGATAGAGATACACTCCGCTTGGCAAGCTTGCTGCATTAAATTCCGTTTCATATTTTCCTGCAGGTCTGTATTCCTTAACCAGAGTTGTTATTTCTCTTCCAAGTATATCATATATTTTAAGTGTTGCATCACTACCTGCTGATAATTGCCAGCTTATTGTTGTTGTTGGATTGAACGGATTTGGAAAGTTTTGTTCAAGTATGTAAGAGTTAAATGCTCTCCAATCTATTTCTACTACATCTGAATACTCAAAGCTTCCATCGTAATCAACCTGCTTTAATCTGTAGAAGTACTTTCCATTATCTAAATCTCTATCTGCATAGCTGTAATTTTTCTGCTCAGTTGTTGTTCCGTGACCACTAACAAATCCAACAGTGAAAAACTCTATTCCTTCTGTGCTTCTTTGTATTTCAAAACCAAGATTGTTAAGCTCGGTTGCTGTTTCCCACTCAAGTAGAACCCCATCACGAATATTTTCTGCATTAAATAAAACCAGTTCAACAGGGATCGTAGTAGGATCTATAAACAATCCATTATGTTTTGTGTTATACTGAAAAACAGGTACTGTGATTTTAGTCGGATCATAGGGGACTTCAAGATTCCACAGATATACATGGGTAATAGGATTTGTGGCAATGTCTGAAATACCCGCACCAAGCATATCGAGAATATTATCTCCATTTACATCGGCAAGTGCAGGAGTATTAAAGAATGTAATCCCATCTGTAAGTAATGGCCAACCTGATACAGGCGTACCATTATTGTTATAAGCGTGATATTCACCGTATGCATTATCATCAAATACAAGTTCCGGTTGAGAATCATTATCAATATCAGCAATGACTACCTGATCATTTATTGCCCAGAGTGGTCCAACAGGGAAACCAGATAATACTTGTCCATTAATATTCCAGGCATATAATTTATCCAACGGTGAACCGCTTAGCACCTGATCACCAACTGCGACATCCAGAATATTATCGCCATCTATATATCCAACTGCAGGAGGACCATATATCCAATAATTGGTTACTTTTGGAAAATTAGGTAAAGGTGTACCATCACTTTTAATGATGTGCAAACGCCCAACCCCGCTTCCGATGTCGTGAGTACCAAAGACAATCTCGCGAACATTATCAGAATTTACATCTACTAACACTGGTGATGAGTAGGATGTTTTATCGCTGCCAGTCAGCATATAAGGAAATCCACTGAGCATTGTTCCATTTGCACTCCAGGCATAAATTGATCCATAAGCTTCAGCTACTATTTCCGGAAAACCATCGTTTGTAATATCACCAACTGCAGAACTTGACGCGGGAATATCACCCATTGACTGCGGCCAGCCACTGAGGACAGTGCCATTTCCTTTATAGATATAAAGCTGTCCTGTAGGATAAGTTGTTTTCGTCACTATTATTTCATCAAAGTTATCACCATCTACATCAGCAAGGACAGGACTACGGATGATATAGCCGTTGTTAACCGGAAAACCTGATACAATTGAACCGTTCTTCTCAAACGCACCTACAAATCCGCTGCTTCCGTAGAATATGCTACCACAATTTCAGCCTGACCATCACCATCAATATCTCCATAAGCCGGAGCACCTATTAACGGATATGAAACACTCTTTGGCCAACCAGAGACAGGGGTCCCATCATAGTTCCAGGCTTGAATAGTATAACCGATATTGTATACGACTTCAAGATCACCATCACTATCCATGTTACAGAGTATTCCACCTTCGAAGGAAGTACCTGAAATGCCGATAGGATAACCCGGGAAAATTATAGTAGAAAAATTTTCGGGTGCGGACATTACTTGTCTCTCTCCATTCTGATCTACAAAACAATAGTAACCCATTGCATCAGTAAAAACAACCTGGCTCGCAGCTTCAGAAAAATTAATAAAACTTGCAGGTTGAGTTTGATTAAAAATAATTTTGTTTGATTGCGGAAACGAAAAGAAAAAGAAAGATGAAACCAAAAGAAAAGTAAATAATTTTTTCATTGTAGTGCTCCTAAAGAATTATTCGGGAAGAAATTTATAATTATCTAATTAATTGTAATTAAATATCAATTCAATTTCAATCTTTTGTATAAATGAAATAATAACTGCTCGCAATTGATACAAAATAAAAACCCCCACCAGCTTTCATTGACGGGGGCCAGCTCCGGCATCTACTCCGAGAGAGAGGTATTTACCAGAGACTGAAAATTATTTCATTAGAATCATCTTCTTCGTTTGAATAAATCTCCAGCTTTTCCGCTTGTCTGAAAGCCGAGGCTTTTAGTTGATAGAAATATACTCCGCTTGGAAGATCTTCAGCATCCCAACTCAGCTCATAAGTACCAACTGATTTTTCTTCATTCATTAAGGTTGCAATCTCATTTCCGAGTATGTCGTAAACCTTTATCACAACTTTTGATGTTTGCAGGTATTGAGTATCTGAAAGTTGTGCTTGGATTAAATGGATTTGGATAGTTTTGCTCAAGTGCAAATTCAGTTGGAAAGATTTGCTTCATCTTCAATACCTGATACTATGTCAAATTCATCTGCACCAATATCTGGCGTGGTAGCATTTCTTCTTTCACCATCAATGTCAGTTTCTATTCCAGTAATTGGTGTTGCATCGCATTGAGCATTGTTACAATGATTGTATCTATATGAAGGTATGGCTCAATAAAGTTCGGCATTTCGGTAACGCTATTTAAATCTTGGCCTGTTACTTGCCATTCTGCTAATGTTAAATATTCAATTATACCTTTTTTTACTAAACATCTATTCTGGCCTGCTTCGCAATAGAGATCATTGTAGTCAGATATAAAAGGTGAGAATGAAAAAGCACGAATAGATGAAGCCCAATGAGGCGAATCATTTCCGGTATGTACAAAGATGTTGTTTTTTATATCCGCATTTGTAACGTTAACGCTAATATTTAAAGCTGCTGATCCAAACTGATTTGTTGCGGTTCCTGATAAGTAAACCGAGTTATAATAAATTTTAGGATTACTCTGATAAGATATCTCTATTCCAGAAACACTACTATTCTCATCAGTTGAAGTGCTATGAATATTATAAACCATATTGTTATAAACTGAATTATTACTGCCCATATAATCAAAATCTCCTGATAATAATATTCCTACACTTGAATACCCTGAACTGGATTTTATATTGTGCACTATGTTGTTCCGAATAATGTTGCCAGAATCGTATAATGAATATATCCCCACATTACTGGCATCCCAACTATTTGCAAGTCTTAAATTTTGAATGATATTGTTCTCAATTATTGAATTTTGTGAATGAAATATTATAATTCCAAAGGCAATTAAACTGTCATTTTCTGAACCGATTATGTTCCCTCTGATAATATTACCGTTTGCAATATGATCCGCGTTTCCGTAAGCGTAAAGCCCAGGTCCTGATTTCTTTACGAAATTATTTTGGATAAGATTACTGTCAGGTGATAATTCGAAATTATCTGATACAAATCCAGAGCCACTTGGTTTAACTCCAGCCTCATTAATAAAGACAATATTTTGTATTACATTGTGATCAGAATTATCGAAAAAATCGATACCGTCATCGAAATCGTAAGCGTTATTTGAGAGAGTGTGAATTGTTAATGTAGTCGAACCGGTTAATGCTATCCCATCAATTGTTACATAATTTGTATTTGCTAATGTAACTGTAATACGCCCACTTCCTTCAATAGTTACATTTTTATTTGAGGCGGGTTTAATAGTAACTCTGCTATTCGGTCCGGCTCCGGTAATAGGTCCGTTTAAGAAGAAGCCCAAATCGTTTGTAGGTGCCGTGTATAGGTTATCAATCAATTCAAGAGTGACTTCACCAGCAATACCATCAATGCTAAGTTTATCAAAGGCACTTTGAATTGTTGCAAAGTAACCTCCCGCACCAATCGAGTAAGTTCCTGCAGGAAGCGGATCGAGAACAAGTTTGTGAATTTTTTCAGGAAAAGAGGTACTCAAAACTTTTTTTCAATGAGCCCATTTCCTGTGCGATAACAGTGTAAGAAATTAACACTGTGAAAAGAAGAATAAAAATTACAAGTAAGCGTTTCATAAGAACCTCCCAGAAAATTGTTAGAAAATATATTATAACATTTCTGCTTCGGGAGAGAAGGTCAGCAGTTAGTAGAGAAGTTTGTTCAGTGAGCAATCAATATTCTTACTCTTCCGGAGTAAAATAAAATTACTTGAATAATAGTGCAATTAATTTTTCAGAAAGTCAAGCGGGTTCAGTTTGTAATTAGCAAATGAAAACCCCTGCCAACCAATATTGACAGGGGTTTGATGGTTAAGAAAAATATTTTTTCAGTATGGATAAGTCAGTAACTTTTGGCTGATTAACCTATCGCTTAGTCCCTCTCCTTAGTAAGGAGAGGGAAACAGGGTGAGGACATTTTTTGTAAGCTATTATATAACTTTAAAATATTTCCTTTCATTAAAATTCATTACAGCACTAGAAAGCCAAATCAAGTGCTACTGCAACTAAGTCTTCCTTAAATTTATTGTCTTTACCAATTTCCCGGTGAGTGTATTCTAAATGCATAGCAACATTAACTGCAGTCCAATCACCAAGATAATAGCGCAGCAGTGCAGAATAAGCTTTGGTTTCACGATTACTATCATAAGCTGGCGGTGTAATCCAATTAAACATTATTGATGCAACTAACCGGTTATTAAAGAGTCCATTATAATCTAATTCTACAAAACCACCATTATATTTGTAATCTGTTGTTGCGGTTGTGTCCATTGTATTAAGTGCTTTATCATCAATCCCGTACATATAAAGTGCCTGAAGATTAAATGAATTCCAGTTGAGACTACCGGTTGCACCCATTCTATAAAATGTTTTATTGTCGCTACCATTTGTTTCTCCCAATGGACCAACAACGGTACCCGGAACTGTCGGCTGCCAACCGTAGTAACCAAACACACCTAAACGCTGCCCGGCACTTTGCCCATCACCCTTACCAAATGTTTGCACAATATTGGCGTAGACATCTTTTTGATTGTTGTTATCCGGATTGGCTCCATTACCATTTAAAATTCCGGCAGCATATTTAAAACCGGATCTTAAGTGCCCGGTCAATTCAATTCCTAGCTGATTGTCATCAAATACATAGCTGTTATTAGGAGTAGTCAAGGAATATATTTCATAAGGTTGAAAAAGATAATAAGAACGTTTTGAACTAAATTGATGATATGCCGGTTCAAATCTGCCTACACGAATATTAAGAGCATCCTGTATAATATTACTAAATACCAGATTGGCGGATTCTAATGCACCAAGTTGCGATGGATTGTTGTCTGGACCAAAGTAATCACTTGAAGGTTCGTCGATTCGCGGTGTATAGATTAATAAAAAAGATATATTTTTAAGAAGAACACCAGCGGCAAGAAGATCCAGACCGTAAAGATTAAAAGTAGTTGAGGTTCCTTCATCAATTTTATAAGCTGTGTAACCAAATGTAGTTCTCATTGCAATTGGTGGAGGTGTATCAAATACATTTTTTTCTGTCCCCTCCTGTCCGGGAATTTGGTAACCGTTATCTCTAAAACGCTGTCCCCAGTCATTCAACTTGGTATATCCAGCGTGGCACATATTGCAATTGAATCCATATTTTCGTGCGAAGGCTGGAATTGCCAGAGTATCGGTTGGAAGAATAATCTCTATAAGAAATATTATGCACAGAAAACTATAAAACTTTTTCATTTCGACCTCCTTCATTTAGGGAATTCTGAAGCCGTGACAGGCTTTACATTTGCGACTTCCGGGTTTGTACTGATTAAGGCTCTGGTCATAAAAGCAACAAGTGCTTTTTTCTCGTTTTCATTTAATCCTAGCGGAACAATTAACGGATCGAGGTTTGGATCGTCCATCCTTCCTCCAACATCATAAAACTCAACAACCTCTTCTAAAGTTTTTTCTGAACCATTGTGCATATAAGGTGCTCTTAATGAGGCATCTCTTACGGTAGGTGTTTTAAATGCCCCAATATCTTTAGGATCTTTTGTAATAACGTATCTGCCTTCATCCGGCTTAGAGGGGTCAGTCGGGTTTACACCGAGATTATGGAATCGACCATCACTGAAATTACCACCCCAATGACAAGAAGTGCAATGACCTTTACCATTAAAAATTTCCAATCCTTCTTTCTCAAGTTGAGTTAAAGATTGACTGTCACCTTTTACAAACCGATCGAATGGTGAATCTGTTGTAACAACAGTACGTTCAAATGAAGCAATTGCATCTGCTATCATATCTATACTTAATTTGGAATCGTTAAATACTTTCTTGAATATTTCAACATAGCCGGGAATATCTTCTACTGTCTTGATCATAACTTCATGCGTGTTACCCATCTCGATAGGATTTTGTATCGGGCCTTTTGCTTGTTCTTCAAGGCTCGGAGCTCTGCCATCCCAAAATTGTAAAGGATTATAGGCAGCATTTGATACTGGAGGTGATCTACGTCCGCCCATTTGCCCATCAATACCTTTGCTGGTAGGGCCTGCATCAGACCAACCCATTGCTGGATCATGGCAGGTTGCACAGCTAACAGTATTATCCTTTGAAAGCCTGGTATCAAAATAAAGTAATTTCCCCAGCCGAATCTTTTGGCTAGTTTGAGGGTTATTTGGTGGTATGACTACTGGGGGCAGACTACTTAATTTTTGAGGTCCAAGATTATGTACATTTATTTCAGTAAGTGGTTTTACTGATTGATCTTGGGCAAGTAGTAATACCGGTAGTAATATCAGAATAATTGTTACTAATTGTATCAACTTTCTCATTTTACCTCCTTGATATAGGTTTGTTTTTAAGTTGTCCCTGCTATTTATGCCAGGGTTTAAAACATCATTAAAGTATAAAGATATTTAGACTTCACATTATATCAAAGAAAGAATCAGTTAACGATAGTCAAGTGATCCCCTCACTTCAAGTTGATAAAAATATTTGATGTGTGAAAAAATAATTCTTATCAACATCTATATTTCGGGAGAGTAACTTTGAGTAATCTTCTGAAATTATCAGTAAATAAACTCTAAAACTCTTGCTCTTCCGAAGTAAATAAAATTTACTATATGTAATTAGCGAATAATTTAATTGATAGTCAAGAAAAATAAGTTTGATAATCAGTAGGCAAATAAAAACCCCCACCTAATTTCTCAGATGGGGGCCAGCTCCGGCATCTACTCCGAGAGAGAGGTATTTACCAGAGACTGAAAATTATTTTAATAAAATCATCTTCTTCATACTGGTAAATTCTCCAGCTCTTAACTGATAAAAATAAACTCCGCTTGGCAAATTAACAGCATTAAACTCTACCTGATGAAATCCAGACTCCATTTCTTCATTTACTACAACGGCTACTTCTTCTCCAATGTTGTTAAGTATGACAACTTTCACAAATGACTTTTCTTTTATACCGAAGCCAATTGTTGTTGATGGATTGAAAGGATTAGGATAATTCTGTTCAAGCAGGTATGAGTTGAATCCTCTGTAATCTACTTCTATTACATCTGAGTATTCATATCTGCCCAGGAAGTCAATCTGTTTTAATCGGTAGAAGTATTTTCCATCAGAAAGGTTTTTATCGCTGTAAGAATAATCCTGTTTTTCTGTCGTTGTTCCTTTGCCGTTAACAAAACCGATGGTTGCAAACTCATTTCCTTCAAAACTCCTTTGCACTTCGAACAACTGGTTATTAATCTCTGTTGCTGTTGACCAGTTAAGAATTACTTCTTTTCCGTTTGATGTTGCTGTGAAGGAAGTTAATTCAACTGGTAAGGTAGGACCAGAATACTCAAATATAGCAGGAATATTACTAGAAATTGCCCAGCCAGTCGTGATCGAAGCAAACCGTGGGTCCCAAAAACCTAATGTATTATCGAGTAATTCCCAGGTGTTGCCCCCATCTAAACTATATGCAGAGCCTACTGTATCCAATGGTGCCGTTACCACATATCCTTGTGCAGTTCCGGGGACACTACAGATTGTTGCTACACTAATAGATAATGGAAAATTCATTTCTGTCCACGTGCTTCCTCCATCTGTGGTGTTCATCAATTTATAATAACTTGTCGGACCAGGAGAAGTCCAATTTGTAACTGTTAATATTCCCTCATTTTGGTTTGCGAATGCAATTGAAACAGGATACGGCCACGAACCTGCCGGCATTGGATTTGGTAAATCATTTGAGACTGTCCAGTTTAATCCTCTATTAGTGCTCTTAAAAATCCTCAAGCTATTTGGATTCTCCTTATATGTTGGTGCCCAAATTGTGTTATCTTTAGCCGCGAACATCATAGTAAATCCCGCTTCACCTGAATAGCTCGGTGGAATATTTGAGATGGGGACAAGTACCCAATTATCACCACCATTTGTTGTTGTATAAATTTCCAGATAACCATTTACAGGGTCTCCGAGTGCAACACCATTATTATCATCGAAGAAATAAATGAAATCTATAAAAGATGATGCAGTTCCAAAGGCTGTATTTTGGGTAACCCAACTTGTTCCACCATCAGTTGTTTTAATTATCCCCCATATCCCCGAGCTCAGAGTAACTCCAAGGTAAGCAATGTTTGCGCTTCTTGGATGAATACAACTTGCACTGGGAGCAGCAGTTATAGTATTATCCTGCCACGTGGTTCCGCCGTCGGTTGTTTTAAAATAGCCCAGTGTATTTGATGAGTACGTTAATAATCCCCAGTAAACATTTTCATCTACTGCCCACGGAAACGCTAGGCTAGTTACATCTGTAAACTCGTGTTGCAGTGTCCACTGCGTATTCGCAGGAATGCAAAAAACAAAAAGAAAAAAGAAAGAAAGAAGCATCACTTTCATAACACCTCCTGAAAAATTGTTGAAAAATATGTTATGGTTTTTGGTCTGCTTCGGGAGAGTTGTATGTATGTTAGCCCAGGTAAAACATCAGGACAAGTTGTCATCATCTTTACTCAGAAAATCTAACACTCTCGGAGTAGAGAAAAATCCTCATCTGAAATGAGCAATAAATTTTATTTAAAGTCAAGAAGTATCGATTTGTAACTAGCAAATAAAACCCCCGCCAACCAATATTGACAGGGGTTTCATTGATGTGAAAATATTTTTTTAACTCGTGTGAATTAGCGACTTCTTGCTGCTTAAATTCTCTTTTAATCTTTTTTTGTAGGGAACGGACTCCAGTCCGTTCCTATTAATTTGTTTATCTCGAGCCATCTTTGATTGCGGATCGGTCGGGAGACCGATCCCTACGATTTATTTCAGCAATAACATCTTCTTAATTTCCTGAAATTCGTTCCCATCAATTCCAGATGCTTTAAGCATATAGAAATATATTCCACTGCTGAGTTTCATTCCATTCGAATCGTTTGCATTCCACAAAACAGAGTGATTGCCTGCGGAACGCTGATCGTTAATCAATTTTGCAACCTGCTGTCCAAGTATATTATAAACTATTAACTGAACATCTGCAGCAACCGGCAATGAGAATTCAATGTTCGTAGTCGGATTAAAAGGATTTGGATAGTTCTGCTTCAAAGAGAAAGATTCAGGAATAATATTCTGAACTAACTCAGTTTCTGTTACGAGATAGAGTTCTTTGTATTTTGCAATTGTTCCACTATCGCCAACTGCAAAACCAGTAATCCAATAATTTTCTCCTATCTTAATCGCATCAACATCAACAAATTTTAGAGTGTCTGTCTGTGAATAACTAAGAGTATAGCCATCACCAAAATCATCGGTTTTGTAAACTTCATTTCCTGTTACAAAGAAAAACTTTCCTGGAATCTGTTTTGCTGAAGATGAACTGACTATCTCACCAGGAATTTGTCCCGGCTTCGTGAACCAGGTAGCACCGCCATCAGTTGTCCAATTTATATCATCACCGGCAGAAACACCGGCGGATATGTCAGTGAATGTAACAGCATTAATATTCTGGAAAGAAGTAGTACTTGATGTCCATGTTAGTCCGCCATCAGTTGTCCTGTAAACTCTGGAGGCATCGGTTCCAAACCAGCCGTTTTGCAGATCAATCCACTTCATTGAATTGCTTAAACCTTTTTCAATTCCATTTTGCGGTAATGATGAAACAGAGTTCCAGTTTAAACCCGCATCTGTAGTTTTTAATATCACCCACTGCCCGCTTACCGGGTTGCCAATAGCATAACCATTTAAATCGTCTAACATCGTAATTGCATTAAGATGCGCATCAGTACTATTGTCTTCGTATACGGTTGACCAACTAACTCCCCCTGCAACTGTCCTTCGGATACGGGTTGCTGAGCCGGTATTTACAATGACAAGACATCTTTGATTGTTAATCGCATCAATGCTGGTGACTTCACCGCCGAGAGCACTAGAAGTTGTAGACCAGCTTGCACCACCATTAGTGGTTCTCAATACTTTGCCATCTATTGTTCCTGCCCAGGCAAACACAGTATCAACTATATCAACGCATAAAATAGATGATGTAATAGGTGTTGACTGTACAATCCATCCTGGCTGCGGTCCGATTTCAATTGTGAATGGTGCTTCACTAACATCAAAAACCAATGGGTCGGTTGAATCCGAAACTCGTACCAGACAATTTGAAGAAACCGTATTCGGGACAACCCAATCATATTGGTTAGATGCAAGAGGAGAGTCCTCATCACTACCTGATATATTATTCGCATCAACTCCATCCGCTATCGGCAACCAGCTTGTTCCTCCATCAGTTGAGTATTCGAGCTTAACCAGGTCAACAAATATTTTTTCCCATTTGATTGAATAGGAAGTTCCTACATAGAGAATCTCACCGCCATTAGGCTGTAATATTTTTGTAACAGGATTAGTAACTAAGAGTTCAACATTCCGCTCATGTACCGGAGTTCCATTTGGACCTCTACCGAATATTCGGATTGTATAATTATCATCAGGAACATTGTTTGCATTTATTGTTAATAGAACTGAGTCAGGATAAGAGGTAAGCGAATCGCCCTGAGGAAATTCATAAATAAAATTTGCAGGAGGAAAAGACTCAGCTGAAAACTTCACAGTATTATCATATGACTTAACTGCAGGAACTTTTAAAGTTACATCAACTGATTCATCTGGTTTAACCGTATCTGCTGCTTGAGAGATTGTCATAGCAAAGTCAGGAAAATAAGCAACAAAACTACCAAAGGTTCCAAATCTGAAATCCGACCATACATTCAATGATGTAACGCTGTTTGAAATAACGGCATCGTAGTCACCCTGGTACCTTGGTGTTCCTCCACCTCCACAGGATGAGCAGTCTATTTTAAATTTAGATGTAGAAAGATTCTGATTTGTAACCCAGGTTATTCCTCCGTTATCTGAATAGGAAGCATAAACTTCAGCGCTGTCACTTGTAGAAACATTGCGTGTATCAAACCACTTTGCGTATAACCTGCCAGTTTCTTTGTCACACCATATTGCAGGCATCCATTGATGATGTGTTATTGTGTTCGAATCATCGTTTATTACTACTGCAGACGACCATGTTGTTCCCTGGTCAGTGGAGTAACGGCAGAATATATCCGGCTTGTTTCCATTTCCTACAGGAGTATTAGAAGCGTATACCAGATACAATCTACCTCTGTATGGTCCGTAACTATTATCGGCAGCTATAAATGGGTATGGTCTTGTTCTCATATTTTCAACTGAATGTCTTCCTCCAACATTAGTTCCAACATAATTTGCAAAAATCTGTGCAGACTTTTGTGTAAAGGTTTGACCTCCGTTTGTAGAAGCATAAAAAGTATAAACCGGTGAAAAAGCTCCTCCTGAATTCGTTACAACATACACGGCTCCGCCAGGAACATCAGTCCCGATTTTGTTTGGTCCAACGCACACCATCATCCCGGGTAACGTTTGTGTAGGGGGATTGAAAGTATTTTGCCATGTAGCTCCGAAGTCTGTGCTACGAGTAAAACTGCCAACACCATTATTAGTCATAGTAGAGTAAACATAATTAGCATAAGGACCTGCAGTTTGATCTGCCGCAATCCAGTTCTTATCATTTCCAGAAATTGCGGTTACTGCAGTTGACCAGGTTGCACCATTATCTGTTGACTTAATGACTTTGCATCCGAGAATTTCTCCTCCTGTATTATACATGTTTTCATAATAGAGATTTCCAAGACTGTCATATGCTGTAACGGGGTCACCATTCATTGCAAAGCCAAAATTAGGGCTTTGGAAAAACCAATCCAGCCCATTGTATGTATAATGAGTTGCATTTGTGTTGAAAGCATTAAAATATTCTGTGGGGTTATTTGGATTTGCAGATAAATGAGGTTCTGCAAAATCGACTCCCAGATAAAAATTATCAAATCCCACATTCGAGGTTATGATCTCTCTGCCTGCTGGTGAATTCGATGGAATTGAGGGTTGTGGAAATAAATGTAAAGTATTATCAATATTCGGATCATCCTGTGAATAACCAAGTCCGCTTAACATTAAAACTAAAATAAAATATAAATTTTTTAAGATTATGGTAAATCTATTCATTAGTTCACCCTTTCTTTTGTGGATTGAAAATGAAGATAGCTAATAAAAATTCCCTCCAAAATACAAACAGGAGGGATTAAATAAAACACTTTGATAATAATTTATTTTAGAAAAACCATTTTTTTCGTTTGTACAAAATTTCCTGCCCGAAGCTGATAGAAATATATACCTGATACCAGATTCCGAATACCAGATGCCGATAAACTGCTGGCGGAAAAATCAACTTCGTATTCTCCTGCGGAAAGTTCTTCATCAACAAGTGTGGTCACTTCATTTCCCAATACATCATAAACTTTTAATGATACAAATTGCCTACTGCCAATCGCAAACTGAATACTAGTTCTTGGGTTGAATGGATTCGGATAATTCTGAAACAAAGCATATTCCGCCGGGATGTTTCTATCTGTGTCATCCTCAACATTTGTTGGAGTTGTTTCGATATATGCCAATCCCAAAATGTTCTTCATTCCAACTGAGCCGACTATCGTTCCTACGCCGGTTGAAGAATTTATACTAATAAAATCATTCATTTCAGAAGCTGCACCGATAACGCCATAAAGATTTAAGCTTTTATCAAAGATTAAATCATTAGTTAGCTTGTTCAAATCTGTATGCCCGACTATCGTTGTATCACCAGTTGATAAATTAACTTTAAATACTGCATCTTTGTTTGGCGGAGTAAATGCACGTGATGTTGCCCACAATTCATTTGTTTGCGGATGAAAAGTAATACCGGAATAGCTCCCAACAGCATCGACCACAAAAGTTACGTCTCCATTAATAAGATTAATAGTATAGAGTTCACCATTTACTCCAATGCCATAAAAAGTACCTGAAGTATCAAATGCAATGTCGGCAGCCGAAGGAATACTGACATTAAAAAGTTTGTAAGCATCCCCCAGCTCAGAGTTCACTCGAATTATTTCAGGTACACCTGATACAGCCACCAAGCCATAGATAATTCCGTTCACAGGATTTATTGCTAAACCTTTGACTTCTGAAAATAATGACTGCCCGATAATTGATCCCAATCCTGTTAGTGGGTTTATGGTAACTAAGTTTCCATTATTTTGTGAGCCGGAAGAAGCATAGAAAGTTTTTTCAATGGCAGGAATTATTCTAAAACAATTTCCACTCAAAGTAATTCCATCAAAATCAGGATCATTGGATTCTATCGGATAAATAATAGTAGTTTCACCGACTTCTGATGGCGAGTAGCTGAATTCCAGCGTTAGTGAATCGTAAGATGACAGTGTATAGGGAAATGAAAGACCTGTTTCAAGTTTAAAATCACCTTCTGCTAAAGGAATGTCTGATATTATTAAATCATCTTCTCCATAATTAGCAAGTACTGCTGATAAGATTGAACTTTTAGTTCCAATTTCTACATCGCCAAAATTTATTGATTTGGGTTGAAGAAAAGCATGAACACCGGGGTACGGTGCCATCCGAATGTGACCAACGTATGTTCCCCAGATGTTCGTTGCGGCAGCATATTCACTTATCATCCAGACATCGTAATCATTAGCGGGATCCAGGTAAATTCCAAAATAATCTCCCCAGCGATTTATATTGCCGCCATACGTAAGCACATAGTTTCCTTTTCCAACTGCAAATGGCTGGCTTGGACTTATTGTTAGATCATTAGCATGTTTTGTCGAATAATATGCACCGATGTATTCGTTATCAGCAGAGCGGCTGAAAGTTATTGCGGCATTGTGATCCTTGTCAACTGTTAATGCAGGAAATAAATAAAAGTAACCGGCAGAACCAAATTCTATGTTGTCAACTATTGAGTGTGAATTTATATCCACCTTTAAATACTTAATAGAAGAATATGCAGAGTTAGTTGAATTCTGTATGTCATGTGCAACATAAAGATATCCATCCCTGATTACCGGTCCCTTTGTTATCCAGCCGATAGTTTCTATTCCCATGCCACCACCTAATTGATTTGCGAGTGGGGGTGAAGTGTAAAGCTGAACCGGTAATACTTTTCCACGAAGTGTTGGTGAAGTAAGCGGATTAAGGATTTTATATAGTGCATAAAAATCAGCACTTACAGGAGCGCCACCGTAAATTCCCATTGCCCAGAAAAACCATCCTCCGTTTCCGGGTGTGAAAGAAATTCCAGGTGTAATACAATCAAGCACAGGACCTGTAGAACCTTGCCCGGGCATACGGACATCCCACAAGTCAGTGTAAGTCAATGGACCAGCGTTGCTGGAATATAATTCAGATTTATTAATTATTCTAATTTTATTATAAAATCCTCCACCGCTGAAAGGTATACACCTTGTCATTATGTAAAGCGCTTCTTCATCATAACCGATTTTTGGATAGTCACCCCATGTGTTCGATTGAACGGTTCCGTGCTTTTTAGTGTCGAGACGATACATATACCAAATTCCTAGAGGGTTTTCATCATCTGAATAAGCAATTAAATTGCCCGCCGTTTGTGCAGTAGAGTTATATTGCATCCAAACCAGCACCCACCTGTTAGCATAATGATCGTATATAACCTGAGGGTCACCGTTTTCATCCGGCCATGCTGGAGCCCACCAGGCTGCTGCAGAAATACTTTTTAATACATTTCCTTCTTTATCCAGAATTTTGAAAGTGCTGTTTGCGCAGATAATTATATGCTCGGGTCCGGCTGCAATTGTTGGATCAGGAGGGATGTAATTTGTCATAGAGATTCCGGGAAAACTGTTCAGCAGAACTGTTTGACCACCATTTCCAGAACTAGTTTTTGTTACAGGTGAATCTTCAACATATTTATACTCAGGCAGTTGAGATGCATTCCATCCAAATATATAATTATTCTGTAAACCATTACTTCGGTTGAGGACTGATACTTTTCCTTCACCTTCAATAGTGGAAATATTATCAGTAAAATTATCAGTTGATTGAATTGCACCGCTGGTAACACTCCCCTGGCTTGGACCCTGGTAGTACACAGAGTCTAATTGAGAAAATAGTTTTGGAGAGGTGACAAGTAACAATATCAGGAAGAAAAGGTATTGGCAGGTTTTCATTTTAATCATCCAAAATAGTTGTTGATCAATAATTACTTTCTTTGAAATTATCTGCAAAAAAAAATCCCTCCGAGAAATTACTAATCGGAGGGATTAAAAGAAAATAAAATGAATTATTATTTGAGAAGAATCATTTTCTTAATATCCTGGAACTCATTACCATTTATTCCGGATGCCGTCAACTTATACAGATATATTCCGCTGGTAAGCTGATTTCCACCTGCATCGTTAGCATTCCAGATGACTGAATGATTTCCGGCTGACAGTTGATTATCAACCAACCTTATAACTTCCTGCCCAAGTATGTTATAGATTACCAGCTTAACATTTGATTCAGCAGGAAGCGAGAAGTCAATCTTTGTGTTTGGATTAAATGGATTCGGGTAGTTCTGCTTCAAAGCATATTCTGATGGAATGGTTCCATTATTGTCATCTTCAACACTCGTTAAAATTTGATCAACATAGGCTAAACCTAAAATATGCTTGAAACCAATAGAACCGATTATCGACCCAACTCCAGTTGAAGTATTTATGCTAACAAAATCATTCAAATCATTAGAAGAACCTATTACTCCAAAAAGATATAGGTTTTCATCAAATGCGATAATATTCGTCTGTTTACCCAATCCGGTATAGCCAACAATTGTTGTATCACCAGTAGCCAGGTTAACTTTAAATATAGCTTCTTTGTTCGGTGGTGCAACAGCACGTGAAGTCGCCCAGAGTTCATTAGTTCCAGGATGGAAAGTAATACCCAGATATGATCCAACAGCATCAACAACAAAACTTGTAGAACCATCAGTCAAATCTATTGTGTAAAGTTCGCCGGTCCTGGTCATTCCATAAAGTACACCAGTAGTATCAAATGCAATTCCAGCCATTTGAGAAATATTCAAGGTGAAATAAAGGTGCGCATCTCCCTCCGCTGCATTCAACTTTAAAAGATCTGAAGAACCTGATCCAGCAGCTAAACCATACATTTTTCCGTCAACTGGATTTATGGATATGCTGGTTACTTCATTGAATTCTGAAGCACCTATAGTTGTTCCTGCTCCGGTAACCGGATCAATAGTTAAAACATTGCCAGTGTTCTGAGGACCGGAAGATGCATAAAAAGTTTTTTCAGTAGCCGGTACTATATCATAACCAGTTCCACTAAGTTGTATTCCATTGAATTGAGGATCGTTTGATGTCACCGGGTAAACAATACTTACATTTCCTTCAGTTGTTGGAGAGAAGCTGAATTCAAGTGTTACTGAATCATAGGATGCTAAAGTTAATGGAAAAGATATGGTTGACTTTAAATTAAAATCATCGAAGGTTGAAGGTATGTTAGTAATAACCAAGTCTGCATCCCCATAATTAGCCAAAATAATCGATGCAGTTTGACTTTCTGTGCCAGTTTCCACTTCTTTTAAAGTCAAACGCGGCTGGAATAACATAAGCATGGACACCGCTGTACGGTGCAGCAATAATATGACCAATTTGCGTAGCCCAATTATTTCCTACATCTGCAAATTCAGTATGCATGTAGAAATCCATGATTATCAGCAGGATCAAGGTAAATAGCCATGTAATCGCCCCACCTGTTTCTTGGAGGAGTACTTCCATCAAGCCTAACATAATTGCCACGCCCCAGAGCAAATGAAGAACTAGGACTTAAACCTGGAGGATCACCGGCTTTTTTTGTAGAATAGTATGCACCTGCATATGATGTGCTATCTGATCTGGTAAAGGTCACAGCAATGTTATTATCTGCATCGACGGCTATAGTAGGATATATATAATAATGACCGACTCCACCAAATTCTGCCTGTTCTTCAATAGTGATAGTATTCAAATCCACTACAACATACTTTATACTTGCATAAAAAGAATAGGTAGAATTACCAATCGAGTGTGTCATATATAATTTTCCATCTTTTACTATTGGAGCTGTTTTACATTGACTTCCGTTTGATGAGAGCGGTGTACCACCTCCCAACTGTTGGGCATCGGGTGTATTATAGTAAAATTGAACAGGTATCTCCTTCCCCCGAAGCCGGGGAGTATTTGAAGCAGGATTTTAAAACCTTATATAGAACATAAAAATTTCCCCCTGTACGACTTGCAAAAAAGAAATATCCTGTTTGCCCGGCTGTGTAACTAAACGAAGGATGAATAGCATCTAATTTTTGGGAGGGAGTATTCGGTTTTGCGATATCCCAAAAATCCCACCAGGTTACCGGACCTCCATTTGCGTTATAAAGTTCTGATTTTTTGATCACTCTTATTTTCATTCCGAAGAATCCACTCGCAAAACCGAATACTCTTGTTGCTATATAAAACGCTTCATCATCATATCCGATCTGCGGATAATCACCCCATGTAGTTGATTGAATTGTGCCGTGTTTCTTAGTATCAAATCTGTAAACATACCATGTACCAATTGGGTCATCATCATCTGAATAAGAAACAAGGTTAGCAGCAGTTTGGTTGCCCGAGTTATATTGCATCACAAGCAAAATCCATCTGTGCGCAAAATGATCATAAATTATCTGTGGATCACCATATTCATCAGGTGAGACAGGTGCAAACCATGCAGCTACATTTATTGTTTTTATCACATTACCCTGTTTATCAAAAATTCTAAAATAGGAAGGAAATCCATTTACCATTGCAATAATATGATTTGGACCGACAGCCATTGTGGGATCTGGTGGGAATGCATTTGTAGCATTAAATCCCAGAAAACTATTCAACAATGCGCTGCCTCCATTTAAACTTGGGTTGTCTTTTGCAATTGCATTGGCATCTTCGACATATACATAATCGGGAAGTTGAGAGGCATCATAATCCATATACATTGGTTCACCGACTATATCCGTATTAACAGGTGGTACGACTCTCATTTCACCGCCTTGTATTATTTCGGGTGCATCCAAAAAATTATTTGTATTCTGAATAGCGCCATTTGGCTGGCTACCCTGAGAAGGTCCCTGATAATAAACAGAATCTAACTGAGCAAATGACAGACTTGCGAAAGTAATACACAATATGGCTGGCAGTATAAAATAGTTTTTCATATCTCTATCCTTTAATTATTATTGTTAAAATTTTTACGAAGTTAATGATTAAGAATTTATGATGCAATTTATATAGTTCCCCTTTTATGAAAAATGTAATATTGAAATGCGAATTCGATAAGTAAGTTATTTATTTTTTTCATTGTAAGTCTCCAACAAATATTTAGCGACAGCTTCAGCTTCATTTGGTTTTAACCCCGGATTCGGCATCGGAGGATAAGCAGGATCAACTTTTACGGGATTACGAATGAATGCAATCAATTGGGATTCTTTACCAGCATATTTGGGAAGAACCTCTAAGTGTGCTGGTCCAACCAGCTTTTGATCCCACTTATGACAGGATGCGCACTTAACCTGGTAAATTTCTTCAGCATTAATTGTAACAACTTTGC
>CAVOPS010000021.1:0-28438 GCA_963698155.1 uncultured Ignavibacteriaceae bacterium | reverse complement strand
GATTTTGAAATAATTCAAAAACAACATTGGTATAGAATACCAACAGACAAAGCTGAAAGATTAGTTAAAAAACGCTGGCCTCCAAAGTGGATTGCATTCTATTATACGAACGCAATAAAAGACTTTCCTCAGATGATAATTCATTATGCCAAAGTTTCGGATATAGAAGTCTCGACACGACAAGATCTGTTCCCCGATGAAAAAGAAAACTACAAATCGAAACGAAGTTATTATAAGATTTCTTTTAAGAAAGTTGAAACTTTACCAAAGCCAATTCTTAGCAGAGATGGCGACGAATTGTTTTCATACAAACCACCTATAAAAAATTTACTAATGCTGTTGAAGTAAATGATTTGTTTGACGGCAGCAGACTTGAAGACAGACTTTGGGCTGAGTTTAAAAGGAATGGAGTAAGCGCTGAAAGACAGGAAGTAGTAAAGGTAGATGAGAAATTTTACTTTTTAGATTTTGCTATCCATTGTAAAAAAGGAAAGCTTGATATTGAAACAGATGGGGACAAATACCACCACAATCCCGAATCTGCAACTAAAGACAATCAGCGCAATAATGATTTAACTTCTAATGGTTGGAATGTGATAAGATTTGACTCTCAACAAATTCACGAAAAGATGGAAGCGTACTGTTTACCAACAATAATGACGAACATTAACAAGTTGGGCGGAATTGATTTTGATAAAACAGCAATGGAAAGATTTAGGAAACAGAATCCAGAGTTAAGTTATCCAGCTTATTTTGAGGAGTACGAGTAGACTATAAAAACTCTTTCTCTAGTTTCTTATCCCTCATCAATGAATTTAACAATTTCCCTTTCGTTCCTAAAAACCCATTGTTAGCTTCTATCTCCTTAGGTGTAACGAGAGGGATTATTTTAATTCCGTCTTCAGTAGTCTCAAACTTTACCCGTCTGCCCGGAGTAAGGTTGTGTTTGTTCCGCAGTAGTGCGGGAATAGTAACTCTTCCGTTAGTTGTTAGTTTGGCTAATTTCATAAATCTCGTTATACAGTATTGATATCAATCAAGAATATAGTTTTGGTTTAATCTCCAGGAAGAAATATCTGGCGGTCCTGCAAGAAATTCACGTGCATCACCCATAAACTTTTGCAGGTGGGCGGTGTTCATATGTTCGCCTTTGTAGTAAGCTTCATCCGTCCATTGCTCGTAAAGTAATAAATTCGTTTCATCGGCGGGATCAACAAACAGTTTAATGTTTACAAAGTTCGGTTCTTTCATTACTTCAAGTATCAAAGAATTTAATGCTGCAAGAGCTTCATCGTGCTTGCTGGGCTGCGCTTTGTATTTCACAAGGACAAACAGGTTGTTCTTTCCGTCATCAACGGCTGCGGTTTTTTCACTTTCACAGCCTGTAAATAAAAATGTCATCGCCGCTGTAAGCAGGATTGCTGGTAAGAGTAGTTTCATTGGTTTATGCCTCCATTTAGTTTTTATTCCAAAGTTAAACACATCAAAAACTTATCCCAATAATTATTTTCTTAGTTGGGCTTCCCATTTCAAAAATCCCGGCGTAATTTCCTCCAGCTCCACAAGCAATTCATCTGATGTTCGCTCTTTATCCCAGGATATTTTTTCTTTTACTTCCCTGATAAAGTTTAGTCCACTCTCATTATAAACATCAATCACTCTTTTAATAAATGTTACCTGGTACCAATGGAAATTAGGGGGTGGAATTTCAAAATAATGATCTTCAAAATGCTGCAAAGTTTTGTAATTAAATTCCGTCGTATCGTAATTGCGGAATGCCACATCGTACAGGAGATCAGCCATATCGGGATGAACGCTCCGCAGGAAAGCGTAACAGAAATAATTAGCCATCAGCTCATCAAACCACCGGAATGGAATTTCGGGATCGGTAAACCTGCCGTTATAAATATATTCGCAAACGTAAGTGTGTCCCACTTCGTGAAAGCCGATATTATCTACGTACTTATTTGCATCGTTGCGTTCAAGGAAATTACTAAGGTCATCAACCACGGCTCCGTGGCTTGTGTCAGCGGGCATAAAAATAACATAAGGTCTGAATGCATTGTTCCATGGCATACCGTAAGGGTAGGGTGAATTAAGTTCATTCCATTGTGCTTCATCTAAAACTGCGAGATGATAATCATACTCAACCCCAAGCGAATCCCTGAAAAAATGATTAGCCTCTATGAGAATTCCAGCAAGGTATTCGGCTCTTTGTTTATACCCGGGGTAAAATAAACTGTAAGTTCAGATTTAAGTGAATCAACATTTAAAAGACGGACTTTAGTGAGTTCTTCTTGCGGGTATATTGTAACCGATCCCCAAATAAGTATTAACAAAAAAAGTTTTATGAACATAAATTTTGTCTTAATTTTTTTCGTTCAAACTTAACCACTCCAACTCATTTCCTCAATCCCGACTTTGTCGGGATTATTTTGTAAAAAGTTGGACAGCCTTCTCCCTCAACTCCCTTTCCTTCTTTTTATTTTCCAGATGTCTTTACAATAGAGCAACGACTACTGCTATCAGCCCAAGTAAAATGGCAAAGAATATTGCATAGCTTAGTACGCTTAGAAGAACCGCCTTAATTCTTTTAACTTTATTAAAGAATTGTGTGTAGCTCCAGACCATTAATACTATATCTGCCAGGATAAGCAGATCTCTGAAAAGGAAGATGTTTTCTGTTCCGTCTAAAATTACAAGCAGGGGAAATGTTGCAATCCTGATCAGCAGCCTCTGGCTGGCTAAAAAAGTATTTAAGAAAATGTGCTCATAAAAATTATAACCCTGTTTCCGGAATGATAAGAATGAACCTATCGAATAAACCGGAACGAAAAGAAGAGTTACTATGGCAAAATGATCGGTGATCCAATTGCCCGCACTTCTAAGATCTAACTTTCCGTCCAGAGCATTATCCGAAAGTCCTGAAAACATATTGATACCGAAGGTATGATAGAGCACACCGTAAAAAGCGGCGAATGTTATTAACAGACCTATCGGTTCAAAATGATTTACTCGTTTACCTTCAATGTATTCCCGGATAGAGTGTCCGGGTCTTGTAAACAGCTGCCGGGAAGTATAGAAAATTCCTTTATGAAAATATTTAAGAAAATTCTTGTGCAGGTTTTTTAGAAGAAATTTAAAATCCAGCCGTTCTGTATCTGCACTTTGCCCGCAGTTGTTGCAGAACTGTCCTTCGAATTGATTGTTACAGTTTTTACAGGTTATCATATTTGTTTAAAAACTCTTTTACCGGATCAGCATTTTTCATAAGAATTGTGCTTAACAAAGTTAATACTTCATCTGCTCTTCTCAACAATTATTTTGCAAAAGAGAAGGGTTTTCTAAAGACAAAAGCCCGTCACAATTAAAATAATTGTGACGAGGTCTCGTTTCGCAAAACGAAACGGAATTAAAGGAAAAAGATAAAAGGTATAAGTGATGAGAAGAAGTGAGTTGGAAATTCAGTATTCAAAATTCGGCGTTCGATATTCCCTTTGAATAATGAATAACGAACTTCGAATACCGAATGATGAAGTAAAGTTACTATCCGGTATCAAGTATCCAGCATCGTGCATCCAGAATCAGAGATTGCTTTCCGCCAGATTTATCCGTCTCTGGCGGAGGCGGACAGGCTCCCGACAAAAGTCGGGATCGCAATGTGTTAGTAAAGAAATTGTGAGTAGTAAAAGTTTATAAATACTAAATAACTGGTTTGAATTAATCTTCTGATCATGTAATTTATTTTTAAGTCAATTAAATAAATTTTGTTTTATCTGAGCTTAACTTTTAATTGGGGAGTTAACGGAGATGAAAACATCAGCAAGAATATTCAGGGGCCTGTTATTATTTGCAGTAATTATTTTCTCTTCCTGCAGTGACGAGCCCACCGGACCGGAAGATGTATCTTACAACTGGCCAACTTCAACACCCGAAGACACAGGGGATGAATTCCCAGCTATTAACACAAGCTATTTCTCAGGGCGGAAACCTCGGATTTGTTGATTGCATCCTCGTAATCAGGAACGGATACATTGTTGCGGAGAATTATTACAACGGTTATGACAAAGATACTCCGCACGATGTCAGGTCCGTTTCCAAATCTTTTCTATCTGCTCTAACCGGCATTGCATTGCGGGACGGCCACCTTGACAGTCTTGGATTAAAGATGCTGGACTTCTTCCCGGAATATGTTTATCAATCAATCGATCCAAGAAAATATGATATCACCATCAGGCATTTGTTAATGATGCGAATGGGGATTGATGGCGATGAGAATATTTATATGCAGGTGTATAACAGTTCCAACTGGGTAAAAACAACAATTGAACTCCCGCTGCTGTACAATCCCGGGTCTAAATTTTTATACAACACTTACCAGACACATCTTCTCTCCGCAATAATTACAAAGGCAAGCGGGATGAGCACAATGGAATTTGCAAAAAGATTTTTATTATCAGAGATGAAAATAGAATGTGCCGAATGGCAGCAGGATCCGCAGGGTTATTATTTTGGAGGAAACAGTATGGATTTCACACCAAGGAATATGGCAAGGCTTGGTTATCTCTACATGAACAACGGCAATATGGATGGAAAACAAATTGTTCCTACGGAATGGGTTGAAGAATCATTAACTAATTACACGGGTTTTGTTGGACAAAACTGGGGAGATCTGCATAACTTTAATTATGGTTACCTCTGGTGGCTTGGTGAAATAAAAGACCACCAGGTTTTTCTTGCACTGGGTCACGGCGGTCAGTTCATTTTAAATTTTCCCGATCTGAATATGATCGTTGTAGCTACAGCCGATTGGCAGCTGGATTGGAATACAGCGGATCAGCACGAAAGAGCGATACTGAGCATAATTGCAAATTATATTGTGCCTGCTGTTAATCCTTGAAGAAATGTGATTAATATTTCAAAGAACAGGCGTGAGTTGATAAAAAAAAAGTCCGGCGGTTGCCGGACTTACAGAACTTAGAACTGAATATTTAATTAACTACGTGCTTTAGCTTCATTAACTACGATATTTCTACCATCTAATTCCGAATTGTTTAATGCTTTAATAGCATTGTTTGCATCTGAAGAACTCTCCATCTCAACAAATCCAAAACCTCTGGATCTCCTGGTGTCGCGGTCTGTAATAACTTTTGCAGAAACTACAGTACCATGTTTTTCAAATTTTTCTTTCAACTCTTCGTCGTTAATCGACCAGGGGAGAGAACCCACAAATAACTTAGTGCTCACAAAGAACCTCTAAAAATAAGTAAATAAAATTCCGGTCTATTACCGGAGGGCACAAACCTATACATATTAGTTGCCATATACTAATTAATTCGTTGAAAAGTGTGTTTAAGTCAATATTTGAAGTCCTATGGGAATTCTACAAGAAGCTGAAAGGAGTTACAAGTCATTTGATTATTATAGAAATCCTGTTGGGAGTTACCAGCATCCAGTGATCTCATTAAACCTGTTCGGTCTGGCTAACCTTTTCAAGATCCACTATTGTTTCGCCTGTTTCATCAGTTGTATATGCACGTATAAATTTTGCATCCCACTCTATTTCATCATACTTATAGGAAGACCTTGAAATGACGTGCTGCGAAAAACTGTCGTCAAAACCCTTTACCATAATTAATAACTCGGCCTCCAGCTCTTCAAGATCTTTTGCGGTTTTTCCGTAAAGAGGACTCTCTTCATCAATTGGATGAACGATTGTCCAGGGTAGAGGAAAGAAGTAAATAAATTTTATTTCCAGTTTAAGCGGGAAGTATTTTCTTGTGAACCGGCCATCGCTTTTATCCAGAGAAGTCATCATAGCATTTGCTTCCATTTCCATCAGGATGTTGTCGCGTGAGTTAGCCACACGGAACATCAATGCCTTACCTTCTTTGAAAGGTGCAATTATAGCTTTATCACTAAAAAGAATTTTTGCAGAAGGCTTTGAGAACCTTCCATAAAGTAAGCCGGTTGCAAGAGCAAAACTCAAAATGCCGGTCATTGATTCTAATGATGCAATTATGTTTGATAAAATCCCTGTGGGATGTATTCCGCCATAGCCAACAGTTGCAAATGTTTGAACACTGAAGAAGAAGGTGTTTAAAAATGTTTGCAATCCATCCTGGGCAGCGGCATTAGTAAGATTTTCAATTCCGGCGATCTGATAAAGAATAGCAAAGAATAAATTTACACCTACAAAGCCCGCAAAAACTATCAGTAAAAATTTCGTCCAGGAAATATTTATGAGATAATGAAATGCGTTTATGGAAGAGAGTCCGCCGCCGGTTCTTTTTATATTGAATGAACCATCTTTATTAATTATCCGCTTGGTGTGCCTGAAATATTTTTCACCCAGCCCGGGATCCTGTGCCTGCTTGAACATATTTTCTCTTTGATTAGTTATTGAAATTTTTCAGTGTGAATATATTAAGATGAATTTATATTTTATGTGAGCAGGTTCAGGAAAAATTAATAACCCACAGCCATTCCGCCGCCGCGTGGATCGGAGGCACCATAAATGATTTTGTTTTTGTTGTCTATCATAATTCCTTCAGCAATTCCGATTATTCGAACTTCAACACTATCATCCCAGAAGCGGTAACCCATTTCAATCAAATCCTGTTTTAACTCAGGGCTCAGAGCTCCCTGCTCGTAAAAAATTGAATCGGGCATCCACTGGTGATGAATTCTCGGCGCCTCGATTGCTTCGCGAATGTTCATATCAAAATCGATACAGTTTAAAATTACCTGCAGGACAGTAGTAATGATTTGCGAACCTCCCGGCGAACCGATAATGATGTAAGGTTCGCCATCTTTAAGAATTATAGTCGGTGTCATCGAACTAAGCATTCTTTTTTCTGGCTGGATGGAGTTTGCTTCAGTGCCGAGAAGTCCAAACTGGTTCATCACTCCCGGCTTCCCGCTGAAGTCATCCATTTCATTGTTAAGAAGAAAGCCCGCACCCTCAACAACTATCCCTGAACCAAAAGAAGAGTTGATTGTTGTTGTAGTGCTTACTGCATTTCCAAATGAATCGTAAACGGAGTAGTGGGTAGTTTCAGTACTCTCGTGGAGAAGTGAAACATCAAGACTTTTAATTTCACCGGAAGGCACAGCTTTATTTTTTGCAGTCTCTATTTTATCGAAAATTGTTTTTGCATATTCTTTGGAGATAAGCTGATCTTCCGGCACCGGATAGAAATCAGCATCACCGAGATGATATGTTCTATCAGCATAAGTGTACTTCATCGCTTCAACAAGGTGATGAATATAATGGCTGCTTCCCCAATTTTCTTTCGCAAGATCATAATTTTCAAGAATGTTAAGCAGTTCAATGAGTGCAATTCCACCCGAGCTTGGCGGCGGCATAGAAACAACATCATAACCACGATAAGTTCCAACTATCGGATCTCTTTCCACCGGCTGATATTTTTCAAGATCTTCTGGAGTTATGTAACCACCCAACGAACTAACTTGTGCAACAAGCAACTCAGCAACTTTTCCTTTGTAGAATCCGTCTCTGCCGTTTTCTTTTATTTGATCGAGTGTCCGCGCAAGATCATCCTGAATAAAGAGATCGCCAACATTGTACGGCTCGCCATTCTTTGTAAATATTTTTTTTGATGAAGGATATTTTGAGAACAGTGGAAGACTTTCGCTGAAATAAATTGAATCTCTCTTTTCAAGCTGCCAGCCATTCCGTGCAAGATCTATTGCTGGTTGAATAACTTCTGCGAGAGACATTGTCCCATATTTTTCAAGTGCGTAGAGTAATCCTGCAACACTTCCCGGTACACCCGCCGATGTCGTTCCTTGCTGACTAAATTCCGGAACAAACTCGCCTGCTTCGTTTAAGTACATATTTCTGTGAGCAGATAGAGGAGCTTTTTCACGGTAGTCGATTGTAATGTTTTTTCCATAAGCGAGATGAATGACCATAAATCCACCGCCGCCGAGATTTCCTGCCGATGGATAAGTAACAGCGAGTGCAAAACCAACAGCAACAGCAGCATCAATTGCGTTACCGCCTTTATTCAGAATTTCAACTCCGACTTTAGAAGCATAAGAGCTTGTTGAAACGACCATTCCGTTTTCAGCACTGACCGGTTGTGGTGCTTTAGTGCAGGAAAATTGCAGTAAGAGAACAGTTATAAATGTTATGGTGCCGAAGATTTTTTTCATAGACGATTGCTTTTAATATTAACTTTGACTCAAATGCGGAACAAACTTAATTATGGGAACTCTTATTTGAAAATTAGAAAGCGGAGGGGTTTAACCCGGGAGAAATTTCAGAGCTAATCACGAAGTGCTGCATTATTTATTGATTTTGGTCTGCAAAATAAGCCTTGACATTAGTAAAAATTTTAATCACGTTTTCATCAACAAAATAAAGGATTTTGCGTATCACATAATTTTACCTTTCTTTCAATAACTATTTAAAAGAGGTAATAAGATGAAAGGCATAACATTTTTTCTTCTGCTCGTTACTTTTTCTACTCTCTACTCACAGCCGGTCACACTCCGTGATACAACAAACCAATACGATTATATCATCATAACAGTTCCTGAATTTGTAAATGACTGTGAACCATTCAGACAGCACAAAGAGACAGTAAGAGATTTCAGAACACTCATAGTTGATACGACTCAGATCTATGCTGAGTTCGATTCGAGTGCAACACCGCAGGATAACATCAGAGATTTTATTAGCTATGCAGGAACATTCTGGAAAGATCCGAGACCAAAGTTCTTCCTGATTGTTGGAACTGTCTCAGATGTCCCGAATTTTCCGATTCTTTATACATACTATTCTGACAGTACCTATTATGATTCTGATTATTACTATTCTGATAATTTATATAATAGTGACTCAACCACAACGGATTTTTATATTGGAAGAATTCCTTCAAAGAATATAAACGAACTGCAAAACTATTTTGATAAAGTTATTGATTATGAAGTAGATAACACCCTGCATAGCTGGATGAATAACAATTTGTTCATTTGTGAAAGCGAACTTTATTTTGGATTTTATGAATTCGCAAAAGAATTAGCAGAATATTACCTCCCTGATTATATAAGATCGTTTTTTATTGTATCGGACTCTGTTTTGCCCAACTTTGGAGATAAAGATTCGATATATAAAGCAATTAATGATAGAGGATGTGCAGTTTGTTGGTTTTATGGACATTGCAATGATTCTGCTTTTATATCTCAGGAGTATTTTGGCATTAATGATCTGGGCGGATTGAATAATCAGGGCAAATATTTTTTGTCAATATTTATTTCAACGCAGCATTCTATCTTAGATACTAATACAAATATGTCTGCCAGAATGATGGTAATGTCTGAATCAGGCTCTCTCGGTGGTATTGTCCACGTAGCACCAACATACTATTCGGTTGGAAATATAATGCGTAGATATTATGCTCTGCGGCTTTTTGATCCTGTTATTCACTCGATCGGAGAGACATTTACATTGGATAATTTAGTTCCTCCAGCTGGTTTTTATTGGTATATGAAACAGATTACAAACCTGTGGGCAGATCCATCGCTTAAATTAAAGTATGACACAACAGTTGGTGTTGAAAAAGTTGCTATTGAAATTCCTCAAAGTTTCATACTTGATCAAAACTATCCCAATCCATTCAACCCAACAACAACAATTAAGTTTGCATTGCCTGTTGACAGCAAAGTGAAGATAAATGTTTATAACTCACTCGGGCAGTTGGTTGAAACATTAGTTGATAAAGAAATGGAATCCGGATATCACGAAGTAAACTTTAACGCAGCAAGATTAGCAAGCGGAGTTTATTTGTATCAACTGCAGGCAGGCGATTATGTTTCTGTGAAGAAGATGATTTTGCTTAAATAATGTTGCCACATTTAAAAAGATGAGCATCTTTGTGCTTGTCTGCCTTTGGCGGGAAAGATGTCATCTTTGCTACTTACTTTAACTCAACAAAAAAATTATAAACAATACGACAACAACTCCCCAGGCAATTTTGCCTGCATATTTTGGGAATTTCATTTTCGTCCAACCCCAAATTTTTGCGGCGAGGATCATTAAAGTCATCAGTATCAAAGTTGCAGCAATGCTTTCCCAAACATTTAAAGTCTGACCGATAATATTTGCAAGACTTTGCTTTCCTAAGAGTGTATTGTAAATGATTACTAAATGAAGCCAGTAGATTAAAAGTGATTCACGGCTTGCATCGAGCACAAATGATGAACTCGTTCTTTTCCAATTGTTGTAATACCAGCAGAGCATTGCGAAAACTAAAACGTAACCAAGCCGTTCGATAAAAAATATTGGATGCGGAATGATGGAAGTTAAATAGTCGGGAAACAATCCCGAGTAGAACAAATGACCGGAGAATAACATTACTAATCCGGTAAAAGTTATTCCCTTGATAAACTTTTCTTCTTTTCCTTTAACAGCAGCATCCAGAAAATATTTTGCGAAGATTGCCCCGACAAGAATAAAATTTATCCACGGAAAAATCGGGAAGAGTGAACCGTTTGTTCTGTTGAAATAATTTGCAAACACATGGTGAAAATAATTTGTGAACTCTGTCTTCCAGAAAAAAGGAGAGATAAACATCACGAACAGCGTTAACAAAATTAAAGTATAATTAAAAATTTTATCTGAACGAATGATTAATCTCAAAGTAAAAAGAACAAGCAATCCAACACCAATACACTGAAGCACATCAACAGCAAAAAAGCTTTGAAGCTGTTCAGGTGTTGACTTATTTAAAACTTTATTGAGTGAATAGTGCGGAAGATGAAGTGCATAACCGATTAAAATTATAGAAAAGTATCTCCATAATTTTTTCCAGAATGGTGATTTTAGTTTTCTCATATCATCAAGCTTGCTGCCTGAAGAAACCTGGAATGCAAAGCCGGAAACAAATAGAAATGCAGGTGCAACAAGTCCGTTTACAAAAGTCAGTATATCAAACCATCCGGCTGGCTTTAACTCAGGCAGAAGGAATGCATTGAACACATGCACTTCAATCATAATTATTATTGCCCAACCGCGAAGCAAATCAATAAAGGTGTAACGTACTTTTTCTTTCAAAGACTGTTTCCTAATTTTGCCTTAAGATAAAAAGAATTTGAACTGTTGATATGCAAATTAGCAATAACTCCTAATTTCATAATCATTAACACTTCGCAAATGCCAAATAATTTTATTGAAAAATCTTTTCTCTTTTGAGAAAAAAACCTTCCAATAATTAAGAAAAAACATTTTGTTCAAACTCATATAATCGCTTTAAATCACTTAAAGCAATAATGAATTTTGCCCGAATATGGCATTTAACATGCGTATCCGCGGTAAATGAAAACGAACATTATTTTCAACAATAGGGTAATATAATGGCACTTATAGCAGTAATAGATGATGATCATGATATCCTCGATGCGAGCAGTCTTGTGCTTTCAGCAAAAGGATATGATGTAATCACCGCTGATAATCCTGATGACGGATACAAAATTGTCAAAGAAAAAAAACCAGATCTCATCATACTCGATGTGATGATGAGTGAACCGGATGACGGTTTTTTCCTTGCACAGAAATTCAGAAGGGAGAAATTTGAAATTCCGATTATTATGTACACTTCCATCTCAAAAGCTTTAGGGCTGGAATTTGCAGCAGGAGAGATGATTCCTGTTGATGACTTTGTTGAAAAGCCGATATCGCCGGACACCTTGATTGACAAGGTAGAAAAACTTTTACAATTACATTATAAGGAGTGAGTAAATGTTTGTAGCAGAGAAAAATGCTCTCTCCGAAGAAATAGAGAGCTACGTAAATAAATACGGAAATGACCGTTCAGCTTTGCTGATGATCCTTCACGAAATTCAGAATAAGCACAGACACATTTCTGAATTTGCTCAGCAGGAAGTTGCACGTCTTCTTAATATTCATCCAGTCGAAGTTTACAGCGTTATTTCTTTTTTTGCATTTCTTAATTCAGATCCCAAAGGAAGAAATCTTGTTCGCATTTGCCAGACGATCAGCTGTGATATGAAAGGCAAGAGCGCACTTGTTAAAGCTATTGAGCGTGAGCTTGGAATAAAGATTGGTGAAACAACCAAGGATAATAAATTTACTGTTGAGTATGCTAACTGTCTTGGCTTGTGTGATAAGGTCCGGCTATGGCAATCAACGACAGGTTTATACTTAACTAACTCCGGAAGAAGCTGTTGAACTTCTTGGAAAGGTGAAGTGAGATTAATATGGAAACAATAAAAAAGAAAAGAACAGGCCCGGTTATCTTCTCTGAATACAAGAGAGGAGATGCAATTAAAAAAGCATTATTAATGTCCCGCGAAGATATTTTGTTTGAATTGAAAGATTCCAAATTAAAAGGAAGAGGCGGCGCAGGATTTCCTACATCAACAAAATGGATGCTAACCGCAGCAGCAAAAGCTGATAAAAAATTTTTGGTGTGCAATGCTGATGAAGGTGAACCCGGAACATTCAAAGACAGAGTATTATTGATTGAATTTCCGGAACTAGTATTTGACGGAATGGTTGTAGGTGGATATACTATCGGCGCACAAGTAGGTATAGTTTATCTGCGCGGCGAATATGAATACCTTCTTAAACCCCTCCAGGATTATCTCGAAGTGATGAGAAAAGATAATCTTCTTGGGAAAAATATTTTAGGTAAAGAAGGATTTGATTTTGAGATTGAAATTTTTCTGGGCTCAGGTGCTTATGTGTGTGGTGAAGAAACAGCGCTTATTGAATCACTCGAAGGTCATCGTGGCGAACCAAGGAACAGACCACCGTATCCAATAAATACAGGTTACCTTGGAAGACCTACTTCAGTTAATAATGTTGAAACGCTGGCAGCAGTGAGCCACATCGTTGTAAAAGGCGGTAGCTGGTTTGCAAAATTCGGATCCGATAAATCAACCGGCTCAAAACTTTTTTCAGTTTCCGGTGATTGTGAAAAACCCGGAGTTTATGAATTTCCCTGGGGAATTAAAATTTCAGAACTGCTTGAAGTTGTGGGTGCAAAAAATACAAAAGCCGTTCAAATTGGAGGAGCTTCCGGTCATTGTGTACCGAAATCCCAATTCGATCGAGCGTTAGCTTATGAGGATATCGCTACCGGCGGGTCAGTAATGATCTTTAATGAAAGCAGGGATATGCTTCACGTATTAAAAAACTTTATGGAATTTTTTGTTGATGAATCCTGCGGCCAATGCACGCCCTGCAGAATGGGTAACGTAAAGTTACTTGAGGGTGTAGAGATGATTGAGAAAGGCGAATATACTTTTGCTCACATAAATAAATTAAAAGATCTTGGCAGAACAATGCAGATGGCTTCCAAGTGCGGGTTAGGTCAATCGAGTCCGAATCCGTTTATATCTATTCTTGAAAATTTTAATGATGAAATATTTAACGCTGGTAACGGAGGAAGAAATGGAAAGTAAAAAAACATTAAGAGCACCGGTAAGTCAGAAGTCACTGGTAATTGAAAAACCGGAAAATCCCGAATACATTGGCGGATCGGTTTCAATCGAGATTAATGAAAAGAAATTCTCCGTTCCTTTAGGCACTACTATACTTGAAGCGTGCAGGACAAAACCAGATTCATATACCAACGCTTTGTCATCACGAAGATTTATGTGTTGCGGGTGTTTGCCGGATTTGTGTTGTTGAAGTTGAAGGTATGCGAACACTTCAGGCTTCGTGTGCATTTCCAATTACTGCCCCGATGAAAATCAAAACAACCTCAAACGCTGTAAGAAGATCAAGAAAACATATTATTGATTTACTTTTGAGTGAACATTACGGTGAGTGTTATTCATGTTTCAGAAATAACAACTGCGAATTGCAGTCGCTTGCAAAAGAATACGGTGTCGATCACTATAACTTTGGCCATATTCAAAATCCAAGATATGAAGTTGACAATTCTTCCTATTCTGTTGTCAGAGATATGGATAAGTGTGTGCTCTGTAAAAGATGTGTAAGAACCTGTATTGACCTCCAGGAAGTCGGTGTGCTTGAAGCAATTGACAGAGGCCATAACACACATATCGGAACTTTCTGGGATAAGCCATTGGCTGAAGTTATTTGCATAAATTGTGGCCAGTGTATTAATCGTTGTCCCACCGGCGCATTACGTGCAAATGATCCACGCGATGAAATATGGGCTGCAATTGATGATCCGAAAAAGCATGTTGTAATTCAAACTGCACCATCACCAAGGGCAGCAATCTGCGAAGAATTTGGAATGGAACCGGGAACTTCTTTGACCGGTGAGATGAATACTGCTTTAAGAAGAATTGGTTTTGATGTTGTGTTTGATACAAACTTCACTGCTGACTTAACAATCTTCGAAGAAGGCACAGAGCTCATTGCAAGATTATACAAAGCACTTGTTAAAAAAGAACAAGTCGCACTTCCTCAGTTTACATCCTGTTCGCCTGGATGGGTAAAGTATCTTGAACATTTTTATCCCGAGCATATAGATAATCTCAGCTCAGCAAAATCGCCGCAGCAGATGTTCGGTGCGCTCATCAAAACTTTCTATGCAAAGAAGAAAGGAATTGACCCGAAGGATATAGTTTCAGTTGCTGTAATGCCTTGCTCAGCTAAGAAGTTCGAGTGTAACAGACCAGAAATGGTTGATTCTGGATTTAAAGATGTTGATTACGGATTAACCACGAGAGAGCTTGCTCAGATGATAAAAGAAGCTGGAATCTATTTACCAGAAATGCCAAAGTCACATTTTGATGATCCATTTGGTGAAGCATCAGGTGCGGGATTAATATTTGGTGCAACAGGTGGCGTTATGGAAGCAGCTTTGAGAACGGTTGTTGAATTTGTAACGGGTAAGAAAGTAGAAAATATTTTTGCTAATGCTGATATAACTCCCGTAAGAGGATTTGAAGGAATAAAATATGCAGAACTTCCGATCACAGAGGTTGGCCCAGTACCAAAACTGATTGCTCATTTAATTCCGGATTGGAACTGGCTAAAAGGTGCTACACTGAAAATAGCAGTTGTTCACGGCACAGCAAATGCAAAGAAAGTAATGGATGATATTAAAGCTGGCGGCAAGTTCAGTGAATGTCACTTCATTGAGTTTATGGCTTGTCCCGGTGGATGCATTGGCGGAGGCGGTCAGCCGATTCCAACAACACCCGAAATACGAAAGCTTAGAGCAAAAGCAATTTATGACGAGGATAAATCTTTACCTGTTAGGAAATCTCACGAGAATCGTCACGTTGTGGAAATATATAAAGAATTTTTAACCGATGGTCCTTGCGGACACATCTCTCATAAATTGCTTCATACTCATTATGTAAAACGTGGTAAGTATATTGCATAAGTTAAAAAACTAATTAAACCGGCAGTGTTGCCAAAATGCTGCCAGTCAAGTATTTAATGCGGGAGAAGGTTGTTTAACAAACTAATGATGAGTATGGTGCCCGACTGGGCACGTGAACAGAAGGAATTCTGGGAAGCAATCCGCAGAAGAAATCTTTGGTTCATAAAATTGCGATATGCCATCGTTGCGATGCTGAGCATTTTTCTCCTATTAACTGCAACTGTATTCAAAATAAATTATTCTGAAACTCAGCTTGTTGCTGGAGTGATTATCATTGCCTCAATACTGGCATACAATCTTCTCCTTCATCGTATGCGCAAGCATGTTCGTTTCGATGTGAAAAAATTTAATCCTCTTTATTTGTCTCTTCTACAATTAATTTTGGATTTAATTTCTCTACTCCTTCTCGTGTATTATACAGGAGGAATAGAATCACCAATTTATATGCTCGTAATCTTTCTAGTAATTATAGGAAGTCTCATCCTACCCGGTACTTTAGTTTACACAATGACGGCTGTTTTTGTTATTTCATTTGTGGTTCTAACTGCACTTGAACATTATCAGGTAATAGCACATCATTCAATTGATGGACTATTGAACTTTCCTTTGTATAATAATCCACATTACGTTGGAGCGTTTCTGTTCACCTTTGCTTTTATGACTTTTGTGAGTGTGTACCTTGCAAACGGAATGTCTCGCCAGCTTTATAAGCGTGAGAAAGATCTCGTTGAATCTATAAAAAAGATAAATGCCGCTGAAAAGGAAAAGCAAAAATATATTATGGGCATCGTTCACGAGCTAAAAACGCCGATAGTTGCTGTCGCATCTTATATAGATCTTATTCTTCAAAAGTTTCTCGGCCCAATAGATGAAACAGTCGAAGAGAAACTTATAAGAGCAAAAAACAGAACCGACGAAAGTGTGCAGATGATTAATGATGTGCTAAATGTATCCAAGCTTACTCTTTATGATCAGTTTGATGAGGAAGAAGTTGATATCAATGAAATAGTGTCCGGTGTTATTAAGAGAAGAAAGCCGTATGCGGATGCTCATTTGATAAAGATGAATCTTCTTGATTTAAGAAACAAAAAAGAAAATTTCCGTGGCGATAAGTTTCTGCTTGACATTGCAATCTCTAACCTTATTGGGAACTCTATTAAATACGGAGTAGACGGCGGTACTGTGGAAACTACAATTAACAGTACCAGCAGTAATCTCATTGTTGAAGTTTGTGATGATGGTGTGGGCATTCCTGAAAATGAGCTTCCAAAAATTTTCAATGATTTCTACCGAGCAGTGAATGTTAAAAAAATTACCATCGAAGGTTCCGGACTGGGATTATCGGTGGTTAAGAAAGTTGTTGAAAGACACGGCGGTACAATCAAAGCTAAAAGTCCTTCACGAATGGCAAAGAAAGATCATCCCGGCACCTGCTTTACAATAGAGCTTCCTTTCGAAAGAAAAGAAAAAGATGAATCTCTGGTTGAATTTAAAGCAAACACCTGACTAAAAAAACCAGCATAAAATTTTTACTTGTTAACTTCATCGCGAACTTGTCTTGCTAAACTTACAAGTTCCCAGTAGGGAGGCGTATATCCTTTTTGAACTTTAAACTGGTTAGCAAGCAAAATCAGTTTTAATTTAATCAGATCGTGGGTATCAGAATAATAAACATTCTTTAAAGCTGCTTCTGCGCTCATACCTTCCGGAACCGGACCTTCTGAACCGAAGACATTCAATATAAAGCTGTAAAACTTCATCACTCTTCCGATTGGCAGAATGTACCATTCATAAGTTAAAACCTTTCCACTGTCTGCTTCTTCTAACATTACATCTGTCACTGCATTATCCAGATGATCTTTATAAGAGTGTTCGCCGGATCTCTCCATTCAGCAACAACAGAAATCTGAGGGTCATATTCAAGATCTGAAGGTTCCTGCGTTTCAAAATATTTAACTCCAAATGCTGCCAGCCAGTTTCTCGTTCCTTTTGATGAAATAGTTGATAGTCCTGTCCATAACGTTATTCCATATTTCTTATATGCAGAAGAAGCAACTTCAGAACAAAATTGTTTTTCAGATTCATTAATGTCCATTTCAAAATCGTAAGGAATATGCTTTCTCTTCGCCTCTTCTAATGAATATTCAGCTGCCTGGTGAGGAAGCATCGGGTTGTCTGATATCAAATCTGATCTCAGCCTTAGTACCATAATTCTGAGTTTTTTATCATTGAGATATTCTTCTAAAGAAGAAACTGTAACTCCTCTTTCAATATGTGATTCAATTATAGAAATGAATTTTGTTTTTTCGTCTATGTGAACCAAAGCAATATGTGAAAAGTTTCCCGGATAATCATTACCTCTTGCAATTAAAGCAGATGTTGGCGCACCACCTCTCGAAACTAAAATATCTCCGCTATGAACAATCACACCAAGTATGTTTGCGGATGGTGTTGATGAAGGCTCATCGATTCCCTTAATCAACGAAGAAACCTGAATCTCAGGCAACTGAAGCATTATTTCTTCTATTGCAATTCGGTTTCCGTACAGAAGTCTATAAAGAGTATTTTTAGTTTCGGTGGAATTCAAATCCCAATTTCTCGACTGTTCTTTTACTACGTTTCTTAAATTTGAATAAAAATTTATGTAATCAGAAAAGTATTGAGTGCAAACAGGAATAAGCGGTGCGATATTAAAGATATTGTTTTCGAGAGTTATAAACTTTTCATCAGAAGGATCAAGTGTGTCGGCTGAAATTTCTTTTAAAAGTAATTCAGAGTCTTTAATTAATGAATCAACAGTGAGCTTTATTTTATCACAGCCCTCGGCGTTTAGCTGATATGAATTTTAACTCTAAACTTTTCCATAAGCTATCACGACTCCAGCTGAAAGGAGTTTTATTTACCTCCGGCGTTTGATTATCATGTTCAAGCGGGATTAAAAGCAAAAGATAAAGTGCTGCGACAGATAGAAATCAGAATGAAGGTCTTGGGATATTTTTTCATTTTAGATTTTATACTCACGATTGGAAATTAATAGATGAGAGATGTAATTCCCAATTATATATTGCAAACTCCCAGAAACTCTGACTGAGATTTACTAATCTTTCGGATTCTCTAATTCAACTAGCTGTGATGACACACCCGGAATCAGTGCAACTTTTCTTGCAATTTCTTTATTGTCTTCTTTCTTACCGACAAGTTCAAGTATGAGCAGTCCGGTATCGGAACAGTTTTCCAGAACACCATCGTGAATACCGAGACGTGTTTTAATGTTGCAGCCCCACGCAGTTAGTATTTGCTGAACTTTTACAGCCGAGTCTTTTCTTTTACCAATCAATATTAACAATATGGTCTTCATAATTTTTCCCCGGAATAGTGAGTAAAAATTGTCAGTACAAAAATAAGAAAATCAAAATTATACTATTATTCTATGAATTTGATTTTAGTAATCATAAAATTAAGTTGATGTAATATTTATTATAGATTTTGAGAGATGATTCAAAAGGGAAATAATTTAAACTTTACCGGCGAGTATTTCATACCCGGCAAATCTGGTGATAGAATAGAAGCAGATCATCTTGAGCGTTATCGCTTTGCCTGCAAGTATGCTAAAGGGAAATCGGTCCTCGATATTGCCTGCGGTGTTGGATATTCCGGTCCTAAGTTTATTGAAGCTGGAGCTGTTAACTATGATGGAGTAGATATAAATGAAAATTTAATTGAGTATGCAAAAAATAATTATAGTTCCGAAAGTATAAACTATCTGGTCGGGGATATTTGCAAATTCAGCAACAATAAAATGTATGATCTTATAACTTGTTACGAAACAATTGAGCACGTGAAAAACTATGAAGATGCCATTAAAAATTTGCACTCACTATTAAAACCCGGGGGGTTATTACTTATTTCCTCTCCTAATCGAACCGTTACCTCACCGAACGCATTAACTCTTAATGATAAACCTTCAAATGAATTTCATACTCAGGAATTTATTCCCTGAAGAATTATTGTCAATACTGGTTAAAAATGGATTCGTTGCAGACAGCAGCAACCTCTATGGTCAGCGGCAGAGAGAAAAAGTTTATCGAAACCGATACTACAGAAAAATAATTTATACCGTATTCGGAAATCCCGACATCAAAAAATCGCCGGAATTAACAAAGGTTGTTGATAAAATTCCGAGATATTTTGTAGTTGTAGCTTCTAAAGATAGTATTCATCTTCAGACCACTTTTTTTACTTCATTAAATTAGCTTTACGCTTCGCTCATTTGGTCGCAGCTCACAACAATTTGGATGTAATTGTTGCTTTATCCATCCCAATAACTTTTCAGCAGTTTACTAATTTTCAATAAATCTTAGTACGTTTATTTAGTAAAGATAAACTATTTAGGAAATCACTCACTTGTTTATCAACTTCTTCATAGCTCGAAGATCGATACTGCGAACAATTCTTACTGTCCCATCAGAAATTAATTTTTCTTTTCTACATATTTATTTATCTCTTAAATGGAGGTTCGTATGAAACCAATTTCACTGTTGCTTACAATTATTTTTATTTTTTTCTGTACATCAGTTCTTTTATTTCCACAGGGGAAAGCTGGCGGTGAAGCTCTCGGCACTCAGACTTATGATAAATATGATAAGCCTGAGTTCTGCGGAACATCCTGTCACACTGATTTTTATCAGCAATGGAAACAAGCAATGATGTCGCAGTGTTATACTCACCACTGGGATGAGATTGAGTATTTCAAGCTTGCAGTTCCGCACGCAGAAAAAGATGAGAAGGTTGCTGAAGTAAAAGCAGGCTGCAACGGATGTCACGCGCCAATTTCATTTTTAGTCGGAGATGTTCCGCCACCAAAACCAGAAATGAATTCAAGAGCAAATGAATCTGTTTCCTGCGATCTTTGCCACACAGTTACAGGTTTTGCAGGTGACACTCCTTTCAATTTCAATTTTATTTCTTCTCCGGGAAATATTAAATATGGTCCAAGAGGAACAGGTGAATCGCCGGAACACGAAATTCAAAAATCTGATTTTCTTCAAACAGCAGAATTTTGCGGCACCTGTCATAACGAAAAAGATCCGTTTGGTATTTGGGTCAAGTCAACTCATCTTGAATGGAAAGATGGGCCATATGCAAAAGAAGGAGTTAAATGCCAGAACTGTCATATGACACAAGCGGAAGGTGTTTCTGCAGATGTTGGCAACAAGTATCCTGATGTTTGGCAGCATCTTTTTCATGGTGCACACGATCCTGGAAAAGTTGGAGGAACAATTGAACTAAGAATTCATCCTGATATCAGGGAAGCTGAACCTTTAGAGGTAATAAGATTTACGGTTGCATTGTTCAACCAGAAAACGGGACACAAGTTTCCCACAGGTTCTGTTGAAGATAGAATAGTTTGGATGCACGTAGAAGCAGTTGACGCATCAGGAAAAGTTTTTCACCTGCCGGTTGATAAAAAAGGATTTGAAGGTGAGGAGTATACAATTGGTGCAGATGTTCTTGCTTACCAGGATATGGGAATAGCTCTTAACGATCCAAACTTTAAAGGAGTTCAGAGAGATGGAATTCCAATCGGAGATAGAATTTTCAGGATGCCATATTTCGATCCGCAGGGAAGAATGACAATTCAGCAATGGAATACTGCATCGCAGGGAGTTGATTACAGGATTGGACCAAGAGAAACAAAAATGGAAACACTAACTTTTACAATTCCGGAAGATGCAGCACCCGGACCAATGAAAGTTACAGCGGTTTTAAATTATCAAAAACTTGTTAAACCTGTTGCTGATTTTCTCGGTGTTCCTGAAGAGGAAGCAGAAATAATTAAAGTAAATGAGCACTCAACTTATGTGACAGTGCTGCCTTAAATACCACCTAATTGCCTGACTGCCGAAGTCCGGTTTCAGGGTCTTAATACTTAAAATAGATCTCCGCATCAAGTGCGCAATGACATCAAAATAAGAGAGGTATCAAATGAAAAATACATTTACACTTACAGTTTTAACTTTTATTATTCTTACATTTCTTGCAAGCGATGTTCTCGCAATTCCTGCATTCGCAAGAAAATACAATATGTCCTGCAAAACCTGTCATTCACCATTTCCGGCATTGAAAAATTATGGGAATGATTTTGCAGGAAACGGATTCCAGCTAAAGGATAAAGATGCACCGCGCTATTATGTTGACACTGGTGACGAAGAGTTGTCACTTATCAGAGATTTTCCATTGGCAGCAAGACTTGAAGGTTATATTACTTACAACCAGGATAAATCTGAACAATCTGATTTTTACGCACCAATTCTTTTCAAGATACTGACCGGAGGCGCCATCACAAATGATATTTCTTACTATGTTTATTACATTTTAGAAAGCGGTGAAGTCGGAAAGATTGAAGACGCATGGTTTATGTTCAATAATTTGTTTGGAAGCGAATTGGATTTTACCATCGGGCAATTTCAGGTATGTGATCCGCTTTTCAAAAGAGAATTAAGATTGACGAGAGATGATTATTACATTTACAAAGTAAATCCTGGTGCTTCTTTGGTTGATCTTACTTACGACAGAGGAATAATGCTCGGTTATGGTTTTGATACCGGAACAGATCTGGTTCTGGAAGTTGTAAACGGAAGTGGAATAGGTGAGCAGTTTTTAAGCGGGACTTTTGACAACGACAAATACAAAAACTTTTTTGGAAGAATTTCTCAGGATGCCGGGGACAATTTTAGAATTGGGGCAATGGGTTATTGGGGAAAGGAAGAAAATGAAATTTATAATATTACTGAAGAAGAGTTTTTGTATCCTCAAAATGAAATCTGGATGCTGGGCGGAGATGCAACTATCAGCTTTGATCCTTTAGAATTGAATATTCAATATGTTGAAAGGAATGATGATAATCCAGAATTATCTAGATGATTGAAACAAGGAGCAATATTAAAACTCGTGGTGCTTTTGGCGAACTTATTTTCAGACCTGAAGGCGACGAAAGCAAATGGTATGCTGTTGGGTTATTTAACTGGATTGAATCTGATCAGACAGACTTAAATCTGAAACAGCTTGGAATTCATTTCGGATATCTGTTAAGAAGAAACATCAGACTGGTTGCTGAGTATTCTCAGAACTTCACGAATAAATTTGGCACAATTGGATTGGGATTTGTAACAGCGTTTTAAGACTAACAAAAAGATTTGTTGCTATTTATTGTTTGTTCATTCAACTTATTTGGTTACGTTTGTACAGTTAGAAGAATTAGTGAGGAATAAAAATGGATTTTCAATATTCAGATCAGCCGGAACCACACAAAGAGAGAACAAAACAAATTCTTAAAGCTCATCCTGAAGTAAGAGTACCTATTGGCAGAAATTCATTCAGTGCAGTAATTACAATTTTAGTTGTCGCGTTGCAGTTTGTTATTGCCTACCTGCTTGCGTGATCAGGCGTGGTGGCTTACAATTATCGCTGCATTTTTTATCGGTGCTTTTGCTGATCATAATCTCTTTGTTCTCATTCACGAAGCATCACACAATTTAATTTTCAAGAACAGAACTCTCAACACAATCTTTGGAATCATTGCAGACCTACCGAAAGTTGTTCCAAGTTATGTTTCATTTAAATCATATCATTTAAAACATCATTCGTTTCAGGGAGATTATTATCTTGATGCTGACCTTGCCAGCAAGTGGGAAGCAAAACTAATCGGAAATACTTTTTTCGGAAAAATGATGTGGGAACTTTTCTTTCCTTTCTTCCAGGCATTCAGAACAATGCGTTTGAAGGAAATAGAATTTATGAACGCCTGGGTAATCGTAAACTGGATTGTTGTATTTGCTGCTGATGCATTAATAATTATTTACTTTCGGATGGACTGCATTTCTTTACCTGGTTTTCTCACTCGTTTTTTCAATCGGACTTCATCCTCTTGGTGCAAGATGGATTCAGGAACATTTTCTTGTTGCACCTCCGCAGGAAACTTACAGCTATTATGGTCCATTAAATATTCCTTCGTTGAATGTTGGCTATCACAACGAGCATCACGATTTTCCTTCCATTCCATGGAACAATCTTCCTCTATTAAGAAAAGCAGCTCCTGAGTTTTATAACACACTTGTTTATCATAAATCATGGATTAAGCTCTGGCTAAAATTTCTGTTCGATCCAAAGCTGTCTCTTTATTCAAGAATGGTAAGAACAAACAGAGCAGGGCTCCAGGTTAATACCGAATAATTTTTTATTAAATTATATTTCATAGACAGGAGATGACATCTTTTGAAAAGATGTCATCTCTAATAAACTTAATTTAAGCTTCTTAATAGTTGCCAAACAGACCTGATTTACTTCTCGAAATTAGGAATCCGCTAAACTCCCATCTTCTTAAAACTGACAATTAAATCATCAATTTTAGCCTAAAATCCTTTTAATACAAGGGGTTCCGATGGCATATATGTTGTCAAAACTCTATTAAAAATAAATCTCTCTCTCATTTTGAAAGCTTAGGAAAATGATTAAAGGAACAGTAAAAATTGATGGCGTGATTTGCAAAGGCTGCGAGCTATGCATTATATCATGCCCGCAAGATGGACTTCGTCTCTCCGCACATTTCAATGACAAAGGCTACCGCTTCGTTGAACTGATTGAAGATAATTGTACGGGATGTACTAACTGTGCACTTGTGTGTCCCGAGGCAGCAATCACAGTTTACAGGCAGCCCAAACAGGTAAAGAAAGCAGCTGCGAAAGAGTAAGTTCATCTTAATAAAAAAAAGTTAAAGGTTTTATGATGGCAGAGAATAAAAAAGAAGAAGCTCGATTAATGAAAGGCAATGAAGCACTTGCCGAAGCTGCTATTCGTGCAGACATTGATGGATACTTTGGTTATCCCATCACTCCTCAATCTGAAATTCTAGAATATCTCGAAAGAGAAGTACCAAAACGTCACGGATTAGTTCTTCAGGCAGAAAGTGAAATTGCTTCAATCAATATGATTTATGGTGCAGCAGGTGCTGGTGCAAGAGTTATGACTTCTTCATCAGGTCCCGGAATTAGTTTGATGCAGGAAGGACTTTCTTACATTGCTTCAGCTCAACTGCCTTGTCTTGTTGTAAATGTTGTTCGCGGCGGTCCTGGATTAGGAACAATTCAGCCTTCACAGGGAGATTATTTTCAGGCAGTAAAAGGCGGCGGACATGGTGATTATCATCTTATAGTTTTAGCTCCAGCCTCTGTTCAGGAAATGGCTGATTTTGTTTTTGAAGGATTTCGTCTTGCAGAGAAGTACAGAAATCCAGCGATGATTTTAACAGACGGTGCGCTTGGACAAATGATGGAAAAAGTAATTCAACCCGAGGAAGGTTCCTTGCCAAAAATTGAAACACCATGGGCAACAACAGGAAAGACAAAAGACAGAGATCACAATATTATAACTTCGCTCTTCATCAAACCGGAAGAGATGGAATCTGTAAATTTTCAACTGCAGAAAAAATACAGACAGATCGAAAAAGAGGAAGTAAGATTTGAAGAAATCAAAACAGAAGATGCAGATATTATTTTGGTTGCATTTGGATTATCATCACGTATCTGCCAGAAGACAGTTGATCTCGGAAGAGAAAAAGGAATTAAGATCGGTTTACTAAGACCAATAACTCTCTATCCATATCCATACAAGAGATTAAATGAATTAGCTGATCAGGTTGATTTTATGATGTCGGTTGAAATGAATGCCGGGCAGATGGTTGAAGATGTAAGATTAGCTGTTGAAGGAAAAGTACCGGTTCACTTTACAGGAAGAATGGGTGGAATGATTCCTTCACCTGATGATGTGCTTCATGAAACAGAAATGATTCTCAATAAACACAACGTGCTTCAGGATTAAAAGAGTTTTATAGGAGATTAAATATGTCAATTGAAAGACCATCAACACTAGACTTTCCTCCCGATGCAGAAGGAATGGAAATGGTCTATTGCAGACCGGATACGTTAACGGATACTCCATTTCATTACTGTCCGGGATGCGGGCACAGCGTTGTTCACAGAGTTTTGATGGAAGTCGTTGAAGAGCTGGGAATACAGGATAAGACGATTGGTGTTGCACCTGTTGGCTGCTCAGTTTTTGCTTATCATTATATGAATATTGATATGCAGGAAGCAGCACACGGAAGAGCAAGTGCAGTTGCAACCGGTATTAAAAGAGTTTTACCGGATCGTTATGTTTTCTCTTATCAGGGAGATGGCGATCTTGCTGCAATTGGTACTGCAGAAACAATTCATACTGTCAACAGAGGAGAGAACATCTTAATGGTGTTCATCAACAACGGTATTTACGGAATGACTGGCGGACAGATGGCTCCTACATCACTTCTCGGTCAGGTTACTACAACTTCACCTTACGGACGCGATGCTAAAATGATTGGGCATCCATTAAAAATAGCTGACCTGCTTATTCAATTGCCGGGTGCACATTATGTAACGCGACAGGCAGTTCATAATCCGAATGCTGTTAGAAAGCTAAAGAAAGCTTTTGAGAAATCATTCCAGTATCAGAAAGAAGGAAAAGGAACCTGCTTTGTTGAAGTGGTTTCAAACTGTCCTTCCGGCTGGAGGATGACACCGGTTGAATCAATCAAGTATCTTGAGGAAACAATGTTTCCAGCATATCCGCTAGGTGATTTGAAAGTCCCGGAGAAAGTTTAGAAGATTTCTTGAAGAAAGAAAAAGGAATTTAATAATGCGACAAGAACATGAAATAATTTGTGCTGGTTTCGGAGGGCAGGGAGTGCTTTCTATGGGAAGTATAATTGCCTATGCCGGAATGATCGAAGGGAAAGAAGTTAGCTGGATGCCTTCGTATGGTCCTGAGATGAGAGGCGGAACAGCAAATTGCATTGTCATAGTTGCTGATGCAAGGATCAGTTCGCCTATCATAACAAAATTTGATTCTGCAATTGTACTTAACCAGCCATCGCTTGATAAATTTGAGAAAGCAGTAAAACCGGGCGGATTGCTGCTGTATGAACAATCAACAATCATTCATCCTCCAACAAGAACCGATATTGATGTAGTCTGTGTTCCTGCAATTGAAGAAGCAGATAAGCTTAAAGCAAAGCAGGTCGCAAATATGATTATGGTTGGAGCGTTCCTTGAGAAGAGACCAATCGTAAAAATGGAAACAATAGTCAGCGCACTTAAAAAAGCATTACCCGAACACAGGCATAAATTAATACCTGTAAACGAACAAGCTCTAAAGAGAGGAAAAGAGCTGGTTCACCTAAATGAGAAAATAACAGCCTAATAAAAACCCGAGGAATAACCATGTCAGAAACCGGAATAAACTGCCAGCACGCTTGCAAAAACACTTGTGCAAGTCTTAACGAAGCCCTCCGGAAGGAAACAGCGATCATTAAATATTATGAAGGAGTGCTTGCAGAATGCACAATGCCGGAGGTGAGAACTTTTATGGATGAGCTGGTAGAGGAAAAACGTAAGGTTATTCTTCGTGTCATTCAGAAATTGAATGAAATCCACGTCCGTTCGCAGGCAATTGATGGTATTACATCAAGCTTTAATAACATTGATGGTTAAGGCTTATTCGATTGACATCACTGGTACGATTGGTTATATTTGCAGCCCAAAACTGAAATAGAAAACAAGTAAGTTCTTAAAAATTATATCGCGGGGTGGAGCAATTGGTAGCTCGTCGGGCTCATAACCCGAAGGTTGTAGGTTCAAGTCCTGCCCCCGCTACTAGGAAAAAACCTCACCTACGCCGTGGGGTTTTTTCATATTACATAAAAACTATTTTATTCCGTTCATTTTAAAAATTATCAGGAGTGAAAATTGTTCAACAAGGCAATGGAGAATATAAGTCTATCACCTATAGTAGCAATTAGTGAAGAGGTGAATAAAAAAGCTTTAGAAACCGGGAAAGAGTTTATTCTCTTTCAACGGGGAGAAATTGGCTTTTCAACACCAAAGTACATTGTTGATGCAATGGTTGATGCGTTGAACCAGGGATTAACTAAATATCCAATCTCCGGCGGGCATATCAAATTGAAAAAAGCGATAATTCAAAAGCTCAGCAGTTTTAATAATGTGCATGGTTTAGAACCGGATAATATTGTTGTCGCACATGGTGGACAGGAAGGATTGCAGCTTGTGTTCAAACTTTTCGAAGGCAAAAAGGCCGTTGGATTCGCTCCTGTTTGGAGCTGCGTGCTGGAAAATTTTGTTCCTTATTCAAGAACCGATTTTAGACAAGTTCCCCTGGCAGATGATTTTAGTATAAATTATGATCTGCTTGAAAGTGAAATTAAAGATGCATCTTTTCTTTACCTGAATAGTCCTCACAATCCAACCGGAAAAATATTCAGCAGGGAGGAAGTTGAGAGAATAGTTGAAATATGCAGCAAGTATGGTGTTTATATTTTATCGGATGAAGCTTATGAAAGAATTACCTTCGATGGTAAAAGTCACTTCAGCCCGATGCAGTTAGATTATGAAAACATTATCGCTGTTTATACTTTTTCAAAAACTTATGCTATGACCGGATGGAGACTGGGTTACCTTGTAAGCAGAAATAAAAAACTTACGAACATTATCAAGCTGGGAGATTACACACAAACAGCTGGTGTGCCTACGTATACACAATTTGCCGGTGCCGAGGCATTATCAAATTCTGAAATGGAGAAAAAATCTGTTGATAGTTTTATGGAGGAATTCTCAGTTAGAAGAGATGCTTTGTACCAAGGTTTGAAATCAATCGATGGCATAAAACTACCCGGAAAACCAGAGGGAGCTTTCTATATATTCCCTGACTTCTCAGAGTATGTACCTAAAAATCTTAGCAAGGAAGAAACTAAGCTTTATATCTTTAATACGCTGATGGATGCCGGAGTTGCAACAGTTTATGGCTCCTGCTTTGGTAAGTATTTCCAGAACAACTTAAGATTTTCATATTCGACTACAAATCTTCAGCAAATTGAGGAAGGAATAAACCGAATCAGAACAGCATTGCACAAGTAAATTGTTTCAATTCTAAAGTATAATCTTGTAAGGATTAACTTTTTCTAAGGATCGCTA
>CAVOPS010000020.1:0-92909 GCA_963698155.1 uncultured Ignavibacteriaceae bacterium | reverse complement strand
TTTAAAGGAATTTACACCGTTTCTGTTCGTTCTGCTGATGAACGCTGGAGAAGCGATTCAAAAGTAGTTGCCGTTTCTGATCTCGGTATCATTTCAAAAATTGCCGGCGATGAAATTTATGTTTTTGTTAATAGTATAGGCAGCACAGAACCAGTTGCAGATGCCGAAGTGAATATCATTTCAACAAACAATCAAACAATTTTGACCGGTAGAACAGATGGCAATGGAGTTGCTGTCTTCAAAGATGTAAAGAAAAAAACTGAAGGCTTTTCACCCCGCTTGGTTGTTGTTGATAAGGAAGAAGATTTTAATTACATCGATTTACGGGAAACCATCATTGAAACTTCGCGATTCGATGTTGGAGGACTTACACAATATGCTGCTGATTTTAATGTGTTTCTTTATTCACCGAGAAATATTTATCGACCTGGAGAACAGGTAAATCTTTCTGCCATTGTGAGGAATGATAAAATTCAGGTTGTTAAAGATGTTCCTCTCATCACAAAAATTGTAACTCCAACCGGAAAAGTATTTGAAGAATTTAAAAAGGACTTGAATGAGCAGGGTTCATTCGAGCTTTCATTTACTCTTCCTGAGTTTGCACAGACGGGAGGTTACTCAGCTGATGTTTATACCGGTGACAAGCAGTTAATCGGTTCATACAAATTCAGTGTTGAAGAATTTGTTCCTGATAAGATTCGTGTGAATGTCAAATCTGATAAAGAAAAAACAAAACCTGGGGATAAAGTTAAAATTGATGTTACAGCAGAATTTCTTTTTGGTGCCCCGGCAGCGGAAATGAGATATGAAGCAGATATTCAATTGAATCATAATTCATTCACGAGTAAAAATTATCCCGGATATGTTTTTTCAAATTCATCAATAACAAATACAACTATTGATCATACTTTTCTTGAAGGTCAGCTTGATACTGATGGTAAAACAAAAATCGAATACAATATCCCAACTGGAATTCAAAGCAAAGGAGTGATTGTCGGAACAGCTTATGTAAGTGTATTCGACCTGACAGGAAGAACCGTAACTCGCTCAGCAAGCTTTGATGTTTTTCCGAAAGATTATTTCATCGGAATAAAATCGACTGATTATTACTACGGTGTGAATGAAAATATAAACTTCAATCTGGTAGCAGTTGATAAAGGCGATAAACAAATAAATAATTTTCTTGCAACTGCAAAGCTTGTAAGATATGAGTGGCAGACAGTTCTCAAAAAAGATTACTCCGACAGATACTATTATGCTTCCGAAGAAAAAGAATTTAATGAATGGGAAAAAGATGTGACGATAAATGGTCCAACTAAATTCAACTTTATGGTTTCGAAATCAGGCAGGTACGAGCTGCGCATTTCAAAAAAGGGAAGTAGCGATTATGAAAAAAATAATTTTTATGCTTATGGCTGGGGTGCTTCAACAGCAGGTTCATTTGAAGTTGATAAGGAAGGAAGAGTTGAAATTGTTTTCGATAAAGAACAGTACGAACCGGGAGAAAAAGCAAAAATTCTTTTCACTTGTCCTTTCTCCGGAAAACTTCTTGTAACACTTGAACGCGGAAGCGTTTATTCGTATCAGTATATTGATGTTAACAGCAAATCAGCTGAGCTTGAGATGTCTTTGGATAATGAACATATGCCTAATGTTTATGTAACTGCAACACTTTTCAAAAAGCACAGCAAAGATGATACAGCACCGTTTCTTGTTGGGCATGGTTTTGCTTCGATGAAAGTAATCAAAAATAAAAATAAACTTCCGGTTTCTATTTCTGCATCGCAAAAAATTAAACCGAACACAACTCAGCAGATTACCATAAAAACTGAAGCACAAAAAAATATTTATGTTACTGTCGCCGCAGTTGATGAAGGTATTCTTCAGATAACAAATTTTGTAACTCCAAATCCGTTTGAATTTATGTATGCAAAACGACCGTTGATGGTTGAGAGTTATGATCTTTACAAATTGCTTTTACCCGAGATTGTCAAAATCAGTTCATCTCCCGGTGGTGGAGATATGGAAAAGCAGCTTCAGAAAAGAACCAATCCGATTTCTGTAAAAAGATTCAAGCTTCTTTCCTACTGGAGTGGAATTAAGAAAACTAACAGCGATGGTGTTGTAACTGTCTCACTAAATATTCCTCAGTTCAATGGAGAGGTTAGGCTGATGGCAGTAGCTTATACCGACTCGCGATTCGGATCAGCAGAACAGCGAATGAAAGTAGCTGATGATCTTATTCTGGAACCGCAGATACCAAGATTTCTTGCAGTTAATGATTCGCTTGTTACGCCTGTCTCAATTATCAATACAACAGATAAAACTGCAAACGTTGATGTTACATTAAAAGTCGAAGGACCTTTGAAGATTACTTCATCAACAAAAAAATCATTAAAGATCGAACCGAACTCAACAAAGAGTGTTACGTTTGGAATCCTTGCTCAATCGCAGGTTGGTGCCGGTAAAATAATTTTTGAAACTACCGGACTTGCAAACATTAAAGAAGAAATTGATATTGCAGTCAGACCTATTTCACCACTGGTTGTCGAAACCGGCTCAGGAACAATTGAAGCAGGTAAAGAAATAAAAATTGATATTCCAAAAAATTTCCTCAAAGGAACTCAAAGCACAACTTTAACTATAAGCAAATTTCCAGCAGTCAAGTTTGCTAAACAGTTGAAGTATCTTGTTGGATATCCACACGGTTGTGTTGAACAAACCGTATCAAAATTATTCCCGCAATTATACTTTGAAGATCTGGCGAAACTCGTTGCACCTGAATTGTATCGAACAAACAATCCGGTTTATTATGTGAAGGAAGGAATACGCAAAATAGAATCAATGCAGTTGTATGATGGCTCGATTGCTTACTGGCAGGGAGGAACTGAAACGAGCTGGTGGGGTTCGGTGTATGCTGCTCACTTTTTAGTTGAAGCAAAGAAAGCAGGATTTAATGTTTCAGAAAGTATGCTCAACAAACTGACTAAGTATTTGTCACAGAAAGCAAAAGAGCAAAGCACTTTCGATTATGTAACATATCTTCCAACAGGCAGAACAATTAAAAAGATTGCGAATAAGGAAATTCTCTATTCACTTTATGTCCTTGCAATGGCTGGTGAAGGTGATATTGCAACGATGAATTATTATAAAGCTCGTCCACATCTCGTATCAGAAGATATGCGTTATCTGCTTGCAGGTTCTTATGCTTTAATGGGAAGATGGAATTCGTATTACGAAATTGTTCCGAATGCTTTTACTCCTGAAAGAACTGATCGCTTAACGGGAGGAAGTTTTGATTCTGATATTCGTGCAAACGCAATTATGCTGAATGTTCTTCTTGAAGTTGAACCGGCTAATAAGCAGATACCGGTAATTATCAAATACCTTACTCAGAATGCAGACAGAATGTATTCGACCCAGGAAAGATCGTTCGCATTTCTTGCACTTGGCAAAGCAGCAAGCCTTAATGCTGAATGCAAATGTTACAGTTGATATTCTTGTCGATGGAAAATCAATTAATAAATTTTCAGGAAAAGATTTAACGGTAACTGATAACAAACTCAACGCTTCGAATATATCTTTGAAAGCAAGCGGTAAAGGAGAAGTATACTATTTCTGGAGTGCCGAAGGTGTTAAGCTGAATGAAAAAGTTAAGGAAGAAGATTCTTATATGCAGATTAGAAGAACATTCTACAGCTATAAAACTGGTAGATTAATTCCTGATTTTCGTTTTTATCAGGGTGAATTGATTGTCTGCAAAATTGAGTTAACAGGATTTGATAGAAATGCAGAGAACATTGTTATCACGGATTTAATTCCTGCTGGATTCGAAATTGAAAATCCAAGACTAAATCCTGCAACCGAGTTGAAATGGATTCCGAAAAATCCGATGTATGTTCAGTATATGGATATTCGTGATGACAGACTTCTTCTGTTCACAGAGTTAAAAAGAAATCAAACAAATGATTTTTATTACTTGCTTCGTGTTGTTAACCAGGGAACATATCAGCTTCCTGTTATTGGTGCAGAAGCAATGTACGATCAGGAGTATCATTCATATCATGGTGCTGGTGTTGTGAAAGTTTTACAGAGATTGGGAGAATAGATTTCATCCCGAACGTTGCGTCAGGCAGGCTTGTTTCGGGATCTTGAAATTATTATTGAAGACCCTGAACCAAGTTCAGGGTAAAGAATAAAGCTATGCACTTTGAACTAATAAAAAAATATTCTCGAACAGTAAAGATTGTCTTTACAATCCTGCTGCTTTTTGTTGTGCTGGATTTACTGTTTCCTCTTCCAGGTAAAAAAGAATTCTCAAAAGAAATCCACGCAAAAGATGGAACACTTCTGACAGCTTATTTAACAAGCGATGATAAATGGAGATTAAGAACTGAGCTCGAAGAAGTTTCTCCTGAACTTATCAAAGCAATAATTGAAAAAGAAGATAGTTGGTTTTACTGGCACTTCGGAATAAATCCGGTTTCAATTGTTCGTGCATTTTATCGGAATTTAACAAGTGGTGAAACTCAGCTTGGTGCTTCAACAATTACAATGCAGGTTGCACGAATGCTCGAACCAAAGAAGCGAACTTATTTCAATAAGTTTGGTGAAATGTTTCGTGCATTGCAGCTTGAAATAAAATATTCAAAGGAAGAAATACTTGAGCTTTATTTAAGTCTTCTTCCTTTTGGCGGAAATATTGAAGGAGTGAAATCAGCTTCTTACATTTACTTTAACAGACCACCGGATAAACTGAGTCTTGCACAGTCAATTATGCTTGCGGTATTCAGATAATTCCCGAAACGATCACAACAATATTCCTTGTAAGATTCGGACAAATCGGAATGAAGAAGAATAATTAAAAATAGAAACTTACTGGATAAATAAATTCAAACAGGAAAAAATATTTTCATCATCAGATTTAAAAGATGCACTTGATGAACCTGTTGAAAAAAACCGTTATGCAATTCCTGTTACGGCGCCTCACTTCAGTTATTATGTTAAAGATAATTTTAACGGTGATATTTTAAAAACCACGCTTGATCTTTCAATTCAGCAAACTGCCGAAAATATTCTGCTTCGAAATGTCAGGAAAACTTTCTACAAAGGAATCACAAACGGTGCTGTGCTTGTGATCGATAACAGAAATTCATCAGTGGTTGCATATTGCGGCTCTGCTGATTTTTATGATGAGAGTTCTTTCGGACAGGTGAATGGAGTGACTGCAATCCGATCTCCCGGTTCAACTTTGAAAGCAGCATTATATGCTTTTGCTTTTGATGATGGAAATTTAACTCCGCAGATGAAGTTTGCAGATATCCCAACAGACTTTCACGGCTATCAACCTGAAAATTATGACTTAAAGTTTAATGGAAATGTTTCAACGGAGTTTGCATTGCTAAATTCATTGAACATTCCCGCAGTAAAACTACTCGAGCAGGTTGGTTTGAATAATTTTATTGTATTTCTTGAGAACAGCGGGTTCAATCAAATTCAAAAACAAAAAAGTAAACTTGGACTATCGATGATACTTGGCGGCTGCGGAACAAATCTTCAGGAATTAACCAGATTATTTTCTGCTTTTGCAAGAAAAGGAAAGCTTTATCCGCTTAATTTTATTTCGACTGAAAATGAAGATGAGGGCGAACAAATATTTTCTGAAGCATCATCATATTTGATTGCTAATATTCTTTCAGGAACAAGCCGAAGTGATATTGCTGATCTTTCAAACTATTCGAAGCTTCCGAAGTTTGCCTGGAAAACTGGAACATCTTATGGAAAGAGAGATGCCTGGGCAATTGGTTTCAATCCAAACTACACAATCGGAGTATGGATGGGAAACTTTAACGGAGTTGGTTCTCCAAACTTGTCCGGTGCTGAAGTTGCCGTTCCACTTTTATTTGATCTCTTCAATGCAATCGATTACGACTCCGATGTTAAATGGTTTGAAGCTCCTGAAGAATTAATCACAAGAGAAGTCTGCAGCGAAAGCGGTTTAATCCCAACTCAATATTGTAAAAATGTAACGCGTGATTTTGCAATAAAAGATCAATCGCATAATGAAGTATGCAACATTCACAAACCAGTTTATGTTAATCTTGATGAAAGTGTTCAATACTGCACTGGTTGCTTACCTTCATCGGATTATAAAAAAGCTGTGTATGCAGTTTATCAACCTGAGCTAACGGTCTGGCTTTCAAAAAATAAATACGATTATCAAAAGCCACCGCCGCATAATCCAAATTGCACTGCAAAATTTGCTGAAGGTGGTCCAAAAATTTTATCGCCATCCGAAGATTATGAGTATTTCCTTGAGAAAAACTCTGGCCAGGAAATCCTTCTGCTTGCTGCATCGGACAGCAGAGTAAAAACTCATTACTGGTATGTGAATGAAAAATTCTTTGAAGAAAACTAAACCGGGTGAAAGAGTATTTTTTATCCCAGAAGAAAAAGAGTTAAAGATTACCTGTCTGGATGATAAAGGAAGAGATGGAAGCGTTAAGGTGAGTATAAAGTATTATTAAAATTATTATTTTGCGATAAACAAATAATATCTATAAAAATAATTAGGAGAATTTTATGAAAAAGCTGAATCAGCAAATCGTCTTGATTATTTTCACTTCTATTTTTATCATTACAATTCAATGTACTGGCACAGGATACATTTTCAATTGTTGCTGTTGATACAATTACGGGCGAGATTGGAAGTGCGGGAGCTTCTTGTATTGCAGGATCTTTTATACTTAGTGATGTAATTGAAGGTATCGGAGCCATTCATACTCAGGCATACTGGAATGCAACCAACCAGCTGAATGCACGTAACAGAATGCTTGAGGGATTATCTCCGCAGGAAATCATTGATTGGCTTGTTGCAAATGATGCACAAAATAATCCAACTAGAAGACAATACGGAATTGTTGATCTAACACGTAATGGAGAAAGTGCTGCCTACACAGGAATAAACTGTGACGATTATAAAAATCACGTAACGGGTCCTGGTTATGCTGTTCAGGGAAATATTTTATTGGATCAAATCATCATTGATACTATGCAAACAACATTCCTTAACACTCAAGGTCCTTTAGCTGACAGGCTGATGGCCACTTTGCAGGCAGCAAAAATACCTGGTGCAGACACTCGCTGTGCACCATACGGAAAATCATCAATATCAGGATTTGTTAAAGTTGTACGAATTGGAGATGGTAGTAATTTCTATCTTAAAATTGTTGTTCAAAATACGCCAACTAATAAAGATCCAATTGATTCACTTCAAACTATGTTTGATAATTGGAAAATCGTCAAGTTCAATATTGTTGATCCATTTCTTTCACAGATTGAAGTTAGTCCTGATACTCTTCCTGCCAATGGAACTTCGCAAGGAGTAATTACAATTTCTCCAAAAAATAATTCTGATACTTTACTAGCAAGTGGAAAGCAAATTATTCTTTCAAATACTGGTGCAGGAACTTTAGGAAGTGTTATGGATTTAGGAGATGGGACTTATGAAGCAATAATCACAGCACCAATTGCTATTGGTGCTGATACAGTTTCAGCAATTGTAATTTCAGGAACAGACACTGTAAGAATTTTTTCGAAAGCAATAGTTACTTATGCAAATCCAACATCAATGAATGAAAATCCGGTTACACCAAATAGTTTTTATTTATATCAGAATTCTCCCAATCCATTTAATCCAACAACAAAAATAAAGTATCAATTGCCGGCCTCCCTAAATCCCTCCCAAGGAGGGACTTTTATGAATGTATCGTTAAAAATTTTCGATTTGTTAGGGAATAGCATCGCAACATTGGTGGAGAAAGAACAAGCGGCAGGAGTTTATGAAGTAGTGTTTGATGCTTCTAACTTACCAAGTGGAATTTATTTTTATAAACTCAAAGCTGGAAATCCTTCGACAGGCTCAGGACAAGGTTTTATTGATACAAAAAAAATGATTTTGCTGAAATAAGACCGTTATCTAAAAGTTCATTATACCCTCCCCTTAGGGGAGGGAAGGGTGGGGCCTCTTTAAAACTCATCCTCAACAAGCCAGCCCTGAGCTTTATCTGTGGACATTTCTGAAATGAATCTTGAAGGTTTCGAAAGTGTTATCCCATCTATTCGATTATACATATGCATCGGATAAGTGACAAAAAGATTCTGCTTTGCGCGTGTCGATGCAACATACATCAATCTTCTTTCCTCTTCTAAAGATTCGAGACTTTCTGCAGCCCTGACAGAAGGGAAGTAGCCTTCAACTGCGTGAATTACAAAGACTGAATGCCACTCCAGTCCTTTTGCTGAATGGATTGTAGAAAGAGTTAAGAATTCATCTTCTTTATCGGTTTCACCAATGTCCATAACGCTGTCAATGATCGGCTCAATTGCCATATCTGCAAGGAATGAATCCAGCGACCGATAATTCTCCGAAATATTCTGAAGTGTTTCAAGGTCTTTGCTTCGCTTGTTAAAATCATCGTACTTAATTTTGAAAATCGGATGGTAATAATCGAAAACCATTCCAACCAACTCAGCTGGCGGAGCCTGGGTTGTATGAAGTTTGTAAAGCAGAACAAATAGTTCTTTGAGTTTTTCGTGGGCGAATTCTTTTTTGGATCCGGGATGCTGCTCAATTGTTAATCTTGCAGTTGCCAGTTCATCTAAAATTCTTTGAGCTGTTTTTGGTCCCACACCTTCGTGCAGTAATAAAACTCTGTACCAACTAACTATGTCTCTTGGATTGGAAGCAATTCTTAAAAATGCAAGCACATCTTTTACGTGAGCACTCTCAATAAATTTTATTCCACCAAATTTCTGAAAAGGTATTCCTGCCTTTGCTAATTCTATTTCAAGATCAAATGAAAAAAAGGAAGAACGAAACAATACTGCAATATCTTTAAGACTTACTCCCTCCTCCAGAAATTCAAGTATTTTTTCAACGATGTATTTGGATTGCATATTTTCATTCGCTGCTGCTACAATAAAAGGCAATTCGCCTCCTTGCCTTTTTGTGTAAAGCACTTTTGTGTATTTCTCAATCGCTCCATCGTATACATGGTTTGCGAAATCTAAAATGGTTTGAACGCTTCGATAATTTTCTTCAATCTTTATGATCTCAGCATTAGGAAAAAGTTTTGGGAACTCCATAATATTTTTGAAATTAGCTCCGCGGAAAGAATAAATTGATTGTGCATCATCGCCAACAACCATAACATTCCCATTAAGCTGAGCCAATCCTTTTACAATATCTGCCTGCAGCTTGTTTGTGTCCTGGTATTCGTCCACCATTAAAAAATTAATAGTTGAAAGAAGATTTTTCGAAGCTGCATTTTCACTTTGAAGAAAATCCCTCAGGTATAATAGTAAGTCGTCGTAATCAAGAAGGTTATTTCTTCTTTTGTAATCCATGTAGATTTTCTGGACTTTTAATATCTCATCAAGTTCCAGAAGAAAATGAGGATACTCTTCTTCGATGATAAGTTCGACAGGTTTTTCAGTGTTTGCTGAAAAGCTATAAATTTTATTCAGAGTTTCTTTCTTCGGAAATCGTCTTTCCTTGCTGATTAATCCTTCCTGGGAACGAATGAGATTGATTATGTCCTCGCTGTCTCCCTGGTCAAGAATTGTAAAGTTAGAATCGAGTCCTGCCGCTTTGGAATATTTTCGGAGAGTTACATTTGCAAAAGAATGAAATGTGCCACCTCGAATTTTTGAACATCGGTCATCCAGAAGAACAGAAGCACGTTTCAACATTTCGTTTGCTGCCTTGCGTGTAAATGTCAAAAGTAAAATTGAGTTCGGATCGTAGCCTAGCTCAATTAATCTAGCAACGCGATACACAAGTGTTCTTGTTTTCCCAGTGCCTGCACCAGCAATTATTAAGTAAGCACCATTAACTGCAGACACAGCTTCATATTGCGATGGATTTAATTCCTGCTGGTAATTTATAGCAAAACGGGCTTCATCTAATTTTTTTTCGAAGCCCGCTTTACCAACTCTTGTCAGTGTATATTTTTTCTGATTCATCTGCGAAGTGCTTTTGGCTTTCCTAATATTTCTGAGAAGATAATATATTCTTTCAGTGTTGATGGGTTTTTCATTTTTGATTTTACCGACAAAGCAATACTGCTGTAAACAGATTCCTTTCTTTCCAGGGACTCTTCAAACATAGCTGCCTTTTTCTCAACACTGGAATCAACTCTCGCAATTCTTTTGCTAACTTCTTCTTTTTTTCTCTCCCAATCATCTGCAATATGTTCTGATGAAGTTGGTGTTTGCCAGCTTTCGGTTCTTTTATGCTCTTCTATCGGAGTCATCTTTTTCGGCTGCTCCTGAGGAACGGGCATTGGAATTTGTTGTCCGGCAGGTTCGTTCCCAACCTTAAAGAAATCCTCAAGCTCTCTTAAAACGTCATATTCCTCTTTTGGTTGTGTCTGAGGAACCGAAACATCAGCCTGATAAGTATTCCTCTTATTGAGGCTGCCGGGCAGGAGGTTTCTGCTGCTGCTGCTTCTTCTTCTTGAAGATGCTGCTCAGAAAGCTGATAATAATTATCACATAAATTAATATTTCGAATAAGTTGTCCATTAACTCTGTTTCTTCTTATCATCCGGTTTTGCAATTGAATCGCGCATCTCTGTATCAGCTTGAATATTTTTTAGCTGATAATAATCCATTACTCCAAGTCTGCCGGATCTGAATGCTTCAGCAATTGCTTTCGGAACTTCAGCTTCAGCTTCAACGACACGAGCTCTTTGTTTTGCAACTTCAGCGATGTTCTCCTGTTCACTTGCAACTGCAGCGGCTCTTCTTTCTTCCGCTTTTGCTCTTGCAACTTTTAAGTCTGCTTCTGCCTGATCAGTTTGAAGCATTGCACCAATGTTCTGTCCGATATCAACATCAGCAATATCAATTGAAAGAATTTCAAATGCTGTTCCTGAATCCAATCCTTTTGCAAGTACACTTTTAGATATTTTATCAGGATTTTCAAGAACTTCTTTGTGCGAATTACTTGAACCTATAGTTGACACTATTCCTTCACCAACTCTTGCAAGAACAGTCGCTTCACCCGCACCACCAACCAACCTGTCGATGTTTGCTCTTACAGTTACTCTTGCAATTGCTTTTAATTGAATGCCATCTTTTGCAACTGCAGCAACAAGCGGTGTTTCAATCACTTTTGGAATGACCGACATTTTAACTGCTTCCAAAACATCTCTTCCTGCAAGATCAATTGCTGCGGCTCGTTCAAATGGCAGATGAATGTTTGCCTTGTCTGCAGAAATTAACGCAGCAATAACTTTTTTAACATTTCCACCCGCAAGGTAGTGTGCTTCAAGCATTCCCATCTGCATAGTTAAACCAGCTTTCGTTGCATTGATCATGCTATCAACAATTATACTGGGGGGAACTCTTCTCAATCTCATTCCTATCAGATCACGAAAGATTCTAATCTTTACTCCTGATGAAATTGCTGCGATGTATAATCTGACAGGTATAAAGTATAAAACCAGAATTAGAAATAGAAATATTATAATAATAATTACTAAAGAAAGACCTGTTAAAGCTTCCATTTTTTTCTCCAAATTTTTTATTCTTTTACTTTCGTAATATAGGTCTTTATAAAGTAAAATTCGCCATTCATCGAATTCAAGGAATCAGTCTGAGTGTCATACTTTTCGATGTTCTGATCCACAATCTGACTTAGTGTCTAAATAGTAGCAAGATTATCACCTCTACATAAAATGTCAGAAAAAAAATTACCGCTGTTTCTACTTTAATTCCATTATTTACGTAAGCCTTAATGGCACTCATTTTGTCCTTATCAATTTCTTTGGCAGAAATAATGCATTGCGATTACTTGTAATCTGGAATATTATTACCTAAGGTTTAATTACCAGAATGGAATAATCTTAAATATTATGTTTATATTAGTTGAACTTTTAGCGGGAAAAAGTGGTTTTAATACATAATCAAGAAGGAAAACTATAAAATGGATGGAAATTTCTCTGATAGATTGCAGGATGTGATAAGATTAAGCCGTGAGGAAGCTCTCAGGCTTGGGCATGATTATATCGGCACCGAGCATCTTCTTTTGGTATTATCAGAGAAGGACAGGGTGTTGCTGTTAGAATATTACGTAATCTTGATTGTGATTTATTGAAATTGAAGAAAGCAATCGAAGACACTGTTAGAACTTCAGGTGGAACGTTAACGATCGGAAATATCCCACTTACGAAACAAGCAGAAAAAGTTTTAAAGATAACTCAAATCGAATCTAAAATTTATAAAGCAGATGTTATTGGAACTGAACATCTACTTCTTTCACTTTTAAGAGATGAAGATAATATCGCAACCCAAATACTTCATCAGTTCAATGTAACTTATGACTCAGCTCGTTCAGAACTAAATTCATTATTGAGTAACAAAGGAAACAGAGATGCTGGTCAAAGCAAAGCAATTCCTCCGGATAGAAAAACAGATAAAACTAAAACTCCTGTGCTCGATAATTTCGGAAGAGATTTAACAAAGCTTGCTATTGATGATAAACTTGATCCTGTTGTTGGACGAGAAAAGGAAATAGAAAGAGTTGCACAGATTCTCAGCAGAAGAAAGAAAAATAATCCGGTACTTATCGGTGAACCCGGTGTTGGAAAAACTGCAATTGCTGAAGGCTTAGCATTGCGTATTGTTCAGAAAAAAGTTCCAAGAACATTGCAGGATAAGAGAGTTGTTACTCTTGATCTGGCTGGACTTGTTGCTGGTACAAAATACCGCGGTCAGTTTGAAGAAAGAATGAAAGCTTTGATGAACGAACTTGAAAAAGCAAGAGATGTTATTTTGTTTATTGATGAATTGCATACGATAGTCGGTGCCGGAGGAGCTTCAGGTTCTCTGGATGCATCAAATATGTTTAAACCTGCACTCTCTCGTGGAGATATTCAGTGTATTGGTGCAACTACTCTTGATGAATACCGCAAACATATTGAAACTGATGGAGCACTCGACAGACGATTCCAGAAAGTTATGGTTGATCCACCATCTTATGATGAAACAAGACAAATACTTGAAAAGATTAAATTCAAATACGAAGAACACCATCACGTAAAATATTCTGATGCTGCAATTGATTCTGCGGTAAAACTCAGCAACAGATACATTACCGATCGTCATTTGCCGGATAAAGCAATTGATGTTCTTGATGAAGCCGGTTCAAGAGTTCATATGGGTAACTTTGAAGTCCCGGAAGAAATTCTTGATCTCGAAGAAGAAATAGAACAGGTTCGCAGAGAAAAAGCTGCAGTTGTTAAAAGACAGGACTATGAAGAAGCGGCACGCTTGAGAGATAAAGAAAGAAATCTTCAGGCAGATCTTGAATCAACAAAAAGAGAATGGGATGCTAAGACAAAAGATATCGTACACGATGTTAGCGAAGAAGATATTGCTACTGTAGTTGCGATGATGACGGGTATTCCTGTTAATCGTATTGCTCAAACAGAATCGGAAAAACTTCTGAAGATGGATGAAGCTTTAAAACAATTCATTGTTGGTCAAGATGAAGCGATATCAAAACTTACAAAAGCAATAAGAAGAACAAGAGCAGGACTCAAAAATCCGCACCGTCCCATCGGAAGTTTTATTTTCTTAGGGCCAACCGGTGTTGGAAAGACAGAACTTTGCAAAGCTCTTGCAAGATATCTGTTCGATTCTGAAGATTCACTTGTTAGAATTGATATGAGCGAGTATATGGAGAAATTCTCTGTGTCTCGTCTTGTTGGTGCACCTCCCGGATACGTTGGCTACGAAGAAGGCGGACAGCTTACTGAAAAAGTAAGAAGGAAACCTTACTCTGTTGTGCTCTTTGATGAAATTGAAAAAGCTCATCCGGATATTTTCAGCATTCTGCTTCAGGTATTAGATGATGGAATCCTAACAGACAGTCTTGGAAGAAAAGTAGATTTCAGAAATACCATTATCATTATGACTTCCAATGTCGGAACAAGAGATATAAAGGACCTTAGCTCTTTTGGATTTGGCGATTCAAAACCGAAAGACCACTACGATAAGATGAAGGACACTGTTGAAGAGGCTTTGAAGAAGTTATTCAATCCTGAATTCCTGAATAGGATTGACGATACAATCGTCTTCAGAAATCTTGATAAAGAAGATATAATGCAGATCATCAACATTGAAATAAAAGAGCTTTATAAGAACCTTGAAGAAAACAAGATGGATCTTATTCTTGATCAGTCAGCAAAAGAATTTTTGGTTAACAAAGGCTTTGATGAAAAGTATGGTGCAAGACCATTGAGAAGAGCAATCCAGAAATACATTGAAGATCCACTGGCGGAAGAAATTCTCAGAGGTTCATTTAAAGAAGGAACAAAGATAATTTCAAAGCACGTTGAAGGTGCAGAAGATCTTGTATTTTATGATGAAGCACTTGAGGTGGCAAAACCCGGCGAAGAAACAAAAGCTCCCGGGCAGGTAGAAAACTAAAACTCAATTCTGAAATAAAATTATTTTCAAAAAGCGTATTTTGCAGATACGCTTTTTTATTACTTGCAAAACAATTTCAGATACATTTATGACACTATTAACTCAAGATGAAATAACAAAAAATCTTGCTTCCTTATCAGGCTGGTTGCAGGAAGGAAACCAAATAGCAAAGCAATTTCAGTTTAAAGATTTTGCTGAAGCACTTGCATTTGTAAACAAAGTTGGTGCAGAAGCAGAGAAAATGGATCATCATCCGGATATATTTATTCACTCCTGGAATAAAGTTAAAATTACAATCTCCACGCACAGCGAAGGCGGAATTACAAAAAAAGATTTTCAGCTTGCAGAAAAAATTGAAGGACTTAAATAATTATGACAGAATCAGAAATACTAAATATCTTCAAAAAATCCGGTGCACTTCTTACCGGGCATTTCCTTTTAACATCAGGAAGACACAGCGACAGATACTTTCAATGTGCAAAAGTTCTCCAGTATCCTGAATACACTGAGATTCTTTGCAAAATGATCGCAGACAATTTCAGGAAATTTGAAATAGATACTGTAATTGCTCCTGCAATGGGAGGACTTGTTGTCGGTCAGGAAGTAGCACGACAGTTAAATAAAAGATTTATCTTTGCAGAAAGAGAAGACAAAAAACTTTCTTTGAGAAGAGGATTTACTCTTGATGAAAATGAAAAAGTTCTTGTGTGCGAAGATGTCGTTACAACCGGCGGTTCAGTGTTTGAAGTGATTGATATTGTTAAAAGCAACAACGCAAAAGTTGTTGGTGTTGGTTTTATTGTGGACAGAAGCAACGGCAAAGTAAATTTTGGCTATCCTCAATTCAGCACTCTAAAAATGGAAGTAGTTTCTTATCTGCCGGATGAATGTCCTTTTTGCAGAGAAGATATTGAACTTGTAAAACCGGGTTCGCGGAAAGTAAAATAGTTAAACCTGAATTCTTTCAGGTTCTTAATTCCTATGTTCAAGTATCGCTAATAGATTCCGAAATAGATTCAGATCCTGAAATAAATTCAGGAATGACCTACAGGTCAGTTTGAAATAAAATTAATATTATTCCTTTAACTCTATCACTCAAAACTCCTATCTTTGTGATGATAATTTTTAATCCGATATTTAAGGAGCGCTAATGAAGTTGATCTTCATTTTTTCTATTATCTATCACAATCACTTACTCGCAAGTAAACTTTGATGATTACTTCGAGAACAAAACTCTCCGTCTCGATTATTTCCACTCAGGTGATAAAGAAAATGATTTTTATTCATTCGATGAATTGATTGAAGAACCTTTCTGGGGCGGCTCAAAAGTAAACCTGATTGATAAATTCAATTACGGCAAGTACAAATTTGAAGTTTATGATGCAGCAAGTCAATCAGTTTATTTACTCAAGAGGATATTCAACTCTTTTCAACGAATGGCAGACCACTGAAGAAGCAAAGCACACATTACAAAACTTTTAGTGAAACAATTGTATTTCCCTTTCCTAAAAAATCCTGTGATGGTAAAATTTTACGCATCAAACAGAAAAAATGAATGGATAAAAAAGTTTGAGTATGAAGTCAATCCTGAAAATTATTTTATTAAACCGGAACGAGTTTCCGAATACAAAAATTTTGAAGTATTGAATTCAGGTGATCCATCAGTGAAAGTTGATATTGTCATCATTCCTGAAGGTTATACTGAAGATGAAATAGACTCATTCAAAGAAGATTGCGAAAGATTTGCAGGTTATCTTTTCAACTCTTCACCGTTCAAAGAAAATAAAGATAAATTTAATATTTGGGGAATTGAAGCACCATCAGCAGAATCAGGAACTGATATTCCCAAAAGAAGATATCTGGAAAAAAACACTTGTCAATTCAACTTTCTACACGTTCGACCTCGAAAGGTATTTAATGACTTATGATAATAAGACTCTAAGAAATATCGCATCAAATGCACCTTATGATCAGATTTATATTCTGGTTAATTCAGATAAGTATGGAGGCGGTTCAATTTATAATCATTATTCGGTTTGCGTGAATAACAATAAATACTCTGAGTTTGTTTTTGTTCACGAATTCGGGCACGGTTTTACTTCACTTGCTGATGAATATTATACATCTGATGTTGCATACCAGGATTTTTATCCGCTTGATGTTGAACCAACCGATCCAAATCTCACTACACTTGTTAATTTTGATTCTAAGTGGAAAGATTTGGTTGAAGAAGGAACTCCAATTCCTACTCCGGACACAGATGAATTTAAAAACAAAGTCGGTGCATTTGAAGGTGGGGGTTATATGGAAAAAGGAATTTACAGACCTGCACACGATTGTACTATGAAGTCAATTAAAATTGATAACTTTTGTCCTGTTTGTAAAAAGGCAATTCAGCAAATGATAGATTTTTATTCGGAATAAAATATGGCAATAGATCAAAAAAAATTACACAGGCTTGTTGAGTCAATCGCTTCGGGCAAATTTAAGACCGAAGAGGAAATGCTTATTACTACTATCAATGAGATCGTTGGCAATGAAGCGATAGATATTACCGGTGGCAGAATCTGGAAATTAAATGAACAGAATGAAACTTATAATATTTTGTATCAGACAGGAAAAATTGAGAAGATCGACACCAAATTTCAAATTGATATACATAGGTATACTATACTTGATTTGATTGCAAAGCAGAGAACTATTCTTGGCACAGAGACGATCAGTACGCTTCGTAAAAAAGGAATATTTAAGTATTCAGCTTCAGGTGTTGGCGGCAGGAAAAAAATAAAAGAAAAATTTTATTACGAGTATCTGCTAGCATTGAACAGTCATAAAATTGATGAGGATTTCAGAATAAACCTTAACATCATAGCAACCACGATAACGTCACATATAAAACAATGGCGATCTTCAGCAAGTGTAAATTATCTTAAAGCAGATATTGACAAAGCACGTCAGCTTCAAAAAAGTATTTTACCTGAACACGAATTTAAATTCCACGATTATGAATTATATGGTATAACCAATCCTGCGGAAATAATCGGCGGCGACTTTTTTGATTATCTTGAACATGGCGATGAAAAAGACAGACTTGGTGTAACTATTGGCGATGCTGCCAGTAAGGGAGTTGGAGCTGCTGCAGAAGCAATGTACATAGCTGGTGCACTGCGAATGGCGAGCGGATTCGAAATTAAAATTGTTGCCTTGATGAGAAGATTAAATCAGCTTGTGAACAGAATTTTTGAAGACGATAAATTTGCATCACTTTTTTATGGAGAGTTGTCAACTCACCGTACCGGTTTATTTCTTTATGCTAATGCCGGACACAATCCCCCGATATTTTTTAGAGCTAAGACCGGGAATGCTGAATTTCTGGATCCCACCGGTCCAGTCCTTGGCCCAGCACCAAATGCGAAATACCAGGTTGACAGTGTAAATTTTTCAAAGGGTGATGTTCTTCTTTTATATTCTGATGGAATTACAGAATCAGCAAATGAAAAATTTGAACCGTATGGAGATGAAAAACTTTTAGCAAAATTAAAATCTTTAGTTCAGCTAACACCCAAGGAAATTACTCTGGGAATATTGGACGATGTCATAAAATTTTCAAAGAACGGAAAATATTCTGATGATATGACTTTAGTCGTCATTAAAAAAATGAAGTAAAGAATAAAAAATAGTTGAGGGGTAAAGAATGTTACAATCAGTTAATCCAGCCAATCTGCAAGTTGTAAAAACATATCCTCAAATGCAGCCCTCCGAAGTGAGTAAGATTATAGATTTATCGAATAATGCTTTTGAAGAGTGGGGATACACTTCGTTTAATTTCAGATCAGAATTAATGACGAAAGCAGCGAATGTTCTAAGAAGAAAAAAGGAACAATACTCGAAGCTGATGACACTCGAAATGGGAAAACCAATTGCACAGTCAAGAGCCGAAGTAGATAAGTGTGCGTGGGTTTGTGAGTATTACGCTGCGAATGCTGAGAAGTTTTTAACTGATGAATTAATATCTACCGATGCCTCAAAAAGTTTTGTGACATTTCAACCGTTGGGAATAGTGCTGGCTGTTATGCCGTGGAATTTTCCTTTCTGGCAGGTGTTCAGATTTGCTGCGCCGGGATTGATGGCAGGTAACGCGGGAATATTAAAGCATGCTTCAAATGTTTCAGGTTGTGCGCTTGCAATTGAGGAAGTATTTCGTGAAGCAGGTTTTCCTGAAAATCTTTTCAGAGCAATTTTAGTTCCTTCATCACAAATGGAAGTAGTTATTAAGAATGAAAAAATAAAGGCAGTTACTTTAACAGGAAGTGTTCCTGCCGGCAAAGCTGTTGCAAAAACTGCCGGATCGGTGCTGAAAAAAACAGTTATGGAACTAGGAGGAAGCGATCCTTATATTATTCTTGAAGATGCTGATTTGGAAATGGCTGCTGATACCTGTGTAACCGCAAGATTAATTAATGGAGGTCAAAGTTGTATTGCCGCAAAAAGATTCATTGCTGCTGAAAAAATTTACGATTCATTTGAGAAGCTGTTTGTTGAGAAAATGAAATCAAAAAAAATGGGCGATCCTTTCGATGAATCAAATCATATTGGTCCACAGGCTAGTATTTCTTTAAGAGATGAACTTCATCAGCAGGTTGAAAAAAGTATTGAGCTTGGTGCTAAACTTTTACTTGGTGGAAAAATTCCTGAACTGGATGGTGCATGGTATCCTCCGACAGTTCTTTCCAATGTAAAAAAAGGAATGCCTGTCTACGATGAAGAATTATTCGGACCGGTTGCTGCTTTGATTAAGGCGAATGATGAGGTAGAGGCAATTCAAATAGCCAACGATTCAATTTTTGGTCTGGGTGCTGCTGTGTTTACGAATGATGTTAAAAGAGGAGAGAGAATAGCGAAGGAAAAAATACAAGCGGGCTGCTGCTTTGTAAATGCTTTTGTTAAATCTGATCCGAGATTACCATTTGGGGGAATTAAAGAATCCGGTTACGGCAGGGAACTGTCATCATTTGGAATAAGAGAATTCGTTAACATAAAAACTGTGTATATTGGTTAAAACTTAAACAACTAGGTATTATCTCAATCTTGGTTTCTACTTTCTTGCTCATTTAGAATACCTGCCACAATTTCTCTAATTTCTTTACTTTGAAAAGGTTTTGATATATAGTGCGAACATCCTTCTGCTAAGAATTGTTCTTTATGTCCTTTCATTGCTAAGGCGGTTACAGCAATTATCGGTATGCTCTCATAGTGACTTAATTTTCGTATTTGCTTTGATGTTTCAATTCCACTCATTCCTATTCCAAGGTCGATGTCCATAAGTATTGCAGAATAATTTTTCTTTTTAACTATTTGTATAGCTTCTTCACCTGATTCTACTATATCAACATTACATATGTCTCTTAGCAATATTCTTATTACATCGCTGTTAGAAGTTACATCTTCCACCAATAATACATCTTTTAACACTCTGCTTTTATTAGTGCTCTCAATAGGATTCAATTCATCAATTGGAGCATCAGTTGCATGCTCAGGAGCTTCTATCGATGGGAAGCAAACTTTAAAAGTGGATCCTTGTCCCAATTTAGATTCAACAAAAATTCTTCCATTCATTAAATCTACAAATTTCCTGGTGATTGTTAATCCAAGACCGTTTCCCTCAAATCCTCTGGTCATACCTTCACTCGCCTGCCGGAATTCATCAAATATCAGATGTTTTTTATTTTCAGCTATACCTATGCCAGTGTCTTTTACACTTACGCTAATCCATTCCAGATTTTCGAAGTTCTCAGTATCAACTATAATTTCAACACTTCCTTTGTTTGTAAATTTTATGGCATTGCCGACAAGGTTATTTAATATTTGTCTGAATAGTCCTTCATCTACTTTTGCGAATTTATTTTTATCATTTATAAAAACATTTAAATCCAAATTTTTTTTGTAGGCCAATGCCAGTAATGACCTTACTTGGTTTTCTGTTATTTCTCCAACATCAATTTCTCTTGAATTTAATTCCATTTTATTCGATTCAATTTTTGATAAATCAAGAATTGAATTGAGAGTACCTAATAATCTTTCTCCGCTTTCAAATATTTCTGCAGACATTTGCTTCATCTCACTACCATGGAGTTCTCTCCTTAAAATGTCAGCATATCCTAATATTGCAACCATTGGAGTTCTTAGTTCGTGACTCATATTTGCCAGAAAGTTTGATTTAAGACGATTTACTTCCTCAGCTTTGTCTTTTTCTATTATGAGCTCTTCGATAAACTTCTTCCTTTGAATTGCAATTGCTATTTGAGTTGAAACGAACGTTAGGAAATCAAGATCTTCTTTACCATATCGTATTAAATTTGAGTAACTCTGAACTGCCAGGGCACCAATTATTTTATTGTTTACCTTAAGCGGTACACCGAGCCAGTCGATTGAATCAGTAAGAATGATCTCAACTTCACGTCTATTTACAAGGTCTTTGAAGGTAACCGGGTCTGCAAGTAGCGGAGTTCCGGAACGTAAAATATATTCGGTTAATCCTTTACCAGGTGCCCCTGGTTCAGGCATCGGATCAAATTCATCTACCCAATAAGGATAGCTAATAATATTATTTTCTTCATCGTAGAGTGCAATGTAAAAATTATCTGCAGGTATAAAACATTTAATGATATTGTGGGTTTCTTTGAAGAACTGGTTTAAGTCGGTTTCAGAATTATTTGCTAATGATATTTTGTACACTGCTTCTTTTTGCAATTTAGCCCGATTTTGGTGGGTTACATCTCTAACAATTGCCTGAAGCATACTATCGCCGGAAATTTTAACACAATTCAGATTTACTTCTGTATCAAGTAAAGTTCCATCCAGCTTACAGTGTTTCCATTCAAAGTATAAATTTTCATTATTAAAAGCTTTTTGGATTAGTTCCAAAGCTTTATCGCGTGAACTTCTGCCATCTGGCTGTAAAGGTGGTGAAAACTTAAAGGGGGTTTCATCTATAATTTTTTCACGGGTGCATCCAAATAAAATTTCAGCCTTGGGATTACAATCAACAAATTTATTACTCTTTATTAAAAAAATTGCATCGTTAGCTGTTTCAAAAAGAGTTTTATATTTATAATTACTTTCTTTTAGATCGTTCTCAGCTATTCGTATTTCCGTTATGTTTCTAAAGCTCCATACTCTACCAACAATTTTTGTCTTGTTGATAAAAGGACGGGAAAATCGATCAAATGTTCTCCCGTCTTTAAACTCAAGTATATCTTTACTTTCCTGTTCAGGATAAGAATATAGTTCTCTTACTTTTGTTACAAATTCTTCTGGATTTTTTAGCTGGTCTAGAACAAAACTTATCAATCCATTGTCGTCTCCGGATTGTGCCAATGACAATGGAATCTGCCACATTTTTAGGAAATTTTGATTATAGTAGACAATTTTCCCCGTCATGTCAACAACTAATATTCCATCAGCAGTTGAATTTAGAGTAGATTGGAGCAGCGAATATGATTCTTCTGTCTTTTGATGCGATTGTTTGAGATGTGTTATGTCCTGAATTATTTCAATTATTGCTTCACTATTTAAATGGGCACTTAGTAGAATGTGCTTTACATTACCTTTAGCGGTAATGAAATTTGTATTGAAATTTCTTACTTCTCCTGTTTTCGAAAGAAGACTTATAAGCTTTATTCTCTCCTCTTTTATTTGATAAATATCAAGTACAGATTTCGAATAAAGTTCGTTGAATGAATTCAGTTCGAGAAGTTCACAAATAAATTTATTTGCATAAATAATTTCTCCATTTAGATCACTTTTAATAATTCCAAACGGTGAATTATTTTCCAGAATTTCATATAGCTCACTAATCGGTTCTTGATTTCCGGCATTAATAAAAATTTCTGATTTCTTATATACTGAATTTTCAGACCTTTGTTTTGCTTTAAGAAGATTGAACATCACTTTACATTTTAAGAGATTTTTTTATAATTTGAAATTATTCGATTCTAAACTGGCTTTTAAGTAAAAAATTGATATTTCCCAATTATAGTGCCATCTGGATACGATATTATGACTAGTGAAATGAACCAGATTTATAAATTTATTTCCAATAATTGTAGGAATGAACAGCGATAAGGTAAAATAGGACTCAGTTAAGGCAATTTTACATAGTTTAATCATCTATAAAATTTTCAATAAAAACTAAAATGCAATGATTATAGGGGGTTCGTGTTGTATTGTAAAAGCCTATGCTGAACATTTCTTTAAGTTAGATGCTTATTATCTTCCGACTGTTCTCTCAAATGTAAAAAAAGGAATGCCTTCTGTACGATGATGAATTGTTTGGACCAGTTGCAGCTTTAATAAAAGCCAAAGATGAAAATGAAGCAATTGAAATTGCTAACGATACAATTTTTGGTCTGGGTGCTGCTGTGTTTACGAATGATGTTAAAAGAGGAGAGAGAATAGCGAAAGAAAAAATCAATGCGGGCTGCTGCTTTGTAAATGCTTTTGTAAAATCTGATCCATGATTACCCTTTGGTGGAATTAAAGAATCTGGTTACGGCAGGGAACTGTCATCATTTGGAATAAGAGAATTCGTTAATATCAAAACAGTTTTTGTGAAATAATCAAACTTCTTTTTTCGAAGCAATTTCACTAATCAACTTCATTATTTTTGATCTCGAGAATGGTTTTGAAAGATAATGTGTGCATCCCGCCTGGATAAACTCTTCTCTATCTCCTCGCATTGCAAAGCCAGTTATTGCAACAATTGGAACGCTCTTGTAGCTCTCGATCTTTCTGATCTCCGTAGTAGTTTCAACTCCGCTCATTCCTTGACCAAGATTAATATCCATAAGAATAATATCATACTTTTTTTCATTGATTAACCGGAATGCTTTTTCTCCGCTATCAGCAAAGTCAGTATCGCATATATTTTGTACAAATAACTTAATAATATCTCTGCTTGACTCATCATTATCCACAACAAGCAAGGTTGGTCTAAATTCCAGCACAAAATCTCTTTCAATAATTTTGTCATCATCAACTTTATTTACCTTTTGTACTTCAAGCTGCTTATAATCTTTCAACAAGGGAAACAAAACTGTAAAAGTAGATCCCGAGCCAACGGTGCTTCTTACTCTGATTTCTCCATCCATCATTTCGATAAAATTCTTTGTAATTGTTAAACCCAATCCAGTTCCTTCGAAGTGACGATTAAATCCTTCGCTTACCTGTCTGAATTCCTGAAATATTAATCCAAGGCTCTCCTCCGGTATTCCTATACCTGTATCTTTTACAATTACCCGAGCATAGGATTTAGAATCCTCTGTAATTGAATCGACTGAAATAGTAACTCCACCTGTGTAAGTATACTTCAGGGCATTGTTCACAAGATTATTAATTATTTGTCTGAAGATTTGCTCATCAACATTTGAAAATAAATTATGATCGATAATATTTATTTCCAGAAATAGATTTTTTCTTTCTGCAACTGCTTCAAACAGAAGAATTTGTGACTCTACCAACTCCGATATCCGGTTCGGATATAAATTGATATCAACTTTCTTTGCTTCAATTCTTGACAGGTCGAGCAATAAATTAAGTGTATCCATTAATCTGTTAGCACTTGTAAGAATCCTATCAGCCATTTCAGTGGTTTGCTTTTCTTTAAGCTTTTCTCTAAGAAGTTCTGCAAAACCGAGGATTCCAACGAGTGGGGTTCTTAATTCATGACTCATATTAGCCAGAAAATTGGATTTGACTCTGTTTAACTCTTCAGCCTTTTCCTTAGCCTCACGAAGTTGCGTTTCAGCATTTTTCCTGCTAGTGATGTCACGCAATGTAACCAGTATATATTTTTGATTTGAGAATATGATATTTATGCCAAGACTCTCGACCCATAGTTCATCATTTTGAATAGTTCTAACAATATATTCATCGACAAATGGTGCGGGATTTTTTCTTAACCGAATAAGAGCAGTTGATACTTTTGGAATAAAATCCGGATGAAGAAATTCAAATACTTTTTTCCCAATACCTTGATCAGGATTTTCCATACCCACCAGGCGAGCAGCACTGTTGTTGGCGAATATAATTTCGCCATTCCAATCAATAATCAGGGCGGCTTCGATCATATTATCAATTAGAGAACGAAAGCGTTCTTCACTCTCCTTTAAAGCTTCCTCGGATTTTTTACGTTCGGTTATGTCCCTTACAATTGCCTGAATGAGCACATTATTGCTGAATACAATTCTGCTCAGATTCACTTCTGCATCAAACAATTCTCCATTTAGCTTTTTATGTTTCCACTCAAATCTTTGTGGAATTCCTTCCAGCGCAGCAATTATTTTTTCAAGTGCTTTATCTTTAGAAAATCGTCCGTCAGGTTGTTTCTCAGGAGAAAATTCATATGGAGGTTTACCAACTATATCCTCCTTCTTACATTCGAACATTTCCAGTGTTTTATGATTGCAGTCAACAAAGATTTCTAAGTCCATTAAAAAAATGGCATCGTTAGCCAGCTCGAATAGAGATTTAAATTTCAGTTCACTTTTTTCCAGTTCATCAAAGGCTTTTCTTTTTTCAGTTATATCGGAAAAAAATGCAGCTATTTTGTTGGGTTCAATCTGTATTGCGGAAACATCAAACGCCCCCTTGACACTGTTATCTTCATATTCTAAAAGTCTATTCTCAAAATGATTGCCGCGCTTCGCAATGTTTTTGTAAATATCAGGGATATCTGTAAGAATGAGACTGGGGAATGCCTCTTCAATATTTTTATTGAGCAGATGCGAGTGATTTATACCTAAAATTTTATCTGCTGCCGGGTTATAACCAGAAAAAATAAGTTCTCCATTTTTATTCAGGTCATATATATGAACACCATAAGGTGAAGCATCAAATATATTTTTAATCTTTTTTGTAGTCTCATTAATTGATTTTTCAGCTTCTTTGATCTTGCTGATATTATCGCAGACAATGAGAACTTCAGTGCTTTTTCCATTTAACTGAATTGTGCAGGCCTTTTCCTTAACCCAAATAAGCTCACTGTTTTTCCTGACCTTCCTGATCTCCCAGTTAAACATTTTGCCCGGGTTGTTAACACATTCAAGAATCTGCTGATTAACTATTTTCCTGTCTTCCTTTAGAAAAACTTTATTGACAGATTGACCAAGTAATTCTTCAACCTTATAGCCAAGCTCTTTGGCACCAAGTAAATTTACTTCTTTTATTATCCCCCTTCTATTGATTATGAATATCATGAGTGGGTTATTATCAAATAATGATTTTAGCTTTTGCCTGATTATCTTTAATTCATTATCTGTGTTTTTCTGAAAAGTTGATTCCATTTTACTCACAAACCTGCATTCAAATAACTGTTGGTTTTTGACTTTGGTGGTTACAATATCAACAGTCATTTTGTGAATTGTACCATTATTACCTATCAATTCAAGAGAATTAATGTGAAAAGTTTTTTTTGAGGAGTTATTAGTAATTTTTTTGAGTTGCTTGTGAGATACACCAACCGGGAAGATATCAGACAGGTATTTATTTCCTTTATTACTTCTCAGATTCTTAAAGAATTTTCTGGCGGATTTGTTTGCTTCAACTATTTTGTAGTCTTGCTTATCAATAATAATCTTGATGTCAGGTGACTCTTCAAAAAAAGGATTTTGCTGTGTATCCATATTAGCTTGAGATAAGGTTATTTATATTTAGCACAGTTTTCAACTGACTCGTCAATTATTATTTAATTCTTGATAAACTGCAGATAAAGGTTCTTAATCAGAAATGAGATAAAATTGCTAATTTTGTGCCAATGTTTAACTACAAACTAACAATTCAATACGATGGAACTAGCTATGCTGGCTGGCAAATTCAGGACAATGCACTTTCAGTTCAGGCAGTAATTAGCAATTCTATCAAGCAAATATTACAAGAGGATATTAGCCTTATTGGGGCAGGAAGAACTGATGCCGGAGTTCATGCTTTGGGTCAGGTTGCTAATTTTAGTGTAAAGCAGCAGCTGGATTTTTCTAAATTCAAATATTCATTGAATTCAGTATTGCCAAAAGATATTTCAGTTGTTAATATCGAAACTGTTGACGAGAGTTTTCACTCCAGATTCAGCGCCAGGAAAAGATCGTATATTTACTTAATAGCAAATCAGAAGTCACCGTTCTTTGAGCGTTACTCGTACACTTATTTTTCAGAATTGAAACCTGAGAAACTAAATGAGTTATCATCTGCTTTAATTGGAGAAATGGACTTCACTTCTTTCAGTAAAATTAATACGGAAATTCAAAACAAAATTTGTGAAGTCTATGAAGCAAGGTGGCGCAAACAAAAAAACTTGCTTATTTTTTACATCGGAGCTAACAGATTTTTATACGGAATGGTCAGGGCGATTGTTGGTTCTTTGCTTAAAGCATATTCCCAGGAAAACGGAAGTGATTATTTAAAAAATATCTTTACTCAAAAAGATCGGAATGCGGCCGCCGATGCAGTTCCGGCTAAAGGTTTATTTTTATACAAAGTGAAATACTAAAATGATATCCCTTAAAAATAAAAATGTATTGGTCACCGGTGGTTCGCGTGGAATCGGTAAAGCCTGTGTAGAATTATTTCTTAAAGCTGGTGCTAACGTTGCGTTCACATTTCAATCAGCGAAAAATGAAGCTGATAAGGTGATTGCTGATTATACTGGAGCAGTCAAAACTGAAACATTATAAACTGAATCTTGCGGATGCAAACGATATTGAAAAAGTAATTGGGTATGTTCTTAGTGAATTTGGAAATGTTGATGTACTGGTCAACAATGCAGGAATTTGGAAAGAAGCTGCAATTGATAAGATGACTCTTGAAGAATGGAATGAGATGATGAACATAAATCTCACCAGTACATATCTTATTACAAAACTGCTTGTGCCTGGAATGAAGAAAAATAAATTCGGAAGAATAATTAACATTGCATCAACGGCAGGGCAGAGAGGAGAAGCGTTTCATTCTCACTACGCAGCTTCAAAAGGCGGGATGATTTCTTTAACAAAATCTCTTGCGTCAGAATTGGGTCCGCATAATATTACGGTTAACTGTGTTGCACCCGGTTGGGTAGTTACAGATATGACGACTGATTCATTATCGGATGCTGAAACTTATAAAAAAGTTTTAGGAGATATTCCATTAAACAAAGTTGCTCAGCCTGAGGAAATAGCAGGACCGGTTCTTTTCCTTGCATCAAATCTGGCTTCGCATATTACTGGTGAAATTTTAAATGTTAATGGTGGGTCGGTGTTATGTGGATAGATTTCAGAACAAAGGATAAATCGTAAATGGATACAAGTTTTATTGCTGAGATTCATCCAAAAGTTGTCCACTTCCCGGTTGCGCTGCTTACTACTTATTCTTTTCTGGAAATAATTGGTATTGCATTTAACAAAGAATTTATATCGAAGACGGCTCTACTTATTTTGTGTTTAGGTGTGGTTACTGCTTTCTTTGCTGTCTTAACTGGCAATCAGGCAGCTTCTGAATTTGGTTTTTGGAACGAAAAAAGCAAAGCTTTATTGATTGAGCATCAGACTTATGCAACATATTTACTATGGTTCTCTGCTTTTATATGCGGTTCAAGAATTTTTATTGTATTGAAGAAAAAGTTTATCGGAATTACAAAGTATCTTTTTATTCTTTTTGCTTTGATGATAATCTTTCTTGTTTATCAAACCGGTATGCGCGGTGGTGATCTTGTAAAAAAATTTGGAATAGGGACTGATGTTTTTGAAACTAAAATTTCGGAATAAAATTTATTGTTCATTAGTCTGCCCGAAATTTTATTTAAGTTTGTAATGAAATGATTATAAAGTTGAGCAAAATATTTTCTTTTATTGATTCTGATTCTTCAGGGAATTGCTTTTGCCGGTGAACCTCCTGCAAGCAAGGCTGTTGGTGTTTTTCTTGCTGCCGGTGTTGGTGCAAGACTTCCTATTGGTGACTTCTCCAATTCAACAGATCTTGGTTATGGTTTAAATGTTGAAGCCTCATATACTGATAGCGATCATCTTCCTTTTTTTATTTTTGCCCGATTAGGATATGAACAATTTCCCGGTTCACAGGATTTCTATCAGGGAACAGACTACTCCAATTATTCAACTACCATAATTCCTAGTTTCTTTGGGACTTCGCTATTATTTTAGTCCTTTAGTTGAGAGTGTTGTTTTGCTTATGCCAATTGTAGAAGGTTCAGTTTCATATACTTACTTTGAGGTGTTGAATGAATTCAAAGCTGATGCGGGGCGAAGTAATTATAGAGAAGATTTATGGAAATTTGGGGGAACTGTAGGAGCCGGATTTTCAATGTTCATTCTCGAAATTATGGCAAACTATACTTATTACGAATCAAATCAATACTTATCCTTTAACTTAAATGTAAGACTTCCATTATTCGTTAATCTGTGAGGTAATAAAATGAATTATCAAAACATTCTTTTAGAAATTAAAAATCATACTGCCTTAGTAACAGTAAATCGTCCCGATAAGCTTAATGCTTTAAATGGACAAACAATTGATGAACTTGAAGATGTTTTCCATTCAATCAAAAATAATCCCGAGGTATTTGTTGTTGTAATAACAGGCAGTGGCGAAAAAGCATTTGTTGCCGGTGCAGATATTGCTGAGCTGAATAAGCTGGATGTAATTTCTGCAAAAGAATTTTCTGATAAAGGCAACAGAGTGTTCAGAGCAATTGAAACTCTTGATAAGCCGGTTATCGCCGCAGTTAACGGTTTTGCACTTGGTGGTGGATGTGAGCTGGCTTTGAGCCTGTCACATGCGAACTGCAAGTGAGAATGCAAAGTTCGGACAGCCAGAAGTTAACCTTGGAATTATTCCCGGTTATGGTGGAACGCAACGACTTGCGCGTGTTATTAATTCTGCGAGAGCATTGGAAATGATTTTAACCGGTGATATGATTGGTGCGGATGAAGCATTCAGAATAGGTCTGGTTAATAAAGTATATCCTCAAACTGACTTGCTGAATAAAACTCTTGAAATGGCAGAAAAAATTGCTGCTAAAGGTCAACAAGCAATTCGCTTTGCACTGAAGGCGGTGAAAGCTACTGATAACATTTCTTTGACTGAAGGTCTGAGTTATGAAGCAAGCCTGTTTGCTCTTGTTTGCGGAACAGAAGATTTCAAAGAAGGTACTGCTGCATTCCTTGAAAAAAGAAAACCTGATTTTCAAGCATCGCTAATTCTTAAATGTAAATGATGCCCTCAATTAAATTCAAAAAGAATTTACTCCTTACTTTAATTGCTACGGCTGTAATTTTAATTGCCGCGAATTTTTTCTTTAATAGTGATTTACTTAGTAATAGTTCGGATTCTAGATACTATTGACAAAGAAGAAATCAGTCAGAGATTTTTAAATATCCTTGCTGCATTTGATATCGAAGATAAATTTATAAAAGAAAACAAGGTAAAGGATAAACACTCCAGGCAGGAAATTTCAAACTTTAAAGTTCAGGTTCCCAAAGACCTTTCGATACCGGAAATTCTGCAGGATGTTTTTCAATCATTCAGAAAAGACAGCCTGATAATACAATCAATTGAAAAAGTGAAAGGAAGTAAAACTACACTTGCATTAAAGACAGAAAGTTCAACTGTTCTGCAAGCTGAATTTGATTATGCAAAAAATTATTCCAGGAATAAAGGATACATCGCATTTATTTTAAACGATGTTGACCCGGCAAATTCATCAACTACTGCTCTGATTGAGTCTCCTGTAAAATTAAATTTATTGATCCGGCCTGAAACCAAACATCTTCAACAGTTGGAATTTATTAGAAATAACGGACAGAATTTTTCAGTTTTAATTGATGATGATATTAGTGAACAAAAGTATAAGCTTGGTGCTACTTACTCGGAACAAAGAGTAGTTGCAGTTATTAAAACTCTGGTCACTGATTTCCAGAAGGCTGTCTGTTTTATTATTGATGACAACTCAAATTTCTATAAATCTTTGAATTACGAAATACTAAATAGAGAACTCACAAAAAGAAAAATTAAACTTTTCCGAACATCCGATTTTGTTAATCTTGGCAATGACGAAACTGTTTTAAATGCATTCAGTGGTCAAATAAAGGCAATGGGAAGTGGTGAGTCTATTGTGTTTCTGTTAAGTGAAGAATCTTATGTTTCGTTAAATCCCGAGATAAAAAAATATAAAAAGAAAGGTTACAGAGTTATTACAAGCAGTTTAATTCTCTGAGATGATAAGTTTAATTTATTTTTTGAATACATCTTCAAAATCGAGAACTACTGTCTCACCAAATTCATCTCCATTTATCTGTCCCAGAATTTTATTTGAATCTCCTACCAAAACAGTTATCAACCCAGCAGGATGAATACTGTCCGCAGTAATTTTATTAACATCTTCCAGGCTAACTGAATTTACTTTTTCGATGTAAGTTTCAAAATAATCATCCGGGAGATTATGAATGATTTTGCTGCTAATATTGCCGGCAATTTGGCGGTAGGTCTCAAAATTAGCCGGGTATCTTTTCATTAATGATGATTTGGCAAATTCAAGTTCCACTTCAGTAATGCCATCTTTGATTTTATTGATTTCAGAATAGATTTCTCTTAAAGCATTCGTCGTGTTTTCAACATCTACAGAAGTTGAAACTTCAAAATATCCAGCTTCTTTAAAGTAATTGAATCTCGAATGTATTCCGTAAGTATAGCCATTTTTTTCTCTCAGATTAAGGTTCAATCTGCTTGAAAACTGACCGCCGAGAGCAAGATTCATTATTTGTTTTTGGAAGAAATCTTTTTCACTTCTTTTAGAAGACAGATGACCTGTCCGGATTTCAGTTTGAACCGCATCCATTTTATTTATAATAAAAACTTTTCTTCCTGACTTTTTCAAATTAACAAATGGTTCTTCTACAGTTGTTTTCCCGTTCCAGTTACCGAACACAATATCCAGTTCTGTTTGAAGCGATTTCAAATCAATATTCCCAACTACAATAACAGATGAGTTGAATGGAGAAAAATTCTTTTGATAAAGATTTCTTACAGATTCGATTTCAATATTTTGAACTGTAGGTTCAATGCCAAGTACGGGAAAAGCATATGGCGAATCGCTCCCAAATAAGAAATACTCAAATGAAATGTCTGCGACGTAATCAGGTTCAGCTTTAACCTGTTCAAGTCTTGCGAGCACTTTTCTTTTCTCCCGGTTAAAATCATTTTCATTAAGATGAGGCTCGGTAATTACACTTGCTAAAAGTTTTATTGCAGGAATATAATTTTCACGTAAAACCTGTAATGAAAGTACACTCATATCCGGATCCGATGAAACAGAAAACTGAGCGCCAAGCATTTCAAATTCATCTGCCAGCTGAAGCGCATCATATTTTCCGGCACCCTCATCGATACACATCGCCAGTAGATTGGTCAATCCCTTCAGATTATCAGGATCAAACCTGCTGCCGTTGTTGACTAAAAAGTTTATCCTGATTAAAGGGAGTTCATTTTTTTCACTGAAGTATATTTTTAATCCATTACTTAGTTGATAGGTTTGAACAGAAGGAAGAATAAAATTAATTTCTCCCGAACTTGCCGGACGATTTTTTCTGTCAGTTTGCATTTTTTCTCTCCGGGACAATTCGTAGCTCAACATAATTTTTTTGGAAATACTTCTTTACAACTTCACTAATTTCATTCTCGCTTACACTATTATACCGGTTAAGATCAAAGTTGAATGAATTAGGTTCACCCAGATAAAAGTTGTAGAGATTCAGCATATCAGCAATAGTCTCAATGTTCTGTAAAGAGTAGATGAAATTTGATTTGATTACGTTTTTTGATCTTTCCAGTTCCCGCGGAGAAATATTTTCTTCTGCAAGAATTGAAATTTCATTAAAAATTATTTTTTTTATCTCGTCGAGAGCTTTACCGGGTTTTGCTGTTGCGACAATCATAAAATGGCCGCCATACTTCCCAGAAAACTGCATAGTGTTAACATCCTGAGCAATTTCCAATTCATAGACGAGCTTTCTGGTTAGCCGGGCATTTTTTGAACCGGTTAACAAGTCTGAAAAAATATCAAGTGCAGCATCATCTGTGTGGAATGCATTCTGTGAATGCCAGGCTAGATAAATTCTTTCAAGATTTACTTTATCTTCCGATGTGATAAACTTTGATTCCTCTAGCTGAGGAGATTTAGAATTTAGAGCTAACGGTGTCCCATTATTTTTTAATCTCACCAAAATATTTTTCAATAAGCGATTTTGTTTTATTGACTTCAAAATTTCCTGCAATTACAACTGTTGAGTTAGAAGGGGAATAGTATTGTTTAAAAAATGAACTAACATCATCCAGAGTATAGCTTTCAATATCTTTGTAATGGCCGATTGTTGGCCAGCTATAAGGATGATTTTCAGGGTAAAGGCTTGAAATTATTTTTTCCCATGCTAAACCGTAAGGCTGGTTATCATATCTTTCAAGGCGTTCATTTAATACAACACTTTTTTGATTATCAAGTTTAACCTGGTCAAGAGCTTCGAGAAAAAATCCCATTCTGTCAGATTCAAGCCAGAGTGCAAGTTCCAGATCGTTTGAAGGAAGCTTCTCAAAATAATTTGTTCTGTCAAAACTTGTTGAAGCATTTAATGATCCGCCTGCTTCCTGAATAAATCTGAAATGCATTTCTTTTGGAACATTCTTCGAACCCTGAAACATCATATGTTCAAAGAGATGAGCAAGACCTGTTTTCCCTTTCACTTCGTTTGCGGAACCTGCTTTATACCAGATGTTAACTGCGGTGAATGGAAGAGTATTATTTTGAAAAAGAATAACCTCAAGCCCATTCTGGAGTTTATATTTTTCGTAAGGAATATTTAATAGATTCATAAACAATTAATTATATCAAAAAAGGCTGCTTTAAGAGCAGCCTTTTTTATTTTAGTGCAGAAGTAATAAAATACGGTCAGTTCGTACAGAACCCAACAGCTTAAACAATTGCGAGAAGGGAATGTCTCTATCCCAGGAAAACAAAATAATAAATGCTTCGCCGACGACCATATCTCTTGATACAAGTCCCCAGAATCTACTGTCTAAACTATCATCCCTATTATCGCCCATCATAAAGTAATAATCTTTTTAAATGTATATGATGAAACAGGAATACCTTCAATCGTAACAGCACCATTTTTTATATCAACAACACGTTTACCATACTCACGATCTATGATTGTTCGCCATTGTTCAACATTATATTTATTCAACGGAATAGTTGAACCTTTCCTTGGAATTACCAGCGGACCGTAATTATCTTCATTCCAGTCCATACCCTTTGGGAAGATTCTTGGCTCAGCAACTCCTTTTGGAACTGGTTTAAGAAAGTTGCCATACCTTCCTTTATAATATTTAACGAAAGTTGGTCTCCAGAATTCTTTCCCATTTACAAATACAACTTTATCTATTATTTCAAGTGTATCGCCAGGAACACCAATACATCTTTTAACATAATTTACTCCACGCTCCGGAGCAAAAAGCTGATCACGATCTCCTGGATATTCAAATACAACGATGTCTTTTGCCTTTGGATCTTTGAAATGCGGGTAACCGGAAGAATGGAATTTCAATCTCTGTGAAAGGTATATACTTTGGTGATGATGAACCATAAATGAATTTGTTAACAAGAACGAAATCACCAACAAGTATAGTGTCTTCCATTGAACCGGTAGGAATACGTGTATTCTGAATTATGAAAGTGATGATAAAGAATGCAGCTATCGCTGCCCAGAAAAGCTGTCTGAAAAACTCGATTACTTTTTCTGCAAAAGTTTCGGGTTTCTTTCTTTCCTTCTTCTTCCAGAATAAAAACTTTTTTGATTTTGTAACGGAATCTTTCTGTTCGGTTTTGTCATTCATAAGTGAGCCAGGAAAAACTTATTAATTTTATTGATACGTCTGAAAATTATGGTTAAAAGAAATTATATATTAAAACAGTTGAAATATACTCTCTTTGCTGAAAAAATAAAGCCTAATTCTTTTTAATGGTGAAAGTAATTGATGGAGGGGCTGATTATTGATAAGAAATTAAACTGGATTTTCAGAAAGAATGATTTCAACTTTGTTCAGCAATTTCATTACACTATCTCTCTGTACTTCGTACTCAGCTCTTAGTTCTTCTTTCACAGGATGGGAAGGAGGAACTTCAACCTTTAAAGGATCAACCGGACTTCCATTCACAAAAAATCTGTAATCGAGGTGAGGACCGGTTGAAAGTCCTGAACTTCCAACATATCCAATAACTTGTCCCTGCTGTACACTTATTCCTTTTTTAATCCCTTTTGCATAACGTGAAAGATGTAAATACATTGTTGTATAAACTGAGTTATGCCTGATTTTTATAAACTTGCCGCTACCTCTGTTGTATCCTGCCTCAACCACAACACCGTCGCCTGTAGTTCTAATAGGAGTTCCAACGGGAGCCGCATAATCAACGCCGTGATGTGGTCTGCGAACTTTGAGTACCGGATGAAGTCTGCTGTTGCTGTATCTGGAACTTATCCTGCCAAACTCAAGCGGAGCTTTAAGAAATGCTTTACGAAGGCTGTTTCCGTTTTCATCAAAATACTGGAACACACTATCCTGAGTAAAAGGGATTGCAAAAAAATCTTTTCCATTATGGTTAAAGTAAGCGGCTTTAATTTTTCCGATTGCAAAAAATTTCTTATCAACGTATAGCTCATCATAGATTACTTTGAAGTTATCTCCTTTTTGCAAATGATAGAAATCAATCTGCCAGGCAAATATCTGAGAAAGTTTAATTGCAAGTTCAGGCGTAGCTTCAGCATTTAAAAGAGATACATATAGTGACTGATCAATAACAGCTGATTTTCTATTTTCTCTTACAACAACTTCTTTTTCACTTTCATAAACGTGTATCGAATCTCTCAGATTAAAAACAACATAGTGTCTTGGGCTCTTCTCATAAACAAAATAAACCAGTGTATTAATCGAATCATCGTTTGTGAAATGCATGATATAAATTTCCCGCAACTATTTTTCTAACATCTATAACCTGCTTAGCATTATCTACAATCGGCATTATATCATTGGCTGGCACACCAAGCTTCAACAGAATATCAGAAAGAGTTTCATTCTTTGACACAGAATATGTCTGATGTGCTAATGAATCAGAAAAAAAGCCAAAACTGTTAAGCTGAGGTTTTTGTTCAGGTGAGATTTTGGAATCGGAGTCAGAGCATTTAATCCCGCCCAATAATAGAACAGATAGCAATACAACACTTATTACAAAATAAGATAATCTAAAAAATATAGTTGTATTTTTGCCTGCCTTCACTCGGTAACAATAATTGATAAATTTTCGGCAAACTTAGGCTTATTTCTAAAATAATGCAACGGAAATCTGAAAAAGCTGCAGAACTTTTTACCCGGAAGAATTTCTTCAGCCTAAGGAATATTATGATGAATGAATTGTGTCGGAAGCACCACGCCTGCGGAAGGAATATATCAATTAATTTTTTGGCAGGTTTAAAGCTTCACGGGCAGTCTATCAATTAATTACCTGATAAAACCCAAAGTCGGGGTTGCTATTTTAATTCTTATTTTTTAATATCACTCAGAAATTATTTCATTTATAGTGTCATTTTCATCAGAATACATAATTGAAAAAATCTATTCTTCTTTTAATAATTATAACAATCTCATTTTCCTGCAGGGAAGAAATAATTGCGCCGGATAATCTGGCAGGGAATATTAATGAACCTATCCAGTTAAGAGAGCGTAATTCCTATATCCTACTTATAAATGCAAAAAATTTAACAATGAGTTTAACTGTCCCGTTATATTTTAGTGCAGCAAGAACAAGATTTAATGTTAGATTGATAGATTATGAATCTGGATATTTAAATGTCAGCGTTCAGGATTTAAGTAAGATAGAAAGATTCAGATACTACATAGCAGAGGAAGTTTCCTACCACACCGAACTTCTCGACGGATATGTCCCTACAACTATTAACATCAACACTGATAATTTTAGCGGCAAAATTAAGATTGAATTTCGAAAAACCCTTTAAGGAATTTATTTTCACAAAATAAATAGAAGTAAATTTCTTATCTTTTAATGCCATTTCAGCGGCACTTTGTAATCAATTAAACAAATTTAAAACCGAAAGAAATTCTATTACTATGTCCGAAAATAAAATGTATCAGGTCGCAGTTGAAAGCAAAGTAATTCCTGAAAGGGAAGAAATAAATCAAGAATACAAATGGGATTTGACTCACATTTTTCAGAATGATGAGGAATGGGAGAATGAATTTAAATCCCTATCTGAAAAAGTATCAGGCTATCAAAAGTTTGAGGGTAAGCTTGCAGAAAGTGCCGAAAATTTACTTGCCTGTTTCAGGTTTGATGAAGATATAAATATCAAACTCGACCGGCTTCATCTCTATGCTATGCTTTCAAAGGATAGCGATATGAGGGTGGGGAAATATCATTCAATGGACGATCGTATTAAATCACTCTACGCCAAAGTTGGTGCTGTGAGTTCTTTCATTCGCCCGGAGCTTCTTAAAATTCCCGATGAAAAGTTGCAAAGTATTATTGAATCAAATGAAGCCTTGAGTATTTATAAGCACAGCATAGATGATCTGCTTCGCACTAAAAAGCATACTCTGTCGAATTCGGAAGAAAAAATTCTCGCAATGGCTTCTGAATTAGCTCATACGCCTTATGATACTTTTTCAATATTTACAAACGCAGATCTTAAGATGCCATCTATTGAAGATGAGTTAGGAGGAATAACTGAGCTATCTCATGGCAGATATTATTCTGCTATGTACTCTAAGGATAGAGAGTACAGAGCAAGAGTATTTAAAGCTTACCTCGAATCATATAAAAGCTATGTTAATACATTCACAGTATTATTTAATGGAAATCTGAAAACAAACATCTTTAATGCCCGTGCAAGAAATTTTAACTCTGCTCTTGAAGCCTCATTGCATAAAAACAATATTCCGACATCCGTTTATCATAACCTGATTGAATCTGCAAATCAAAATCTTCAACCTATGCACCGATGGGCAGCATTAAAGAAAAAACTTCTTGGAATCAGTGAACTTTGTCCTTACGATGTTTACGTTACAGTTTTTAATTCTCACAATGAAAAAAAATATTCGTATGAGGAAGGCATTGAGATTGTATTGAATTCGTTGAAGCCTATGGGAGATGAGTATCTATCATCACTAAATAAAGCATTTAGCAATAGATGGATTGATGTGTTCGAAACAAAAGCAAAAAGAAGCGGTGCTTATTCATCTGGAACGACTTTCGGTGTTCATCCTTATGTCTTACTTAACTGGACTGATCTGTTGAATGATGTTTTTACACTTACCCATGAGATGGGACACAATATGCATTCATATTACACAGGACAAAATCAGCCTTATCCTTACGCTAATTATTCAATCTTTCTTGCAGAAGTAGCATCAACATTTAATGAGATCACTTTTACTTGATCATCTTCTCGAAATTTCCGAGAGCAGGAAAGAGAAACTTTTTTTGCTTGAGAGATATCTCAACAATCTTACTGCAACTTTCTACAGGCAGGTTATGTTTGCTGAGTTTGAGATGATTGTTTATGACAGAACAGAGAAAGGCGAATCGCTTACCTCAGAAGTGCTTCAGTGATTTATACAAAACCATTTATCAAAAATACTGGGGACCTGATATGTTCGTTCCCGAGGAAGAGCAGTATACCTGGGCAAGAATTCCTCACTTCTACTATAATTTTTATGTCTACCAATACGCAACAGGATTTGCTGCTTCAGAGGTTCTAGCAAAAAAGTAAAAACGGAAGGAGAATCTGCAGTGAATAAATATCTTAATTTTCTGAAAGCAGGAAGCTCTGACTATCCAATTAATATCTTAACAAAAGCAGGTGTAGATATGAATTCTCCTGAACCAGTCAGAGCCATTAGTGAAAGGATGAATCAGGTTCTGGATGAAATGGAAGGATTTATTATAACAAACTTTAATTAAGGTTATTTTGTAAATTTTGATTAACAATTTTTAAATAAAGGAAGATGATATGAGTAAGAAGAAAAATGAAAACAGTATTAAATTATTAAATAAAGCTGTCGCAGATGAACTGCTTGCTATTCATCAGTATATGTATTTTCATTTTCATTGTGATGATCAGGGTTACGACTTGCTGGCAAGTCTTTTCAAAAAAACCGCCATTCAGGAAATGATGCATGTTGAAGTATTATCAGAACGGATTTTATTCCTTAAAGGTGATGTGGATATGAAAATACTCGGTGAGGTTAAAAAAATTCAGGACCCGAAAGCGATGCTTAAATGTGCTGCCGGTATGGAAGATGAAAGTGCAAAAGAGTATAACATCTGGGCTAATGAGTGTGCAGCAAATGCCGACTCTGCAACAAAGAAAATTTTTGAGGATCTGGTTGCAGATGAAGAAATGCATTTCGATCAATTTGATACTGAAATGGAAAACCTTGAAAAGTTCGGAGAGAATTATCTTGCTCTCCAATCCATAGAAAGAAGTAAAGTTGTTTCTGTAAGAGGACCTGCAGGACAATAAGCAAGTTGTTATTTTTCGAAGGTCGGGTAATCCGACCTTTTTTATTTTCTAAAATTTAGAATAATTGTGAGTTTTTATAACTACTATTGTCATAAATTTTTGCCTTCATTGATGAAAATTTATTTTTGATATTTTTAAAGAATATTAAAGGATATTTATGAAACAAGAACTAATTGTCAGAAGACTATCATATATTCTTTTCGCATTGCTGATTTTCGGATGCACAGAAGAAACAACTGAACCGACTGAGGAGAATACACTTCTTTATTCTTCATTCGAAAAAAATGGAATGTTTTCATCTGACGGGTGGAATCTCCCTGCACAATTTGATTCTTCAACAGACGTTCCTGCCGGTGGTGGAAATTTTTCACTCGTATTAGAGCGAGCAATCCACCAGATACTGCACACATAAAAGTTCCGGTGAAAACTCAGTTTAATAAATTTAAGCTAACATTTTGGGCTAAGTCCACTGGGTTGACCAGCGGGATTAATGGTAAAGTAATTTTATCTTTAGTGCGGAATGGTTCGGTTATTGATTCATCGAGCATTTTGGTTGATGGATATAATCTGGAAAAGTTATTCAATTCAGGATACTTTTAGTGTTGCAGCCGGTGATTCATTTATGGTGCAATTAACTGCCGGAGTATCCCAACTGTTTCCAGGTAAAACATACTTTGATCTTTGCAGACTTTATGGAATTGATTAAAACCAACTAGGTTAAAGTTCTTTTCTTTTCAGTCTTAGTGAATTAGTAACGACCGAAACAGAACTGAACGACATTGCAAGCGCTGCAATCATCGGATTAAGTAAACCAAAAGCTGCCAGTGGAACTCCGATAATATTATACACGAATGCCCAAAAAAGATTTTGCTTGATTGTCTTTAAGGTTTGCCGTGATAGCTTTATTGCGTTAACAACTCCAATTAAATCACCACTCATTAAAACAATATCTCCCGATTCAATTGCAACATCAGTTCCTGTTCCCATAGCAATTCCAACATTGCTTTGAGTCAATGCTGGTGCATCGTTAATTCCATCCCCAACCATCGCAACAATTTTACCTTTACTTTGGTATTCTGAAATTACAGCGAGCTTATCACCGGGCAACACTTCTGCCTGATAATTATCAAAGCCAGCATTTTCAGCTATATCTTTTGCGGTACGGTTATTATCACCAGTCAGCAATATAGTTTTTAGATTCATTGCCTTAAGTTGTGCAACTACTTCTTTAGAGTTATTTTTAATTTCATCTTCAACAGCAATCAATCCTATTAGCTGTTTATTGATAGCGACAAAAACCAGAGTCTTACCACCTCGCGAGAGTTCATCAATATTTTGCTTAAATATTTTAATATTGATTGAATTATTTTCCATCAGAGTCTGATTGCCTACTAGAATTTCATTGCTGTTAACCTTTCCTTTAAACCTATTCCGGTAAGGCTTTCAAAGTTTTCCACATTTTCAAATTTAATTCCAAGATTTTTTGCATAACTTACTATTGCCTGTGCAATCGGATGTTCAGATCTCTGCTCTATTGATCCAGCTAATCTCAGAAGTTCTTGCTCATCAATAGAATTTGAAAAGATTGAAGTTACTTTTAGTTTGCCTGTTGTTATTGTTCCTGTTTTATCAAAAATAATTGTGTCAATCTTGTGAGCAAGTTCAAGGCTTTCGGCATTCTTTATCAAAATACCTTTTTGAGCACCTCTGCCAGTGCCAACAATTATAGCAGTTGGTGTAGCTAGCCCAAGCGCACAAGGGCAGGCGATAATTAATACTGCAACAAAATTTATTAACGCCGTACTTAAGCCGCCCGTACTGAATAATAACCAGCCGATAAAAGTTATAATTGCGATCAGGATAATTACAGGAACGAAGATAGAAGCAATTTTATCTGCAAGTTTTTGAATAGGAGCTTTTGAGCCCTGTGCTTCCTCAACCATTTTAATAATCTGACCAAGAATTGAATTATCACCAATAGCAGTAACTTCAAATTCAAAGCTTCCTGTTTTATTAATCGTGCCACCAATTACCTTTGAACCATTATTCTTTTCAATCGGCATTGATTCACCGGTTATCATTGATTCATCTATTGTGGAAAAACCGCTTATAACTTTTCCATCTGCCGGAATTTTACCACCGGGCTTGATTATTACGATGTCACCAATTAACAATTCATCAAAAGAAATTTCCATTTCTAAATTATCTCTTTTAACCATCACTGTTTGTAGGTTTTAACCCGATAAGTTTTTTAATTGCTAATCCGGTTTTTGATTTTGCTCTGCTTTCCAGCCATCTTCCCATTAGAATTAGTGTAATTATGACTGCAGTTGTCTCAAAGTAAACGTGAGAAACCATTGAACGGTCAGAAAATAATTCTGGGAAAAGTGTTAAAAGAGTGCTGTAAATGAAAGCTGAACCTGTGCCGATAGCAACGAGTGAGTTCATATCAGCAGTCAAATGAAGTAAGTTTTTCCAGAATATTTTATAGAATCTTTTGCCTGAAATAAACACAACCGGAATTGTTAACAGCAGAAGGATTTTATTAATCACGTCGGGGGAGAAAGGGATAAGATTATGAAACCACTCCCACATCATTCCCATACTAAGTATGAAGATTGGAATTGTTAGGGAAATTGCAAGAAAAAAATCCCTTTTTAATTCGTTATCGAAATCAGATTTTATATCAGATTGGGTTGTGCTGGCCGCAATTTTTTTATTGAGAGATGAAAAGTCAATTTTATAGCCGGCATCTTCAATCGCTGTTTCAACTTGGGTTAGTGATGCCAGGTTGTTATCAATTTCAAAGGTTGCCTTTTCGGTTGCCAGATTTACTGAAACATTTTTTATCCCTTCAATTTTACTGATTGATTTTTCAACTCTTGCAACACAGCTTGCACAAGTCATCCCTTCAACAGGAGCGCTGATCTTCTCTAAATTATTTCTGTTATTTATATTTTGATTCACTTGTCAGAACTAAACTATTTAATTCACAACTTTGTAACCAGCATCTTCAATTGCTTTAATGATTGCTTCTTCTGCAATTTCATTTTCATCAAACTCAACTTTGGCTGAACCAATCGTAACTTCAAATTTTATTAGTTTGATTTTTGAAAGATTTTTTTGAACAGCCATAACACAATGGTTGCAGCTCATTCCTTCAATTTTAAATTCCTTTTTCATACTGGTCTTTCTAATTAAAGTTTAACTCCCGAATACTTATGATTCGAAAATAAAATAAAAGTATTGCATTTAATAAGATTTGATGCATTTCAACCAAAATGAATTCCAAACAGGGATTCTGACAAAAATGGATTATTCAATTAGTGGGCATTAATTATGAATTCCTGTAACTAACTATTTTTATTGATTTTACAGCAAAACTTGCTTACCTTAACAACCTGATTTTAAGAAAATAATCAATTAACAAATAACTTAAAGGTGAAATGAATGACGAAGGCTGACATTGTGGATAAGGTTGCAGCCGGGACCGGGCTAACAAAGCTGGAAACCGAAGCTATTGTTGAAGGATTCCTAAAAACTGTTATCGAAGCTCTTAAAGAAGGTAAAGGTATCGAGATCAGAGGCTTTGGAAGCTACAGAGTAAAAAAGAAAAATGCACGTCAGGCAAGGAATCCAAAAACTGGCGAATCCGTTTTTGTCCCGGATCATTATGTTCCTACTTTTAAGTTTTCTAAAGACTTTAAAGAGCTTGTAAATACTGGAATGATTGAAAAAAATGGGAGATAAGTAAACAGTGAATTATTGTGCTGAATGTGGTTTTAAGATTGAAGGGGAATTTAAGTTTTGTCCGAACTGCGGAAGTCAAATTATTTCCAAGGTAACTGCTCAAGACAAAATAAACAAAAATTCCAACGAGTTCATAATCTGTAAAAATTGCGGAGAAGAAAATCCATCTGAAAATTCAGAGTGCTTCAGTTGTGGAATTCTTTTAAAAGGAAATAAAAATAGAAAGAATGGTACAGCTAAATACGAATCAAAAAGAAATGATCAAAAAAAGACAGATAAAGGAAAAACTTCTTATAAAGAAGTGGTAAATGAAGAAAAGGTTCTTGATAATAAAAAAATATTGATTATCTCATCAGCAATTGTTGTGATTTTCATTTTCGCGCTCATAATCTCGGGAGTCTTTGATTCGGAAGTTAATAAGAACATTACACAGTTGAATGATCAATCATCTGACTCAGGTGTCAACCTTGCCAATATGGAGGAAATCACCAAGCTTGAAAATGCAGTAATTGCAAACCCTGATGATTTGGAATCTGCTTTGCATCTGGCACATTTACTACAGGATTCAAAATTGTATGAGAAAGCAATCACTAACTTTAAGAAATATTTAGCCAAGAATCCGGAGAATGCAGATGCACGTGTGGATATGGCAATCTGTTATTATAATCTGGGTGATAATACAACAGCAATAACTGAAATGGAAACTGCACTAAAGTATCAGCCGAAGCATCAGATTGCTCATTTAAATCTTGGAATTGTTAATTTGGCAGCTAGGAACATGGAAGCTTCTAAAGAATGGCTTACAAAAGCTGCAGAATTAGATCCAAACTCGGAAGCAGGAAAAAGAGCACAGGAATTATTGAACTCACATTAATTAAGTAACTAATAGGAAAAACAAATGCCTTGTGGAAGAAAAAGAAAACGTCATAAAATGTCAACTCATAAAAGAAAAAAGAGACTGAGAAAGAACAGACATAAAAAGAAATTGAGATAGTAATCTAGCCAGCGGTTGTATGGTTGATCTTAATTCATACATCCACTCAATCATTCATCTAGTACACTCTCAGACTTTTGCCAACTTAGCTCAGCTGGTAGAGCAGCTCATTCGTAATGAGCAGGTCGCCGGTTCGATTCCGGCAGTTGGCTCAGGATTAATTTTCAACAGATAATTTGAATTATTTATGTGCTCAAGTGGACTGAGCACACCGTCAGTTCAAACGAAGGAGTTCTATAAGAAAATTTCCACAATAGGTTTAAGCCTTTAAAAACCAACCTAAAAACAACAGGGACGACCTAATACTAATTTGAGTCGTCAAAAAATAAATCCCAAAAAATGGGATTTTTTTAAAATACTTCTTGACTTTCAGTAAAATTTTCCATTATTTTCGGGGTGCAGTGGGGAAAAGTGGTGAAAAATCCCAAATAATGGAAATAATTTGTTTAAAGGTCAGTTTACATACTCTATAGATTCTAAAAGTAGAATAAGCATTCCGGCAAAGATACGCAAACACATTTCGCCTGATGCAAACGATACAATTGTGATGACAAAAGGTTTGTCCAGTTGTATTGATTTGTACCTCTCGATGAATGGCAAAAAATTGAAGATAAACTTTTAAAGCTGAATCAGTTCCAGCCTGATGATCTAAGATTTATCAGAATGTTCGTTCAATATGCACACGAAGATGTAATGGACTCACAATCAAGAATACTCGTTCCGCAAATGCTTATTGACTATGCAAAAATCGAAAAGGAAGTTCTGATAATTGGTGCGCTAAGAAAGATCGAAGTCTGGAATCCGAAAATTTATGACGATTACCTGAAGCAGTCCCCACTTTCTTATGAAGAGATTGCTGCAAAAGTTATGACTGATTGATGACTCAGGCTCATACACCTGTTTTACTGAAAGAGAGTGTTGATTATTTAGTTACAAAAAAAAATGGGATTTATTTCGAAGGGACTTTAGGATTTGGCGGACACACTGAAGAGATATTTAACAGACTGAGTAAAAAAGGTAGCGTTGTTTCTACTGATGTTGATTTGAATGCCTTCAATTATTGTAGGGAAAAATTTAAAGGCAAGGATAGAATTAAGATTTACAACTTTAATTTTTCGCTGATTGATGTAATTGCTAAGATTGAATCGTTGGAGTTCTTTGATGGAATTTTGGCAGATCTTGGAGTTTCTTCTTTTCAACTGGATAATGCCGCAGCAGGTTTTTCTTACAGCATCAACTCAATGCTGGACCTCCGATTAGATAAAAGCTTGCGAAAAACTGCTGCGGATTTTATTAATCATGAATCCGAAGAAAAGATTGCAAACGTAATATTCGAATATGGAGAAGAGAAAAATTCCAGAAAGATCGCACGGCAGATTTCCGAAGCCCGGAAAGCAAAGAGAATCGAAAAAACTGATGAATTAAAAAAAATAATTTCATCAGTAACAAATCCAAAATATTTAACTAAAACATTGTCACGAGTTTTTCAGGCCTTGAGGATTTATGTAAATGATGAGCTTGGTGCATTAAAAGTTTTTCTTCAAAATTCTGTACCTGTACTAAGAAAGGGAAGTAGATTGGTTGTTATCAGTTACCATTCTTTAGAAGACAGAATAGTAAAAGATTTTTTTAAATATGAAAGTCTCAGTTGTGTTTGTCCTCCCGATTCACCGATTTGTACTTGTGGCAAAGTTAAACGTTTAAATATTATCTCAAAGAAACCGATAACTCCATCGGACATAGAAATAACAAATAATAAAAGATCTCGTAGCGCAAAATTAAGAGTCGCAGAAAGAGTATGAAAAAAAGTTCGAAACCTTTAATAATTGTAGTTGCTTCTTTGCTGGTTTTAATTACTATAATTGTTCTCATTTCGCAGGGACTGCGCTTGAAATATGAAGAATTGCAGAGAGAGCTTGCTCAATTAGAAAATCATATAAAGACAGAAAAAACTAAATCGATTGGATTGAAAGCTAATTATCAAATGCTTACAGCCGAAGATGTAATTAAAATATATGCTATGAATGAATTGGTTTTGGTGGATGCCAGTTCCGATCCCGTTAAGAAAATAACTTTATCCACTGAAGAGATTGCCAAACTATCTGAAAGTATATTGAACGTTAATGAATAATTCACGAGTACTGCTTATACTGGTTATTGTTGTGCTCATTTTTGCTGCACTCGTGTTCAGGCTGGTTAATCTCCAGATAGTCAGAAGCGATGAACTTAGTTACTTTGCAAAAAGACAGCAGACTAATACTCAAATAGTTAAAGCAGACCGTGGATTTATTTATGATAGAAATGATGTTCTGCTTGTTTATAATCGGAATGACTACTCATTTTATGTTGATATGCGAATGCTGTCTGCGTCTGAAAAAAATAAATTGGCGAAAATGTTTTCAAAAGTAATGGGGAAGAATAAACTTTATTATTCTAATCTATTAAAAGCCAGTGGAAAGACAATTTGTCTTGAGAAAAAAGTTTCCTTTGAAAAATCACTAGATCTTTTCGAGTACAAAAATCCTGCCTTCTTTTATGTTGAAGAACCAGTAAGTGTATTTCATTATGGCTCACTGGCTTCTCATATTCTTGGATACGTTGATAATGATTACAAAGGTGTAAATGGTATTTCAAAAAGTTTTGATGATGCTTTGAGGGGTAAGGATGGTTTTAGAATGGTTGAGCGAAATGCAATGGGTGATATTATATCAATTTCAGAAAAACAAACCAGAGCTTCCATGCCCGGTGATGATATTTATCTTACAATCGATAAAAGATATCAGGCAATTATTGAAGAGGAACTGAAGCAAAGTATAAAGTTAACCTCCGGTGAATCTGCAACTTGTATAATTATGAATCCAAATTCGGGTGAGATTCTCGCGATGGCAAATATTAGTGATTACGATCCGAATAACTTCTCTCAATATGGTGACTTTGAAAGAAAAAATCGTGCAATAACAGATTCATACGAGCCGGGTTCAACTTTCAAAGCAATTACGTTTGCAGCTCTTCTTGAAGATAAAGCTTGTGATGAATCCGAACGTATTAATGTTGAGAACGGTGTTTATAAATTCAGGAACAACTACATCAGGGATTCGCATAAATTTGAATCGCTGACTGTTCGAGAAATAATTGAAGAATCAAGTAACATTGGTACTGCCAAGCTAATTCAGCGGATGAGCGATGAAAAATATTATCAGTATGTGAGAAGTTTCGGATTTGGTACATTCACTTCTATCTCTTTACCAGGCGAAGTTACCGGGAAACTTGTAGATCTTGATAAGTGGAACAAACAGACAAAAACTTATATGTCATTCGGCTATAGTCTTTCTGTTACTCCGCTTCAACTTACGAATGCTTTTTGTGCAATTGTCAACGGCGGAATTCTTTATCAACCACAAATCGTTAAAAGACAGGTTGATAAAACTGGAAATACTGTCAGAGAATATTCTCCCGTCGTAGTAAGAAGAGTTATTTCCGAAAAAACTTCTGAAAGAATGCGAAATCTTTTATTAGGAGTCGTTCAAAAAGGAACAGGTAAGCAGGCAAAAATTGATTCACTCGCAATTGGAGGTAAGACAGGAACATCGAAAATTATTGTCGATGGTAAATATTCTGATAGTCAGTACTACTCATCTTTTATAGGATTCTATCCAGCTCAAAGTCCTACTATAGTTTGTTATGTACTGATAAACAAACCGAAGGGGCAGTATTATGGTGGACTTGTTTCAGCACCAGTGTTTAAGAATATTCTCACAAGAATTTATGATCTCGAAAAAGGGAAATATGAGCATCCCAAACCAAGCACCGACATAAAAATTGCTGTCGCTGATAAACAGGGGTCTAAAAATAATTTTGTTCATTATGAACTAAAGCAGGATAAAGATTCAGAAGAAAGCCAAAACATTTTTATCGCAGATAACAACCTGGATCTGATGCCGAACCTTAGAGGTAAAACAATTAAAGATGCAGTGCTGATTTTAAATGATTTAGGAATCAAGTGGAGCATTTCAGGTTCCGGAGTTGTTGCAGAGCAAAGTATTCCTCCGGGTCAAGTAATAAATAAAAGAAAAACCTGCATTCTTACTTGTTTGCAGATAAGCACAACAGGAACGAGGATTTATTGATGCTGCTAAGTGAATTGTTAAATAAAATTAAAGCAATTCAGGTTGCAGGAAACTTACCTGCACGTGAAGTATCAGGAGTTGAATATGACTCGCGCAAAGTTGTTGATGGTTCCATCTTTGTTGCAATGAAGGGATTCAATACAGATGGACATTTATTTATTCAGGATGCTTTAATAATAAAGCAGTTGCAGTTGTTGTTGAAAATAGTGAATCAATTCCAGATTCTCTTGTAAGCCATTTTAAGGCTGTCAAGATTGTTGTAAATGACAGCCGACAAACTCTCGCTGAACTATCAAACACTTTCTTTGATGAACCCTCAAAAAAACTAAGACTGATTGGAATTACCGGCACGAATGGTAAAACAACCACATCCTACTTTTTGAAAAATATTTACGAAACATCAGGATACAAAGTTGGGCTAATGGGAACAATTTCAAATTATATCGGTAATGAAAAAATTGATTCAAAACTTAACGACACCTGAATCGAATGATCTGAATAAAATGTTAAACCAGATGCATATTGCCGGATGTGATTATTCTGTTATGGAAGTTTCATCTCATTCACTTGCATTGAAGAGAGTTCACGGCTTACACTTTTCATTTGCAGTCTTTACGAATATAACTCCTGAGCATCTCGACTTTCATCGTGATTTTGAAAATTATGTTAAAGCAAAAAAAATATTATTTGATGAATTGCCGCTTTCATCCTCTGCAATATATAATAATGATGAGCTGCATAGCGTTGATGTAATTAAAGATTGTCGCGGCTTGAAATATTCATTTGGAACAAAGAACGATTCACAGTTCAGAATTTCTGACATTAATTGTGATCTCTCCGGCACATCTTTCAAAATAAACTATGAAAATAAAATTTACGCATTAAAACTTCTTTAGTTGGAGATTTCAATGCATACAATGCTGCGGGAGCTTTTGCTACAGCCAAATTATCGGGATTAAAAGATGAAGTTATCGCTGAAGGTATTTCAACTACACCACAAGTTCCTGGCAGATTTGAAATTTTATCAACGGTACAAAAAAAGTAGTAATAGATTATTCGCATACTCCGGATAGCCTGGAAAAAACTTTGATGGTAATAAGAAGCATTACCGAAAGACTGTTCCATACAGTTTTTGGTTGTGGAGGAAACAGGGATAAGCTTAAACGTCCAGTGATGGGAAAGATTGCTACCGAGTTAAGTGATAATGTGATTATAACATCTGACAATCCCAGGATGGAACAAGAAAAGTTGTAATTGATTACTCACATACTCCTGATAGTCTTGAAAAAACTTTAATGGTAATTAGAAACATAACCGAGAAAAAAAATGCTGTTTATACAGTTTTTGGATGCGGCGGAAACAGGGATAAGCTTAAACGTCCGGTGATGGGAAAGATTGCTACTGAATTGAGTGATCATGTGATTGTGACTTCTGACAATCCAAGGAACGAAAATCCTTCAACAATTATTGAAGAAATAAGATCTGGTATCACGAAAGATAATTACCAGGTAATCGAAGACAGAGAAGCTGCAATTTAAGAGGCAATAAAGAAAAGCGGAAAAAATTCTGTTATTCTTATAGCTGGAAAAGGTCATGAAGATTATCAGGAAATTGGTGGAGTCAGGCATCATTTCTCTGATAAAGAAGTAGCAAAAAAAATTCTTGGAATTTGAAAAAAGTTCATCTGAAAATAGAAGATATTTTTAATGTTCCGACTCAGTGATATATGAACCTGATAAACTGAAAAATATATAGCTATGTATCAATTGATTCAAGAAAAATTAGGAACAAACAATTTGTTTATAGCAATAAAAGGAAATCGATTTGACGGACATAATTTTGTTAAAGATGCAATTAAGAATGGAGCAGCAGCGATAGTTATTAATAAAAAAAGATTAAATCAGTTTAATGATATTAAAGTTCCGATAGTAACTGTTAAAGACACTAAGCTCGTGTTGGGAGATATTGCCAGGATTTGGAGAAAAAAAATAGAAGCAAAATAATTGGAATAACTGGGAGTTCAGGTAAAACAACAGTAAAAGATATGCTTGCAGAGTTGCTGTCTGAAAAATATAGATGTGAACAAAACCGTCGCTAATAATAATAACCATATTGGTGTGCCGTTAACGATTTTGAATACAAATGAAACACATCAAGTGTTGGTTGCGGAACTTGGAACGAATCACTTTGGTGAAATACCATATACCGCAAAAATTCTTTCACCTGATTATAGTTTGATTACAAACATCGGCGATTCTCATCTGGAATTTTTAAAAACTAGAAAAGGTGTCTGGAAAGAAAAATCATTTCTGTTTGAAGAAACAATCAGCAATGGTGGAAAAGTTTTTCTTAATTATGATGATCCGATAATTAAAGCGAAACATTCCAGAAAAGGAAAGCACATTAGTTACGGTTTCTCAGGAAGAGTTGATGTTCAGGGCAAAATGAAATCTTATAACGAAGATGGTCAAACCTGTTATTGGCAGTACATATAAAAATAAAAACTATGAATTCACTCTTGCCAATTCTACGGTGAGCAAAGTGCAAAAAATTTTCTTGCAGCTCTGCGCAGTTGCTTTTGAATTAGGATTAACATTTGATGAAATTCAAAATCGCTTCAGCAAATTAAATGTCTCCAGCAGGAAGACTAAATGTTCAGAGATATAAGAATTTTATTTTGATTGATGATACATATAATGCAAATCCTGACTCGACCAAAGCAGCGATTGAATTGGTTGGTAAAGATTAAAACATTCAAGAGGAAAATTCTTTTTCTTGGAGATATGCTTGAGCTTGGAGATAAAAGTATAAAGCTTCATCAGGGATTGAAAGATGTGATTCTAAAATCGAGGATTGATGAAGTTTATACAATTGGTTCTAAGATGAAATATCTTTACAAAAAATTTGAATCGTAAAAATTTGATCGCAAATCATTTTACAAAGAGAGAAGTTTTAAAAAGCTATATAAAAAATCTAAACTTTAATGATTCTGTCATTCTTGTAAAAGGTTCAAGAGGAATGAGAATGGAAGAGTTTGTTTCAGAAATAAAAAATAAGATCTATGAGCTGATGCTTTACTATTTATTTGAGTATATAAATAAAATTTATTCACCGCCGGGATTTGACATTTTCCGGTTCCTGACTTTCAGATCAGCTTTAGCTGCAATTACTGGTTTGTTTCTGGCTTTCTATTTAGGACCGAAAATAATTCGTGGATTGCAGAAATATCAGATTGGTGAAGCAAAAAAAGTTGATGCACCGCAAACGCATTGGTCAAAAGCCGGAACACCAACTATGGGTGGATTAATAATAATATTTTCTGCTGTGGTTCCTGTGCTGCTCTGGGGTGATCTGACAAGCATTTACATTATCTTAATTCTTGGCGGAACTGTCTGGCTGAGTCTCGTTGGATTTCTTGATGACTATCTCAAAGTAGTGAAAAAATTACCCAAAGGTTTGATTGGTAAATACAAGTTGCTCGGTCAATTTTTAATTGGTTTGGTTGTTGGGTTCGGTGATTTATTTCTCACCAGAATTTGCTAACTATAATTCTTTAACCACAGTTCCGTTTTTGAAAAATGTTAATCTCGATCTTTCAATTTTTTATATACCTGTTGTGATATTTATAATTACAGCCACATCAAATGCTGTGAATCTAACTGATGGACTGGACGGACTGGCAATTGGAGTCATCGCAATAGTTATGATCGCACTTGCATCTGCTCAGTTATGTAAGCGGCAACGTGATTTTTGCCGATTACCTAAACATTATTTATCTGCCGGGTTCAGGTGAGTTAACTGTTTTTGTTGCAGCTCTTGTCGGTGCCTCACTTGGCTTTCTTTGGTATAACGCATATCCAGCTCAAGTTTTTATGGGCGATACAGGTTCACTCGCACTCGGTGGCGCGTTTGGAATACTTGCAGTATTAATAAAAAAGGAATTGTTCATCCCGATTCTTGGCGGTGTTTTTTTTATGGAGACTCTTTCAGTGATCATTCAAAAAATTTATTTCAAATACACCAAGAAAAAATTTGGACAGGGTAAAAGAGTATTTAAGATGGCTCCAATTCATCATCACTTTGAAATACTGGGTTGGGCTGAACCAAAAATAGTTGTTCGGTTCTACATTATTGCAATCATTCTGGCTATTGTTACACTTGTTTCTTTCAAGATAAGATGATGGAAGTTAAAGGGAAAAAAATATCAGTTATTGGTGCTGCAAGAAGCGGAGTTGGTGCTGCAAAACTTGTAAAGCGGCTAGGTGGAATTCCGTTTGTTAGTGACTTCAGCCCTAAAGAAAAATTATTGGATGCGGTGAATCATCTCGAAAAAGAAAATATAAATTTTGAGTTCGGGGGACACTCGGACAGGGTATATGAGTCAGCGCTTATGATTGTCAGTCCAGGTGTCCCCAACGATTCGCAAGTGTTGCAGAATGCTCGTGCAAAAGGTATTAAACTTATAAGTGAAATTGAGTTTGCTTATTACTACTGCAAAGGAAAAATTATTGCTATTACCGGAACGAATGGCAAAACTACTACTACAAGTTTGTGTGGTCATGTTTTTAATACATGTGGATATAAAACTTATGTAGCAGGAAATATCGGTGTGGCGTTCAGTGAGATAGTTCTCGATGTAAAAGAAGGCGAATTTGTTTCTCTTGAAGTATCAAGTTTTCAGCTTGATTTAATTGAAAGATTTAAACCAGCAGCAGCATTGATTCTAAATATTACTCCAGATCATTTGAACAGATACGAAAACAGTCTTGATAAGTATGCTGAATCAAAACAAAGAATATATGAGAACCAGGATGAAAAAGATTTTTTGATTCTGAATACAGATAGCAAAGCTGTGATGAAATATTTATCAGAACATAAAAGTAAGTCAATATACTTCTCCCTTAACGAGGAACAGAATGATGGCTGCTTTTATTCTGATGGTGAAGTGGTTTTCAGGACTAACGGAAAAGAAAATTTCCGCTGCTCAAGAAATGATATAAATATTAGAGGTGAGCATAACCTGGCAAATGCTATGTCGGTTATTTGTGCAGCAAAAATTTTTAATCTTGATAATGCTGGAATAGTGAAAGGACTACAAACTTTTGAAAGTGTTGAACACCGTCTCGAACTTGTACGGGAAATTAATGGCGTTAAGTACGTTAATGATTCCAAAGCCACAAATGTAGATTCTGTTTGGTATGCACTAAAAAGTTTTGAGGAACCCATATTGCTGATACTTGGCGGTCAGGATAAAGGAAATGATTATGAGCAGATTAAAGATCTCGTAATTCAAAAAGTAAAAAAGATTTATGCAATCGGCTCGTCAGCAGAAAAAGTTTTTGGCTTCTTCCACAAGGATGTTAAAGTTGAAATTGAAAAATCGCTTGAAGATGCAGTAAAGAAATCAAGCAGAGAAACACAAAAAGGTGACGTGGTTTTGCTTTCACCTGCCTGTGCGAGCTTCGATATGTTCAATAATTATGAACATCGCGGTAAAGTATTTAAAGAGGCAGTAAACAAACTATAATGAAAAAATTAGGACTGATAATATTCTTTGACGCTTTTGCACTTATGCTGCTCGGCTTAACAATTGTAATGAGTGCCAGCAGCTCTTATAGTGTATTTAAATTCGATAGCGTGTTCTATCTGTTTAACTCGCATCTTTTTAAAGTGTTTTTAGGAATTGGTGCGATTTTAATTTTCGCTTTCATTCCCTACGAATACTACAGGCGATTAAGCAAGCCAGTGATGATAATAACAACAATATTACTTGTAGTTACGTTGCTATTTGCGCCTGATATCAAAGGTGCAGGCAGATGGATGAATTTTGGATTTTTCTCAATTCAGCCGGCAGATATGGCTAAACTTGTTCTGATTATTCACCTTGCTGTTTTACTGGAAGCCAAAGCAAATGTTATCGATAACTTCAGAGATGGATTCATTTACTTTTTTATATGGATAATTGTTATCTCCGGTTTAATAATGCTGCAGCCAAACATCAGCAGTGGTATTATGCTGATATTTATTTCTCTTGTTCTTATCTATGCAGGAGGTGCAAAGTTCAAACATATTCTTGTTTCCATGCTCATTAGTGGAGTCGTAATTGGTATAGCTGCAATGATATTCCCTCACTCTAGATCAAGAATTTTTTCTTATGTGAATTCTGTAACAAGCGGTGGAGATTTGAATTTCCAGGTTAAGCAGGCACTTTATAGCCTTGGCAGCGGTGGAATATTCGGAGTGGGAATCGGCAACAGCATGCAGAGCAATCTTTTTCTTCCGGAAGCTTATGGTGATTTTATCTTTGCAATTCTCGGTGAAGAGTTTGGACTGATTGGTTCAATAGCCGTGCTTTTAGCTTATCTTATTCTTTTATTCTGCGGAATACTGGTTGCTAAAAAAACTAAAGATCAATTCGGTCAGCTTCTTGCTTTTGGAATTACAATCTCGATTGTGTTTTATGCTTTTGTAAATGTTGCTGTTACAACCGGCGTTCTTCCAACAACAGGACTTCCGCTGCCGTTTATTAGTTATGGTGGAACTTCACTCATATTTCTTTGCATCAGTGTTGGGATATTGATCAACATAGCATTTACAAATCATATGCGACAGAATGGTGTTGTGTATGTGCCGGATAATAATCCTGTTAAAGGAATTAACAGATGAGCAATGCTCAAAGCAAATACAGATTTTTATTTGCAGGCGGTGGAACCGGAGGTCATCTTTTTCCAGCAGTTGCAGTTGCTGAGCAGATACGAGAAATGAAACCTGAAGCAGATATTTTATTCATCGGCACAAAGGATAGAATTGAAGGAAGAGTTGTTCCGAAACTTGGATTTAAGTTTAAGTCAATTTGGATAAAAGGATTCTCAAGGAAAATTAATTTCGAAAATTTATTGTTCCCGTTAAAATTATTTGTTTCGATGATTCAATCACTGCTAATAAATATTTCCTTCAAACCCAAAGTTGCAATTGGTTCAGGAGGATATGTCGCCGGTCCGGCTATTTGGGCAGCTTCTGTAATGGGAGCTAAAATTATTCTCATTGAACAAAACAGTTATCCTGGAGTAACAACTCGATTGCTTGAAAGGTATGCAAGTGAAGTTCATCTGAGCTTTCAGGAATCAAAAAAATATTTGAGGCGAGAAAAAATTCATCACCTTACCGGAAATCCTGTTAGAAAAAATCTTGGCAGGATGGAGAAAACAGAAGCGTTAAGAAAATTTGGATTATCTGGTGAAAAAAAAACTCTTCTCGTGCTTGGTGGAAGTCTTGGAGCCAAATCAATTAATGAAGCTATGTCAGAGAGCATAAAAATATTGGAAGAAAATAACATTCAGGTAATCTGGCAAACTGGAAAAAATTATTTCGAACAGTATAAGCTTATGAATTCTGGCAAAGTAAAGGTTTATGATTTTATTGAAGATATGAATTCAGCTTACTCAGCTTGTGATTTGCTGTTGGCAAGAGCCGGTGCAACAACAATTGCAGAACTGACGAACCTTGGAATTCCTGCGATACTTGTTCCATCACCAAATGTTGCAGAGAATCATCAGTACTACAATGCAAAGTCATTAGCAGATAATCAAGCAGCGATACTTATTGAAGATAAAGACTTGAAAAAAGATTTGGCGAAAAATGTTTTGGACATTCTGAATTCTGAAAGCAATACTTTCTGACTTAAAGAAGAATGCTCTGGCAATGGCAAAACCTGATGCTGCAAAAGTAATAGCACAAAACGCAATAAAATTTGCGGAGGCTGTATGAATAACGGTGAACAGAAAAGAAGAATTTTCAAATACAATTTATCGTTCTATTATAAGTCAACGATTATCTACTTCATCGTGTTGATTCTTTATGGAGTGATAAGAGGTGAATTTGTCGAAGATTCTTTCACGTTAATTACACGCGACCCGATTTTATATTTTCTCGCTATAATATTGATAGTATCAGTTGCAGCTTTAGTTTATAATATTGTTCGGAATATGTACATCGAAATTTCAGATGAAGGAATTGTTTTTGCTGATCGCTTCAAATCAAAAGCATATAAAATTGACCAGATCAAAAAAATAAAATTCTCAAAACAGGTAAGAGCAAGCAACTCACCTGCATTCAGAACAGTGAGGATAAAAGTTAATTCAAAAGTAACACCAGTGATGATAAGATTTTCAGATTATGAAAACCAGGATGAATTGTTACTTCGCATGGAAGAATTAAAATCTAAAATAGAAAAGAGCAGTGTTTAAAAGTATAAAGAAAATACATTTCGTTGGAATCGGCGGTATCGGGATGAGCGGAATCGCAGAGATACTTATAAACCAGGGTTTTGAAGTATCCGGCTCTGATCTTCACCTTACTGAAGTTACGAAGAGATTGGAAGAAATCGGTGCAAAAATTTATGAAGGACATTCATCCGAAAATGTAAAAGATGTTGATGTTCTTGTATATTCTTCTGCAGTGATTCCGGATAATCCTGAGGTGAGAGCTGCCGCTGACAGAAACATCCCGATTATCAAACGAGCCGAAATGCTTGCCGAAACTATGCGTATGCAATACGGGATTGGAATTGCAGGGACTCATGGAAAAACAACAACGACTTCTATGGTTGGATTAACACTAACTGAAGGCGGAATTGATCCGACGATTATAGTTGGCGGAAAGTTAAGTGGTCTTGGCGGAACAAACGCTCGGTTAGGAAATGGTGAGTTTATAGTAGTTGAAGCTGATGAATTTGACAGGACTTTCCTTAAGCTGACACCAACTATTGCGGCAATAACAACACTTGAAAGAGAGCATCTTGATACTTACAGAGATCTGGATGACATCAAAACAGCATTCATCGAATTTGCTAACAAAGTTCCGTTTTATGGTTTTGTTGTTATCTGTCTTGATGAACCTGCTCTTCAGGATATCATTCCTTTCATTAACAAAACAATTTTCACTTACGGCACAACAGCACAGGCAGATGTTAGAGCGATAGATATTGAGTATGAAGGATTCAGCAGTCATTATACAGTTATGTATAAAGGCAAAGAGCTGGGGAGGATAAAACTCAACATTCCGGGTGAACATTATGTGAAGAACTCACTCGTTGCAGTTACAATAGGAATGGAGTTGGGAATTGATTTTGAGGTCATCAAAAAAGCATTAGAAAAATTCACAGGTGTTTACAGAAGATTCGAAACAAAATATAAAAATGACATTCTTGTGCTGGATGATTACGCTCATCATCCAACTGAAACATCCGCAACACTTGCAGGAATTAGAGCAGCGTGGGATAGAAGGCTCGTGGTAGTTTTTCAACCGCATCTTTATTCAAGAACAAAAGATTTCTATCAGGATTTCGGAAGATCATTCCTTAATTCAGATGTTTTTATTTGTACTGATATCTATCCCGCAAGAGAAAAACCTATTGAAGGCGTAACCGGTGAAATGATTGCAAACATTACAAAGAAGTATGGACACAAGAATGTGATTTATGTCCCAGATAAAAAAGATGTTCCCAAAATATTGATGGAATTAAAAAAGAAAGACGACATAATAGTTACAATGGGCGCCGGTGATATCTGGAAATACGGTGAAAGATTTGTTGAACTGCTTAAGGAGGAAGAACATTGAGCGAGCGCAGAAGCAAATTTTTTGGTCTGATTGTCTTTTTAGTATTAATTATCGGATTTAGTTACTTGATGATTACCGGCTCCAAAGCAAGCCATAAGGAAGTTTATAATCAAATAGAAGTAACTGAAAACACATTGCTCCCGGCAAAAGAATATTTACGCTATGCCGGGTTGAGCGATTCAACGAAATATGAGAACTTGACTCTTTTAGAAGTAAAAACAAGAATTGAAAAACATCCCTACCTGAGAAAAGCGGAAGTTGAATTCGATGGTGTGAACAAAATCCTGGTTGAGGTTCAAGAGAAAGAGATAAAAGCTGCCCTGCTTCAAAAGAATGAATTAAAGCTCATAACCAGTGATTTAGAAACGCTTCCGCTTTTCCCCCCCTCAGTTATCAAGGATTTACCTGTGATATCAAATCTGAGTATGAACGGGAAAAACTCGTACGATGATAAAGATATTGAATTTGCTTTCAGAATTATTGATGCGATTAGTTTGAGCGACACGAATGTAAGAAAAAATCTTGCTGAGATTAATTTAAGAAAAGGTGGAGATGTAATTCTAACATTTACAGGATTTAGATTCCCGATTCTGTTTGGTAAGAACGATGAAGTCAGGAAAGCACTTATCCTGAAAAGTCTGTGGCAGCAATTATACAATGAAGAAAATATTAATGAAAATAACAGAGTACTTAGATCTTCGTTATAAAAACAAAGTATTTATCGGTAAAAGAAAAACAGAATTGATAAGCGGATGAAAAAAGAAATCATAGCGGGCATTGACTTGGGCACAACTAAGGTATGTGCTGTTATAGCTGAAAGAATAGAAGGAAAGCAATCCTTCAACATTCTAGGCTTCGGGATAGCACCTTCGGAAGGATTGCATAAAGGTCTGGTTGCCAACATCGGGAAAACAGCAGAAGCTATAAAGGAAGCAATGTCAATAGCATCCAACCGTGCAGGTTTAACTATCAATTTAGTTAATGTTGGAGTTGCCGGAGAGCATATTACAAGTCTCTTGCATAGAAACTATGTAACAATTAGCAGTGATGAAAAGGAAATTACCAAGAAGGATCTTGAAAGATTAGAAGCTGATGTTCGTACAATAAGAATTCCATCGGACAGACAAATACTTCATATCATTCCTATAGAATTTTCGGTTGATCATCAGCCGGGAATTGAGAATCCCATAGGGATGTCGGGTTCGAGATTGGAAGCAAGTAACCATGTAGTGCTTGCATCAATTCCTGCAATTCAGAACATTAAAAAATCTGTTGAGCGAGCTGGATTAAAAGTGAAAGACTACATTCTTCAGCCGATTGCATCAAGTACATCTGTACTGGAAGAGAGTGAAAAAGATCTTGGTGTTATCCTTCTGGATATTGGCGGCGGAACGACAGACATAGCTATCTATCATAAAAAGGCAATCAAGCATACTAAAGTAATCGGTATAGCGGGCAACCAGGTAACCAATGATATCAGGGAATCGCTTGGTGTAGTTACTGAAGAAGCAGAGAAATTGAAAAAAGAATACGGTTATGCAATTGAAACCGCGATAATAAAAGACGAAGATATTTTGATTAAAGGAGTTGGAGCCAGAGGAAATACGAAAATTCCAATTAGTCTTCTCACGCAAATAATCAGCCTGAGGATGAGAGAATTGTTTACTCTGATTGATAATGAGTTGAGAAGCGCCGGCTATAAAAATAAAGTTAAAGCTGGTATAGTTCTTACAGGCGGAGGGTCTCTGCTGCGCGGCTGCCCTGAACTTGCAGAAGAAGTTTTTGGCTTACCTGCGCGAATCGGTGTTCCCCAGGCATTAGGTGAAGGTTTATCAAACGAAATTGAAAGTCCCGAATTTGCTACGGTTGCGGGTTTAATAAGAGGAATACCCGGAAGCAAATCGAGTGATTATCAAATAATGAAAAAGAAAAAAGAAGCAAAAAACACAATCAAACTATTTGTAAAAAGAGTACAGGAATTTTTTGATGAATTATAAAAAATCTAACACAGGAGGGTCCATGATAAAGTTCGCCACTCTCGATCGAGAAAAACCAATGTCTGCTGTTCTCAAAGTAATTGGAGTCGGCGGCGGAGGCTGCAATGCTCTGGGAAGTATGATTGCCAGAGGTCTACAAGGTGTTGAGTATGTTGCCGTTAATACCGATGCACAGGTATTGGAAAGCAGTAAAGCTCATCACAAAATACAAGTCGGAACAAATATTACCCGCGGACTTGGGGCGGGTGCTGATCCCAACATTGGCAGGAAAGCTGTTGAAGAAGACCGTGAAAAGATTGCTGAAGTTCTTGCTGGCAGCGACATGGTTTTCATTACAGCTGGAATGGGCGGAGGTACCGGAACCGGAGGCGCGCCAATCATTGCTTCAGTTGCACAAAGCATCGGGGCATTAGTAGTTGGTATTGTTACCAAACCATTTAAATGGGAAGGTAAAACTCGTATGATGAATGCAGAGCAGGGAATTCAGGATTTACGAAAACACGTTGACAGCTTAATCGTAATTCCCAATGAAAGAATTCTCAGCATTCTCGATGGTAACATTAATGCTTTTGCTGCATTCGATAAGCCAAACGAAGTTCTCTACGAAGCAACAAGGGGCATCGCAGATATCATCACTGTTGAAGGATTAATTAACGTTGACTTCGCAGATGTTCGTGCGGTTATGAACCAAAGTGGTGAAGCCTTGATGGGCTGTGGAATTGCAAGCGGTGAAAACCGTGCTATCGAAGCTGCACAAAAAGCAATCTCAAGTCCACTTCTTGAAGGTGTTAATATAAGAGGTGCTAAGAGTGTGCTGTTAAACATTTCCGGTTCAAGCAATCTCACACTTCAGGAAATAAATGAAGGCAATAACGTTATTTTCGAAGCTGCCGGAGAAGAAGCAAATGTAATTTTTGGTTGTGTTAGAAAAGAAGATATGAACGATTACGTTTCTTACACCGTGATTGCAACCGGATTTGATAGTGCAAGAAAATCTTTTGCAGCAAGCACATTTAAATCCCACACTAAGAAACCAGGAGAGCAGCTTAGTCTGAGGAGTGGGTTTAATTTTCTGGATACTACTAATATTGACAAAGAAGATCTGGATGTGCCGACAATTCTTCGAGTAAAAAGTCCTTCTTCACAAATTGAAGAGCCGGAGGATGAAGAACCGGAAAATTCTTTATCGGAGAAAGCATCCCGATATAGCTGGGCAAAAGAGAAAATGGAAAATAAAGAGCCAAATAAAAAATCGAATGACGATGACGATGAAAGCTCTTCTTTCTTAAGAATGATTATGGATTAGCAATGATTTCGAAATTTTAGTATTTTTGGGTTGAGGAGATCGCAAAATAAGTAGTTAACTCTCTAAACAAAGGAGAACTCTATGATGCTTATAATAATCCTGCTGCTTTTATTCGCTGGATTAAGTATGGTTCTTATATTCGTTTCAGTTATAAAGTATGATGAGAAGAAATTGAATATAGGAGTAGTAGAAGGTTCGGGTATGAAGAGAATTGAATATTTTGATCTTCATAAATCGAATTCTCTGTTGTAATAATTTCTGCGGTTCAAATATTAGGTAGTCTGCGAATTACTCATCCGTAATTCGTGACTCTACAAGGATGTAATCTTCATCTTCCTTATCGTGTTTGATTAGTATTCTGTTTGGTCTGCAGCATACTTCGCAATCCTCAATAAAATCCTGATCTTCCCTGACTGTAAGATCAACCCAAACCTGGTTTTCTTCTCCGCAATACTGACAAACCCAATTTAGAACATCATCTGTTTGCATAGTTTCACCTTACAATTTGTTAACTGCTCCCTAAACTAAAATAATTTAAAATTGAAACGCAATACTCAATTGAAAAAAAGTGAAACAAGAATTGTTAAAGGGTAACTATTTAGTACTTGCCGCCAAATAAAATGGCTGCCCGGGAAGTTTACCAGACAGCCAGTCGTTGTTGTATGATCACAATTCTATTCTCAAAAGAAGTTGTGCAAGATTAGTAGTTCAACTCTCAGACCAAATAAAAAGTGATTGAAATTCTACTGCAAATGGCTAATTATTTTCTCGTTGCTGTTTCAAAATAAAAATTGGTGAATCAAAAGGGGGCTATTTAACGGACAATTCGGAAAAGATTTTTTATTGAACGGTAGTTTGGGGTTTCCTAAATCAACAATCCGCAATCCGAAATTAAATTCCCTCTTGCTTTTAAATTTTAAAAGATTATATTATAGTGTGCAAATGTTCACTATAATATGTTTGAAAACAGCTCAAAAACCCAAGATTTACTAATTTACCAAATCCCACCGGAATGGCGGGGACAGGCAAAGATACATACGCTGTATCCGCCGATACCCAAACACACCGGCAATATTGATTTTGATATTTTCGATTTTGATATGCTGTTTAACGATCCTGCTACAAAAGAGTTGATACGTTCGGGAAAAACTATCGGCTGTTTTTATATTGAGTCGCCGGGAATGCGTTCGCTTCTCCGCAGACTTGATGTTGAAACTTTTGAGATGCTCACTGCGGCAAGCTCTGTAATTCGTCCCGGTGTTGCAGAAAGCGGAATGATGCAGGAGTTCATTGCTCGGCATAAAGATCCTTCACGAAGAAAATATCTTGTGCCCGAAATGGAAATTTATCTCGGCGAAACTTACGGAGTGATGATCTACCAGGAAGATGTGATTAAAGTTGCTCATCACATTGCAGGATTAAGTCTGGAAGATGCTGACCTTCTGCGGAGAGCAATGAGCGGAAAGATGCGTTCGCATCATGCAATGCAAAGAATAGTTGATAAGTTTTTCGTTTCCTGCAAAGAGAAAGGATTAACCGATTACCAGAGCAAAGAACTCTGGCGGCAGATTGAATCTTTTGCTGGTTATTCATTCTGCAAAGCACACAGTGCATCGTTTGCTTTGCTTTCTTACCAGGTTGCATTTCTCAAAGCACATTATCCTGCTGAGTTTATGGCAAGCGTGCTCAACAACGGCGGCGGATTTTATTCTGCCGCAGTTTACATTGAGGAATCAAAACGTCTGGGTTTGAAAATTGAACTGCCTTCAGTCAATGAAAGTGAAAAAGAATATGCCGGGAAAGAAAGAACCATCCGCATTGGATTGAAGGCAATCAAAAATCTTTCCTACAACGCGATTGAAAAAATTGTTGAGGAAAGAAAACGAAACGGCAAATATGTTTCGCTGGCAGATTTTCTTGTCCGTACAAAACTTGCTTATGAAGAAACTGCCTTACTGATTAGGTGCGGTGCGATGGGATGCTTCAGGCAGACTCGTCCGACTTTGCTTCGCCTGCTGGATATTTATATCCATCGAAGAAAAATAATTGAAGAGAGCTACAACGATCTTTTCCTGCAGGAAACTTTTGCTCTTGAAGAGGAAGTCAAAACGGATTTGAACTACACTCTTGCCGGAATCTGCAAAGAAGAGTACGAGGCTTTCGGCTATATGGTTACACGTCATCCGCTTCATTTCTTTAAGGAATGGATTGAGCAGAAAGGAATTGTATCTGCAAAAGATATGCAGCGGAACAAAGGGCGACGTGTAAAGATGATCGGCTGGTATATGACTTCCAAAAGAATAAAAACAAAAAGCGGTGAGATAATGAAATTCCTTTCACTTGAAGACCTCACCGGAACGTTTGAAGCTGTCATCTTTCCGAAAGTTTATTACCGTGTTGCGGAACTAACTTTGTCAATGGGACCTTATCTCGTTACAGGCAGAGTGGATGTAAACGATCACACAAATCTTGTTGTGGAAAATTTGGAAGTTCTTTCTTCAACGGCACTTCAATCAAGCCTGATGAAAGACAGTGTTGAGCACAACTATTACGGTGATGAAGAAAAAATAACCGAAGAAGATTTTGCTCTCGCAAAAGCTCTGGATCATAAAAAGCTAAAAGTTGCTTACGCGGGTTGACTAAAGGATAAAGAAGGAGTTTGTTGTTGGTAGTCGCAAGCTTCAGCTTGCGTTTCTGGTTAGCTATCGCAGACATAAAATCTGCGACTACAGGTTTTTGGACAAGCTATGCACTGTAACTAACTAATCACATCAATTCTATATATTAATCATCAATTAAAAAAAATATTCTGAATGATCAAAAAACGGAAAATAAAATTATCGGAAGCGTGGAAGAAAGTAGATTTTACAAAGCCTTCTACCTGGATGCTCATCTTTTCAAATGTGATTGTAATCTTCTTTGCAATTGTGGACAATCTGAGTGCAGTCGAAGTTCTGTGGATTTACTGGATGCAAAGTGTAATCATTGGCATATTTAACTTCATAAAAATTCTTTCGCTCAAAGAATTCTCAACTGCTGGATTCAAAAGAGGTGCTGGCGGAGAGTTACCAGCTACTAAGGCTGCAAAAATTTCAACTGCAATTTTCTTTTTACTTCACTACGGATTCTTTCATTTTGTTTATGCGATGTTTCTCGGAGGATTTTCAGGAATTACCCGAACAAGCTCATCAGGTTCTCAGGCTGATTACCTGTTATTCACTTCATTGATTTTCTTTATCAGCTATCTGATTGAGTATGTACAATCTTCCCGCACTCCGCCGGAAGAAATCCCAAACCTTGGTGCAGTTATGTTTGCACCATATTTCAGAATAATACCGATGCATATGACTATTATTTTCGGAGGATTTATTAGTATGCTCGGGGCTATCTTTGCAGTGAAAATCGATTTAGCAATTATAATTCTGTTTGTTGGGATTAAAACTTATGTTGATTTACTTACTCACGCAGTTGATTTCTATTCTTTCTCAAAACAATTAGCCAGCGAACGGGTTGAAGGATAAATAATTTAATTGGAAAGAATAATTGACATTTAATTCCTAAAAAAACAATAACTGAGTAAACTATACTTATGGCCTGGATATATCTTTTCATTGCCGGACTTTTTGAAATCGGCTGGGCAGTCGGATTAAAATACACCGAAGGTTTTACAAAGCTTTGGCCAAGTGTTATTACAATTGTAACAATGATTTTAAGCTTTTACTTTCTATCTTCGGCGGTTAAAACCATTCCAATCGGAACAGCTTATGCAATCTGGACAGGCATCGGAGCTGTTGGAACTGCAATACTTGGTATATTTCTGTTCGGCGAGTCAAAAGAGTTTATCAGGATATTTTTTATACTGCTGATTGTAATCGGCATAGTAGGATTAAAAATATTTTCTAAAGTTCCTGTTCAATAAAGAAAGGTTAAATTTTATAATGCAAAATCTCATTAAAATATTTTCAGTTTTACTTTTATCTATTATAATTTTCTCCTGCAGCTCATCTACAAAAATGACGGATGTTTATGCTAGATGACGACTTTTACCGGAAAAGAGATTAAAAAAATTCTGGTTCTCGGAATGACAACAGATGAATGGAAGAAAAAAGTATATGAAAATGAATTCCGTTCACAATTGCTAGATCATAATGTTGAAGTTCTTACTGCGTGGCAGGAACTTCCTAAAGGGGAGCAGCTAAACAAAGAAACATTTGAGAAATATTTTAAAGATAAAAATGTTGATGCAGTTCTGGTTGCCATTGAAGGTGGTGAAAGCACTGATAAAACTCTTTATACTGCCGGTTCCGGGAATGTCTATGTAGGCGTAGGCTTCTATGGATTTTATGCTTCAACTGCATCATACTATTTTAACTCCGATTATTTAGCCGAAGAAAAGATTGTTCATATGAGAACAAATCTTTATGAAACAAAAGATGCAAAATTAATCTGGAGTGCAAAATCACAATCGTTTGAGCCCAAAAACACAGGCGATGTAATAAAAGCTGTAAGTAATAATGTTGTCGGTGAACTTAGTCGGCAGGGTTATATAAAATAATTATTTTGTTTTCAATTGAATAAATTTTATTCGAGTCAGACTTATGATTAAAAAGATTTCAAAACTACTTTTAGATCACTCACAGATTACATTAATCGTAAGCATACTGTTAATGATAATTTTTGCACCATACTATTGGAATGCTCCTTTCGCTAATTTCTTTAATTTTTTATTTCTGACTCTTATACTACTCTCAGCCGTCCTAACGATGAAAAAAAGTAGCATTGAATTTAAAAAGTTAAGTAAAGTAGGTTATTTTATTATTGCATTAAGTTTAATAACTGCAATAACTAATAACTCAAATCTAGAACTTGTAACCAGGATCTTATTTGTTCTGTTTTTTATACTTGTGGCAATTAATCTGTTAATCGGAATAGTAAAAAGCAAAGAAGTGGATACGAATGTAATTTTCAGTGCAGTTGCGGTTTATGTACTATTTGGATTTTGCGGTGCCGTTATCGCAGCAGTTATTGTGGCCTTTGAACCAGATGCATTTTCTTTAGCAAGCAATTATGCAAGTCAGTTTCATCAATTATTATATTTCAGCTACGTTACGATTACAACAACAGGCTATGGTGATGTTCTTCCGTTGAAACCAATCGCAAGAACGCATGCAATTTTTCTCGCATTGTTTGGTCAGTTATACTTGACTGTGATTATAGGTATTCTGATTGGAAAATATTTATCTGGTGGTAAACATTCCTCATAAATAGAATAAATAATAATTTTCAACTGACTTTTCTTCAACATTTTCTCTCAAAAATTCTTATTTTTCGATTGTGTTGTATTTAACCTTGACAAAATAAAGTAAGTCTTAAACGGAGTGATGTTCAAATCGAGATTAATAATTTTAGTATTTCTAATTGTGGCAATTGGAAACCTGGCCGGGATTTCGCAGCAGAATGAAGAGACTAAAAAGATTCTCATCCTTTTTTCACTTTCCCCGGGACAACCAGCATATCAACCGATACTTAATGGTATAAGACAAAAACTTGCGGAGGAATTTGGTGATAAATACAACCTGCATCTGGAATACTTCGATTCAGAAAATCTTGCAGTAGTTGAAAACATCGAAAAAAGATTTGAAACATATAATGAAAAATATAGAGAAATTAAGCTGGATCTATTAATCGCTGTCGGGCGGAATGCAGTGCAACCAATAAAAAACTATGCTGAAAGTTTTCTGCTCAATTTGCCAACAATATCAATAGATTTTGATTTTTCTAATTTCGGAATTAACTCGGATCTCCGGTTAAATGAACAAACATCTATCGTAGGGATGAAATTTAATATTGATAAAATTTTATCAACTGCTTTATCTCTATTTCCCGCTGCAACCTCAGTATATTTTGTTGGAGGTACAACCAAGTTTGATAAATTTATGATATCAATCGCAACAGAAGCATCTAAAAAAATTTACGAGAAAGAATTTACAGTTATAACCGATTTGTCAATGGACAGGATTTTACAGCAGGTCCGAAATTTACCCAGCAACAGTCTGATTTTTGTTCCATCATTTAACACTGATAGTAAATTGGTGCCTTATTATAATCCTGAAGCTATCAGATTGATCAGTACGAATGCAAATGCACCTGTCTTTACATACAGCGATATGGGTTTTGGTGATGGGGCAGTTGGAGGATTTATCCTGAGTTTTAATAAAGTTGGCTTGTTATCCGGTGATGCTGCTGTGAAAATCTTAAATGGGGAAGATCCAAAGTCGATAAAGGTATCCGAAAACGATTATTATGAATATGCTTTTGATTGGCGACAGCTTAAGCGGTGGAATATTGCGAATTCAGATTTGATTCCTGAAGGCAGCACTATTTTATTTGAGGAAACTAATTTTATCGATAAATACAAGTGGATTGTTGGTGCTGTTCTTCTTTTCTTTGTTTTGCAGAGCATGTTAATTGCTAACCTGATACGCTTGAACAGAAATCAAAAGCTTATGACGAAAAAAATACTTGATACTGAAAACAAGTACAGAGAATTTCTGCACGAAGACAGAAGCCTGAGACTTGGACAACTAACTGCATCTCTTTCACACGAATTGAATCAGCCGTTAACCGCTATACTCAGTACAGCACAGGCAGGAATTAACTTTATCAACTCAAATGAAGCAACTCCTGAACTTTTAAAACAGATTTTTCAAAAAATTGTAGAGAATGATAAAAGGGGGGCAGCTATACTCAGCGGCATCCGCGGAATGATGAAACTTGAAACCAGAGAAAAAGAAAAAGTAAATCTTAATGCTGTCGTAAGTGAAGTATTAGCTGTCTACGAGAGTGAAGCAACGAAACGTGATCATAAAATAAAAAGCAATTTAACAGATGGACCTGTTTATGTTTTATGCAGACCGAATTCAAATCCAGCAGGTTTTACTTAATTTGATTTTTAATGCATCGCAATCAATGGAAAGAGCCGGCACGAGAACTAATGCTATTAGTATTACTCAGGTTATCGATGAGGATAATGTAATCATTTCAGTTCGGGATTATGGTGCAGGTATTGATGAATCGATAAAAGAAAAATTATTCAAACCCTTTGTAACATTGAAGAAAGAAGGAATGGGAGTTGGCTTGTCTATCTGCCGATCTATTATAGATGATCATGATGGTAAAATCTGGGCTGAAAATATGACCGATGGCGGTGCAAAGTTTTCTTTCAGTTTGAAAATTATTAAAGATGAAAAAACAGAAATCAAAGTATTTATAATAGATGATGATGAGGAAATCAGGCAGAGTATATCGCTGCTCCTTAAGTCTGCCGGTTATCGAACAGAATCTTTTTCTGGTACTGAGCAATTTTTAGAAAAAGAAAATTATAACGGTACAGGCTGCATTCTGCTTGATGTTTTTCTCGGGGAAAAAACGGGACTTGAGCTGCAGGCAGAAATTGAAACTAAATTTGAATGCCTTCCCATCATTTTTATAACAGGTCAGGGAAATATTCCGATGAGTGTTGAGGCTATGAAAAAAGGCGCTTTAAATTTTCTTCAAAAACCAATTGATGACAAAGAATTATTTACAGCCGATTGAAGAAGCCCTCAATAGAAGTAAAGCACTTGTTACGAAGCAAAATGAAATTGAGAAGTTTAAAGCAGTAGTAAATTCTCTTTCTGCAAGAGAGTATGAAATTTTCAGATATGTGATAGCTGGAATTTTGAACAAACAAATTGCCGCTGGAATTAGGAATTGCAGAACACACCGTAAAAAATCATAGATTGAACATCACAGAAAAACTTGGGGTAAAGTCTGTTCCTGAAATGATCTATATTGCTGAGAAGTTAAATATTAAAGGAGCCACAGTTAATCACATCTTATAGGGTTCTTTAAACTCATCTTCTTTTCCTATAAATCTCCACATAGACTAAATACATTTTTACTAATATTTTTTCCCATCTACTCTTTGTTAAATATTCGAAATATTATTTTGGATTTTATTTTATATATCTTAAGATAATCAAGGCATCTTCTCCCGCAATAGTTTTGCAAGATCACTCCAAGGTGCAGGAAATACAGGCATTATATATAATCTGAATGAATGTCTGCTTCCAGGCGCATATTCAGGTGAAGCAATTGAATAATACCATTCAGCTCCTATTGCTACTGGTAACTCACCGAAATAGAATGTTTTATTAAAACCAAACCCTATCGGGAAGGTCATCTGGTTTTCAGGTGCAGCATTCCAGTTAACAGTAAAATTTGGACTCATACCAAATGCCCAATCGGGATGAGGAGAATAATAAATAAAATACTGAGTATTAGTCATATTGACATCTGCCCTGTTATCATCACCGGCAAAACTCCACCATTGCTGTAAGAAGAAACCATATTTCCAATTGCTTCCACTATACATCAGAACCAGTGCAGGACCAGCAGACCACTTACCTGTACCGAGAATATCTTTGCTGGCAGTAGGCATCATTATTGTCGGACCCGCAGCCCAAATTATACTCGCATCCTCTAATTTAAAACTACTCTTTGGACCAAATAATCCGATATAAAGCATATCACCGAAACCGGATGTTTTACCGTATGGATCTCGTATAGTATTTACCAGCGAAGTATCTCCGATGATTGCACCACCACCCGGAGTTACATTAAATAACTTTCCTAATTCTTCTTTAAGCGGAATAGTAGGAAACTGCAGAGCAATTCTGCTAACCCAATTCACACTACCGAGTGGTATAGGAAAAGTTGGAATTAATGAATAAACACTGACCCACTCAGCTCGCCTTGTATTCGGTTTAAATGGATTTAACTTATTGGCAGGCTGCGGAAACGTTACTTGTATCCAATCAAATTGATTCCATAAAACAAATAATTCAGAAACCGGGCTATCCATCGCATCATTTATTGCTTTAAGAAGCTCAGGGTCTTTTGTGTAATCAAATACTGAATCTTGCTGAGCTTGATTAATGGTAAAACATAATATGACGAGAATAGAGATAAGTGAAAATTTGGGAAGAAACTGTTTCATAGCGAGCCTCCTATTTGAAGTTGAAAGAGTTAATTTCAAAACTTCTGCTTCGGGAGAGTTTCTCTTGAGTTGTCCAACGTATTAAAAAGGTAATCAAACTCTGACTCTCACGGAGTAGAGAAAATTATTTATTCAAAAATGTAATTATTTTGCTTGAAATACAATCAACTGTTAGTGTTTAGCAATTAACGAAATAAAAAAATAGAACCAGATGAAATTAAATGTTTGAATGACATGGTTATTTGTAAACATTTAAATCCAACCTTTTAACTTCAAAATATCAGCGATATCGGATAAATACACAGATTTTGTAGCAGTCTGCAGTGATGAACTTAATTAATACTTCCCTCCATAATCTTTATTTCCTCTTCCGTTAAACCGTAAAACTGATAAACAAGCTGGTCTATTTCTTTACGATAGTAATTAATTTTCTTTTCGATCTTGCTAAAAGCTTTATTAGGATTGCCAAGAAATTCTTCATTCGTTATTCTAACGAACTTGATGCCAAAGGCTTCAAGATATTTTTGCCTGGCTTTATCATAATCTTTTTGTTCTGGAATTTCGTGAACATTACCATCAAGCTCCACTGCAAGTTTTAATTCCGGACAATAAAAATCAATTACGAAATGATCAACTGAGTATTGTCGTAAAAATCTGTAACCGAGTTGTCGCTTCTTTAAATGTAACCACACAATCTTTTCACAGTAAGTCATATTGGTTCGAAGCTGTCTGCGCTTTTCTTGTTCTGATTTTTTGTTAAAATGTTTAGTCATAATCAAACCCCACCTCGTTCCTCCTCCCGAATCAAGTTCGGGACAGGCTCTTTACTAAAGGGGAGGATGAAGGAGGGGTTTACTTTCCTTCCACAATCTTAATTTCGTCTTCTGTTAAGCCGTAAAGCTGGTAAACGAGCTGGTCTATTTCTTTATCGAGTGTGGCACATTTACGCTCTAAGTAGTTTTTGTCGCTTTCTGTTTTGGCTTGCTGCAGTTGCTTCTTTGGCGGTGAGCATTTGATCTACTAATTAACTGATTTTATACTTATGGATTATCTTTTGATCTAATCAGTTATAAATTTAATTGGATAATCTGGAATCTAACTGTCATAAATATGTTTTGAGATAAATCTTAACTTGAATTAGATTTGTTAATAAAATCTTTTACGCTGATAATAACCAATTAAAGTAATTTTGAATTTAGTAATGCTAAGTAAATACTTAAGCATTATATTTGTTTCTCATATTAGTGATTATATTATTAATGTTTCTTGTACATATTAACTTAATTCCTTCTCGTTTCATAAAACTTAACACTCTACTAAGTTCATTTGTTCTTCTAATCAATAAACTTTGTGTTCTAATCTGTTTTTCATATCTGCTTATCCAAAATCTATACTGCTAGTTCTTGTGCTATTTGAAATAACTCATGGTTCTCATATGTATCTATCTCATTGAATACCAGTAAATTCATAAAGTGTCGATAATACTTTCACTTCTGATTTTATTTTTCAAATGTTTTCTTCTATTTATCTTTAATAACCAATACCTTGTTATGTAATGTTTATACGCCAACTATCGTTTCTTTGCATATTCTTCAATAACCTTGATTACTACAATTTTAATAATATCATTTTATTATGTCACTTACGAATATTCCGCCATTGTTATAACTATGATTTTATTTCAACATAATCTTTTATCATGTTAATCTATCTAAACTTCGAATACAGAATTAATCTTTAATATTTCTCTTTTTCATGAGGTTTTATACAATCTTTCACAAATCAAGATATTGAAATTTGATGCACTCTTTAATACGCTAGAATCTATTAAAGTAACATATCAATAAATTAGTCAATGTTTTTTTTATAACATATGGCGCAACTGATTCATCGAAGTTGTTAATATAGCTATTAGGAACTATGTACGAAAAGTGCATTTGTATTTAATGATAAGTGACTTTTTCAATAAAAAGTGAAATAAGTTCAGAACTACTACCTATCAAATGATTCATATTTAAAGTATTTTATTCAGATATGTTCTTTCACAAATTACTTCGTGCAAGTTCTGATACGGCGGATTCCCAACAATCGCATCAAAACCTCCGGACTTCATTACTTCAGGAAAAACTTTTTCAAAATCCATTGGTTTGAGTTTTAAGTTCATCTAACCCTCCCTCAGTCCCTCCCTTTCCAAAAGGGAGGGAAGTCCATCATCCTCCCCTTTATTAAAGGGGAGGACAAAGGAGGGGTTCAAAATATCTGTTCCAATTAAGAGAGTTACCGCAAACAATGTTTTTATTCAAGTCAGGTAAAAGCTGTTCTTTAAAAATTACCCACGTATCGTTTGCAGTTGCTGTGGTTTCATCTTCAAGCAGCTTTAAGTAAAGAGAAAGCTGTGTTACTTCAACTGCCTGCTGGTCAATATCAACTCCGTAAATGTTGTTTGTAAGTATGTGTTGCTTCTGCTTTAGGGAAAGACGGTAAGCACCTTCGTATAAAATACAGCCGTCCTTTTTTGCCTGTTCTGGATTTTGCAGGTAATAATGTTTGTGGTAATCGAGAATAGTTTCAAAAACTGTTATAAGAAAAGAACCGCTTCCACAGGCAATGTCTGCAAAACGCATCTTTGCAATCTGCTTTGGAGTTTTTTCTTCAATCAGCTTTCCAACTGTGTTCTTTACAATGTAATCGACGATGTATTGCGGTGTGTAATAAACTCCTCCTGCTTTTCTTACTTCAGGTTTTTCTTCAATGGTAACCCGCTTGTCTGTTGCGTGCACAACTTTGCCGAGAAACCTTTCGTAAATAGAACCGAGAATGTGAATAGGAATTGCATCAAAGTTATAAGGTGTGTTTTCGTGCGAGAGTTCATCGCAAATTGCAGAGAATGTTTTATCATCGGGTTCAATAAGATTTCGTGATATCAATAAGACTTTTCTTAAAAACAACACCGTTATATTTTGCATCCAGTGTTCGTGGAAACACGTAAGAAAATTTTCCCAAGCAGAACCCACCCTAGCCCTCCCTTTATCAAAGGGAGGGAGCGAGGGAGGGTTTGCAAACTCGCTAACGTAATGGTCGGGTTCAATCAGCTTATCTTCAAGGAATTTAATAAACACAAGCCTGTCAATTGTTCGCTGTGTTGCTTCTGTCAGTTCTTCGCTTGAAAGATGCTCGTTATTTTTCTTAAAAGATTTTGCAAGGTCATTTCTTATTTCATCAAGCTCTTCAAGAAATGCTTCATCAATAGATTGAAGAACAGTTTTGGTGAGCCGGGCTTTTTTACCCTTCGGTTTGGCTAATTTATCTTTAGCATACTTTTCAATTGAATCATCAGCTACAGCTTCACGGGAAAAGAGCCAGTAAATCTCAGCAGAACTTTTCTTTATCAGTAAATATCAGAATAATGAAATTGTTTTATTTTGTAGTTGAGTGCATCATCAATATTTGGTCTGAACCTGCAATCAACAATATGGAATTCTTCAAAGTCGGTAAGAACAGCAACAGGAGTTCCGGCATTCCATCCGTAACGTGCAGTTTGAAAGTAATAATCTTTATTGGATAAATCGTGAGCAGGTTTTTTTGCTTCAACAAAAAATTTAACTGTGCGGTAATTCGGTTTAAATGAGAATGAATAGTCGGCACGTTTTTGTGCTTTGGCAATCTGTAAAGGTTTTTCAACTCTAACTTCTTGCTCGTAGGGATTCTTTTGTTCTTCGTGTCTTACATCCCAGCCAAGTGCAATAAAGAATTTGTTTAGGAAATCGTTTCTTAATTGTGCTTCTGAGTAACCGTGACTAAGAAAGGATTCTTCATTTGCCTTAAAATCTTTTACAAGATCGGTGACTATATTGAAGGCATTTTCGAAGGACATTGAATGCAACACCAAAATGTTTTTTCAAAAATAGATAAAAATTATTTGCCGCATAAATTAATTAATAGGTCTTCATCTTTCATTTAACAAAATCATCCATATAGGACTAAGTGTCTATTTACAGTTATATTTAATGGGAATAAATTTCATAATAAATTATTAACTAATACAAGTTCTGGTATAGCTTAAAGTTTACGTTTGGCTCATAAGCCGGGTAGTTGATGAAAGTAATTATTTAATAACCATGCGACTACCGACTATTCTTCAGTTGGGATATTCATTAATCTATTAAGGAGTCTGTTATGAAAACAAGATTTACCTTCCTTTTCATCATTTTAACTATTTGTCAACTTACTGCACAGGACAGACAATTCTGGGATCAGGCTGTTGGCGGTAGAACGGCATTGCTGGGCGGAATTGCAGTCGGCGGAGTTAGAGATTACAGCGCTACTTTTTATAACCCGGGTGCACTCAGCTTTGTGAGTAAAAATAGTATGAATTTTAATTTTAATATGTATGGCATCAAAGATTTTCAGTTCATTGATGGCGGGGGACCTGGTATTGATTCAAGATATACAAGAGTTTCCTTGTATCCTGCTTCTTTAGCAGGTGGAATACCCTTTCTTGGTGATTCCCTCAATCGTTTCAGTTATATGATTTATAGTACTGGATATTCATACGTCAGAGTATCTGAAAGATATGAGGGTTATGCCGATGTTATTCCAACCAGACCTCCTTCACAACCCGGATTTGCAAATGCTTTTGAAGGAGATGAATATCTGATTAACCAGGGGAAACTTGATGTTTTACTCTCTGAAGTAAGTGTAGGATTTGGCTATTCAAAAAAGATTGCCGATAACGTTGGTATCGGTTTTACTTTAATAGGTGTATACCGCGACCAGACCAAAATACGATATGAATCTTATGCAGCTTACGATACGATTAATCAACGAAATGCTACTTCGGATCTTTATGTGGATATCGACTATTGGGCGGTAAGATTCTCCGGGAAGTTTGGAATATCAGCAGAATGGGACGACCTAAAATTAGGGGCAACAGTCACAACTCCGAGCATAGCAATAAAATTGGCAAGCGGCGGAACTGACTATGCAAGTATAAATTCTAATAACGTTTTAGTGGATACCATAACTGGAGCCCCAATTGATATTCTAGCATCGGACAGGCAGGAAGGTTTGCCTGTGCATTATAAATCGCCTTTCTCCATCGCAGCAGGCATTGAATACAAAATTTCAGATGAAACATTCGTGCACTTTGCTGCTGAATGGTTTGCACCATTGTCGACCTATGTTGTTATGCAGCCAGAAAGCGGTGAATTCATTCTAAATAATCCTGCTACTATCAAACCAAGAAATAGTGCAGAGTTGCTAAGAGTATTTGATTCAATGAAAAATGTATTTAATGCGGGCATAGCTGTTGAACATAAATTGAATGATAAAATCACCGGATATGCAGCTATCAGAACAGATTTCAGTAATGCGAATTTCGAAGATGTTGAAGGATTATTTGTTGGCTTTACAGACTTTAATATTTATCATATTACAGTCGGAGCTTCAACAAATCTTAATGATACATTTATTGGAGTAGGATTTGAGTATAGTCACGGACAAAGATCAGATTTCCCCCAGAGTTTTAATTTTCCTAGTGGTTCAGTTGAGCCTGACGATATTGTTATAGGAAGCGCTCGCGGTACAAGCCAGGCATTCTACAATAACTTTAATTTATTTTTCGGTGTAACGCAGTTGTTATAAAGATATTTGAAAATAAATATTACTCTGGAATTAGGAAAAATATCGATACTATTAATACTAAAAACATCTTTAATTAATTGAACAAACCATTTTACAAAATGGAGGTATTGCTATGAAAAAAAATACAACAACACATTTTACCAGTTCAATGCTGCTAATTCTGATTTTCATATTCGCAAATCTTAGCTTGAAAGCACAGGAAATCCAGGATTCTTCCAGTTCTGTTAAGCGTACAAAAGGTTACCGATTTTAAATAATTTTCGTTTCATTCCATCTGAAGTTGTTTATGATCCTTTTATAACAACTTTTGTGAAAATAAATGTTGGTACTGGACTGGCACTGGATCTTAATTCTTACGTTAAAGATCTAGATGGAAATATCAGAGATACTTTATCCGGTGATTTAACATATATCTCGGGAGAATTACAGTTTCAACTAGCAGTTAATGATTGGTTAGCTTTCAATTTAGGCGCTGGCGGGTCCGGAAGACTTGGTAGTAATATGTACACAATTCTTACTTCGGGAATTTCCTATACAACCTTTTTAACGCTTGGAGGAAAAGCTAAAATTTGGCAAAATGATAATATGGTTCTATCAACAACCCTGGATTTTAAATACCAGAATATATATTTGTATTCGGTTTACGATTTTGTTAAAGAAGTTTATGAAGAGGGTGGATTTGATTCAACATCCAGTTTGCTCGAGAAGGATAATATATCTAGTACTATTTTGAATCTTAATTATGCTTACGCACCGACAGATTGGTGCGGGGTTTTAGCTCAAGCAGGATGGGGTTTAGGCGAAGCATTTGAAACAAAAACCAGAGGCAATGTTCGAGTGGGCGCAGCATTCTCGGTTGATTTTGATAATGTGGACGCTATCGAATTTCCAATAGGAATTCTTGCAAGTGTTAGATACAACTCTTTCGGTGAAGGAGGTTCAAATGTTAAAGATATTTTTACATACGGTTTCAAATTAGCTTACACCGGACATAAAGATTTTGATATTGGAATTGAAAACACTTATCAATCGCTAAGTTACATGGCAAGCGATGAAAAGATTAAAACAATTTTAAGTTCTTTCTCTTTGAGATATTATTTTTAGGTGGGTTTATTTCTCCTTAACATTCTTTACCTGCCTGCCGGCAGGTTTCTTCTTCCGTTAAGCCGTAAAGAGAATTCTATGTCGTCCCTAGCGGGACTTCATTTATTGGTGTCGCTTTTTTTCTATAAACATATTGTCCCTAACGGGACATCGTTTTTTTATTCCCGTAGGGAATAGATATTTATAGAATGTTATAACGCAAAGACCAAATTAAACCCCTTTAGGGGTGACATATTAATTTCCCGCCACAATCTTTACCTGCCTGCCGGTAAGCGGTTTCCTCTTCCGTTAATCCAAAAAGCTGGTAAACAAGCTCAGAGTTTAAATTTAATTTCATTGCGAATGACACTGAGTGCCTAGCCAAAATGTTTTTTCAAAAATAGAGAAAAAATCTGTATCGGTGTAGAAGTGCGGAATGTTTTATCGGAAATATCCTGACTTTTCATTCTATTATACCAGTCATATAGGACTAAGTACCTATTTACTATTATATCGAATTAGAAATAGATTTCATCACAAAATATTCAAGGAGATAAAAAATGAAACACTTTGCACTCATTCTTCTATTTGCTTTTTCTTCCTTTGCAATTGCACAAGAAATGGACTCTGTAAAAGTTGAAAAAGATTCAATAATTGTTGAAGAAGAAACTCAACCCGAAGCACCACCCACATCATCCTCACCGAGCAAATGGTATTATGGAGGAACTATCGGTTTTAGTTTTTGGAATGATTACATTTATATAGGAATTTATCCACTTGTCGGATATAAAGTTACACCTAAGTTTTCAATCGGTGGAAAAATTGGATATTCATATATAAATGATCAAATATATGAGAACTAGAATTGATACTCACATAATTATGGCGGAAGTGTATTTACTAGATATCAGAGTTATCCCGTCAAATTTACCTTCACGGTGAATTTGTTTATTTCAGTTATGAAGCAACAGACTTATAGATTTAGCAACCAGGGAATATGGAATCTGAACGAAATTGGGTCCCATTTATATTTTACTGGTGGTGGATTAAGTCAACGCATCGGACCAAATGCATGCAGTCTATGTGGAGGTATTATTTGATGTGATTGCAGGATGAAAATTCACCTTATGAAGATTGGGATCCATTTATCAGTATTGGAGGTGGAGTAGGTTTTTAATCAAACAAGATCTAAATACTAAGTATGACTAAGTGGATTATACTTACATGATTATTGGAAATAGATTTTAATTGAAATTATTAACTAAAAAATTTTTATTGCCATGGTATATATTGTAGATGATGACCAAAATGTTAGAGATGGATTTATGATGCTGCTCAAATCGGCTGGGTTATAAATGCAGTTCATTTGAAAGTGCTGAAGAGTTTTAAAAAATTACAAAGCAGGGGCGAATGATTTACTGATTCTTGATATTCATTTACCCGGGATGAGATGGATGCTCTTTATTAGAATATCTGGAGAAGAAAGGATATGCATTTGCCAGTTATTATAGTAACTGCGATATGATGACGCAACACAAGATCGCGACTGCAAAAAATTATGGGGCCCTGGCTTATCTGCGCAAGCCTGTTGATGGCGAAGCACTGATAGATTTAATTAGATACAAATTAGACATTTCAATACCAACTAATAATAATATATTATCACAAACAAAAAGGAGTAATGTATGAAAGTTCTATTCACAACATTCATCGCTTTGTTGCTTTTTATTTCCGTTTCAGATTTAAAAGCACAGGATAAAAACTGGTTCCAGGTTTACGGTTTTGCAATGACCGATATAGGTTACAACTTTAATCAGATTCATCCTGCACTGGTTTGATGTTGTTAGACCAACAAAACTTCCAACAATTAAAAATGAATTCGGTACTGACGGTAATGCTTTCTTCAGTGTTCGTCAGACTCGTTTCGGAGTAAAGAGCGGCACGCAAACAGGACTCGGTGAACTTTTTACTCAATTTGAATTTGAAATGTTTGGAACTGGTGTTGATGCGGGTCAAACCACAATCCGCCTTCGCCACGCTTATGGTGAACTTGGTCAATTTGGTGTTGGTCAATACTGGTCACCATTTATGGATATTGATGTATTCCCGAATACAGTTGAGTATTGGGGACCAAACGGTATGGCATTTTTCCGCAATGTACAATTCAGATGGATGCCGATTAAAGGTGATACACGTTTGACGTTTGCTCTTGAAAGACCGGGCGCAAGTGCTGATGGAGGGGTTTACAATGAAATTATTCAAGAACAAAATCTCAAAGGAAGATTTCCTGTCCCTGATTTATCTGCAGAATATCGATCAGCACACGAGTGGGGATATGTTGAATTAGCTGGTATAGTTCGCTATATGAAGTGGGAAGACCTTAATGATGATGAAGTTGATTACAGTGGTGATGCCGTAGGTTGGGGACTCAATCTTAGTTCTAATCTTAAACTAGGAAAGGATAATATAGTAAGACTTTCAGTTCTTTATGGAGCAGGAGTTCAAAACTATATGAACGATGCACCAGTTGATGTTGCTATTAAAGGAACAGGAGAAGATGCAAAAGGAGTTGCTTTACCGCTATTCGGTGCGGTTGCTTTCCTTGAACATAACTGGAGTGAGAAATTTGCAACAGCAATCGGATATTCAATGTTAAATATTGATAATACAGACGGTCAAAATTATGATGCATTTAAGATGGGACAGTATGCAATTGGCAATATAATCTATTATCCTGTACAGAATGTAATGATGGTAGCTGAACTGCAATATGGTAACCGCGACAATTTCAATAACCTTGTAGAGGATGAGAAATTCAATATCCTGAAGATTATTTAAAGACTACTGACATTTTAAAACTTCAGTTCTCTTTCAAATATAATTTTTCGCATAAGGTATTATTCTAAAAAGATAGAGGCTGACCAAAATGTAGCACAGATTATTCCGAAGGAATGGCTTTGCCACTAATCTGTGTTACGGTGGTTGAAAATATGAATATCAAAATTAAATTATTCATAACTCAAAAGGAGTCAAACAAAATGAAACATTTATTTGTCAACACAAGATTGGTAGCAATAATGCTTGTTGCTTTATTGTTATCAAGTCCTGTTACTTTGTTTGCACAGGATCTTTCAAAAGCAAATATCGAAAAAGTTCTCAATGATGCTTACAACAAATTTAAAGATGTAAAAGAAGGTGCCAATGCTGATTACATCAAAGAACTTGCTACTGTTGATCCGAATATTTTCGGAATTGCTCTCGTAACTGTTGATGGTCAGGTTTACACTGCTGGTGATATTGAATCGATGGTTTCAATCCAGAGTGTATCCAAAGTATTTACAATGGCTAAAGTAATTGAAGAACAAGGTCATCAATCTGTTCAGGATAAAATTGGAGTTGATGCAACCGGTGAAGTGTTCAACTCAATTACTGCTGTGGAAAGAATGAGAGGAAAAGAAATTAATCCTCTTGTAAATCCCGGTGCAATTGCTTCAACCAGTTTGATAAGCGGAGCTGATTCTTCCGCAAAATGGAAAAACTATTCTACAGGTTCATAGTGACTTTGCAGGACGACAGCTTGGATTGAATGTCCTGTTTACATCAGCGAAGCAGGAGATAATTTACGTAACCAGGCAATTGCCCATCTTCTTCTTGCATATGGCAGAATGTATTTTGATCCTGTCAAGCAACAGATATTTACACAAAGCAATGTGCTATAAATGTTAGCGCTAAAGATGCCGGAATTATGGCAGCAACTTTAGCTAATGGTGGAGTTAATCCCGTAACAAAAAAGAAAGTCGTTTCACCTGAATCTGTTATGTACACTCTTCCTGTTATGTCAACAGCAGGACTTTATGACGATTCAGGAATATGGTTTTACAATTCGGGTGTTCCTGCAAAAAGCGGAGTTGGCGGATGCTTAATTGCAGTTGTTCCGGGGAAATTCGGAATAGCAGTAGTTTCTCCACCACTTGATAAAGCAGGTAATAGTGTAAAAGGTCAGTTGGCAATTAAATATGTTATTGAACAGCTTAAAGGTTAATCCTTATTTGATTCAGCCTAAACAGTAATTGTTCTTTTAAATAAATTTTCTATGGGGCTACCCTGGAACTAGTTATAAATGTCAGACTGAGTAAGCCTCCTCCCGCTTTAAATCGGGACTCAGTTTACATAACAGGTTTTTCAGGTAGCCTCATCTTATTTTGAAATAATGTAAAAATTGTTGTGGGGCTGTCTTAAAACTTTTTGTTAAAATGAGTAGCCTTTCCTGCCGTCGAAGCGGGTGAATACTTGATTATGAATGTGTTAGTCTTTAGTCTCTCTCCTAAAGACTATACTTTAGCAGGCAGGTTTAGAATGACAAAGTTAGTTTTTTAAGGCGGCCTCATTCATTTTGAAATTAAGAAAGGAATAGTTTTTATGAAGAGTTTGTTTCTATCACCGAACTCTAAAGTAGTTTCGTTTTTATTTCTCTTACTAAGCCTCATCATTTTATTCTCCGGCAAAATTTCAGCACAAGATGGAGATGTTCAACCAGATACTACTACATAGTTGAGGGAGAATTTGTTGGTTTGTTCAGGATACAAGGTATACGAGAATATAAACGCAGGTGAATTTACTCCGGGAAAAGGATTCACAATTATTTAAAACAAATTTGGCAAGCCTGAATATAAGTGCCTATGGTCTAGCACGATATGTTAATCAGATGCCGGGAAATCAGGAGTATAAGGATCATCTTGATCGAACAAAATTTGCAGACACAAGAAATGATATCTGGTGGCACAGAACAATTGTATGGTTTTCAGGATTCTTCTACACACCAAAATTCAGATATACTATATCAGTTTGGGGATTAAATGCGACAAACCAGGTTTTAATATTTGGTAACCTTCAGTATGCCATCAACAAAGCACTTGTACCCGGTGTGGGAATTGGTCCTAATTTAGGAACAAGATCTATGACAGGTCCCTGGCCATTCTTTTTAGGAAGTGATCGAGTACTGGCAGAAGAGTTTTTTAGACCCGGCTTTACAATGAGTGCCTGGTTAGCGGGTGAACCAATTTCAAGATTTAGATACTGGGTAGCAGTAGGCAATAACTTAAGCCAGCTTGGTATAACCGCAAGCCAGATGTCACGCTATATGAGTACAAGTGCTAGTATTTGGTGGATGCCTACCACAGGTGAATTCGGACCTAGGGGAGGCAGCGGTGATTTTGAACAACATCAGGAATTAGCTACACGGTTTGGTGCTTCTTTTACTCATTGCCGTGAAAACCGTCAGTCACAAATTGGTTCAGCATCTGCCGAAACACAAGTAAAGCTATCAGATGGTGTTTTGTTTTATGAAACAGATGCACTCGCTGATGGTGTAACAGTTACGGATGCAGATTTCGATCAAGGTTCGATTGACCTGGGAATGAAAATAAAGGGGTTGCACTTACAAGTCGAATATTATTTCAGATATCTTTCTAAGTTTAATGCACAGGGACCGGAAGCGGCATTAAGTACAATACCGAATTCAATTTTCGATCATGGATTTTATGCAACTGCGTCTTATGAAGTTATTCCTTTCACGCTACAAATGTATACTTCGACATCGTGGATATTCGATCAGTTCCAGAGATATCCCTGGGAAGTTATTGTTGGAACAAATTATTATCCCGCAGGTACGAGAAGCTTGAGATTTAATCTGCAGGCAATTAATGTACAGAAATCACCGGCGTCATCTTCTTTTGGTTATTACATTGGAGGCCAATCTGGTCTTACAATTTCAACTGGAATTGATTTTCTGTTTTAATTATTAAAGAATAATAGGAAATATTAAAATGAAAAATAAATTTAGGTTAAACTTTTTTAGAGCAATATACTTATCACTTTTTCTCTTTTTAGCATTTGGCACATTTGTAATATCCAAAGCTCAATCCAACGATAAGTATTTATTTCACGATGCCCATTTCCACATAACAAACTACATCCAGGAGGGTATTGAGATGGAGTTTTATGTGGATTCGATAATGGGAGAAAAAGTTGGAAGATCAACTGTGTTTGGACTTCCGATTGCAGCAGCAGTGGTCTTACCGTGTTACCGGTGAAGCTGCACCAACATATTATCTCGATACAGATGCACCACTCTACTATTACTCGTTCTGCGATGCGTGGATTGCAATGCAGTACAAAAATCTTCCAAAAGAAAAACAGGAACGACTTGATCCAATGATAATTGGATTTAATGTTACTGATATGTATGCAGCAGATCATATCAAAAGAGTTCTAACAACTTTTCCCGGAGTGTTTACAGGTATTGGTGAGTTCAGTATTCACAAAGAATTTGTTTCAGCAAAATTTCAGGTGATGTAGCAAGTCTCACTGATCCTGCACTGGATAGAATTTTTGACTTCTGTGCTGAAACAGGATTGATCTCTATAATTCATAATGACATTGATAATCCATTTCCAAAACCGAACAAACCAAATTATGTAAAAGGATTCCAGGAATTAATAAAAAGACATCCTGACGCAATAATAATCTGGGCACATCTTGGGCTTGGAAGAATTATTAAACCGATTGAAGATATGGGAGCACTGTTCGAAGAAATGCTCGCAGACCCGGCATACAATCATCTTTACTTCGATCTTTCATGGGATGAAACAGCTAAGTGGCTCGACTACAACGATAAATCATTGGAAAATACTGCCAGAATAATCGGCAAGTATCCTGACAGATTTTTATTTGGTACTGACAACGTTGCACCTGATAAGCAGGAAAAGCAGCTTTATGTTTATCATCTGTATGACAGACTATGGAAACTCGTCGGTGAAGAAGTTACCTATAAAGTATGCATAGGTAATTATGAAAAATTATTTAATGATGCAAGAAACAAAGTAAGAGCCTGGGAGAAAGCGAACGTAAAATGAAAAATGCATTAAAATATTTTAATCTTGGGATAGTATTATGTGTGATTTTGTTCGCATCAATTCCAATTCAAGCACAGCAGTTTAACTCAGATAATTATTTATCCAAACCACATGGAGTGGCAACCATTATCCTGACTTATGGTGAACGAAACTCTATGTTGATGAACACCTTTTCGCTGTTTCCCCGCTGGGAATTTACAGCTGCCGTATATATCTATAACAACGATGATGACCCGAGTACCGATGACGGATACTCGACTTCCTTTTACTTCAAGTATATGATTTATGAGAATGAGGCTAAAACCGGAGGTTGGGCATTTAAGGGCGGTACGGGTCTGGATCCGGGTTTACTCGATGCACAGGATAGGGTAAATGATGGATTTCAATCATTCTGGGTGAATTCACCAATTACACTTGCGTTTTTTAACAACACACTTTCATGGGATATAATGCCGGGAGCTAGTGTTACTGAAAACTATGGGTCAGAAGACAAAACAGCCTGGGCATTTACATACGCCACTCGTTTAGCTTATTACCCATTCAGCCCTGAGTGGTCGATTGTTGGTGAAATTACGGGTTCTGAAGGTGATTTGGATGTTCCAGCTGAATACAGAGCCGGGTTACGCTGGGAACCGAGTCAGTATACCGTATTTGCAATTACTTATGATCACGAATTTGAAGGTGGTACAAAAGGAGCAGGTTGGGAAGTCGGTGTAATGCTGTTTACTCCGCCATTTGCAAAGTTGTGATTAGATGAAATACGTTATAACGAATTAAAAGAAATTATTTATCAAAATACTTTACTATCTAATACTCTTTAAATGGAAAGCTAAATGAAAATTAAATTGCTATCTGTTATTCTTGTGATCTATTTAAGCTGCTTGCAAAATTTCGCTCAGGTAGAAGGTGAAAAATACGTTCCCGGGCGTGGCTTTAAATTGCTAAAAGAAGACTGGGGTGATGTAAACTTTAAAGTTTATTCATACATAAGATATCTTAATCAGCTTGCATTAGAAGACTCATTTACAAATTCATTCGATGAAACATCCATAATTAAAAAGCGACAGGATATTCAGGTAAATAAAATGCTCTTCTATTTCTTTGGATGGCTTCTAGATGAAAATTTTAGATACTTAGGATATATCTGGACAACAAACGTCAGTCAGGGACAGCTTGCTCAGGTAGTTGTGGCTGGAAATCTCACGTATAAATTTAACGATCATTTTAACCTGGGTGTTGGAATTGGTTCTTTACCCGGAACGCGAAGCACTTCCGGTAATTTTCCTTTCTGGCTCGGGACTGACAATCGATTAATATCAGATGAATTTTTTAGACCATCTTACACTACTGGTCTTTGGCTTAATGGATTGATAATTAATGGGTTGAACTACCAGATAATGCTCGGAAATAATTTAAGTCAGCTCGGTGTAGATGCAGGACAGCTTGGCAACGATCTTAGTACATTGTCAATGACATTGTCCTGGATGCCAACTACGGGAGAGTATGGTTTTATGAAAAGTTTTGGAGATTTTGATAAACACGAAAAGCCCGCAACAATGTTTAGTCTGCATTTTACCACAAGTGATGAAGACAGACAAAGTCAGCCAAATACTGAATCAATTGATAATGTTCAAATCAGGTTATCTGATGGTAGCATCATATTTACTCCAGAACTCTTTGGAGAAAATATCCTTGTCACTGATGTACAGTATAAAATGCTTTCTTTTGATGCTGGTGTTAAGTATAAAGGATTTTCTCTGGAAGGAGAATACTATTTACGTAGTCTGAATAACATCCGAGGTATTGGAGTTGAAGATTTATCTTTCACTGAACTAACCGATAACGGATTTCAACTGCAAGCCTCATCTATGGTAATAGACCAGAAACTTCAGCTATACCTTTCAGGCTCAAATATTTTCGGAGATTACGGTAATCCGTGGGACGGACGGTTTGGTGTAAATTGGTATTTATTCGATAACCAGGCTGTCAGATTAAATGGAGAAGTAATTTATCTGAATAATTCTCCGGTTGGTGCTTTAAGCCTTCCTTATACTGTTGGTGCTAAGGGTCCGGTTTTTCATCTGAATTTAGAACTAAGAATGTAAAGGAATTATATGAAGTATTTCGCATTAAACGGAATAAAAATTTTACTGCTTCTCCTGATTTTTAATTTTGAAAATTTTTCAGAAGAATGGCCAAAGATAATTAAGCATTCATCCGGGACTAGAAATTACATTCTATCAGCCGCAGATTGAATCGTTTGATAAAGTCATTCTGCAGTCTCGTGCAGCAATAATGATAAACACTCCAAAGCAAGCTGATCCAATCTTTGGTGCGGTATGGGTACAAGCAAAAGTGCTGACCGATCGTGATACAAGGTTAATTTCTCTTGATGAAGTGGTTGTTACAGATGCAAAGTTTCCGGACCAGGATTCAACAAAAATTGAAGAGCTGAAGAAATTTTTAGCTGAAGAAATCCCGAAGTGGGAATTGGATATTACAATTGATCAACTAATTGCCAGTCTCGAATCAGATAATCAAACTCCTAAAGAAAATTTCAAAACTGATCCACCTGAAATTATTCACGTAACATATCCGGCTGCTCTTATTACTATAGATGGTGAGCCAAAATTTAAGAAACTGGAAGAGACAGATTTTGAATATGTAATCAACACTCCGTTTTTTATAATCAAAGATAACTGGGAAGAAGTTTACTATCTGAAGGGTGGACCGCTCTGGTATAAATCAGAAAACATTTTTGATGGTTACGAATTCACGAGCGAAATTCCGGATGAGCTGATTGAGCTTATACTAAAGAAAAATCCAGATGAATATAAAGATATCAATCCTGATACAATTAAAGTAAAACCTAAAATTATTGTCAGAACAAAACCTGCAGAGCTAATTGAAACGATTGGAGAACCAGAGTTAGCTTCAGTTGAAGGAACTACTCTTCTATTCGTAAAAAATACGGAGAGTGATATTATAGTTGATATAAACACTCAGACATATTTTATTCTTCTTTCCGGCAGATGGTTTAATGCAAAATCTCTTGAAGGACCCTGGAGTTTTGTAGATCCTGAAAAACTGCCGGAAGATTTTGCAAAAATTCCACCCGAATCAGAAATGGGAAATGTGCTTACAAATGTTCCGGGAACTCAGGAATCGAAAGATGCAATACTTGATACTCAAATTCCTCAAACGGCAAAAGTTAATCGCAGCACAAAGCTGGAAGTAAATTATGATGGCGAACCAAAGTTTGAGCCATTATCAACTACTGATCTTTACTATGCAACCAACACGGATAAGAGTGTTATCAAGTATAACGATAAATACTATTGCTGTGATAATGCAACCTGGTTTGAATCTTCCAATCCAAAAGGTCCCTGGAAAGTTGCAACAGAAGTTCCCGATAAAATTTATGAAATGACTCCGGACTCACCGGTTTACAATACAAAATACGTTTATGTGTATGACTCAACTCCTGAAGTTGTGTATGTTGGATATTATCCCGGATACACAGGCTGTTATGCGTATGGTGGAACTGTGATTTATGGAACAGGTTATTATTATCCGCCATACTATGGTGCTTATTACTATCCCCGACCGGTTACTTACGGATTTTCCGCACACTATAATCCTTATTCAGGATGGAGCTTTGGATTTGGAATGAGCTTCGGTGGTCCTTATGGATGGATGTCAATTGGATACAGTTCTTATCCTTATCACGGCGGTTATTGGGGTGCAGGTGGATATCACGGCGGATATAGTCATGGTTACTACGATGGAAGAAGAGCAGGTTTTTATGCGGGATATAGATATGGACAGAACAACCAGATTTCACATTATAATGATGGCAATAGGAATGTGTACAATGGTGGAAACAGAGGTAATATTAATACTAATGACAGACAGAGAAACAATGTTTCCACGATGGATAGACAAAGAGATAATGTATCTACTATGGATAGACAAAGAAATAATGTTTCAACAGGTGATGTGCAAAAAAACAGAGTTAATACTAATAAAAATGATTTCGCGATAAGCAAGGAAACGTTTATAAAAAAGATAACAACCAATGGCAATCACGGGAAGGAAACAACTGGTCGAGTGTTGAGAATAGTAAAAACAATTCTAATTATGAAAGAAATCAGCAGGACTTGAATCGTCAGCAAGTATCAAGAGATAGAGGAAACCAAAGAACTCAGACTTATAATCAGCAAAGATCAAATACCTCCAGAAGTATGAACAGAGGCAGCAGAGGAAGAAGGTAATTTCTAATCATGTCAATAATTAATTAAAAAACATCATGGTTAAAAAATTTTTAGTAGCAGCTTTATTGATATTAAATATTTGTGGTGTTTCATTTGCTCAAGTTCAAATGTCGCTCTGGGGCGGTGTCAACAGATTCCAGCTTTGGGGGCAATGCACCGGAAGATGCCGGGTATGGAGAGATTCAGAGGATTAGCTGCCGGTGCAAATTTAGATTTTCAGCCATCACAAGATTTTGTAATCTCCCTTGAGCCCTCATTTGAGCAGCGCGGTTCGACAATCGATGTACAGCTAGAAGAAGGACTAAAGGATACAACCATAAAATTTAAGGTAAAGCAAAACTATTTTGGACTCGGGCTTATGTTCAAAGTGAATGCTGGAAATTTCTTTGTTGGCAGTGGTGTAAGCGCTCAACTATTAATCAGTGCAGATCTTGAATATGAATCCCAGGAAAAAGATATAAAAGAAACCTTTAAAACCTATGATGCTCTTGCATTCTTCAATATTGGTTATAAAATACCAATCGGTGGACCATCACTCTTCATTGAACTGAGATATATTCAGGGACTAATAAATATTCGCTCAGAGGAAAGTGAATCGGATACGGAAATTTATTTATCAAACTTCAAGAGTACCGGGTTAAGGCTGAGTACGGGAATTTTAATACCACTTTAAAATTTTTAATAGTATGAAAAAAATAAATAAAATATTTCTTGTATTATTTTTCTTAAGTGGTATCACTCCATCCTTACTTACTATTGCGCAGGAATCTGATTCTACTGCAATCTTAATTCAAAGCTCTGATACCACGATTGTAAAACCACAATACCCGGACACAACTTATTTACCGTCACGCGGTAATCACGTTTTTACATCAATATCATCCGTAGACGATCCTTTTGTAAGTACTAAATTTCATCTTGGTTTCGGAATTGCTGAAATTGTTGAAACTGAAATACCAATCACAATTGGAGAGTTTAATAAAACCATAAAATTTGAACCGGATATTTTCTATTCAACGGGTGGAGTGGAATTTCAATATGCTATCAGGGATTGGGCTGCAGTGAACATTAAAGCATACGGACTTGCAAGATTAGGAAATAATTTTTTGTCGCTTGCTTCGGAAGGCGTATCAGCAGCATCAAGTTTTAACCTCGGCTGGTTATTCAGGATTGCGGAGAACGAAGATCTTATGTTTTCAGCAAGCATTTCACTAAACACGACTGATTTAACCTTTATTGATATTCTTGGTCGTGCCGATACGATCATTACTCAAATAGATACGGTTATTAACAAACAGATAGTGACTGACTATCAGAGTCTGACTACTCAAACTGATTTGAGATTTGCGGTTAGGTTCAGTGATGTTTTTGGAATAGTTACAAAGCTTTCAGGAGGATATGGAGATGTATATGCTGCTGAAAGTGAAAGTCAATTTCAATATAACTTTGGACTCGCTCTAAGCATTGACTTAAGGAATTGGATTCATATTCCTTTTGGTGTTGGATTAGGCGGGTCACTTATTTCAAATGATTGGAGATTTAATGAAGCCAAACCTCCAGTTTATTCAGGCAATATTAATATAGCCTTTTATAACCGGAATGATTTTACACTGGGTGTAGAAAACTTTATCCAGTTTATTGAACCACAGCAATATGATCAGACCTTTAAATTTCTTTACACCAGAATTTATATAAGCTATTACTTTTAACATACTAATAACGATAAACAATTTTATGAACAGCTTTATCGAAATACTTCAGCATTATCCAGAGCTAGCACTTTTTCTGGTTCTTGCTTTAGGATTTGCCATTGGGAAAATCAGCATTGGCAATTTTAAAGTTGGTGCTGTGCTGGGAACTTTGTTTGCTGGAGTTCTTATCGGTCAATTTCATATTGAAATCGCTCCGGTTGTTAAAGTTATTTTCTTTGATTTATTTCTCTTCGCAACCGGTTACAAAGTTGGTCCGCAATTTTTCAGAGGATTAAAGAAAGATGCTGTCCCTCAGTTAATTCTTACGCTTGTCATTTGTGTAACCTGTCTGCTTACAGCTTTTCGTCATGGCAAAGCTGATGAGTTTTGATGTCGGCACAGCAGCCGGAATGCTTGCTGGTGCATTCACTGAATCAACAGTTATCGGAACTGCAAGTGAATCAATTCAAAGGCTGCAAATTCCCGGAAGCAGAAAAAACAATTCTTCTCAACAACATACCTGTTGCTTATGCTGTGACTTATCTCGTTGGTACAACAATACTTGTATGGTTTCTCTCTTCTTTGGCCCCAAAGCTGATGAAGATTGATCTACGCTCTGCCAGCCGTGAGCTTGAGAAAAAACTTTTAGGAAAAACCGAAGATGAAAATGGATTGGCTTCTGCTTTTGAGGATTGGAGACTTCGTGCATTCAAAATCACAAATGCAAAATGGGTTGGACTAAGTATTGGAGATATAGAAAAGCATATCGTCGCATTAGAATATTTATTCATCGGATTCGCCGATCCGGTAAGATAATTGAAACAAATGCTGCTACAATTATAATCTTGGTGATGTGATTGCTGTGATGGCAAGGTATAAAGTATTTGTAGAAAAGTTAAATGATTTTGGTCCTGAAGTTATGGATCATGAGCTTTTAGACTATCCTATTGCTTACAGAGATTTCATCATCACTAATAAAAAGTTAGCTGGTAAAACACTTGGAGAGATTGGTTCAAAGTACGGCTACGGTGTAAAACTTCATAAACTGATTAGAACCGGACAAGAAATTCCGTTTGTCCTGAAACTATAGTTAACAGGGGTGACCTGCTGAAAGTATCCGGTCTTCTGCCTGATGTTGAACGTGCAGCAAAATCAGTTGGCTATGTAGATCGTGTTACATCTGAAACTGATATGGTGTTTGTCGGTTTAGGAATTTTATTAGGAGGTTTGGTAGGGTTACTTGCTGTAACGATTGCAGGAATTTCAATAACACTTACCACAAGCGGTGGTGCACTTGTAATGGGATTAATCTTTGGATGGCTGCGTTCCAAAACACCGAAGTTTGGTCGTATACCTGAACCTGCACTATGGATTTTTGATAATGTTGGCCTTGCAACTTTTATCGGAATAGTAGGACTTTCTGCAGGTCCCAGTTTTGTTTCTGGCTTAAGTCAAACAGGTCTAGGTTTACTTTTCGCCGGACTTATTGTTGCAATCATCCTCACATTATTGGTCTCTTTTCGGTCATTATTTATTAAAAATCAATCCTGTTATTCTGCTTGGTGCACAATCAGGTGCCGGAACAACAACCGCAGGATTAAAAGCAATTCAGGATGCTGCAGAAAGTAAACTACCTGTTCTTGGTTATACAGTTCCTTATGCTCTTGGAAATATTTTATTAACAGCATGGGGACCGGTAATAGTAGCGATGATGAGTTTTTAGAAAATTGAAAGCATCAATTAAAAATAATTTTATTAATAAAATAGATAACTGAACTCAATGAAAGAATTAAAAGCATATTCAATTTTATATAATCCACGCAGGAACAAAGGAACAGCTTTCACTAAGAATGAAAGACAGAAATTCGGTCTGACGGGGATATTGCCTGATGCAATAGAATCTATGGAAACGCAAATTATGCGTGTCCAGGGGCAGATAGAAAATTTGAATAGACCAATCAATAAATATATTTATTTGATAGGATTGCTCGACACCAATGAGACTTTATTTTTCAAAACTATAATGAGTGATCCGGCAAAATATTTACCATTGGTTTATACGCCAACTGTCGGGGAAGCCTGTCAACGGTTAGGTCACATTGCAAGGAGACCACGAGGACTTTTTATCTCAATTAAAAATAAAAATAGAATTGAATCGATTATAAAAAACTGGCCGGTTAAAGACGTAAGGTTTGTTGTTGTTACTGACGGGCAGAGAATTTTAGGTCTTGGTGATCTAGGTATTTGTGGAATCGGTATTCCGATCGGCAAATTAGCTTTATATACCAGCTGTGCAGGTGTTCCTCCTGAATTTACACTTCCAATTGTTCTGGATGCCGGAACAGATAATGAAGAGTTTTTAAATGATCCTCTTTATCCTGGTTTAAAACAGAAAAGGATTAAAGGAAAAGAGTATGATGATTTTATAAAAGCATTCGTAAAAGCAATTACAAAAGTTTATCCAAAAGTTTGCATCCAGTGGGAAGATTTTGCGGGTGTAAATGCGATCAGGATTTTAGACAAGTATAGAGATAAAATCTGCACCTTTAATGATGACATTCAGGGTACTGCTGCAATAGCTGTTGCAGGTTTTATTGCAATAAGTCGGTTATTAAACAAACCTTTTAAAAGAACAAAAATTTCTTTTTCTTGGTGCAGGTGCTGCTGCATTCGGTATAGCCGACATGCTTGTAAAGAAATTTCAGAAAGATGGATTGAGTAGAGAAGAAGCTTATAACCGCTGCTGGATGTTTGATGTTAATGGATTGCTTGTAAAATCAAGAACTGATATTGCTGAACATCAAAAACCATTTGCTCACGATAGCGAACCATCAAATGACTTTGCAGCCAGTATACTGAAGATAAAACCAACAGCGATTATCGGTGTGAGCACAGTTGGCGGAGCTTTCACTCAGCAGGTTATTGAAAATATGAGTGCAATAAATGAACGCCCGATTATTTTTCCTTATTCAAACCCAACTTCTCATTCCGAATGCACAGCCGAACAAGCGTATAACTGGAGTAAAGGCAAAGCCATATTTGCAAGCGGAAGTCCCTTTGCACCTGTAACATATAATGGTAAAACATTTACTCCGGGACAAGGCAACAACGTTTTCATTTTTCCTGCATTGGTTTAGCAATCTATGCAACGGAAGCAAAAAGAGTTACAGATGAAATGCTGCTAACTGCTTCAGAAGCAGTGGCCGAACAGATAATGAAGAAGATTTTTCAAAGGGACTGATTTATCCTCCGATAAAAAATATAAGAGAAGTATCGTAAATGTAGCAGTTAAAGTCGCTGAAGAAATTTTCAGAAGCGGATTAGCCCGTGTTAAAAAACCAAAG